>SVLT01000030.1 GCA_015067845.1 Oscillospiraceae bacterium
CAAAGCAACTTATTATGGGAATTTGTTGGATAGATTGGCTGTAGTATTTATCTAACGATTTATCTAACAGATTTTCATTATAA
This sequence comes from Oscillospiraceae bacterium, assembly GCA_015067845.1. GTDB lineage: Bacteria > Bacillota > Clostridia > Oscillospirales > Oscillospiraceae > Faecousia. Next base: position 84 of record SVLT01000030.1, read on the forward strand.
ATCCAGTGTTCTAAAGCAAGTCCTAACTTTTTGGGTTAGTTTTCTATATCAAAAGATAGTAAATAACCCCCAAAAACACACAATAACACAACCTAAAACAGTGGGTCAACAACTCCAAAACCGTAGGCTCTGGGTTCAAGTCCTAGTGCCCCTGCCAAAAAAACCACACCGAAAGGTGTGGTTTTTTTGGCAGAGACACGGACTTGAAAGGGCGGCACCAGTGCGCACACTGGTGTAAAAATTGAGAGCTGGCGAGCAATTTTTAGCCCGTGGGAAAGTCCATGGACATCCGAACGCACCCAGTATGGGTGTGGGCGGATGTCCATTTTGTATATCACCACTGTAATTTGTGGCAAAAATTGTGGCAACATGTTTGTTATTGTAATATCATACATATTGTGCTAAAATATTCCTATCAATCCAAACGGAGGAAAGAAAGATATGAACAGATTTCTTGCATTACTGCTGGCGCTTGTCATGCTGTTAGCGCTAACCGCTTGTGATACCGGTGATGAAGGCACTCCTGCTGGCGAAAGCACTGGCGCATCTACCAACGCCACACAAAGCACCGGCACTACCATAAATAGCACTCCGAGCAGTACACCGGGTACAACTGACGATACAACCGAGAGCACCACAGGCGGAGACAACACAGGGAATGACAACACCACATCCACAAGCAAACCCACGGAAACACCCTCTACCGAAAACTGTGATCACTCCTATACAACAGATGGTATGACAGATTGCATGGGGATTTTGACATATGTTTGCAGTAAATGTCAGCACTCCTATGGTGTGGAGACAGGAAAATATTGGCACGAGTTTAAAATTTACTATGCAAAACAACCCACACTTACAGAAGATGGTGTTCTTTGCCAAGAATGTACAAAGTGCCAGCTAAAAGAGACTGAATCGACAGGCAAGCTACTCCCCAATCAATGTATGTATATTGGAAAACTGCATTGCTTTTTAGAAAGTGATTCCCCACTTAACACAGAATTATATACTTTGGAAGGCAAAGCCAAAGCAATTTTATACAATAGATATCCAGATGAAATCACCGAGGAAGAACTTTTTACCAAGTGGCGCTGCTGGGAATTTAACATTTCCAATGACGAAATTCAAGAAATGAAAACCACATCTCATTATAATGCTTCAAAAAAGGTGTTTCTTTCTTTCTACGAGGGTACACATCCCCCTGTATTGACCTCTTATTTGGGATATACGGACAACGGAGACGGCACTGTCACGGCATATGCATCCATTTTAGTAAGAATTGTTACAGGTGCAACTGGCGATTATGTAGAAAGTGGCTATTGTAAGGTGCAGATGAAATACGCAACACCGTCGACAAATGAACAGATTGCAACATTCCACATCACCTCTATTATGCGAGTAGAATCTATTCCTGCAAATCTCACTTAATTACATATAAGAGGAATGGTCCTGGGACCATTCCTCTTTTCTTTCCTGTATGCTCCTATTGTGCATTTTGATATTGTGGCAACCGCAAAACCTCAGCCCTTGACGGCTCTTCTGCGCCATGGTAAACTATTGTTGAAGCATTTCCCAAGGAGGTGAGCATATGTTCCGCACGCGTACAACCCCCATACAGGCAACGGATGACAATGGTGTCCTAAACGGCACAGGCCGCTGGAAGGATCCCTATGGCACGATCTTTGAAGGTCAGTGGAAAGACGGCATCCCTCACGGAGATATGACCGTCACCTCTCCCGACGGCACCCGTATGACTGCCCAGTACTACTTCGGTAGAGTTCAGGGTCACACGATTCTCGAAAGACCTGACGGATATCGCTGGGAGGGCGAACACCGCGATGGGGTGGCATACGGTCATGCATCGATCCGCTGGGCAGATGGATGCACCTACGAAGGCAACCTTGCAGATGGTTTGTACTCCGGCAAAGGAACTATGCGTTTTCCTGACGGTGCTGTCTATGAAGGCTATTGGTACAAGGGTATGCGCAGCGGAAACGGTACTACGACTTACGCGGATGGCACCCGGTATGAGGGTATGTATCAGGACAATTTGCCAAACGGTCACGGCACCATTTCTTACAGTGATGGGCAGCACTATGAAGGTGAATTGAAAAACGGCCTGATGCATGGCCACGGTATAATGACTTACAATGATGAACGCCGTTACGAAGGTGAATTTCGAAACGGCGCAAAGAACGGTCAAGGTGTTTTTACATGGCCGGATGGCTCCCACTATGAGGGAAGCTTTGAAAACGATGTGCGCTCCGGTTACGGTGTTCACACCGATGCATGGGGCGGACGCTATGAAGGCCAGTGGAAAAAGGATGATTTCTGGGGCAAAGGCCGCAAAGAATGGGGCGATTTTTCTGTGTATGACGGCCCATGGCGTCAGGATTTGCCCCACGGAAAAGGTATCAACACCTGGCCCAACGGCGAGTCCTACACAGGCTACCGCCGTAAAGGGGAGTTTACCGGCTGGGGTACATACACCGACAGCAACGGCAAACGCTACTGGGGGTTTTGGCGCAAGGGTCATCTGCTCTTAAATAAAAAGGCTCCCTGCCCCGGCAGTCAGTTCCGAATCACCGGCCAGGGAAAACGGGAATATGTCAATTACCGTTATGAGGGCGGTTTCCGCGACGGTCTGTGGGAAGGCTATGGGGTCGTAGACTGGAATGACGGACATCATTACGAAGGCGAATTCCAAAACGACATGTTTCATGGCCATGGCATTATGCTCTACCCAAACGGGTCCCGTTACGAAGGGCAATGGCAATTCGGCAAACGCCACGGCCACGGCGGCTATACCAGCCCGAAACACGATTTTGAAGGTGAGTTTGTTAACGGCAAACGGCACGGTCAGGGTGTCACCCGCTTTAAAAACGGCAACATATATGAAGGGGCCTACGAAAACGACAAAATGCACGGTCCGGGTGTTTATACCTTCGCCAACGGTACACGGCTGGTCTGCACCCATGAAAATGGCAATGTTGTAGGGAAAGGCGAAAAGTATTACTCTGACGGCGGCGTTTACAAGGGAGCATTGAGCCACAACGGTCTCCCCCACGGCAAGGGTGTGTGGGAACTGCCGGACGGCAGCCGCTACGAGGGCGACCATGACATGGGCTTCCGCCACGGCAAGGGCGTGCTGATTCTGCCCGACGGCACTCGGCAGGAAGGCTTGTTTGAAAAAGATAATTATGTCGGCCCGGAAACGGGGCAAGAATAAAAGCGAGGGAAATTTCCCTCGCTTTTTGCGTTATTAGAAATCAAAAATGCCGCCTTCCAGGGCGCTCCGGGCTGCCAGGATATACTTGCTTTTATCCAAGGGATCAGCATTCCGTCGCTTTGCCGTGGTTCCCAGCTCCAAGGGACATTCCTTATACCCGTGGAGCCGGACGCTCATAGCCCCCCGTCCGCCGGTGAAGGAAGCCAGGGTGATGGAGTAGTCCAGGCTGGATTGCAGCGGAATTCGAGCATTCAGGATCATGCGCTCGCCGTCGCTGAAGCTATCCAAAACCTCGCCGCGCATGGTGGACACATCGCTGATGACCCGGCCCACGCTTTCCGACGGAAGCAAAAACCGCACATCCAGTATCGGTTCCAGCAGGGTACTTCCGCCCTTTTGCAGACCGTCCTGAATGGCCATGGGCGTTGCCACGATGAAGTCCAACGGGTGGGTGTGCATATGGTGGTCGCCGCCGTCGATGAGGGTGATGTTCACATCGGTCACCTGCCAGCCCAACCGCCCCTGGTTCAGGGCAAGGGGGATGGCTTGGGCCACCTGATTCTGGTAGTGGGATTTGATATCACGAACAGGCACTTCGGATCGGAAAGTAACGCCACTGCCCCGGGGGGCCGGATCGATGCGGAAGCGGAGAACTGCCCAGCAGGGCTTGGGGGCAACATAGGCCACATATCCCTCGCAGCTCTGGGACACCGTCTCCCGGTAGATGATGGCAGGCGGCGTGAAGGTTACATCCAAGTCGAAACGGGTCTTCAAAACCTCCGCCAGGATCTCCAGCTGGATGGTACCCATAACCTGCAGATGCAGCTCATTCAGGGAGCGTATGTACTGGGCGTGGAGCAGAGGATCTTCCCCGGACAGAATGGTGCAGGCCTGGTGCAGGGATTGCATCTGCTCCGGCTTTTCCGGAATGACCTGAACGGTGATCAGGGGTGTTCTGAGACGACCGGGTTCGATTTGGCGTGGGAGCAGATCGCTGCTTCCCAGGACATGACCGATGGGGACATTGCCCAGGCCGTAAACGATGCCAATATTGCCGGCAGTCAGTTTCCCGGTGGGGTTATTGTCCGGATCAAAGATCTGGGATATCTTGACGGTTTCTGTTTTCAGCTCACCGGTAACGGGGTCGGTGCCAATGGGCAATGCAATAGGTGCCCGGTTTTCCAGCGTACCGCCGAAGAGGCGCACCCATACTCCGCGGCCAAGGCTGCGGTCATGTTGGGCGGCAAAGACGACGCCGCACAGGCTGTCGCAAACGCCGGGGGCCGGAAAAAAGTCTACGATGGCATCCAGCAGGGGCAGCACACCCTCATCCCGGAGGGCAGAACCACACAGAACGGGATAGGCCTCTGCTTTTTGGGACAGCAGCGCCAGCCGCTGACAGAGAAAATCCTCCTCAAAAGTCTCGCCGTTCAGGTATCGCTCAAACAGCTCGTCGTCCTGCTCGCAGATCAGCTCGGTAACGGCTTCCGCATCCGTGAGCATGACGGCTTTTTTCGACAGCAGGCGACGAATCTGCCCCAGAACCATGTCCGGATCAGCGCCCACACGGTCGGTTTTATTCAAGAAGAAAATGACGGGGATGTGTTGCTCGGCCATGGCGTTGAACAGCACTTCCGTCTGGGGCTGGACGCCCTCCACAGCGCAAACCACCAGCACCGCCGCATCCAGCGCCCACAGAGACCGCTCCACTTCGGCGGAGAAGTCCACATGGCCGGGGGTGTCGATCAGGTTGATCTGCACCTCCCTGTGGCGAAAGCTGACGCAAGTGGCCTTGACAGAAATACCCCGGCGGCGCTCCACCGGCAGGGTGTCCGTATGTGCCGTGCCGGAATCTACGCTGCCCTTGGTGCGAATGGCACCGGCGTGGGCCAGGAGCTGCTCGGACAACGTGGTCTTGCCTGCGTCAACATGGGCGAAGATTCCAATGTTTCTTACCTGGTTCATAGTTACCTCTTGGAAATTGGTTTGTTTTTACTTATTATAGACGCTGTTGCCGAAAAAGGCAATAAGAAACTGTTGCGGGCTGGGCACAGGTGTGGGCGGATGCTTTTTTAGACCATCCCCGGAAAAGGGATGCATCGGCAGAAAATGTGTGCTATAATAAAAATAATTCTACATTTTTCTTGTAACGATTTCCCCGTTTGATTATCTAATATACGAAAGGCGGTGAGAATGTGGCTGAGTTTGAACAAATTTACGAAGCAAACCAAGGGTTCATCTACAAATTCCTCCTCAACCATTGCAGGGACGCCTCGTTGGCAGAGGAACTGACCCAGGAGACCTTTTTTAAGGCATATATGAACTTCCAGTCTTTAAGAGACCGGGAAAAAGCGCCGGCATGGCTATGCCAAATCGCAAGGAATACATATTTTGCATGGTACCAGCAACAAAAGCGATTCCGACCTTTGGACGAAAACATTGAACTTGCCCATGGGGATTTGGAGGAAATGGCCATCGCCAAGGATTTGTCAGATGCCGCCATGGGATGCCTGGAAGCGCTTGACCAGCCTTACAAGGAAGTTTTAATGCTGACGGTATTCGGCGGTGTATCCTTAAAGGAGATCAGCCGGCTATTCGGCAAAAGCGAAAGCTGGGCAAGAGTCACATTCTACCGTGCCAAACAAAAAATATTGGACAATATGGAGGGTAATTATGAATTGTAAAGTGATTGGTGACTTGCTGCCGCTGTATATTGACGAGTGTTGCAGCGATGAAACAAAGACATTGGTGGAAAGCCATGTGGATTCCTGCCCCCGCTGCAAGGCAACGCTTGGGCAAATGCGGCAGGAAATCGGAACGCAGGTCGCTCCCAAGGCGGCGAAGAAACAAAATCCCATTGCGCTTTGGAAAGCATCCATTTTGCAGATGTCTCTGTTTTTCCTGTCATTTTTGGCGATGGCCTGGGGCGTTTCCTGGGAAGCGCAGATCCCGGCAGGCCTAAATAACGGCCTGTTTGCCATGAATTTGGTGGTGCCCGTTACAGCCTTTATGCTCAGTCTGGCAAACTGGTTCTTCATTCAGCAGTACCGGAGCAGAATGCAGTTTTGTTTCTGGTCTTGCATTTTGCATCTTGCCGTCTACGGGGCAGCCTTTGCATGGGGTTGCAGCCATTACAGCATGACGATCTTGGATTTCAGTCTCTATTTGCCCGGCACCGGTGCAATTTTGACGGTATTTCTGGGTATCGTCATGTGGGGCCTGTCCAATACCTACGCCAAGCTCTTGGGTAAAGAATAATGGCCAGGTGGTTAAAAATCGCACTTATTCTGCTTGGTGTACTATTGGCTGTTGCAATTGTCTTTGCCGTGCTGGTTTGCATTTGGTGGAACGGCGGCTTTGACTGCTTGTTCGTCAGCGAAATCGCAACCTATGACAGTCCGGACGGCAAGTATACCTTGGTATTTGAGCAAGTAGGCAGTCCTACCTGGCCTTTTGGCCCGGTAGATGTGCGGTTAACACTGAGAAACAGCAAGGGTGTGTACATTGACCAAATTTCCGCATTGGTTTATAATGATGGGACAGGTGCACGCCCTGACAATATCAAGAGTATCCAATGGGGCGAGGATGGAGTTGTTGTGATCCTCGATCGCTTTGAACAACCCGATCAAGGATTTACATTTTTCTACGAAGAATCCAAGCCCTCTGCCATAAATCCAATAACCTGACATAGAAAATGCCCCGGTTTGTGCTGCACAAACCGGGGCAATACAATATTATACCATTGCTGCCGGGTCCAGAAGCTTGTCCACTTCCCTTTCCGACATTGTGTGCTTGCTCAGCAGCACTTCCCGGACGGACTCGCCGGTGGCGATGGCTGTCTTGGCGATGTCCGCCGATTCCTGATAACCCAGCTTGGGACAGATGGCGGTGATCACGCCCACAGAGCCATCCACCAGCTCCCGGCATCGCTCCTCATTGGCGGTAATTCCCACAACACAGTGATCCACAAAGGTCTCCACCGCACCGGTCAGCACCGCCAGGGATTCAAACAGCTTATGATACAGCACAGGCTCTGCGTAGTTCAGCTCCAGCTGGCCGGCCTCTGCCGCCATGGTGATGGACATATCGTTTCCGATGATGCAAAACGCCGCCTGGCTCATCACTTCCGGGATCACCGGATTGACCTTGCCGGGCATGATGGACGAGCCGTTTTGCATGGGCGGCAGGTTGATCTCTTCAAAGCCGCAGCGAGGGCCGGAGGACATGAGCCGCAGGTCGTTGGCGATCTTGGAGCAGGAAATAGCGCAGGTTTTCAGCGCCGCGGACACATAGGCAAAGCAGTCCAGATTTTGCGTACCGTCGATCAGATCCTCCGCCTTTTTCAGAGGAAAACCGCTGATCTTTGCCAGCGTGGGCGCCAGCATATTCACATATTCCGGATTGGCGTTCAGGGCAGTTCCGATGGCCGTGCCGCCAAGGTTGATGCTGTACATCTCCTCCAAAGCACGCTCCAAACGGGAAACATCCCGGGAGATCGCCCGGCTGTATGCGCCAAATTCCGCGCCTAAGCGGATGGGAACGGCATCCTGCATTTGCGTCCGGCCCATTTTGATCACATCATGGAACTCCATCTCTTTGGCCTGCAAGGCATCCCGGAGGCGAACCACCTGGTAAATGGCCTTTTTCAGCAGTTTTGCAACGGTGAGCTTTGCAGCCGTGGGGATCACATCATTGGTGGACTGCGCCCGGTTCACGTGGTCATTGGGATGGACGATGGAATAGTCGCCCTTCTGTCCCCCCATAAGCTCGATGGCCCGGTTGGCGATGACCTCGTTGGCATTCATGTTCGCCGTGGTGCCCGCGCCGCCCTGAATCGGGTCGCAGAGGAACTGATCATGCAAGTGTCCTTGCATGATTTCGTCGCAGGCAGTGACGATGGCCTTCCGTCTGGCATCGTCCAGCTCCCCTACCGCATGGTTACAAATGGCGCATGTCTTTTTGATCATGGCCATGGAATCGATAAACTCCGGGCGCAAAAACTGCCCGGTAATACGGAAGTTTTCCGTGCCGCGCAAGGATTGCACCCCGTAATAGGCATCCGCCGGCACGCTGCGGCTTCCGATAGAATCCGACTCAATACGCATCTGCATTTATACTCTCTCCTTTTGCAAGTTTTCTTGCTTTGAAAAAAGTATAACAGAAATCCTGCAAAAGTCAAGTGCTTTTGCAGGATTTCTTGCAATCTTTTTATCGGATACCGTAGGTCTCGATGATATAGTCCATATCCTTGTCGCCGCGGCCGGAGAGGTTGATGAGCACAGAGCCGGTGCCCATGGTCTTGGCCAGTTTCATGCCGTATGCAACTGCATGGGCGCTCTCGATGGCCGGGATGATGCCTTCCATACGGGCCAGCTTATAGAATGCGTCGATGGTCTCCTCATCGTTGATAACATCATACTTCACGCGGCCAATGCTGTGGAGGAACGCATGCTCCGGGCCGGAAGAGGGGTAGTCCAGGCCGCTGGCTACGGAGTACACGGGGGCAGGATCGCCGTTTTCATCCTTCAGCATGATGCTGTTGAAGCCGTGCATAACGCCCTCGGTGCCGTATTGCAGGCTGGCGGCATGGTCGCCCAAAGCCGTTCCGCGACCCAAAGGCTCAATGCCGTAGATATCCACGGGATCATTCAGGAATCCGGAGAAGAAACCGGCTGCATTGGAGCCGCCGCCCACGCAGGCAACGATGGCATCCGGCAGATGTCCGGTCATATCCACAAACTGCTCTCTTGCTTCCTCGCCCACCACATGCTGGAAGTCACGCACCATCAGGGGGAAGGGATGGGGGCCGATGACCGAGCCGATGCAGTACATGCAGTTGTGGTAATCCTTCGTGTAGGCCTCAAAGGCCGCGTCTGCCGCTTCTTTCAGCGTTTGCAGTCCATGGGTGACCTCCACCACGTTCGCGCCCAGGATCTTCATTCTCGCCACATTGGGGGCCTGCTTTTTAATATCCACCGCGCCCATGTAAATGTCACATTCCAGACCAAAATAGGCTGCCGCGGTTGCCATTGCCACGCCGTGCTGGCCTGCGCCGGTCTCGGCAATGACCTTCTTCTTGCCCATATACTTGGCAAGCAGGGCCTCGCCCATACAGTGATTCAGCTTGTGGGCGCCGGTGTGGTTCAGATCCTCACGCTTTACATACAGCTGTACGCAGCCCAACGCAGTGGACAAACGCTCCAGGTGGGAGATGGGCGTGGGCCGACCCTGGAATTCCTTACGGATACGCCGCAGCTCCGCAATAAATTTCCGGGACTGGCAGATGGTATGATAGGCTTCGGTGATCTCGTCCATGGCCCTTTGCAGCTCATCGCTGACATAGGAGCCGCCGTAGGGGCCGAAATATCCCTTCTTGTCGGGATAGTTTCTGAAATAAGTATCAAAATTTACGCCGTTGAATTCCATTGTCATTTCCTCCAAATTCTTATATCTTTACAAACAGATTTGTTTTTTCAAATACCTTGCTCAGTGCCGTACCCAAAATGATTCCGGCTGCGCCCTGAACTGCATTGGCCGGGATATTTACCAGAGACTCCGCAAAGCCGTACAAAAAGCCTTCGAATACATAATACCCCAGTATCATTACGATCTCAGCCAGAATACCTACAAGCACTCTGGCCGGCACATTACCTATGCGTTTGCACAGCAAACGGAATCCGTAGTATGCAGCAAGCGCCATCAAACCCTTGATCGCAAAGGTTGCTGGCACATAAATGACATATCCGGCAAACAGATCTGCAAGCGCAGAGCCGATACCGGCAGCCAAAAAACCGTAAACGGGCGAAAGCAGCCATCCGCACAGCAGGACAATACCGTCTCCCAAATTCAAATACCCCTTCAAGGGTGACGGAACTTTGATCAGCATCGTTGCCACACAAACAAGGGCAGCCAACAGGGCGGCCATTACAATATTCCGTGTGGTATTCTTTTGATTCGTTTTCATTTTCATTTATCTCCTTAATTAAAAAATGCCCTTGACAGAAGATACCTTCCGTCAAGGGCGAATCGTACATCATTCGCGGTGCCACCTTGATTTTCACTCAGCGGGATACCAGCATATCCCCGGCTACTGACGGGAGCCATCCGTCGCAGAATACTCGGTTTCCCTTTGACTGCGCCCTCCGCGGTCCATTTGACGACTTGTTTCATACCTGACTCTCAGCAACGCAGGCTCTCTGTAATGGCATTTTCGCCGTTATCTCCGCTTCAACGGTTTCTATGAAGTTGTCACCATTATATGCCCGAGCTCATCCTTTGTCAAGGGTTTCAGAGAATTTTCCGGGCTTCCAGGTAGTAGCGTTTCTCCTGAGCGTGGCCCATGGAGAAGGTCTTTCTGGGCAGGATTCCGTCGGTCACGATGCTCTGGAAAAATTGGTTTTTCTCAATGCCCGGGACAAGGAAGCCCAGAGCATCTGCATCCGCAGAAAGCTGCCGTACCACATCATCGCCGTGGATATAGTCGATCTCACCGGCATTTTCGAACAAATAAGCATCCAGTGCCTGTTGCAGAGCCGCCAGGGGCAACTGACCTGGCTGAACCCCCAGCTGCAGAACACCCTGCTCGCTTCCGCTGAACCAGGGAATGGGGCAAATCTCCTCCCCTGTGCAGGCCTTGGCCAGATAGGCCAGCAGCTGACCGGGATTTGTCCTGGCGATCACCCGATGGATGGGGGCAAACTGCTGCGCCTCGTCGTGGATATTTTCCAGCTCCACCAATGCAAATCTTGCCGGATGGTCGGACAGATCCGCGCCGGGATCGTTCTTTTTCAGTTCCTCGTAGCAGGCCTTGGCGGTTGCCAGAGAGTGGTTGCCGTCACCCACTGCGTAGGTCAGGGGCACTTTTTCCTGCTCGTACACTGCCAGCGCGGCATTGACCTTGACGGTCAGCTCTTTGCTGAGCAGCCAGCCACGGATCCGGCCACCGCCACCGCACAGGTCGAAATCATAGACCTTGACCATGTTTTCCTTTTCTGCGGCCAGAGGCTCGACGATCGTCTTTTTCTGATCATCGCACAGCAGCAGCACATGGGGCATTTCCAGCGGCGCGCCACGACGAACACGCATACGGGGCGGGATTCGCTCCTGAACGGTTGCCTCGGTTGCACGAACCGGTGCAACCGTATCGAGGTGATAATCGTATTGATCCAGATCCAGCGCACCCACAAGGCCCTTGCGGACGGAGCCATCCAGCAATGTACGCTCTACATAGATGTAGGAATTCTTATACTCTGTAAAAACGTCGCCCGTCAGATAGCTCTCCATTTTTTTGTGGATGGTAGAAATTTGCTCGTCCGTACCCGGAAGCATAACCTCCGGCAGGATCATATGTAAGGTAGAGGGTGCATCCCCTACCCCTTTGGCCACTTCTTCCCAATACTCCGGCTGGGATGTGAACTGGTCGCAGGCGATCACCGCCCATTTTTCATAGTCAGCATTCTTGGGCAGCAGGATGTCTGCCCCGGTAAAGATAGCCATAGAAATACCTCAGCGGTTGTTTTTGTCAAATTCACGGATGAAGTCGCAGAGCTTCTCCACGCCTTCCACGGGCATTGCATTATAGATAGATGCACGCATACCGCCGGTCATACGGTGACCCTTCAGATTGCTCATGCCGGCTTCCTGGGCTTGGGCCACAAACAATGCATCCAACTCGCTCGATGCGGTACGGAAGGTCACGTTCATATCGGAACGGGCTTCTGCCTTGGCGTGGCAGTTGAAGATCGTGGTTTCTGCCAAAACATCGTAGAGCATCTTGGCCTTCATCTCGTTGATCTTCTGGATGCCGGTCAAACCGCCCAGCTCCTGCAACCAATCGCACACCAGGCCCAGAATGTAGATACACCAGCAAGGGGGCGTATTTTTCATGGAATCATTATCCGCCTGAACCTTCCAGTCCAGCATCATGGGCGTCTGGGGCATGGCATGACCGATCAGATCCTTGCGCACGATGACGATAGTCAGACCCGCAGGCGCCAGATTTTTCTGTGCGCCGGCATAGATCACGCCGTACTTGCTCACATCCACCGGCTTACTGCAAATGTCGGAGGACATATCGCAGACGAGGGGTACATCACCGGTTTCCGGCACGGTCTTCCACTGGGTACCGTAAATGGTGTTGTTGGAGCAATAGTAAAAGTAGGACGCATCGGGGCGCACCGACAGCGTATCCGGGATATAGCTGTGGTTGGCATCCTCAGAGGAGCAGGCAACCGCCGCATCTCCGTAACGCTTGGCTTCTTTCCATGCGGCGGTGGAGAAGTTGCCGGTGAGGGCATAATCCGCCTTTCCCGTCAATCCCATCAGGTTCAGGGGGATGGCGGAAAACTGGGTGGATGCGCCACCTTGCAGGAACAAAATCTCATAGTTTTCGGGAATTTGCATAATGGCCCGGAACTTCGCCTTGGTCTCGTCAAAAATCTTGGCGTACACCTTGGAGCGGTGGCTCATTTCCATGACGGACATGCCGCTGCCGCCGTAATTCAGCATTTCCTTTGCCGCACGCTCCAGTACGGGCACGGGCAGCATGGACGGACCTGCGGAAAAATTATAAACACGCTCGTTAAACATAACGGTTTCCTCCTTATTTCACCACATACACACGGAACACACCGGGAATGGCTTCAATGGCACGGATGGTATCCTCCGGGATCTTCTCTTCCAGATCCAGCAAGGTATATGCCAAAGCGCCACGGCTGGTATTGCTCATGTGGGCAATATTGGTGTGCGACAGGGCCGTTGTAAACTGGCTGATCATGGATTTCACATTTTCGTGGAACACGCCGATACGGCTGGCCGCGGTGCAAATGCCCATATTGCAGTTAGGGAAATTGACACAGTTGGTCAGGTTGCCGTTTTCCAGGAAGTCCTTGACCTGTTTTACAGCAGCCACGGCACAGTTATCCTCGGATTCCTCCGTGGATGCGCCCAAATGGGGAATGGCGATTACGCCCTTCTGGCCCAAAACCGTGGGATTGGGGAAGTCGGTCACATATTTGCCCAGTCGGCCCTCTGCCAGAGCCTGAATCGCCGCCGGCTCATCCACCAACACATCCCGGGCCAGGTTAATCAGCACTGCGTTTGGCTTTGTCAGAGTAAAGGCTTCTGCACCCACCATACCCCGGGTAGAATCCATCAGAGGTACATGGATGGTTATGTAATCGCAGTTTGCGTAGATCTCCTTAACATCCTTGCTGTGCAGAACATTCTTGGACAAATTCCATGCAGCATCCACGCTGATGTAGGGGTCATAGCCGTAAACCTCCATGCCCATATGCACAGCGGTATTGGCCACCAGTCGACCAATAGCACCCAAGCCGATAACGCCCAGCTTCTTGCCGGACAGTTCGAAGCCCGCAAACTTCTTCTTTTCCTTTTCCGTATCCTTGGCAACATTTGCGTTGTCAACCTGGCTTGCCGCCCAGTTGATACCGCCAACCACATCCCGGGCTGCCAGCAGCATAGCGGCAAACACCAGCTCCTTTACGCCGTTGGCATTGGCGCCGGGGGTATTGAACACAGGAATGCCCTGCTGACCCAGCTCCATCAAAGGAATGTTATTGACACCTGCGCCGGCTCTTGCCACGCACTTTACATTATCCGGCACGGCAATCTGATGCATATCTGCGCTCCGTACCAAAATAGCATCCGCTTCTTCCATGGAAGCGACTGCGGAATAATCTGAACCGAAATACTCCAAACCCACCTTGGACACCGGATTTAAACAAGTATAGTGAAACATCATACTGCCTCCCTTGATATAGATAATGTCCCATTTTAGCACTTCCCTATCCTTATGTCAATTCCCGTACGCAAACATTTGTCTTTTTGTGATAAACACTCATTTTTCTCGCTTTTGACGCGAATTCTATGTAAAAACATCACAAATCGCAACATTTTTCGTTGTTTGCCATCTCTTTTTCCTGTATTTTTAGGAAATGCCGAACTTTTTTACACATTCTCATTGTGTGCGCACAGAAAACCCACGGGAAATCTTATTGAAATTAGCGACAAATTGTGGTATTGTATGGAAAAACACCGATGTGTTTCTGAAAAATACGGAAATGAGGACACTTTTATGCTTGGAAAATTGGCAGACACCATTGGCTTGGTTGCTTCCTACGATCCCGCCATCGCCGAAATGATGAGAAAGGAACTGGACCGTCAGGAATACGGTCTGGAACTGATCGCATCCGAAAACTTCGCCTCCCCCGCCGTCATTGCGGCTATGGGTTCTATTTTGACAAACAAATATGCGGAGGGTCTGCCCGGAAAGCGTTACTATGGCGGTTGCCATTATGTGGACGAAATGGAGCAGCTGTGCATTGACCGCGCCAAGGCATTGTTCGGAGCCGAATTTGCCAATGTTCAGCCCCACTCCGGCGCACAGGCCAACATGGCCGTGGAACTGGCATTTTTGCAGCCCGGCGACACGCTGATGGGCATGAGCCTTGCCAACGGCGGCCACCTGACCCACGGCAGTCCTGCCAACATCTCCGGTAAATACTATAATGTAGTCTCCTATGATGTGAATCACGAGTCCGGCCTCATCGATTACGACGAGATCCGGGATCTGGCTAAGAAAAACCAACCCAAGATGATCATCGCCGGCGCATCCGCCTATCCCCGGGCCATTGATTTCAAGACCTTTGCAGACATTGCTCACGAGGTTGGCGCTGTTCTCATGGTGGATATGGCTCACATCGCCGGTCTGGTTGCCGGCGGCGCACACCAAAGCCCCGTCCCCTACGCGGACATCGTCACCACCACCACCCACAAGACCCTGCGCGGCCCCCGTGGCGGTTTGATCCTGGCGAAGGAAGAATATGCCAAAAAGTTGAACTCCGCCGTCTTCCCCGGCACCCAGGGCGGCCCTCTGGAGCATGTGATTGCCGCCAAAGCTGTATGCTTGAAGGAAGCCATGTCCGACGAATTCAAGGCTTACGCCCACAATGTGGTGGCAAACGCCAAGGTTATGGCCTCCGCGCTGATCGACGAAGGCTTTGACCTGGTCACCGGCGGCACGGACAATCACCTGATGCTGGCTGACCTGCGTCCCCTGCACATCACCGGTAAGGAATTGCAGGAGCGTCTGGATCAGAACCACATCACCCTGAACAAGAACGCCATCCCCGGCGACCCGGAAAAGCCCTCCATTACCAGCGGTGTGCGCATTGGTACTGCGGCTGTCACCACCCGGGGTCTGGGCGCGGAGGAAATGAAGCGGATCGCCCATTGCATCGGCCAGACGGCCCGTGATTTTGAGGGCACTGCCAAGGAAGTCCGTGAAACGGTTGCAGACATCACCGCAAAATTCCCCCTGTATAAATAATCGACACAAAGCAGACAGTTTTCGTAACTGTCTGCTTTAAAATATAGTTGTTTTCTCCGGAAAACTGTGCTATAATGGCGCTATACCAAAATTTCAAGTGGATTTTCGCCACTTTTGGGAGGTACATTTATGGCTTCTGCTCAAAATTTCCGCCCCGCGTTCAACGGCTTCAACCGGGAAGATGTGGTGCATTATATTGAATATCTGAACTCAAAGCACACAAGTGCCATCAATCAGTTGAAATCCGAAAACCAGACCCTGGCTGACGAATTGGAGGCGCTCCGCGCCACCCCTGATCTGACAGAGGAATACACTCAGTTGCAGGAAGAAAACCAGGATCTGCGAACAAAGATCGAAGAACTGACTGCCCAAATCGAAGCGCTGACTCAGCAGCTGGAAGAAGCCCAGCAGGTCACTCCCCTGGCCGACGAGGAGCTGGAAGCCTACCGTCGTGCGGAAAAGGCGGAACGCACCGCCCGGGAGCGTGCCCGTCAGATCTACTGCCAGGCCACCGGCGCATTGGCAGACGCCACCACCCAGGTGGACGATGCGGCAAAGCATTTCAAGATCCTGTCTCAGCGCATCAATGAGCAGCTTGGTGAATTGCAGGCAACTGTGGATAAGAGCAAGACCGCTCTGCAAGATGCTGCCGCCACCATGTACACCATCCGCCCCAGCGAAAACGAAAATCTGTAAATGGATATGGGCGCATACTTTGGTATGCGCCCTTTTTGGGAGAACTTATGCAAATTTTCAAACCTGCTTATTTCGACTCTTTCCGCTGTATCGCAGACCGCTGTCCCGACAGCTGCTGCAAGGAATGGGAAGTAGAAATTGACGGCCGCACCGCTGCATACTATCGCAGTCTGCCGGGCGCATTGGGTGACCGCCTGCGTGCCGTTCTGAAGGACGATCCCGATTGGGGTACCGTGATGACCATCGAAAACAGCCGCTGTCCCATGTGGCGCGATGACGGTCTGTGCCGCATTCAGGCGGAGCTGGGACACGATGCCCTGTGCAAAACCTGCCGGGATTTTCCCCGGCTGTGCCATGATTACGGCACATTCCGGGAATATGGACTGGAACTCTCCTGCCCGGAAGCCGCACGGCTGATTTTGAACGCAGAGGACAAACCCCATCTGGTGGAAGAAACGCCCGGCAGCGATGCCCCGGACTATGACGAGGATACCATGGCCGTCCTGCTGGAAACACGGAAAACCGCTTTGGAGCTGATAGATAACCGCAACTTCTCTGTGCCTCAGATGTTGACCCTGCTTTTATACTACGGCTACCACGCCCAGAGCCTGCTGGACGGTGTGGACACCCCGGACTTTTGCGAAGAAGCACTCCTTGACGAGGCCCGGGAATTGGCCTTCCCCGGCGGCGAGCAGGATCTTGTGGACTTCTTTGCCACATTGGAGATCCTCACTCCCCAGTGGCAGCAGCGGTTGACCGCTCCCCTTTCCTTTGCCCAATGGACGGACAAATTCCGCAATCTGGCTCGCTATTTTGCGGAGCGGTACTGGCTGCAAGCGGTTGCCGATTACGACCTTGCCGGACGGGTAAAATTCATAGTGGCTTCCTGCCTTTTGGTCCATCTTTTGGGCGGCGACATGATTGAAACCGCCCAGCTCTATTCCAAGGAGATCGAAAACAGCGACGAAAATGTGGATTCCATTCTGGATGCCGCCTATTCCCACCCTACCTTGACAGATCAACGACTGTTGGGGATGCTGCATTAAGTATATAAGAATATGAAAAGACCGATTTCCCAAAGGAAATCGGTCTTTTGGTTCGTAATCTTACTTTCCGGCCTGCATCTCTGCAATGGATTCCAGAATGGCATCTGCCATGTATTCCAGCTGATCCTGGGACAGTCCGTACAGCGGCAGGTGGGTGAAGCGCTTGTAAAACACTTCCTCACATACGGGGCAGGTCTTTGCGATCTCGTCCGCATTGTAACCCATTTGCTCTGTGACGCGGAAGCGGTACAGAGGGCCAAAGTGCGGAATGTTGGTAACACCCTTTGCTTCCAGCTTCTTTTTGAAGGTCTGCACATCACCGCCGGCCTTTTCCGGATCAATCTGCAGCAGGTACAGATGGAAGGTGGGCTTGATGTCCTCGTTGCCGAGATCCTGGCAAATCAGCGCAGGATTGCCTGCCAAACGGCTGTTGAGGTACTCAGCGGCCTGACGGCGCTGGGCAATGATCTCCTCATTACGGGCGATCTGCAGGGACAGACCCAGGCCCTGAATTTCCGTGGTGGAATAGTTCACAGCGACGAAGGGCTCTTCCTTGCCGGGAATTGCAGAAACATCATACAGCCAATCCTTGATCTTGTGGCTGAAATCCATACCCACGAAACGGGCGCGCTTCATATGATCCTTGAAACCGGGCACGGTGGTGGTTGCAATGCCGCCCTCGCCGAAGGAGGTGATGTTCTTCACTTCGTGGAAGCTGAATGCGGCGAAATCGCCGATGGTGCCGATCTTCTTGCCCTTGTACATGGCGCCAAATGCGTGGGCAGCATCTTCCAAAACCAGAATGTTATGCTTGCGAGCCAGCTCCATAATGGGATCCATGTCCACGGGGTAGCCGCCGATATGGACGGGAACGATCATCTTGGTCTTGGGTGTGATCTTCCGGGCCACATCCGCAGGATCCATGTTGATGGTCACGGGATCCACGTCCGCGAAGACCAGCTTCGCGCCGATGGACAGCGGATATGCCATGGTTGCGATAAAGGTGATCGCGGGAACGATGACCTCGTCACCGGGCTTCAGATTTGCATATTTGTAGGCAATCTCAAAACCGGCGGTTGCGTTGGTCACGAATGTACTGCTGTCCGTTCCCAGGTAGGCATTGGAGGCTTCCTCCGCGCCCTCAACCTTGGAGCCCAAAGACAGCTTTCCGGGAGGTGTGGATACTGCATCCAGCTTGGCCACCTGCTCCTTGACGGCAGCGATGGCATCTTCGTACTCCTTGCCTTCGCCCTGCATCAAGAACCGGATGATTTCCATCAGGTCATTGACATTGTAGTTCTCTCCCACAGCAGCCCAGGGTACACGGGTCGCTCCGGTATTGTAACGAAAATCGGTTGCTTTTGCCATAGTATATTCCCCTTTCTGGTTTATTCCCACTCTATTGTAACTCATGACCAAAGCATGCAACAGTATCTTTTTTCCCTTGTTTTTGCAATATGTTCCCAATTTGCAAAATTGTTTGACAAAAAACAGAAGAAAAGCTATAATATTTCCGGGTGAGAGTATGCTGATTCATTATGATGTTGAAAAAATCAATCTGGTTTTGCAGGATTTTTATAATGCCACGGGCGCGAGAATCGAGCTTTTTAACGACGCTTTCGTGCCCATCAGCAGCAGTCAGCAGGCGATCTGCGATTACTGCCGGGGTATCCAGGAAGACAGCCGAAATCAAAGCGGCTGCACCACCTTCGACCGGATGCTCCTGCAAAAAAGCCGGGAAAGCGGAAAAACGGAGCAGGCCATCTGTCCCTTTGGGCTTCTGAACATCGTCTCCCCTATCCACTATAACGGCATGGTGCTGGGGTATCTGTTTTTTGGCCAAATGAAAACGCAGGAGCTTGTGGCTTCCGAGTCCTATGCGCGGCTCCCCCTGACTTCCGCCAAGAAAATCGAAAGCGTTTCTCATTTGGCCGGCATCCTGATAGGGCACATTCTCACAGAAAATATGCTGGGGCCGGATGCAGATGAGCCTTTGCAAAAAGCGGTAGCCCATATCCACGCCAATCTGAATCAGAATTTATCCATACGGCAGATTGCAAGCCAAATTCATGTTTCCAAAAACCTGCTTTACCGCCGATTTCATCAAAGATTCGGGTGTACCATCGGCGAATATATCAACCAAAAGCGGGTGGAACAGTCACTGGATCTGCTTGCGAACACAAATATGACCATGGAAGAGATCTCACAGAGTGTGGGTTTTTCCAGTGCCAGCTACTTTACGCGTAACTTTAAGCGCCAAATGGGCATCACGCCTCTGAAATACAAAAAGCAGCGAAATTAAGCATTCGCTGCGGCGCACTAACTCATAAAAACTGAAAATTCCCCCTTGACAAATCCCAATGCTGTGGTATAATACAAAGGCTGTCGGACAGCAGAATTGAATTTGGGGGTATAGCTCAGCTGGGAGAGCGCTTGAATGGCATTCAAGAGGTCAGCGGTTCGATCCCGCTTATCTCCACCAAAATCCGGGTCTTGTGATTATTAAGTTGTCGGACGAAAAATCCT
>SVLT01000031.1 GCA_015067845.1 Oscillospiraceae bacterium
GTTCCCATTCCGAACACAGAAGTTAAGCTCATTTGTGCCGACAATACTTGGCGGGCGACTGCCCGGGAAGATAGGTAGCGCGAACACAAAACCTCACTACTTCGGTAGTGAGGTTTTCTTTTTGTAGTGCGTTTTGACGCCATGGGGACGGGTTCTCCGTTCCGCGGGCGGATGTAGGCATCCGCACCCACAAAACGGGGCGTCGAGGGCGCCGCCCCCTACAATTATTTTTGATGGTGCGGTGGGTTCGGCGGAGGGGATTGCCACGCCAGTTTGCGAACTAGCTCGCAATGACGTGTATTTTGGGGTGCAATGACATGTTGTTATGACATACTTAATTCACTACATTCTGGGGATGGTCGTTGATGAAGCCTTGGATATTGCTCACCACGCAGTCCAGCAGGCGCTGGCGGGTTTCCAGGGGTGCCCATGCGATATGGGGTGTGATGATGCAATTGGGAGCGGTGAGCAGGGGAGAATCTCCCGGGATCGGCTCTTTGGACACCACATCCACAGCCGCGCCCCGGAGCTTGCCGCTGGAAAGGGCGTCCGCAACGGCCTTTTCGTCGATCAGCGGGCCGCGAGAGGTGTTGATCAGGATCGCGCCGTCCTTCATCTTGGAGATGGTTTCGGCGTTGATGATACCCTGCGTCTCGGGGAACAGGGGGCAATGGAGGGTCACCACATCGGAGCTTGCCAGCAATTCATCCAGGGATACATGACTTTCTCCGGGACGCTGTGTGCGGCTGTGGGTCAGCACCTTCATTCCCATGGCGGCGGCGATTTTTGCCACGGCCTTTCCGATCCGGCCATAGCCAATAATGCCCAGAGTTTTACCGCTGAGCTCCATCAGAGGTGCTTTCCAGTAGCAAAAATCAGGACAGCTTGTCCACTCACCTGCGTGGACGCTCTGATTGTGCAGGCCAACCTGGTTGCACAGCTCCAGCAAAAGGGCAAAAGTGAACTGGGCGACGGCCTCTGTGCTGTAACTTGGGACGTTGCAAACCGGGATGTTACGTGCCCGCGCGGCAGCGCAATCCACCACGTTGTAACCGGTCGCCAGGACGCATACCAGACGAATACTCGGGCAGGCGGTCAGCAGGGAGTCCGTAATGGGCACCTTGTTGGTCAGGACGATCTCGGCATCTCCGATTCGTTCAATCGCCTCGGCTTCTGTGGGAGTGCGGTCGTAATAGCTGACGGTGCCGAATTTTTTGAGGGCATCCCAGCTCAGATCTCCGGGATTGAGGGCGTAGCCATCCAAAATGACGATTTTCATGGTGATTCTCCTTGCAAATAATAGTTTTTTCTGTTAGGATAATGAAAAATAGTGCGAGGTAACTATGGAAATTCTTTATTGCGATGATCACATTGTGGTGTGTGTCAAGCCTCAGCGGGTGTTGTCCACCGACGAGCCCGGCGGTGTGCCGGAACTGGTGCGGGAAGCACTGGGGGATCTAAAGGCAGATGTGCGTACCGTCCACCGCCTTGACCGCGTGGTTGGCGGATTGATGGTGCTTGCGCGGAGTGCCGCGGCGGCGTCGGAGCTTTCCCGGCAAATTCGGGAAGACCGTTTTGAAAAAGAGTATACCGCGGTGGTGCATGGCTGTCCAAAGGAAGCCGAGGGGCGGCTTTGCGACCTGCTGTACCGGGACAAGGCGCGGAAGATGACCTTTGTTGTGGCAGAACCGGGCAAGGATGTGCAGCCGGCTGCGCTGAGCTATCAGGTCGTTGCAAGTGCAGAGGGCATGACCAAGGTCAAAATCCGGTTAGAGACAGGGAGAACCCACCAGATCCGGGTACAGTTTGCCAGCCGGGGCTTGCCCCTGGTGGGGGAACGGAAATACAGCACCCTGGAGGACGACTGCGAGATCGCCCTGTGGTCCAGCAGGATCGGTTTCACCCATCCGTCCACAGGGGAATTTATGGCGTTTCACCTGGATCCGCCAAAGGTATTTCCCTGGAGCTGTTTTGAATGAGCATTTCTATTATAACACATCTTTGATCCGTTGGAAAGGAGAAAAGCATGGCTTCTTACCGCTATTTTCAAAATAAGGAATGTGAATATTTCCCTTGTCATGGGGGAGCAGACCCTGAGAGTTTTAACTGCCTGTTTTGCTACTGCCCGCTGTACGCCTTGGGCGACCAATGCGGAGGGGCATTTACCTATACAGAGCAGGGGATCAAGGATTGCTCCAAGTGTTTGAAGCCCCACAGACCGGAAAGCTATGATGGGATCATGGAGAAAATGCCGCAGCTGCTGAGCTTGGTAAAAAAGCAGGATAATTCTTGATTTTTGCCGGGGATGTGGTATAATATCCCCGTTATGGAGATGTACCCAAGTGGCTGAAGGGTGCGGATTCGAAATCCGCTAGGCGTCGCAAGGCGTGCGGGGGTTCAAATCCCTCCATCTCCGCCAAAAATACAGCACCCCTTTTGGGGTGCTGTATTTTTGTCTCGATGGGGGATTTGAACCAATCTGGATGCAACAGTCCAGTGGACTGTTGCTCGCCGGGTTCCACCCCGGCGACACCATAATTTTCGCCAAGGGCGAAAATGCAAATCAAATCCCTCCATAGCTACCCACAGGGTGGTCTTTTGCTTTGGCGGAAATAGAGAGGAGGGATTTGAACCAATCTAAAGGCAACCTGCCAGTGGCAGATTGCTCGCGACGGCTAGACGGAGCGAAACAATAATTGAATCAAATCCCTCCATCTCCGGTTATATTTCCGTATGAATACGGTGTACGCGGTACGCACGGGGTGTCATGCCGGTGCTGCGGCGGAAGATTTTGATAAAATAGGCGGGTGTGCAGAAGCCGGAGCGCCACGCGATCTCAGAAATATCGTACTGCGTGGTCAGCAGGTAGTTTTTTGCAACCTGAATGCGGTAGAACATCAGATACTGATGAAGACTGCGGCCGGTTTCCTGGCGGATCAGATTGCTCAGGTGATCGGGATGGTAGTTGAAATGGGTGGCGATGCTCTTGTTGGTCAGGGTCGTCTCCGAGAAATGGTCGTGTATGTAAGAAAGCACATCGTCACAGATCTGGGCGCGACCAAGGGCGGCATTTTGGTGGATCAATTCCAAAAGGCACAGTTTCAGCACCGCCGAGGAGCTTTCCCGATAAAAGGGATTGCGGTACAGAAAATGGTCGGTGCATTGGGAAAGCATTCGGGATAATTGCGGCAGAACCAGAATGATGGGGTTTGCCAGCTCGGCGGGCAGGGAATAGGGGAGCACAAGGGAAGAATCAAAGGTTTCTTCGGTGGCTGTGCCCAGAGAGGCGACCAAGTGGGCGTTCTCGTTGGTCATGTCAAAGTCCAGGATAATGGTGCTGGCGTTTTTCGGGAATGTGATATGAAACTGATAATGACTTTCCGGCGGCAGAAAGACCGCCGTGTTGTTAGTGATCTCATAGGATTGGTCATTGATAACGATCTTACCGGATATATTTTGAAAGAAGAAAAGCCGGCAATCGTAGCAAATGCTGGTTTTTCCCTTGATTCCTAGGGCGTTTTGGTGTATGCGGGCGTATCGGATATGGGGATTTAAATCGGACAACTGCATAGGAAACTCCTTCAAATCTCGGAATTGTTATATTTTTGCTTGTTTATGTTATACATTATATTCTGTCGATTTGGTATAGTCAATAGGGAAAAGGCGGTGAATTTGAAATGAAATTCGCGGTTGGTTATCAACTGTTTCCGGACAGCTACTTTATCGATAATATCATACAGCGCAAGGAGCGCATTTCCGAGGTGTACTTCTCCTGGGGAGATTTCCCCAACGGACGCAACAGCCAGCATCTGAACTCTGGTATGACACCTTGGGAAACCACCCAAAAACAATTGGAAGATCTGAAGAAACTGTCGGAGGAAGGCATCGCGCTGGACATTTTGTTCAACGCCACCTGCTACGGCAAGGACAGCCTTTCGAAGGCTTTTTTCCAGAAGATCGGTGATACGGTGGACTATTTGCAGGAGCATTGCCTGTTAAAGACAGTTACCACCACATCCCCGGTGATCGCGGCCTTTATCAAGAGTAATTTCCTGGAGCTGGATGTGCGCGCGTCCGTAAACATGGGCGTGGGAACCATTGAGGGAATGGAATACATCGGCGATGCTTTCGACAGCTTCTATCTGAAGCGGGAAGATAACCGGAATTTCGCCAAGATCCGCGCATTGAAAGCCTGGTGTGACGATCACGGAAAGAAATTGTACGCCTTGGCGAACAGCGGTTGTCTGAATTACTGCTCCGCCCATGTGTTCCACGACAATTTGGTGTCCCACGAGAGTGAAATATCCCAGATGGATAACGGCTTTGCTTTTGAAGGTGTGTGCCGTAAGTATCTGAGCGATCGGCGCAACATCTACAACCTGCTGGATCGCACCGGTTTTATTCGTCCGGAGGATGTCGCCCTTTATGAAGATTTGTTCCCGGCTATGAAGCTGGCTACCCGGGTCAATGCGGATCCTGTGAAGATCCTGCGAGCCTACATTGACCAGGGAAAACATATCGGAAGCGTTCTGGACTTGCTGGAACCCAACCACAGCCCGGTGATCTACCCCTACATCCTGGAAAACAGCCGGATCGAAGCCCGGATCACCCATGACGAAATCAAATACATCAACATCGAAAAGGCGTTGATTCAATTGGAGGATACATATGCTGACAAGTGAAATGATCAAAAAAGCTGCGCTGGAAGCCGGCGCGGACAAGTGCGGCATTGCACCCATGTCCCGGTGGGACGGTGCGCCCAAGGAAATGGATCCCAGATATCTGTTCCCCAATGCCAAGAGCTGTATCGGCTTTGTGTTCCGGATCCCCCGGGGCGTGCAAAGAGGTATTGAAGAGGGTACGCAGTTCTATCAGTATCCTTCCATGGCTTACGGCGGCATCAATGAGATCTATGCCCCCGCTGTGCTGCACCATGTAGGCCGTGTCATCGAAGATGAGGGCTATGAGGCCTTTATCTACCGTAATACCGGCGCCCGTGGCGTTGTTTCCGATATGGACGGCAGCCCAGGAAACTCCCTGTCTCCGGAAGAGCAGATCGAAGTGAGCAAGCATGCCAAGGGCAAGACTGCTCACCACCGGAGCGTTCAGTTCACCAGAGAAGTTACTGACGACAAGGTCCCCCCGGATCTGCAGTTCCAGTTCCGTATCGCTGCCGTAGCCTGCGGCCTTGGCGAGATCGGTTGGAGCAAAATGCTGCTGACTCCGGAATTCGGCCCGTTGCAGCGTGTTGCCTTTATTTTCACAGATGCAGAACTGGAGTACGACGAAATGTATTCCGGCGAACCTCTCTGCCGTCGCTGCGGCGCTTGTGTCAGAGAGTGTCCCGGCGGTTGTATCCCTGCCATTAACTCCGGCAAGAAGGTTACCGTCGATCTGGCTGGCAAGAAATTGGAGTGGGGCGACATCGATATGTGGCGCTGCTATGCCTTCTACACCCACGGCGGCCGCTATTTCAATCCCTTTGTGCCTAAGGAAGTTTTTGATGAAAACGAAAACGGCGCACTGAATCTGTTGGAGGGCATCACCAAGGAAGCCAATGAAAAAGAGATCATGAAGGTCTATGGCGCTTTGGAAAAATACTTCCCCAGCTGGGTCGGCTACAACATGGCCAAGTGCGGCGGCTGTATCCGCGCCTGCGTCAGCGTTCTGGAAAAGAAGGGCGGTTGTATGGAAGGCAGATTCCATGAGCCGCTGCGCACGAAAAAAGCCTGGAAAATGGACAGATAAGGAGGGGTAGAGCATGAACGCGGAATTTATCAAACAGAAAGCAAAGGAATATGGCGCTACCATTTGCGGCATTGGCGATCCTGCCCTGTTTAAGGGTGATGACCCCCAGCACAACCCTTATTCCATTTTGCCCAACGCAAAGAGCATCATCGGCTTTGGTATCAAAGTGCCCCGTGGCCTGTACCATGCCATGGAAGATCAGAGACAGTACTACAACTACGTCAATCTGGGCGTAAAGTATATCGACGAAACCTTTGCGGAAATTTTCCTGCTCAAGATGGGCGGTCTCATTGAAAATGAAGGTTACGATGCCTGCCTGCAAAGAAGTGTTCCCGGTTTCCGTGTCAAGGGCGACAAGACCACCAACCCCGAGGTCAACCGGATCTACGAGCTGCAATTTGCCAGCCCCGTAGAGGAGGGTAAGCCTGCTCCCGATGTGATCATCGACTACAATAAAGCCGCCGTTGTCTGCGGCCTGGGCAGCATCGGTCTGCACAACAAGGTGATCGTGCCTAAGTACGGTACCTATATGCGCTTTGTGTTTATCATCACCGACATGGAGCTGGAATTCGACGAGCCTTTCAAGGAAGACCTGTGCGATAAGTGCGGCAAGTGCATGAATGCCTGTCCCGGCAAGGCAATTTCTGCCGACGGTCTGGACAGCTGGCAGTGCAGCGTGTATTACCGCGGCGCCCACAAGTCCAATCCCTTTGCAAATGAGGAATTTTTGAAGGATCACCCCCAACGGGAGCAGATTCTGAACGGTGAGGCGAAGTTTGACAAGGACAGCGCCTTGGAAGTGTACGACAGCTTGAAGATCCTGCCCAATACCCATTTTGGCTATGTACCCTGTCTGTGCGGCAAATCCTGCGAAACTGTGTGCTATAAGCACCTGAAGGAGGTCGGCAAAATATGAGAAACAAGATCATAGAACTGGCGAAAAAATATGATGCCGACCTGGTAGGCTTTGCTCCTGCCAGCCGCTTTGCCGCGGATGATGCGGTATTCCGCGTCTTCCCCGAGACAAAGACCGTCATTGGCCTGGGCTTCCGGGTGCTGCGTGGCATTTACAGAGGCGTGGAAGAGGGTACGACCTACTACCAGTACACCACCATGGGCGTTGAAAACCTGGAAGAGACCGTCATGCCCCTGGCACTGATCAATGTGAGCAATCTGATTGAGGAAGAAGGCTTTGAGGCCATTCCTCAGCGGAAAAACCAGCTCATTATGAACGAGGAAAACAGCACCAACCCCGAGGTGGACTACACCGATGTGGTGCGTGGCGTGAAGGCGGAAAATCAGATCGATTTCCTGAACTGCGCCGTACAGTGCGGCCTGGGCGAGAAGAGCATGATCGGCTCTCTGCTCACCCCGGAATACGGCCCCTTTATCCGCTATTGCTTCATCCTGACCGATGCAGAGCTGGAGCCCAGCGAGCTGTGTTCCGCCAGCCTGTGTGACCAATGCGGCGAGTGCATCAAGGCCTGCCCCGGCAAGGCGATCTCCGCCGAGGGCGATCTGGATCCCTGGCGCTGCGGCGTTTATTACAACGGTGCCAACGGCAGCAAGAACCCCTTTATGCCGCCGGATGCTTACATGGACTTTGAGCAGCGCTTGGAGATCATCGCCGGTGAAGCGGATATCGACATGGAGCTTGCCAAGAAGATCATGAGCGCCACCTATTTCTATCCCCCGGCAAAGCATTTCTACCGCACCTCCATCTGCGGCCGGGCCTGCGACAGAGCCTGCTACATCCACCTGGAGGAACAGGGCGTGCTGACTAAGAAATTCCACAAGAAATTCCGTGAGGGCGAGGACTGGAAGCTGTCTACCCGGCAGTTCGAGACCGGCAAGCGGGAAAAAGAGTGGGAATTCACCAAATAAGGGGAGATAAGCAATGCTGACCATATCACAGCCCAGCCGTCCGGGCTTTGAGCCCGTTGTGACGACCGACCGTTTTAAGTGTGCATTCCTTACCCATGGTGAGGGCTTTACCTATGGCGAAGTCCGGGAATTGAAGCGGCACAACAAAACGGATGAGGTGTTTGTGCTGCTGTCCGGCAAGGCCACCATGCTGATCCTGGAAAACGACCGGTTTACGGAAACTCCCTTGCAGCCCGGCACAGCATACAATGTCTGCACCGGAACATGGCACTACCTTGCAGCATCTGAGGATGCGGTCGTGTTCGTGACAGAAAGCAGCGATACCAGCAAAGCCAACACAGATGTGTTGACGCTGGCACAGGCATACAACCTGGAACAGAAATAAAAAAATGGAAGCCCGATGGGCTTCCATTTTTTTATTAGTCAATGGCAGAGGTGGCATCCTTTTCCCGCACGGTCAGATGGTTCAGGATGGCTTCTCGTGTAGCGGCTTCGTCACCGGCTTTCAGACACTCGAAAATCCGTTTGTGCTCGTTCAGCGATGCCACCAGGGCCCGGCTTTTGTCCTTTTGGTGGTGATAGTATACATACTGATGATTGATGCTGTTGTGATAGGACTCCAAAATGATGCTGTTTTCAATGCAGCTCACATAAATGCGGTGGAAGGTAAGACTGACAGCCAGTTCTTCCAGAGCCTTCTCGGGATAACGACGCAAATCGCCCATTTCCGTCAAAAGCTTCTCGTTTTTTTGGAGATTGGCTTCCAGAGAAGCCAGGAAAGCGGGATCGGAGGATGCCTTGGTAATGGCAAAGGGAATGGCGAACAGTTCCACCATTTTCCGGGCCTCGATGGATTCATGAATATCCAGTTTTGTAATACACCGCACCCGCATACCCCGACGGGGCAGGGAAGTGACGAAACGCTCAGAAACCAGACGGTTGAGAGCTTGTTTCACAGGGGTGTCGCTCACATTATAGTATTCACACAGCTCCCGGACACTGAGCTTCCGGTCCGGTTCCAGTTGTCCCTGGATAATGCGGTTTTTAATGTCGCAATACAGCTGATCCACGATCAAAGTGGGTTGGGATTGGGTTTGCTGGGCGTCCATAACGGCACCTCCTGTTTCAGATTGAATATATCATAACAGCTTGATACAAAAACTGTCAAGAAACATTTTGTTTTGCGTAGTTTGCCGTTGACATTTGGTCCGGAGAATGGTAAAATTATAATACCAAAATTTAGGCCTAAAATTCAAAAGGAGTGTTTTATATGCGCAATCAAAGAAATTATGATGTGGCAGTAATCGGCGCCGGTTCTGCCGGTATCGCAGCGGCCATCGCTGCTGCAAAGAACGGTGCAAAGACCTTGCTCGTGGAGAGTTCCTCCGTGATCGGCGGCGACCTGCTGTCCGGACTTCCCATTGACGGCTGCCGCACAACGGCAGGTGAGTGGATCGTCGGCGGTGTGTTCAAGGAACTGCTGGACGCTTGTGACGATCTGGGTGGATACATCGGCTCCATCTACGACAGAAGAAACATCTGGGTCGTCATGGTCAACCCCAAGATCATGGGCTTTGCCATCCTCAAGCTGCTGGCAAAGTACGGTGTGGATATCCTGCCTTATTCTCAGGTGGATTCCGTCACCCATGAAAACGGCAAGATCACCATGCTGACCGCCCGTGCAAAGACCGAATTCTTTGACATTGTGGCAAAGCAGTACATTGACTGCACCGGCGACGGCGATGTGGCCGCCATGTGCGATGTGCCCTATGAGATGGGCGACGAAAACGGCGAGCTGCAGCCCATGACCATGGTGTTCCAGATCCGCAACATCTATCCCAAGCAGGTTCTGCAGTTTGTGCTGGATCATCCGGAAAACTGCGGCCTGGCTGAGAACCCCAATTCTCCCAAGTCTGCCAAGGAGCTGGCACAGGAACTGTACGACCTGGGCTTCCCCAAGGTATTCTTCAGCGGCAAGGGTCCCCTGCTGCAGAAGGGCATCGCCTCCGGCGAGCTGCACTCCTGCTCCATGCTGGCCTTCAACCCCAACGCAACCGATCTGTCCGTGGTAACGGTTAACACCACCCGTCTGGTCACCAAGGACTGCATCAGCGCTGACGTGCTGGGCAAGACCATGCTGGAGCTGACGGAGCAGGTGGAAAATGCCTACCGCTTCATCAAGAATAACATCCCCGGCTGTCAGGACGCTGTGCTGGATGGCATCGCACCCCGTCTGGGTATCCGCGAAAGCCGTCGTATCCTGGGCGAGTACTACCTCACCGGCGACGAAGTCAGCGAAGGTACCAAGCGTGAAGACGGCATTGCCAAGGGCGGTCACGAAGTGGATATCCACGGCAAGGACGAAAAGCACGTGCGCCGCACCATTAAGAACGCAGGCTCTTACGACATTCCTCTGGGCTGTCTGATCCCCAAGGGCATGACGAACCTGACTATGGCCGGCCGTTGCCTCAGCTCCGACCGCGTTGCACACAGCTCCGCCCGTGTTATGGGTACCTGCATGGCTACGGGCCAGGCGGTTGGTACCGCAGCGGCTCTGTGCGCTCAGAAGAACATCAAACCCACCGAACTGTCCGTACAGGAATTGCGTGAGATCCTGCGTGCGCAGGGCGCCATCCTGGACGGCACGGACTAAGGAGGTATACATATGAAATCTTTGCTGATTGAGCAGCCTGGGAAGGTCAGTTTTCAGGAGCTTCCCATGCCCCAGCCCAAGGAGGGCGAGGCTCTGCTGAAGCTGCTGTACGGCGGCATCTGCGGCAGCGACCTGGGTTCCTACCGCGGCTCCTTCGCTTATTTCGATTACCCCCGTATCCCCGGTCATGAATTCTCCGCAGAAATTGTGGAGGTAGGGGAGAATGCCTACGGCCTGAAAAAGGGCATGATCGTCACCTGCAATCCCTATTTCAACTGCGGTACCTGCTATTCCTGCCGCAGAGGCTTGGTCAACTGCTGTGAAAACAACCAGACCATGGGCTGCCAGCGGGACGGCGCGTTTTCCGAGTATGTGACCATGCCCGTTGAGCGCATTTACGACGGTCAGGGGCTGGATCCCAAGACCCTGGCATTGATCGAGCCCTTCTGCATCAGCTATCACGGCGTGCAGCAGGCAAATGTCCAGCCCGGTGAGCGTGTGCTGGTCATGGGCGCAGGCACCATCGGCGTGCTGGCCGCGGTTGCGGCAAAGTCCAAGGGCGCAAAGGTCTACATTGCGGATGTTGCTCAGCAGAAGCTGCAATACGCAGTGGAGAACTTCGGCCTGGACGGCATGCTGCTGAATGATTCTCCGGAGCATTTCGCAGAGCAGCTGGCTGAGATCACCGGCGGTGACGGCTTTGATGTGACCATCGAGGCTGTGGGTCTGCCCTCCACCTTCCAGGGCTGTGTGGACGCAGCTGCGTTCTGCGGTCGTGTGGTGCTTATCGGCATCGGCAAGAAGAATCTGGACTTCAACTTCACGGCAATTCAGAAGAAGGAGCTGCACATCAGTGGTTCCAGAAATGCCATGAAGGCGGACTTCCTGGAGCTGATCGACCTGGTCAAGTCCGGTGAGGTCAACATCGACAAGATCGTGACCAACGTGTATCCCTTTACGCAGGCACCCAAGGCGTTTGCTGATTTCAGCGAAAACGCCGGACAAATGCTGAAGGTGCTGTTTGATTTTACGGCTACGGAGGAGTAAACAATGGACATTCGGAAAAAGGTATTTGACCTGGTTGGCTGTGATTTTTCCGGCAATGTGGAGGAAACCCAGTTCGACGGTCTGTATGTAAAATATGAAAACGGCAAGGCTGTGATCGGTGCTAATACCGTTCCTGCCCGGGCAAGAGGCTATCTGCTGCTGGCTAAGGCCATTGCAGAGGGTAAGACCAGCTATGAGGTCACCCAGAGCCCCAATTTCAGCCTGATCGGCCCCATGCTGGACGTCTCCCGCGGCGGCGTCATGAAGCCGGAATCTGTCAAAAAGTATCTGGACTACACAGCTGCTTTGGGCATGAATATGCTGATGCTGTACACCGAGGACACTTACGAGGTGGAGGGCTATCCCTTCTTCGGCTATCAGCGTGGCCGCTACACTCTGAAGGAATTGCAGGACATCGATGATTACGCTTACTCTCTGGGTATCGAGATCATTCCCTGCATCCAGACCTTCGGTCACATGGAGCAGTACCTGCGCTATCCCTTCAATTCCGACATTGCCGACAATGACAAGGTGCTGCTGGCAGGGGAGGAGAAGACCTACGAGCTGATCCGCGCCTGTGTTGCCACCGTGCGTAAGGCGTTCCGTTCCAACCGCATCAACATCGGTTGTGACGAGACCCGCGGTCTGGGTCTGGGACAGTATCTGAACAAGCATGGCTACCGGGATCGCTTTGACATCTTCAACGAGCATATCAAGGTGGTTACTGAGATCTGCAAGGAGTACGGCTACCGTCCCATGATGTGGAGCGATATGTACTTCTCCCTGGCTGAGAAGAACAAGAAAGAGGGCTATCCCGTACATGTGGAAATTCCCCAGTACGCCATCGACTCCATGCCCGATTGCGATATGGTCTTCTGGGAGTATGACCAGATGGATAACGACCACTACCGCATCAACATTGCCAAGCATTACACCTTCAACCGTCCCTTCGTTTTTGCCGGCGGTATCCGGACATGGGATGGTCTGGTGCCTTACTACACCCACAGCTACGCAACCACAAAGGCCGCAATGGAGGAATGTCTCCGCGCCGGTGCGAAGGAAGTCATCATCACCGTTTGGTCCAATGACGGCTGTGAATCCAGCCATATGCAGGCACTGCCCCTCATGAGCGCGTTCAGCGAGCGCTGCTGGATGGGCGAAGCATGCACAGAGGACGATATTTGGGATATGTCCGCATTCCTGACCGGTATGAACAAGGAACTGGCCTGCGCAGTCAGCGATTTCTACATGGGCTACGGCGGAGCGATCCGTTCCGGCAAGTTGATCCTGTGGAGCGATCCGCTGATCAATCTGCTGTACGAGGGCTTTGATATGCCTGCTGGCATCGAGTACATGAAGAAGAGTCTGGCGGTGTTTGAAAAGTATCCCGACTATCCTTACATCGAGTATTTCAAGGCCGCATTCCAGGCCTGCATGGACAAGTGCGAGCTGCACAACGAACTGCGTGCAAGATACCTGGCTGACGACCGCGTCTGGTTGAAGAACTTTGCCGAGAAGCGGATCCCGGAAATGATTGCCGACTTCCGCGCTCTGCAAAACATCCACCACGCCGTTTGGCATGCCGATTACAAGACCCACGGCTTCGAACGGATCATGTACCGTTACTTTGGTGCCATCGGCCGTCTGGAATACACGGCTCAGGTGATCAACCAGTACCTCAGCGGCGAGAAAGCATGCATTGAGGAGCTGGATCCCGAGGTCCTGTTCACCCAGCCCGTCAGAAGCCGTTCTGCCAGAGAGTTTATGTACATAACTGCCCACTAAGGAGGAAATGTATATGTCTTCTTTGAAAGTCGGTTTTGCCAAGGTTGAGGTCAATCCTCTGTTTGGCACGCCCATTGCCGGTTATTATCAAAAACGTCTCATGGACGGCGTACTGGATTCGCTGTATGTCATCGCTGTTGCCTTTGAAAATGCTGAAACCCGGGCAGTTTTGCTTAGTATCGATAATGTGGGTATCACAAAAACAGAGATGGATGTGCTCCGCGCCGCTGTGGCGGAGCGCATCGGCACCGCCGTGGACGCGGTGTACGCCGAGTGTACCCACAGCCATACTGCACCGGAGATTCGTGCCAGCGGGATTTTGAACGGGAATTACACGGAAGATGAGCATAAGAAGATCATCGACTATTTCGCTTGGCTGGTCACGAAGGCCTGTGATGCGGCTTCCCTGGCATTCCAGGATCTGGCCCCGGCAAAAATGAGCTACACCCGCGGTACCGCGGACAAGGTCTCCTTCATCCGCAGATTCCGTATGCCGGACGGCTCTGTGGTCACCAATCCCCGTGAACTGTATCCCGAGACAGTAGGCCCTGCCGGTGAGGCGGACGAAACGGTGCAGCTGCTCATCATCAAGCGGGAAAATGCACCCGAGATCGGCGTTGTCAACTTCCAGGTCCACCCCGATGTGATCGGCGGTTGCGCAATCTCCTCCGATTACCCCCACTTTGTGCGGGAAACCTACGAAAAGATCATTGACAACTCCCGTTGCATTTACCTCAACGGCACCTGTGGCGATTCCAACCACGCAGACTGGTCCATCTGGAACACGGACAAGTGCTTCCGCGGTTATGAACGGGCCAGATACATGGGCAGAAAGATCGCCATGGCAGCCATTGCCAACTACGAGCTGGCAGAGCCGATCAGCGGCGACAAGATCGCCTTCGGCCACAAGGCCATCACCGTCAAGATGAATAAGGGCACCGCAGAGGAGCTTCCCCTGGCCAAGGAGCTGACGGAGTATTACAACGCCCATGGCCTGGAAGAAGCCACTGCCTATGTGCAGCAAACTATGGGCATCAAGGACATGGTGCCTGCAAAGACTCTGCTGCGCCGCTACCTCCGTATCCATTCTCTGAAGGACGCTCCCGATCAGCGTGAACTGTATGTTACCGCATTGATCGTCGGCGATGCAGCCTTCGCCGGAATTCCCGGCGAGCCCTTCACCGAGGTGGGCCGAATCATCAAGAATGGCTCAAAATACACTTTGACCATGCCCAGCTGCCTGGCGAACGGCTGCGAGGGCTACTATCCCACCCAGGCTGCCTTTGACGAGGGCGGCTACGAAGCGGAAACCGCCAAATATGTGGCAGGAACAGCAGAACAGCTGGCTGCCGCATCGGTGGAACTGATCAATTCTTTATAAGAGGTACATTATGGAATATATGACTTTTTACAACGGCGTGAAAATGCCCATGCTGGGCTACGGTGTTTGCGCCACGGACGCAACGATCTGCACCCAGTGTGTGCTGGATGCCCTGGATGCCGGTTACCGGCTGTTCGACACAGCCCAGAGCTACGAAAACGAGCAGTGCCTGGGCGAGGCCTTTGCCCAGTACGGCATTGACCGCAAGGAGCTGTTCATCGCTACCAAGGTCCGCCCCCGGTATTACGATCCTCAGAAGCCCATCGGCTCCACCTACAATTCCGTGATCGAATCCATGGAAAAGCTGCGTACGGACTATATCGACATGGTTCTGCTTCACCAGCCCTACGGCGACATCTACGGCGCATGGCGGGACCTGGAAAAACTCTATGAAGAGGGCAAGGTTCGTGTCATCGGCGTATCCAATTTCTATGAAGACCGTATTGTGGAACTGGCCTGTCTGGCCAAGATCAAGCCCATGGTCAACCAGATCGAGCGTCACCCCCTGCATCAGCGTGCAAGCCTGATGGAGTGGAACGACAAGATGGGCCTCACCACCATGGCGTGGGCGCCCTTTGGCCGCGGAAAAGGTGGCATGTTGGATAACCCCCTGCTCATGGAGATCGGCGAGAAGTACGGCAAGTCTGCAGCCCAGGTCATCCTGCGCTGGTGCACCCAGACCGGTGTTGCCACCATTCCCAAGTCCACCAATCCGGCAAGAATGGCCCTGAATCTGGATATTTTCGATTTCCGGCTGTCCGAGGAAGATTTGGCCGCCATTGCAGCACTGGAAACCGGCAAGAGCGTTTTCTATTCCCATCAGGACCCTGCCTTTATTGAAAAGTACAATATGGGCACCGTCAAAAACCGGGGATAAGAGTATAGCAACTGTGTAATATAAGGCGCACAAAGTCTTAGTAATACCGCCCCGGGGCATCTGCTCCGGGGCGGTTGATTTATACAATTTCTATCTGTACAAATTTGGATATTGCCTGTTGACACCGGTGTTTGAAATGTATATAATATAGTTACCGATTAGTTAGGAGAATATCTTTTTTGTGTAAAGTGCACAAAAGATGAGCTAATTTTTGGTCAAACCGCCTATTTGCCGTGCTGGCGGCGGAAATACGTATGTATTATAAGGCGCGTAAAGCCTCGTAATAATAGCAAAACCAAAATTTGAAAGGAGAACGACAATGAAAAGAAACCTCAATCGCGGCATCAGCTTACTGCTCACAGTTTGTCTGGTGCTGGGCATCTTTGCAAGTTCCGGCTTGACCCTGGTCCGTGCAGAAGATGCAAACGTCACTACGGAAACCAACATTTCCTATGTGAACCTCATTGAAAATGGCACGTTTGGTGAAGCCAAGGACGTAACCAACTATGCCGACAAGACCCTGCCTGAAGGCTGGAGCGGCGTGGGCCTGAAGACCAGCACTGTGGTCATTCAGGTCACCGATGCCTACGCTTTGGATGGCACCAAGTCCGTCCATATCGCCGGTGCCAATGAAAAGGCCTGCAACCTGTCCCTCGACTACACCTTTACCGCAGATGATCTGGCTGTCGGTACTGTTGTCGTTTCCGCATGGGTTCGCGGCGTCGTGAACGTCAAGACCGTGCGTATGGGCGCAGAGTTCAGAAGAGCTGACAGTTCCACCATCGGTTCTGAGCTTGCTCAGATGGAAGTTGGCGAGATCTACGGCGAATGGACTGAGCTCACCGTGACCGCCACCATTCCTGCAGATGCTGCTTGGGCCCGTATCAAGCCCATCGAGCTGACTTCCGGTGCTGACGCTGACATCTACGTGGACTGCGTTTCCGCCAAGATCGGCGACAAGGAGCTGTTTGTCAACACCTCCTTCGAGACCATGCCCGAAAATGCAGAGGCGACCGTCACTAAGGACGTTCTGTTCACCAGCTTCTACGGCTGGACTGCCGGTGCAGTTACCAACGGTAGCGCTGCCGCTGTTGCGGATCCCGCTGACAGCAAGAACGGCGTTCTGAAGATCGAGGATATCTCCGATACCAACTATCCCACCGTTTACACCGGCGGCTTCCCCGTGGAAGTTGGCGCAACCTACAAGTTCACCGCCAAGTATAAGGTTGACGATGTGGATGCCGGCATGACCGCTACCATCAACCTCCGCGGCAATGGTTACTCTTCTCCCAAGGCTGAGAACAACATTGTCAAGCTGGATGTGGTTACCATGAACCAGGGCACCACCGAGTGGACCGCCACCAAGGAAGCTCTGGTGACCATCCCCGAGGGCGTTGAGACCTTCTACGCTATGTTCAACACCCCCAAGGCCTCTGTTGGCAACATCTACATTGACGAAGTGACCCTGATCAAGGTTTGCGACGAGCACGATTGGAGCGATGCCGTTGTGACCGGCGAGGGCAACTGCGAGTCCGCCCTGGTCAGCACCAAGACCTGCTCCAAGTGCGGCGCAGCTGAGATCACCACCTCTACTTACGACCATACCTGGAGCAAGGGCGCTTGCTCCGTCTGCGGTGCCGCTTGTGAGCACAATGCTCCCGAAGGCTACTGCACCATCTGCGGTCTGGAACTGCCCGCACAGATCATTGATAATGAACTGATCATCAACGGCTCCTTCGAGAGCAAGACTACCTACACCTCCTACTTCATTACTAACGAATGGCAGTTGGGCGGTGAAGGCTGGTATATCGGCGGCAACAATCCCGACGAGGACATGACCATGGCAGTGACCAACGAGTGGTCTTCCGACGGCGACTGGGCCTTTAAGATTACCGACACTTCCAACGAGAATGCTACTTCCATTAACATCAACGTTCCTGTCAATGCTGACGGTAAGGACAAGGAACTCTACATGGCTGCTGATGTGTATGCAGCACTGAATGACATGAGCTTCACTGTAACTCCCTATGTGGGCAATTACAATGAAGGTGGTACCAAGGCCGCTGATGCCATTGGCCCTGGCATCCTGAAGAACTATTCCGATGGTGCAACTGCTTCTGCAACCGGCACCATTCCCGGCAATGCAGACTCTCTGCGTGTGTCCATCACCTCCAGAAAGGCGATCGGCGAGACCGATGCTGAGAGAGTTGCTCAGGTCATCATTGACAACCTGGTGCTGACCATTGACGGCGGCGAGAACCTGCTGGCTGGCATGAACGGCTCCTTCGAGTCTCTGCCTGTTGGTTCCGAACCTGTTGTGACCACCGGCGCTCCCACGATTAGCTATCTTAAGGGCTCCTCCACCAGAGAAGGCTGGTATGGCTTGGATGGCGCAATTGTCGAAGGCAACGTGATCGAAGAGATCGTGTTTACAGAAAGAGATGGCAAGCAAACTGCTGCCCTGCATCTCATTGATAATTACAGCAAGGCAACAGCTGCCGAGGCAGGTGCCGCCGCAAATGCCACTTCTGTTAACTACTATCTGTATGACCTCGAGAAGGAGACCACTTATAATTTCACTTTCGACGCTTACAGAACCGCTTCAAACGCAAAGGTCACTGTGGTACAGTTGGACGGCAACACTATTGTTGGTTCCTCCACAATTCTGAGCGATTATGTCAATAAGGGCGAATGGACTACATTCAACT
Organism: Oscillospiraceae bacterium; assembly: GCA_015067845.1. Classification (GTDB taxonomy): domain Bacteria; phylum Bacillota; class Clostridia; order Oscillospirales; family Oscillospiraceae; genus Faecousia. The sequence continues at coordinate 18,084 of SVLT01000031.1, forward strand.
GGAGCTTCACAACAGAAAATGTGGACTTCACCCGTATCAGAATTCAGTTCGCCACCACCAGTGATGCGATCACCGAGGCTTGGTTTGACAACTTCTCCCTGACCAAGGCTTGCGACCATGCTTGGGAGAATCCTGATGTTGTTGACGCAACCTGCGCTTCCGTAGCTTCCAGAACTGTTACCTGTGCTTGTGGCGCTGTTGGCGTTACCGAGTACGGTGCTGTCTCCGAGAACCACACTCTGGTTGGTGCAACCTGCACCATTCCTTCCTACTGCTCCGTTCCCGGCTGTGGCTACATCGCTGCTGAAGCTCTGGGTCACACTTGGGTAGATGGCGTTTGCTCCGTCTGTGAGAAGGTTTGCGGCCATACCTACGTCGACGAAGAAGGCAACTCCACTGGCAGCATTTGCGCCGTTTGCGGCAAGGGCTGCGAGCACGTTTACGACTACGACTGCGATGCAGAATGCAACATCTGTGGCTTTATCCGCGAAGCAAGCCACCAGTACTTCTATCCCTGCGATCCCGTCTGCATGATCTGCTATGAGATCACCAACCCCGATGCAGCACACAATGTTATTGCTGTGGAAGCTGTTGAGGCTACCTGTGTTGCCGACGGTAACATCGCTTACTGGATCTGCACCGATTGTAATACTGCTTGGGCAGACGAAGCTCTGACTATGCAGACCAACCGCTATAATGTGATCACTCCCGCTACCGGCGAGCACACCTACGAAAACGG
>SVLT01000007.1 GCA_015067845.1 Oscillospiraceae bacterium
GTTCTGGCAGCAAGAGGCGCATTTTGAACCCCCTGTTGCCAGAACTCTTTGATTTACAATGCTTTTCAGTTAGGAAAAAAATAAAAGTCCGAAACCGATTGTATTAACGGTTTCGGACTTTTGTGGTGCGAGAGATGGGACTCGAACCCACACGGCGAAGCCACACGCACCTCAAACGTGCTTGTCTACCATTCCAACACTCTCGCAAGCGCCTAAATATTATAACCGCCATAGCATTTTTTGTCAATAGTTTTCGCGAAAAATAAAGCAAAAGCCGGATGCGGTTGGCATCCGGCTTTGTTGGGTTATTTCAGATCCAGATCCTCGTTGGAAACAAGTTTGATCTGGGTTCCTTCGATGGCCTTGGCGAAGGCGGCCTCATCGGAGATCCGCAGCACCATATAGGCAGTATCGTTGCGGTGGGTGAACAGGGAATACATATACTCCACATCCACATGATTGTTGGCCAGCACTTCCAGCAGCTCGGAAAGGCCTGCGGGACGGTCGGGTACTTCCACAGCCCACACGGGAGTCATGGAGAGGATCGTGCCGTTTTGCAGCAGGATGGAGCTTGCCTTTTGAGAATCGTCCACGATCATGCGTGCCAGACCGTAGTCTGCGGTTTCTGCAATGGAGATCGCCCGAATGTCCACGTGCTCTTGCGCCAGCAGCTTGGTGATTTCCGCCAACTGGCCAGCCCGATTTTCCAAGAAAACAGAAATTTGATGGATGCTCATGGTGTTACCTCCTTAGATCTTACGGTTGTCAATGATACGAACAGCCTTGCCCTCGCTGCGGGCGATGGTCTTGGGCGCAACCAGCTTCACCTTTGCCATAATACCCAGCATGGCCTTCAATGCGGCTACCAGCTCCTTTTCCCGCTTGGTGATGTCTGCCAGGGAGTCGGAGAACATCTCGGGAGCCATTTCCACCATGACTTCCAGAGTATCGGAGTGGTTGACACGATCCACGATAATCTGGTAGTTTGCAGGATAACCCTGCTGCATCAGCACGGTTTCGATCTGAGAGGGGAAGACATTGACGCCCCGGATGATCAGCATATCGTCACTACGGCCCATGGGCTTACTCATTTTCACATGGGTTCTGCCGCAGGAGCAGGGCTTCCGGGTCAGCACGCAGATGTCTTTGGTGCGGTAGCGGAGCAGGGGGAAGGCTTCCTTGGTGATGGCGGTGAATACCAGCTCGCCCTTGGTACCCTCGGGAAGTACCTCACCGGTGTCGGGATCGATGATCTCGGCGATGAAGTGGTCCTCGTTGATGTGCATACCGGTCTGCTCGGAGCATTCAAAGGCCACGCCAGGGCCGGAGGTCTCGGTCAGGCCGTAAATGTCATAGGCCTTGATGCCCAGCTTGTTTTCAATGTCGTGGCGCATATCCTCGGACCAGGCTTCTGCACCGAAAATGCCGGCTTTCAGCTTGATCTGATCCCGGATGCCCCGTTCATAGATGGATTCTGCCAGATAAGCGGCGTAGGAGGGGGTGCAGCACAGGATCGTGGAGCCCAGGTCGGTCATGAACTGGAGCTGACGGTCGGTGTTGCCGGAGGACATGGGCAGGGTCAGACAGCCGACTTTATGAGAGCCGCCGTGCAGACCTGAGCCGCCAGTAAACAGACCGTAGCCGTATGCGACCTGACAAACATCCTCGTTTGTACCGCCGGCAGCCGTGATGGCACGGGCACAGCAATCTTCCCACAGATCTACATCGTGCTGGGTGTAGAATGCCACAACACGCTTGCCGGTGGTGCCGGAGGTGGAGTGGATGCGCACACATTCGGACAGGGGCATACCCAAAAGTCCATAGGGATAAGCTTCCCGCAGGTCATCCTTGGTGAGGAAGGGCAGCTTGTGCAGGTCGTCGATGGACTGAATGTCGTCCGGAGTGACGCCCTTTTCTTCCATCTTCTTGCGGTAGTAGGGTACATTGTCCCACACGTGCTTGACCTGCTTCAACAGACGCTCATTTTGCAGAGCGCGAAGCTGTTCCTGGGGCATGGTCTCGATTTCGGGTTGATAATATCTTTTCATGGTTATCGCGATCCTTTCAGGCATCTCTGCCCAACATAAATGCTTTTTTATTCAGTTCCAGGAATTTGGCAGGAACACTTTTCGCAATGGCATCCAGCCACTCGTCCAGTGAGAAGTCGAAGTTCTTGGACAGATGGCCCATGAGAACGATGTTGACAGCCTTGGAAGAGCCAGCCTGTTCCGCGAGGCTCAGCGCATCAAAAGCATCTACATCAATTCCGGCATCTTTCATTTTGCCGACCAGATCCTGGGGATACTCTGCTGCGCCGATGATAACGGGCATGGGATTGATCTTTTGGGTATTGGTGATTACTTTGCCGCCGGGTTTCAGAAATTCAGTCCAACGGGCGGCTTCCAAAAGCTCAAAGGAGACGATATAATCCGCCTGACCCTTATCAATAATGGGGGAGTAGACCTTGTCGCCAAAGCGCACATAGGTCACGACGCTGCCGCCGCGCTGGCTCATGCCATGGACTTCGGAAACCTTGATGTCATAGCCCCGGCTGAGCAGGAGTCTGCCCAGCAGCTTGGAAGCCAGAAGACTGCCCTGGCCGCCCACACCAACGATCATAATATTCTTGGTTTTCATACTTACACCTCCGTCAATGCGCCGAATTTGCACAGCTGCTCGCAAACGCCGCAGCCCACACATTGGGTTGCATCCACTTTTGCCTTGCCGTCAACGATGCTGATGGCAGGACAGCCGATCTTCATACAGGCTTTACAGCTCACACACTTGTCCGCGTCCACAGACAAAGGTGCTTTGTGCTTGACGTATTTCAGAAGCGCGCAGGGACGGCGGGAGATGATAACAGAAGGTTCATTGGCAGCCAGCTCTTCCTTGATGACCGCATCGCATTGGGCAAGGTCATAAGGATCAATGACACGGACACGTTTGATACCCACAGCGTGGCACAGGGTTTCCAGGTCGATCTTGGCACAGGGGTCGCCTTTGAGATTGAAACCGGTAGTGGGGTTTTGCTGATGGCCGGTCATGCCGGTGATGGAGTTGTCAACGATGATCACCGTGGCGTTGGATTCGTTGTAGGCGATGTTCACTAAGCCGGTGATACCGGAGTGCATAAAGGTGGAGTCGCCAATGACGGCCACGGTTTTCTGATCTGCCGCGCCGTTCTGGGACTTGGAAAAACCGTGCAGGCCGGAAACGGACGCGCCCATGCAGATAACCGTATCCACCGCCTGCAAGGGGGCAACCGCGCCCAGGGTATAACAGCCGATGTCACCCAGGACGGTGATCTTATTCTTTCTCAGGGTGTAGAACAGACCTCTGTGGGGGCATCCGGCGCACATCACGGGGGGACGGGGCGGAATTGCCGTGTCCAGAGCCGGGCCGATTTCCCATGGAGTGCTGAGCTTCTGCGCCACAGTCAGGGGGAACAGCTCATCAATGTTGGAGAAGTTGGATTTGCCGGTGCAGGCAAGGCCCAGATCTTTGCAGTGAGCCTCAATAAAGCCGTCCAGCTCTTCCACTACGACCAGATTTTCCACAGACGCGGCGAAATTGCGGATCTTCTGCTCCGGCATGGGCCAGATCATGCCCAGTTTCAGAACAGGATATGTATCACCGCAGACTTCCTTTACATACTGGTAGGAAGTAGAAGAGGTGATGATGCCGATTTTATTGTCATTGCCGGACTCAATCCGGTTAATATCCGCGGTTTCGGCATATTCTACCAGTAAGCGTGTCCGGGCTTCCACCACGGGATGCCGCTTTTTGGCGTTGCCGGGCATCATCACGTACTTGGGAATGTCCTTGACATATTCTTTTACATTTTCAATCCGATTCCCGGTTTCCACAACGCTTTGGGAGTGAGAAACGCGGGTGCACATTTTCAGAAGTACCGGGGTGTCAAACTTTTCGGACAGCTCGTAAGCCAACTTGGCGAATGCCAGCGCTTCGGCAGAGTCCGCAGGCTCCAGCATGGGGATCTTGGCGGCCATGGCATAGTGCCGGGAATCCTGCTCATTCTGAGAGGAGTGCATACCGGCATCATCTGCCACACCAATGACCATGCCGGCATTGACACCGGTGTAGGAAATGGTGAACAGGGGGTCAGCAGCAACGTTCAGACCCACATGCTTCATACCGCAGAAGCTGCGGCGGCCGGCGATGGATGCGCCGAAAGCAGATTCCATAGCAACCTTCTCATTGGGCGCCCACTCTGCGTAGACTTCAGGGTATTTTGCAATGGCTTCCGTTATCTCGGTACTGGGTGTGCCGGGATAGCTGGATACAAAGGCGCATCCGGCTTCGTAGAGGCCACGGGCAACGGCTTCGTTGCCCAGCATTAACTGTTTCATTTTGCTTCCTCCTTGTTCTTTTGATAGCAGGAGAAGACTTCCGCTACCAGTTCTTTTTTAGGCGGTTTACTGAAAAGACTTACAACGGGGACGATCACCAGTCCTGCCAGCATGCAGAACACACCGGCGTTGATGGGGGATTGGAGAATTTCGGGAAAAATGCTCTTGAAGAGCATATTTGCGATCATAATCACGGTGGAGAAGATGAAGCAGACCCAAACCGACAGCTTGGATACCCGTTTCCAGTACAGACCGTACAGGAAGGGAGCCAGAAAAGCACCGGCAAGCGCGCCCCAGCTGATGCCCATCAGTTGGGCGATAAAGGCAAGCCCCATGCTGTGCTGAACGATAGCGATCACCACGGAAATAGCAACAAACACAGCAATCAAAATCCGCATGATCAGAAGCTGTTTCTTTTCACTCAAATCCTTCACGATAGTACCCTTGATGAAATCCAGGGTCAGAGTGGAGCTGGAGGTCATAACCAAAGAGGAAAGGGTGGACATGGATGCGGATAGTACCAGCACCAGAACCACACCGATCAAAATGGCAGGAAGGCCGGAAAGCATGGTGGGAATGATGTTGTCAAAACCACCGACTGCTGTCATTTCCTCTGTGGAGGAGAAGAACAGTCTGCCAAAGCCGCCCAGGAAATAGCAGCCACCGGCAACGATCAGTGCAAAAACAGTGGAGATGACCGTTCCTTTAGTGATGGCTTTCTCGTCCTTAATGGCATAGAACTTCTGCACCATCTGAGGAAGCCCCCAAGTGCCAAGGCTGGTCAGCAGCACAACGCCCATCAGGCTTGTGAGATCCGGGCCAAACAAGGAAGTAAAGGAACCGGCAGGAATATCGCCCTCGCTGACCTGGCTCAGGCTGTTGATGGCTTCCGTGAAGCCACCCTGATTGTTCAGAACGGCAATCACCACAGCAACGATGCCCACCAACATCACGATGCCCTGGATAAAATCGTTGATAGCGGTTGCCATGTAGCCGCCAATGATGACATAAACGGCGGTCAGCACAGCCATGACGATCACGCAGGCGGCATAGGGGACATCAAAGGCCATTTCAAACAGTCGGCTCAGGCCGTTATACAGCGACGCAGTGTAGGGGATCAGGAAAATAAAGATCAGGGCAGAGGCTGCCAGCTTCAGCGTCTTGCTGTCGAAACGGCTTTCGAAGAACTGGGGCATGGTGGCGCTGCCAAGATGCTGGGTCATGACACGGGTTCGACGGCCCAGGATAAGCCATGCAAGCAGGGAGCCGATGATGGCATTGCCCACACCTGCCCAGGCTGCGGAAATGCCGTACTTCCAGCCAAACTGTCCGGCATAGCCCACAAAGACGACGGCGGAAAAATAGGAGGTTCCGTAGGCAAAGGCGGTCAGCCAGGGGCCAACGCTCCGTCCGCCCAGAACAAAGCCGTTTACATCCGTGGCATTCTTGCGGCAGTAGATACCAATTCCAATCATGCTGCCAAAGAAAACCACCAGCATGATGATTTTAATTGCCAGATCCATGTGTATTCCTTCTTTCTGTGATTAACCTGTGATCTGCACCTCGACCAGACGGCCGTGACAGTATTTTTCCCGGAGCACCGGCTTTTCGATCTTGCCGGTGGGGTTGCGGGGAACAATGTCGAAGAAGATCTTTTTGGGACGCTTGTAACGGGGCAGGGCTTTGCAGAATTCGTCGATCTCTGCCTCGGTACAGGATTCATTCTCTTTGATCTCGATAATCGCGGCGGTAATTTCACCCAAGCGGGGATCGGGCAGACCGATAACGGCAACATCCTTGATCTTGGAATGGGCGCGGAGGAAGTCTTCGATCTGGACGGGATAGATATTTTCGCCACCGGAGATGACCACGTCCTTCTTCCGGTCTACCAGATAAATAAAGCCATCCTCGTCTTCCCGGGCCATGTCGCCGGTATAGAGCCATTCGCCCTTCAAAACTTCCGCGGTAGCTTCCGGATTTTTGTAATAGCAGTCCATGACACCGTCGCCCTTGACGATCAGCTCGCCCACCTCACCGGGGGCGACCTCCACGCCGTTTTCGTCCACGATCTTGGTCTGCCAGCCATAGCCGGGCTTGCCGATGGCGCCGACTTTGTGTGTATTTTCCACACCCAGATGGACGCAGCCGGGGCCGATGGACTCGGACAGGCCATAGTTGGTGTCATACTGATGGTTGGGGAAAACATCCAGCCAGCGGCGGATCAGACTGGGGGGAACGGGCTGTGCGCCTACGTGCATCAGCCGCCATTGATCCAGGCGGTATTTGCTCAGATCCACCCGGCCGCTGCTGATGGCGTCCAGAAGATCCTGGGCCCAGGGCACCAAGAGCCAAACGATGGTGCATTGCTCTTCTGTAACCGCACGGAGGATCCACTCAGGCTTTACGCCCCGCAGAAGCACAGCCTTGGAGCCGGACAGCAAGGATCCAAACCAGTGCATTTTTGCGCCGGTGTGGTACAGGGGCGGAATGCACAAAAAAACATCATCCCGGGATTGGCTGTGGTGGTTTTGCTCTGTCAGACAGGAGTGATACAGGGCGCGGTGCTTGTGCAAAATTGCCTTGGGGAAGCCGGTGGTGCCGGAGGAGAAGTAAATGGCGGCATCATCGTCCTCGGTCAGGGCAATGGGGGGCGCGCTGGAGGAACAGAAGCCCATGAGATTCATGCAGTCTTCCGTATATCCGGGGGCATCCTTGCCCACGAAGAACAGCATTTTTACATTGGGAATATCCGTTTGAATGGCATCGATACGGCTGACAAATTCCGGGCCAAATACCAAAATTTCTACATCTGCCAGATCCAGACAATACTTGATCTCATCGCTGGCGTAACGGAAGTTCATGGGAACAGCAATGCAGCCAGCCTTCAAAATGCCAAAATAGATGGGCAGCCATTCCAGGCAGTTCATCAGCAAAATGGCAACCTTAGTGCCTTTTTTTACGCCACGGCTCAGCAGAAGGTTGGCAAAGCGATTTGCTCTGCGGTCAAAATCCTTCCAGCTCATTTCCCGGCGGTAGGGGGCGTCCTGGCCCGCACTTTCGATCAAATTAAATTCCCACCAGGTTGTGGCAAGATCACGCTCCTCTGACGGATTGATCTCCACCAGACTGGTTTCCTGACCGTATAGCCGGGCGTTTCTTTCCAAAAGGTCTGTGATAATCATGGTAATCCTCCTAAAAAAACAAAAAATCCTCTGCAAACGCAGAGGACAAGAAAATCCTGTGGTACCACCTCAGTTTACCGCATGCGCGGCCTCACGGGCCCCAAGCAGGGCCGCATGCTGTATCGGGCATTCCCCGTCTTTGCCTAATTGCGAGGGCGTTCAGCAAAGCCACTCCGAAAGGAATTCCATACCCCGGTTCACGCTGCCTTGCACCGCCCGGCAGTTCTCTGAGAGAGCCTTTGGATATGTACTGGTTTTCATCATCGTGTTGTGTGTATACGATTGAGACCATTTTACCATTATGTGGGATATAAGTCAACAGGAAATGTGGGAAAACCGTCGTTTTTTCACGGATGGTATATTTGCATAAAAATGCGTTGCAACTTCCCGCAGGATTTGCTATAATGACTACATGAATACAAAGGCGGTGTAAGAATGGGAAAACTGTATATTGGTGTAGATCTGGGAAGTACAAACATCAAGGTCGCTTTGTATGACGAAGAATTTCAGCTGCAGGGCAGTCAAAGCGTTCCGGTGGAGTATCTGCGCGATGGCGGTGTGGTGGAATTTGATGTATGGGAGTACTGTGAAGATCTGTCCCGGCTATTGGCTAAGCTGATGGATGGCAGGGAAGGGACAGCGTTGCGCAGTATCTCCTTTACCGGTCAGGCGGAATCCCTGGTATGCGTGGGCGCGGACGGAAAACCTCTGATGAACGCCATTTCCTGGATGGACGAGCGTTCTGTGGAAGAAGCGCAGGTACTTTCCGGGCAGTTTACATTGGATGAGGTGGCGAAGACCACCGGACAAATGGAGATCAGTCCTGCATGGCCAGCAACAAAGATCTTATGGCTGAAAAAGCACCGCCCGGATGTCTATGAAAATACCGAGACCTTTATGCTGCTGAAAGATTATGTGGTGTATTATCTCACCGGTAAAAAGGTGGGGGATATGTCCATTGCCACATTCAGTCTGTATTTCGATATTTATAATAAGTGCTACTGGCAGAAAATGCTCACCGCAATTGGCATTGACGAGAGCCGTCTGCCACCCTTGGCAGAGCCCTGTACTGTTGCCGGCACACTGCGCCCTGAAATTGCCGAAAAAATCGGTGCCGGCGCAAACACGGTGGTCAACATCGGCACATTGGATCATTTTGCTGCCATGGTTGGCACGGGCAATACCGAACCCGGCGGCATCAACCTTTCCATGGGCACGGTGATGGCTCTGGCGACAATGGCATCCGATCAGTCCAATTTGGGAAGCAATGTTGCTGTTCACTACGGTTTTCTGCCGGATACATATGTGTTGCTTCCCGTGGCGTCCAGCGGCGGTGTAAGCTTGGAATGGTTCCGCCGCACCTGCATGCCCCAGGTGGATTATGGGGAACTGAACCGGGTGCTGGCGCAGCGTCCGGACTGTGGGCAGGTGCTGTTCTTGCCCTATTTGGTGGGCACCAATGCGCCGGAATTTGATGCTGATGCCACTGGCGTGTTCTGGGGCCTGCGTCAAGGACATGACAGCTTTGATATGGCAAGGGCTGTTATGGAAGGCGTGGCATTTTTGCTGCGGAAAAACTGCCAGTCTTTGAAAGAAGCAGGCTTGCCCTGCGACAGTATTTTGGCTGTGGGCGGCGGTACGAAAAGTGCCATCTGGTGCCAGATGTGGGCGGATGTTTCCTCAATTCCGGTGAAAATTCCCCAGGAACAGGAGGCGGCTTGTCTTGGTGCAGCCATGATCGGCGCGGTGGCGGACGGATGCTTTGAAAGCTATGCCCAGGCATCCGAGGTCTGCGTGGCCATCAAGGAGACCTATACGCCCAACCCCAATGCCTACTACGAGGAAAAATACCGCAAATTCTGCGCATTGTATGAAGCAACTTTGAACTTATAATAATTATTGAAAAGGAGAGATTCGCATGGGTGTAGATATGACAAAGTGGCAGGAAATTGCTAAGGCAAACATTCACAACCGCCCCGCAGGGCAGGGCCGTCTGGCCGGTAAGATCACAGTCGTCACCGGCGCGGCGCAGGGATTCGGCAAGGGAATTGCTGAGGAACTGTACAAAGAGGGCGCGACCATCGTCATTGCCGACATGAATCAGCCCTTGGCGGAGCAGGTCGCCGCAGAAATGGGCGAACGGGCCTGTGCCATTGCAGTGAATGTGTCCGATGAAGAGAGCGTTGCTAATCTGGTTATGCAGACTGTGGAAAAATTCGGCGGTCTGGATTTGATGATCGCTAACGCCGGCGTTGTGCGCTCCGGCCCTCTGGCGACTTTTGAGAAGAAGGACATGGATTTCGTGACCTCCATCAACTACACCGGTCTGTTCCTGACCTGCAAATATGCCGCCATCATTATGGAGGCTCAGCATGAGGCCGACCCGGAGGCCATGTTTGACATCGTGGCCATGTCCTCCAAGTCCGGCTTGGAAGGCTCCAACAAGAACTTTGCATATGCAGGTTCCAAGTTTGCTGCCATCGGTCTGGTGCAGAGCTGGGCGAAGGAGCTTTGCGCTTATAACATCAAGGTCAACGCCATCTGTCCCGGTAACTATCTGGACGGCCCTCTGTGGAGCGACCCTGTTCGGGGCCTGTTTGTGCAGTATCTGGAAGCCGGCAAGGTTCCCGGTGCCAAGACGGTGGAGGATGTTCGCCGCTTCTATGAGGCCCAGGTGCCCATGAACCGTGGTTGTCTGCCCATTGACGTTGCCCGTGCAGTGATGTACTGCGTGGAGCAGCGGTACGAGACCGGTCAGGCCATTCCCGTTACCGGCGGCCAGGTTATGCTGAACTGAGGTAGATACCATGATCGATATTGAAATTCTCAACAAACTGAATGCGCCTACTAAGGAAGAACGGCTTGCCAATTTGGCGGAAGTTTTAAAGACCACCGTTTTTCCGCCCATGGTGCCCCAGTACATCAATAACCATATCCACACGACCTATTCCTTCTCTCCCTATTCTCCCACAGCGGCAGTATACGCCGCCCGTATGGAGGGCCTTTGCACCGCCGGTATCATTGACCATGACTCCATTTCCGGAGCGGAGGAATTCCTGGAAGCGGCGAAACTGGTGGAAATGCCAGTGACCATCGGTATGGAGGCCCGGGTTTCCATGGCCGGCACCCGTTTGGAGGGTCGCCGCACCAATAACCCGGATCAGGTGGGCGTCAGCTACATGACCATTCAGGGCGTGCCCCACGATAAGATCGATACGCTGACCGAGTTCTTTAAGCCTTATCAGGCTGCCCGTCATGCCCGTAACCGGAAGATGATCGAGAAAATCAACGCCCTTTTGCCCGGTATCGCCTTGGATTATGACCGGGATGTGCTGCCCCTGTCCATGGCAGTGGAGAACGGCGGCGTTACCGAACGGCATCTCATGTATGCGCTTGCTATCAAGCTGGTGCAGCAGGTGGGGAAAGGTCCTGCCATGGTGGAACAATTGGCGTCCATGGGTTTGAAGCTTTCCGAAAAGCAGACTGCCCAGATGCTGGATATGGCGTATCCGTTCTACGAGTATGACCTGCTGGGTATTTTGAAGAGCGCATTTGTGCCCCAGATCTTCATTGATGCCACTGACGAATGTCCCAAGCTGCCGGATATGGTAAAGCTGTGCGATGAGATCGATGCATTCCTGTGCTATGCCTATTTGGGCGATGTGGGAGACAGCGTTACCGGCGACAAAAAGGCCCAGAAGTTCGAAGACGACTATCTGGAAGATGTATTTGAGTGCCTGAAGGAAGAAGGCGTCCGGTCTGTGACCTATATGCCCACCCGGAATACCTCTGCGCAGCTGGAGCGTCTGCGCGGTCTGTGCGATCAGTACGGTATGTTCCAGATCTCCGGCGAGGATATCAATTCCCCCCGGCAGAGCTTTGTCATCAAGGCAATGGAAAACCCAATGTTCCAGAATCTGATCGACGCAACCTGGAAGCTCATCGAACACGAAAACAGATAAAGAAATCGGCCATTGGCATTTGCCAATGGCCGTAATTTTTTCTTTTACAGTACCCGACGGGCACCCATATAGAGGTTGCTCCAATAAGCGCCAAACAGTTCTGCGATCACGACACCGTTTGTGGTGCCGGAGTGGATGAACTTTCCGTCTCCGATATAAATACCCACATGGGATACGCCCTTGCCGCTGGTGTTGAAGAATACCAAATCACCGGGTTGCAGGTTGGATTTGGAAACCTTACGGGTCAGCTCATAGTATTGGGAGCTGCTGGTCCGGGGAATGCTGATGCCGTTTTCGTTATATACATACTGCACATAGCCGCTGCAATCAAAGCCCTTGGTGGTTGTGCCGCCCCATTTATAGGGTACGCCGATGTACTTTTTGGCGGTAGAAACGATCTTGGATGCCATGCTGGGGCCGGTGGAGCCGTTCAGAGCTTCCACGCTGGGCTTGATGCCGGTGGAGACACCGCCCCGGAAGAACAGGGGGGAGTTGGAAGAATCCTGGTTTTCGTAGGGAATTTCGGACAGATCCACATAGTCGCTGCGGATGTAACCGATATGATCACCGAAGATGACCTTGAACCATTGACTGTTGATGCCGATGATGTAAGCCGTGTCACCCTTATAGGCAGAAGTGAGGATAGGGTAACCGGTGCTGGGACCGCTGCGGACCTTTACATTGTTACCGTTGATGATACCGTAGCCCAGCTCACCGTCTTCCCGGGTGGTGTAGCGCAGGTAATCCTGGTGCATGTAGCCGATCTGCAAATTGTAGTTGACCTTGTACCAGCTGCCGGACTTGCCCAGAACCACGGCCACATCGTCGCCGGGTGCGTAGTCCAGGGTTTCGCTTTTGCTGGATGCTTCAGCGCGAAGCCGCAGAGAGGAAGCGGTTACAAAACCGATTCCGTTTTTCAAATACCGGTCAGCGGCGCTTGCCGTCGGCGCGGTAATGCCAATAAAAAGAAAAATTGCCAGCACGAGGCTGGCAACACGATGAATACGCTTCATACGTTGCCCTCCGTCTTACGAGAAATGTTATTTGCCTGCCAGAGCACGCTCCAGCCAAACACAGCCAAAATCCAACGCTGTGTAAAGGCCGTCTTTTTCGCCCTTCTTCACGATCCGGTCACGGCTCTTTGCCGCGGGGTCGGTCAGTTGGAGCTGAACGGATACCTTGGTTGCCACATCCAGATCACCGACTTTCTTGGATTCCAAGATTTGAAGCATGATGATATGGGAATCAGCCATGGATCCGTAGTAGATCAGATTATCTTTCCGCATCAGCGGATGACCTTTATAGGTCAGAACTTTTTCGTCTGCCATTTGGGTTCCTCCTGTTCAAGATGATGAGATTGTAACACTTTGTAACCAAAATGTCAACACTTTGAAACCATTTTCAAGTATTTACCAGTGTTCGAGGGGTGGATTTTGTAAGACGGAGGGGGGTATGAAGTTGTTTTTTAAGCAAAACAAGAGGCTTTTGCCGTGGCAAAAGCCTCTTGGCGTTGGATCAGGCGAGATACTGCCGCACCAATTCCTGTAACAATTCGTCACGATCCAGCTTGCAGATCATGCTCCGGGCATTGTTATAGTTGGTGATATAGGTGGGGTCTTCCGTCAGCAGATAGCCAACGATCTGATTTACAGGGTTGTAACCCTTTTCCTGTAAGGCGTCGAATACCGTGCGCAGGATCCGACGCATATTGTCCCTGTCATCGCAGGGGACTGTGAATTTCAGTGTGCTTTGGTCCGTCATGTTTTCGACCTCCTAATGGTGATAGTGGTATTATATCCCAAAAATGGCGACCTGTAAAGACCTGTCCGCAAATTTTTTGTGAACAGATGTTTAGCGCAGGCTTGCGCCCAGCTTTTCGCCCAGAGCGGTGAGCACCTTGGTCATGACAGCTTCGGAATCGCTGTCCGTCAGGGTGCGGTCGTCTGCACGGAGCTCCAGGGAGAATGCCATACTCTTCTTGCCTTCGGGAATACCGGTGCCGCGATAAATGTCAAAGAGCTTCACATCCCGCAGCAGCTTGCCGGCGGAGGTGGTGATCACATCCACGGCATCCGCAACAGTAACAGCCTCGTCGCAGAGGATGGACAGGTCACGGTTGACGGTGGGATACTTGGGCAGGGGGGTGTAGGTGGCGTCGGGCAGGCGCAGATCAAAGAGCTTGGTGAAGTTGATCTCTGCGCAGTACACTTCGCCGTCAATGTCGTAGTTCTGAGCAACCAGAGGATGGATCTGACCAATATAGCCCAAATCCACGCCGCCTACGGTCACCTTGGCGCAGCGGCCGGGATGGTAGGAGGGATTGTCCTTCACAGCGGTGTAGACCGCCTTTTGGATGCGCAGACCCTTGAAGATGGCTTCCAGCTCACCCTTCAGGGTGAAGAAGGTCTCGCTTGCGCCGTAGGAACCCAGAACCAGCATCTTAGGCTCCTGGGGCAGGGTCTGACCCTCTACGGGCAGGTAGATCTTTGCCATTTCGTAAAGCTTTGCAGACTTGTTGTGGTATGCGCTGTTTCGTGCCAGAATATCCAGCATGGAGGGCAGAGCGATGGTGCGCATGATGGAAGTATCCTCGCCCAGGGGATTCTGGATCTTCATTGCGTTGCGTAGGCAGGAATCCTGGGGCAGACGGATCTGATCAAAAATGGTGGGGGAGACGAAGGAATAGGTGATGATCTCGTTGAAGCCCAGGCTGCGGCACAGAGCGCCTGCCTTGCTTTCCAGGAGCATCATGGGGCTGTAACCGCCCTGAGTGGCCATTTTCAGCTCCGTGGTGGGGATCTCGTTGTAGCCGAAGGAACGGCCCACTTCCTCTGCGATGTCCGCCATGTGGACAAGGTCGGGACGGAAGGAGGGGACGAGGATGTCATCTCCCTCTACGGGAATTTCCAGATTGTTCAGGTACTTGACCATATCCTCACGGGAAATGTCAGTGCCCAGCAGATTGTTGATCTTCTCAGGCTCCAGCTTGACGGTTCTTGCTTCGGGAACATAGTTCAGCACATCGATAATGCCGTCCATCACATCGCCGCAGCCCAGCATTTCTACCAGCTCGCAGGCGCGCTCCACGGCGGGAACGGTCATCATGGGGTCGATGTTCTTCTCAAACTTGCCGGAAGCATCGGTGCGCATACCCAGCGCCAAAGCGGTCTGACGGATGGAAGTGCCGTTGAAGTTGGCGGATTCAAAGACCACAGTGGTGGTGTCGTCCATGATTTCAGAGTTTTCGCCGCCCATAATACCAGCCAAGCCAATGGCGCGTTCGTCATCAGCAATTACCAGCATACCGGCCTTCAGATTCCGAACATTGCCGTCCAGCGTGGTGAGGGTCTCGCCATCGGTCGCCTCGCGCACCACGATCTTTCCGGAGGAAACATAGCGGTAGTCAAAGGCGTGCATGGGCTGACCGTATTCCAGCATCACATAGTTGGTGATGTCCACAATATTGTTGATGGGGCGTACGCCGTTGGCACGCAGACGCTGACGCAGCCACTTGGGGGAGGGTGCGATCTTGACATTGGTCACCATCCGGGAAGTGTAGCGGTTGCACAGCTCGGTGGCAGGCACTTCCACATCCAGCTTTTCATAGATGGAACCGGCATCGCTGCCCTTGACCACAGGCTCGTGGTGACGCATGGGCAGGCCAAAAGCGGCGGCGGATTCCCGGGCCAGACCAATGATGGAATAGCAGTCGGGACGGTTGTTGGTGATCTCGAATTCTACGATGGTATCATCGTTGCCGATAACCTTGTTGATGTCGTCGCCAACCTGGCAGTTCTCGTCGTTGAGGATCCAGATGCCGTCCAGAATAGCGTTGGGGTAGTCGTTCAGCGTCAGACCCAGCTCTTCCAGACCGCAGAGCATACCGTTGGACACCTCGCCACGGAGCTTACCCTTGGTGATGTGCACGCCGCCGGGCAGGTAGGAATTGTGGAGCGCAGCAGGAACCAGATCGCCCTGCTTTACATTTTGCGCGCCGGTGACGATCTGGACGGGCTCCTCGCCGCCAACATCGATCTGGCAGACCCACATATGGTCAGAATTTTCGTGGCGGACGATGGAAACCACTTTGCCGACGACTACATTTTTAATCTCGGCGTCCATCCGCTCCCAGGTTTCTACTTTCTGGCCGAAGATGGTCATGGTTTCTACATATTCTTTATCAGAGACGTGGGACAGATCCACGAACTCCTCATTCAGCCATTTTCTGTTGAGATTCATGTCTATCCCTCCTTAGAACTGATTCAGGAACCGCACGTCGTTGTCGAAGATCAGACGCAGGTCGGTGATTTTCAGGCGGCCCATAGCCATACGCTCCAGGCCCATGCCAAAGGCAAAGCCGGAGTACTTTTCGGGGTCGATGCCGCAGCCGGACAGCACCTTGGGGTGCACCATGCCGGCACCCAGCAGCTCGATCCAGCCCTCACCGTGGCAGGTGGAGCAGACCGCGCCGTCCACTTCGCCTGTGCCGTGGCACTTGTGGCACTGCATGTCCATTTCACAGCTGGGCTCGGTGAAGGGGAAGTGGTGGGGACGGAAACGCATCACGGCATCCTGTCCGTAAATGTTCTTCATCACCGTCACCAAAGCACTCTTCAGGTTGCCCATGGTGATGTTCTCAGCAACCACCAGACCTTCGATCTGATGGAACATGGGGGAGTGGGTAGCATCAGCCTCGTCCTTGCGGTACACACGGCCGGGAGCCAAGATGCAGATGGGAGGCTTGGCGTTTTCCATGACACGGATCTGCATGGAGCTGGTCTGGGTACGCAGAAGAACGGAATCATCATCGGTGAAATAGAAGGTGTCACTGCGATCCCGGGCGGGGTGTCCCTCCTCAGTGTTCAGCTTGGTGAAGTTGTAGTCAGAGAGCTCTACCTCCGGGCCGTCCACGATGGTGTAGCCCATGCCCACAAACAGATCCTTGATCTGCTGCAGAACCTGGTTCATGGGGTGCTCATGACCCATGGCAACTTCGTCACCGGGGATGGTCACATCGATGGCCTCGGCGGCCAGCTTTTGCTCCAAAACGGCGGCGTTGATGACAGCCTTGCGCTCCTCCAACTTAGCTTCGATGTCCGCGCGGACGGCGTTTGCTACCTGACCCATAATGGGACGCTCCTCAGGGGTGAGCTTGCCCATCTGCTTCAAAACGGCGGTCAGCTCGCCTTTTTTGCCCAAAAGGCTGACCCGCAGCTCTTCCAGAGCTGCCGGAGTTTCAGCGGCATCCAGCGCGGCCAAAGCCTGCACACGGATATTTTCCAGTTGTTGTTTCATATCTTTTCCTCCTGAAAGGTTATATAAAAAATAAAAGCCCTCATCCCGTAATCGGGACGAAAGGCATTCCTTCCGCGGTACCACCCGCAATTCGCTCATAGAGCGCAGCTTTTCGGCGCTGACACGCCACAGATCTGTAACGGGATCACCCGGCGCACCCTACTGATCTTTCAGGCGGCGGCTCCTGGGAGAAGGCCCGGCATTGCACGCAAGCGGCTCTCACCATCCCGCTCTCGCTGAAAACGCAAACCAATACAAGGCAGCCCAATCTTCGCTTTTTGCATATAACAGAAACATACTAACATAATGAAACAAAAAATGCAAGGATTATTTCTATAAATGCAGAACCTCCGCGCAATTAGCGCAGAGGTTCTGATTTTTATTGACCCAATGCAATGGTTTTATAGTCTTTTAGGAAGGCATCAAGGTATTCTTTTCTTTTGCCTTTCAGCCGATCTTTTTGAATTAAAGGAAGAATTTTTTGACCCTTGGGCACACCGTCCATGACCTGCATAATACGGGTACCGGGTTTACTGTTAGCTTCCACAATATCCACGCCGCTTTCCGTGATTGCGATATCCCAGCCGTAGATCAGGCATTGGGGAAGACGCGTGTGTGCCTCTTTAATAAGGGCGACTGCCTGATCCCAATAGGGTATCTGCAAACCTAAAATCGGTGCGCCGGTATGAGGATGGTGGGTGAAGGTATGGAAATGGAAGTCCTTGCCGAAGGTGCAGACAATTCCGGTACCTACGTCGATCTGAGCGCCAATGCCACCCAAGGACAGGTTATCGGTGATATTATCATCGCCCATTCCAGTTTTCAAAATTGCGGCAACGATTTCTACCTCGCCGTCCTGCAAAAGGGAAACAACACGGAGCGTGTTGACGGATGCAGGATTCAGTTGGCTCAAAACGGGATGCTGTCGGATAAATTCCTCGCAGACAAAGGGGCGATCTGCAGAAATCCCGGCAAAATAATCCTTGGCGGCCTGGTCATCTGTGTACTTCACTACTTCTAATCCTACGCCCAGTGAACCTCGATCGGGTTTGGCAACGATTTTTTGATGCTTTTTCAGAAACTGTACAAAAGCATCCTCACCGCAGAAGGGTGCCAAGATCATTTCCCGCTGAAAAAGATCGGAGATATATGTATAAAATAGATATTTAGATTTTGTAAAAGCGTTGGTATTTACATTAACGAATTTACCGCGTTCCCGTTGCAGAATAAAATGTTTGCGGTAACGGTGTCGTAGATTGTGGAAATTATACTTTAAGTACTCGTCAAAGGGGACCTTCATGACATACCGACACCAGAGAAGGTCCGTTGCAATGACAAAATAATCCCATTTATCATTGGCGAGCGGGCGAATCATATCGTCAAAGGTTTTTGCTTTGTGTTTGAATAATTTAATCAATCTCATACCATTATCCTCCATAGCGATTTGCTGAATTTACTCTGCAACAAGAAGTCGAAAATCGTATTATTCTGAAAGTTCAACCTGAAATTCTTGAGTATAAAGTTTTTTCATTTCAGCAGTATATACTTTGCGTTTGTTCTTCAACCTATCTTGTCGGATTAAAGGGATAATTTTTTTACCCTTAGGAATACCGTCCATTCGTTGCATAATGCGAGCACCTGGACGATTATTAGCTTCTACAATATCCGCACCTGTTTCGGTAATAGCAATATCCCAACCAAAAAGAGCGCATTGGGGCAGGCGTGCATGTGCTGCTTTTACCAAAGAGATTACAGTATCCCAATGGGGCAATTGCATACCAATGATCTTAACACCGGTCGTTGGGTGATAGGCATATTTCTTTTGCTCAAAATCATAACCAAAGGTTGAGACAATGCCAGAGGATATATCTACTTGAGCGCCAATACCGCCCATAGATAAATTGTCAGTAATGTTGTCTTCAGAGACACCACATTTCAAAGTGGCAGAAAGAATTTCAACTTCTCCATTCTGGAGAAGAGATGTAATACGCAGGGTATTGACAGAAACGGGATTTAATTGTTTTAAGATTTTATGCTGGCGGATAAATGGTTCGCAAATTTTAGGTTTTTCCTTACTGAATGTTGCAAAAAGATCAATTGCAGTAGCATCATCTGTGTAATTAAACAATTCTACACTCTTTCCCATACTTCCTGTGTCTGCTTTCAAAACAATTTGCTGATACTTTTTACAAAAGTCTAAAAAAGATGCTTCTCCGCACTGAGGTGCTAGAATTACCTCGCGTTGATAAAGGTCGGAAATATGTTTATATACAAGGTACTTTGATCGACCTAGACCGCGGTAATTGATATTAGAATATTTAATACGATGCTTATGTAGTAGAAAGTTTTTACGATAACGGTGTTTCAAATTATGAAAATTGTACTTTAAGTACTCATCGCGAGAGACTTTGAATATACTGCGACACCAGAGGAAATCCATTACAATGACAAAATAATCCCATTTATCATTGGCGAGCGGGCGAATCATGTTGTCAAGAGTTTTTGCTTTGCGTTTGATTTTTGTGATCAATCCCATCGAAACAACCTCCGTAGATCAGTCTTTTTATTTTACAACATACTGCAGAAAATTGCAAGCAAGGAATTTATCTTGACGGCTGGCAGATGCCGTGCTATGTTTGTTGTAGTAAGAGAGGGGGCTTGAGGATGCAATTAACGCATGAAAATGTGTTGAATATTTTGCCGGACCGAAAAGCGGACAGTCACAAGGGTGATTATGGCAAAATTCTGCTTTTGTGTGGCAGTCGGGGTTTTACGGGTGCGGCGGCATTGGCGGCCATGGGCGCATTGCGCAGCGGTGCGGGACTGGTCTATTTGGGTGTACCGGAGAGCATTTACGCCATTGAAGCGGTGAAGCTGACGGAAGCCATTGTATTCCCTCTGCCGGAGGAAGACGGAAAAATATCGGCTAAGGCAATTCCCATCATCCGCAAGCAGATGAAAGGGATGGATGCGGTGCTGATCGGCTGTGGCTTAGGGCAATCCACAGGTACGATGGCGGTGCTGGATGCAGTGCTCCGGGAATTTGAAGGCCCGGTCGTTGTGGATGCGGACGGCATTACCATGCTTGCCACCTGTCCGGAATTGCTGAAAGAACACAAGTATCCCACGATTTTGACACCCCACGAGGGGGAGTTCCGTCGGCTGAATATTGCCGCGGAAGAAGAACGGCTGACAGGTGCGATGCTTGCCGCAAGGGAATTGGGTTGTATGATACTGCGCAAGGGTCATGATACTGTGATCACCGACGGTAAGGAGTATTACATCAATCCCACCGGCAATCCCGGCATGGCCGTGGGCGGCAGTGGGGATGTGCTGGCTGGTATTCTGGTGAGCCTTTTGGGGCAGAAAATTCCGCCTTTGGAAGCCGCCGCTTGCGCCGCATGGCTGCACGGCGCGGCAGGTGACCGTTGTGCTGAAAAACTGGGACAATACGGAATGCTCCCAACGGATATGTTGCAGGAATTGCCGTATTTGATGAAATGAGGAGAATAATGAATATGAATAAAAGACGAATCATTACAATTATGGTTTGTGTTTTGGTAATTGTTCTTATTAGATTATGTGTCCTCATACCCGTTTTTCAACTTTATAAGAATGTGAGCATCTACATATTTGAAGACATCTCGGAGTGTGAGGCAATTGAGTCTTTAAATGCTGAAGGTGGACATTTTACTAAGTATCAAGACACAAAGAAGGACGATAAACTGGATGACTTGCAGTACGCTGAGTTTTTCGCCGGTAAGTACTTCTGTGACCAATATACTTTCGAAATTTTTGCATATGTATTTGATGATTCTGCTTTGGCAAAAGCGTATTTTGAGAATGCGACTGGTAAAAAATCGGATACTCTGGACACGAATTTTTCAATGGTATCCGGTTTGACAACATCACACATTGTCGTCTTTAAAGAAAATAAGGTCTATGCTGTTTATTGTTCCAATGATGACCTTGCTGATGTTACAGCAGTTTTGGCAGATAGCTTTACGACAAAAATCAAATAATTGCATCAATGGATTACAGAAAAAAGTTATGCGAGACGGAGTGGGAGCGACAACCCCTCCGTCTTTTGCTTCACAAAATCCACCTCCCCTTACACAGGGAAGGCTTTTTATGGGTATAATCTGCCCGGGGGTTTCATATAGCTGTACCATCTGAAAGAGGGTGGGATAGTATGAAGCGAATAGGAGTATTGCTTCTAATTGTTGCGATGTTGTGCGGATGTTCCGGGGGCACAGAGCAGATGGACAGAGCCATGGCACTCCGTGGGAAAGTTCAGCAAACGGAAGTGTCCTTCGATGCGGTGGTGACGGCGGACTATGGGGATAAGATCCACACTTTTTCCATGGAATGTCAAGCCGATACATTGGGAAATCTAAGATTCAAGGTAACAGAGCCGGAAAACATCGCCGGCATTTCCGGCACGATCTCCAAGGGAAGCGGAAAGCTGACCTTTGACGATCAGGTGCTGGCCTTTGATATTCTGGCGGATGAGCTGATCTCCCCGGTCAGCGGTCCGTGGGTGCTGATGGAAACCCTGAGAAGCGGATATCTTACATCCTGCTCCACCGATGGCGATTTTTTGCGGGTAGCTATCGATGACAGCTACGAGGAAAACGCACTGCATCTGGAAGTCTGGCTGGACAGCAATGACATTCCCAAGCAATGCGAGATCTACTGGCAAGGCCGCCGGCTTTTGTCGATGGATGTCAAAAATTTTGCTTTTCTGTAACAACCGCGACGATTTCTCCATAGGATATTTCGGCAGTGTTACCGTATAAATCCCCTGTGGGCGTGGCACAATACCCTTAGCCGCGTTACATAGGAATTCCGGTAGCGCAGGAAATGAATTCTTCGGAGAGTGAAACACATGGACACCACGGTCAGACGAGGAGATATTTTCTATGCAGACTTATCGCCGGTGGTTGGTAGTGAGCAGGGAGGAACACGACCGGTTTTGATCGTTCAGAACGATACCGGCAACCGCCATTCTCCTACTGTCATCGCCGCCGCCATCACCAGCCAGACAGGAAAAGCACGACTTCCCACTCATATCAACATTGCCGGTGGAAGCGTGGGCCTGAGCAAGGACTCGGTCATTTTGCTGGAGCAGGTGCGTACCATTGACAAACGCCGTTTGCGAGAGCATATGGGCCATCTGGATGACAGCCATATGGCTATGGTAGATGACGCCATTGCCGTCAGTCTGGGACTGCGCTATGGCGGCAACACATGAATAAATCCCCCTTTGCGGTTGCAGCAAAGGGGGAAGTTTTATTTCAAAAGAAGCTCCACAGGGCAGTGATCGGAACCCAGGATATCCTTATGGATCACGGCATCGCGGATCTCATCCTGAAAGCGGTTGGATACCACAAAATAGTCGATGCGCCAGCCGATGTTCCGCTCCCGGGACTTGAACATATAGCTCCACCAGGTATAGGCATCCGTTGTGTCGGGATACAGGTAGCGGAAGGTATCCGTAAAGCCTGCTTTCAGCAGCTTGGTAAATGCGCCGCGCTCCTGATCGGAGAAGCCGGCGTTGCCCCGGTTGGAGGCAGGATTTTTCAGGTCGATCTCCTGATGGGCCACATTCAGATCACCGCACAAAATCACCGGCTTCTGAGAATCCAGCTTTGCCAGATAGTCACGAAAAGCGTCCTCCCAAGCCATCCGGTGATCGATCCGGGCCAGCTCACGCTGGGCATTGGGGGTATAGCAGGTGACCAGATAAAAGGAGGGATACTCCAGAGTGATGACTCGGCCCTCTGTGTCCAGCTCCGGCACGCCAATGCCATAGGAAACGGATAAAGGTTCATGCTTTGTAAATATTGCTGTTCCGGAGTAGCCTTTCTTTTCGGCGTAGCACCAATATTGATGATACCCCGGAAGATCCAGGCTGATCTGCCCCTCTTGAAGCTTGGTTTCTTGCAGACAGAAAAAGTCTGCATCCACCTGTTGGAAGAAATCCATAAAGCCTTTTTGCATGCAGGCCCGCAGGCCGTTCACATTCCAGGATAAAAAACGCATATAAAAACCTCGTAAATTATTCTTGTGCCGAACCGCTGTCATCCAAAAGCAGATAACTGTCCCGGTTCAAAGTGACAAAGTTCTGGCCGTCCAGCTGCATGCTTGCGGCGCTGATGATGACCTCATGACAGCCGGTTATGGACATAATGGTTTGGGTCAGACAGATCAGTGCCACGGTCAGATCCATACCGGTAAGATCGGCCAGGCGGTTACTGAAAATCACCTTGGCAGTCAGGCCTTCCAGCTTGAAGCCCACAAGACTGACTCCGCTGGGGAACGGGAGGGAGAGCCCCTCGCCGGGAGCAGACTTCAAATACTGGTTGAGCAGATACACATGCTCATTTTCGTGATCGGTGGAATCCAGCCGCGCTTCTGCGATCACGCCGTCCGCCGTGCCATAAACAGGTTTTTCCCGTTTATAATACACAGCCACGGTGTTTTCCGGTGCCGAGCGATGGGCGGAGCAGCCGATCATCCCGGTGAAACAGCACAGACAAAGGAAAATGCACAATACTCTTTTCATAGGCTGTCCTCCTCCGGGTCAAAGACGGGGAATGTGACGGTGAATACAGAGCCCTGCTCCGCAACACTCTCCACCTGAATGGTGCCCTGATTACGCTCTACCATGTTTTTGACGATAGCCAGACCCAGACCGCTTCCGCCTGTGGAACGTGAACGGGCCTTGTCTACCCGGTAGAAGCGCTCAAACACATGACTGAGGGCATCCTCGGGGATACCCATGCCCGTATCTGCTACCTGCAAAATGGCATTATCGTCCTGCCGGAAGGTACGGATCGTCAGCGTTCCGCCGGGCAAATTGTATTTGATGCCGTTCTCCACAAGGTTGAAGATAATCTGGTACAGGTCATCTTCCAGAATCAGAATGGGACAATCCTCTTTGCAATCCACATGAATATCGATCCCGTTTTTCTCCGTCAGACCGGTGAGCATCCGCACCACCCGGTCGATGGTGGGCTTCATATAGGTGATCTCGCAGTCGCCGTCCTGCTGGCTCTCAATGCGGGAAAGAGATAACAGTTTTTGGGTCATTCTGGTGAGGCGGTCAGCCTCGTTGCCGATGTCGGAAACGAATTCCCGGGTGGTATCCTGATCCATATCGTTTTGCAAAATGGAGTCTGTCAGCAGCTTAATAGATGCCAAAGGCGTTTTCAACTCATGAGACGCATCGGATACAAACTGCGCACGTTTGTTTTCCGAGACTTGCAGACGCTCTGTCAGCAGATTGAATTCATCGCCCAGGAAGGTCAGTTCGTCGTTACCGCCCATGACTACACGGTGGGAATAGTCACCGCCGCGAATGATGCGCATGGAGGAAAGCACCCGGCGCAGACGCTTGGAAAAGACGGTTGCATAGAGAATGGAGAACACGATCACAGCAAGTTCCAAAACCAGGGTAATGGCAAAGATATTCTGTTGCAGAGTCTTGATCACGCCGCCCTGCTGTGCATCGTATTCCATCATGTACACACAGCCCACGATGGTGCCATAGGACACAATGGGCGTGGCGACACGGGAGAGCATAATACCGTCATGATATTCCCAGGAGAAAACATCATAACCGCTTGCCCCTTCCAGAGCCTGAACCACCTCCGGCAGCAGTGCGTAACTGCCTAACGAGGAATCAGCGGTGTGGGAATCGTACAGCACCACGCCGGCATAGTCTGTGACTAAAAGCCGGGATACACGCAGACTCTCCATGGAATTGACCGTTTCCGAGACATTGGTGGTATTGAGAACTTCCAGCGTGGCAATATCCGCCGCTGCCAGCTGACATTTTTCTACCATGGAGGATTGCTTATTCTGGTAGAATAGCCGCTGGCTTGCGCCGGAGCAGTATATATTCAGGAAAAGCAGCACCGCAAAGGTGACGCATACATATACCAAAGCATAACGGAATTGCATATTTCCGTATCTGCGCTTGGAGGAACGATCATTTCCGGAAGTAATAGCCAACGCCCCACTTCGTCATAATATAGTTGGGTTCAGCCGGATTGTCTTCCAGCTTTTCCCGTAAGCGGCGGATGTGCACATCCACCGTTCGGATATCACTGCGGTATTCATATGTCCAAATGGTATCCAGAAGAGCCTCCCGAGAGTACACCCGGTTGGGATTGCGCATGAGAAATTCGATCACATCAAATTCCTTGGCGGTAAGATCCACCAGCTGCCCGGAGCGGTAGGCGTTGCGGGCGTCCAGATCCAGAGAAATGGACCCGAGGGTCAGCAGATTTTCTTCCGTATCCTTTGCACCGGCACCGGAGCGGCGCAGCAGCGCACGGATGCGTGCTTTCAGCTCCAGAATATTAAATGGCTTGGTCAGATAATCGTCCGCACCGTTGTCAAAGCCTATGAGCTTATCCATGTCTTCTGCCTTTGCAGTGAGCAGGATAATGGGAACATTGGAGAATGCCCGGATCTTGGAACAGGCGGTCAGACCGTCCATTTCCGGCATCATCACATCCAAAATGATCAGATCTGGAGCTTGAGATTGGGCCAAAGCAACGGCTTGCACGCCATTGGCACCTGTGATGACCTCATATCCGTCATTCTGCAAATTAAAACGGATGCCTTTTACCAATAATTCTTCATCATCTACGACTAAAATTTTCATGCGGTCAACCTCCTGTGGTGATCAGATCTTTGATGCCCTCGTACCGTTTTTCGCCAATGCCTTCCACATTTTTGATGTCGGAAATATCTTGAAACGGGCCATTGGCTGTGCGATAGTCAATGATTCGCTGTGCATAGGTTTCGCCGATGCCGGGGAGGGTCATCAATGCGAAAATATCTGCTGTATTGATGTTGATTTTGCCGTCTCCTGTGGTGGCGGAACCGGTTACATTTTGGGAAGAGGGAACGGTTGCAGATGATGAGGGGGTGGATTGCGGGGAAAGCACGGATGTTTGAATGGTCTCTCCGCTGATATTCCGTCCCAAATACAAGCCAAACAGGAACGCGGCAAGGATCAGACAAGCACAGGCAAGGATAGAAACCGGGGTATTTTTCATGGACTCGTCCCTCCTGCATTGACGAACAAAATAAAAACTGATATAATGCACTTAAACATTATACACGAATTTTTATCGCTGGACAAGTCCGGTGTTGAAATATAGAGGTAGAATTATGAAAAAATTGCGGATATTTCCACTGATTTTGACAATTATTCTGATGATTTCCCTTCTGAATGTGCCTGTTGTGGCCACAGAGGAAGACCCTGCGGTGACCAGCGGATGTCATAGCGTGGATGCTGCCATGACCCTCAGCACAGAGGAGAAAATCACAAAAACGGCCAAGGCGGCCATTTTGTACGAGCTGAACAGCGGAACCATGCTCTATGCCCATAACCCCGACGGAAAAATCTATCCCACAAGTATGGTCAAGATGATGACCGTTCTGGTGGCGCTGGAAAACGCCGACCCCGACGAGACGGTGACTGTCACCCGATCCATGCGCCAGCAGATTCCCATCGGCATTTTGGGTATCGATCTGAAAACCGAGGAGGAAATCTCTCTCCGGGATCTTCTGTACTGCACCATGGTGGCCTCCGCGACGGACGCATCCGTGGTGGCGGCGATCCATGTGGGCGGCAGCATTGATGGCTTTTTACAGATGATGAACGACAAGGCGGTGGAGCTGGGTTGCCAAAATACCCATTATGGCAATGTCCACGGCCTGCACGACGAAAATACCTATACCACCGCCCGGGATATCTGCCGTATTACAGAAGCCGCGCTGCAAAATGAGGAGTTCCGTACCATGTTTGGCACGGCGAAGTATACCGTTCCTGCTACCAATAAGAGCGAGGAGCGCGCCATCAAGACCACCAACAACATGATGAATGAGGGCAACTCCAAGTATTACGACAAGCGCGTCACCGGCGGCAAGACCGGCGCGACGGACCAGGGCGGCAGATGCCTGACCCTGACCGCGGAAAAGGACGGCATGCAGATCCTTTGCGTGCTGATGGGCGCAACGCCGACCATGGCGGAAAACGGCAGCGTGGATGCCTACGGCAGCTTCGAGGAAAGCAAAATTCTGATCGATTATGCCTTTGAGAATTTTGAATTCCGGCAGGTGTTCTTTGACGGTCAGTCCCTGACCCAGTATCCTGTCAGCAATGGCGCAAGTCATGTGGTGACCCAGGCCACCACATCCATTTCTACCGTACTGCCGATCGATGTGGATGAAACGCAGTTAAAGTGGGACTATCGACTTAGTGACAGCAACCTCACCGCGCCTATCGAGAAGGGGCAGATTTTGGGTGCTGTGCAGGTATGGTACGGCACAAAATGTCTGGCGCAGACCGATATGGTGGCCATGAACGGCGTAAAAATTGCCCAGAGCCCCATTATTCCAGAGAAGCCGGCGGGAATGTTTGGCGGAAGCTGGTGGATAGTTTTACTGATCATCCTGGGCCTTGGAGTTTTGGCCTTTGTCGGAATCGTAGGACTGCGGATGTTCCACATTATGAAGCATCAGCAAAGACAGAGAAGAAGGAGCCGCAGAAAATGATGGATTGGGAAGAATTGCAGGAAACCTGTATGCGCTGCACCCAATGCGGCCTGTGCGAAACACGGCACAATGTGGTTTTCGGCGTAGGAAATAAGAACACCCGGATTATGTTTGTAGGTGAAGGCCCCGGAGAGCAGGAAGACCTGCAAGGAGAGCCCTTCGTAGGCCGGGCAGGTCAGCTGCTGGACGATATGCTCAGCATCATTGACCTGAGCAGAAAGACCAATTGTTACATCGCAAATATCGTAAAATGCCGTCCGCCCCAGAACAGGGATCCCATGGAGACGGAGCAGGATGCCTGCATTGGCTATTTGATGAACCAGATCGCGCTGATCAAGCCGAAGATCATTGTTTGCCTGGGCAGAATTGCCGCCATGCGGCTGATCCGTGAGGACTACCGTATCACCAGGGAGCATGGACAGTGGGTGGAGAAGGACGGCGTATGGATGACAGCCATTTATCATCCCTCCGCGCTTCTCCGTGATGTATCCAAACGGCCGGAGACGTTTGAGGATCTGCTTTCCATCCGGGAAAAACTGGGGCAGCTGGGCGATTGCTGAAAAAGAAGTTGACAATCCGCCGGAAAGCCGATATAATAAGCGAGCGAAAGCGCTAGTGTAGCACAGTCGGTAGTGCATCTCACTCGTAATGAGAAGGTCGCCTGTTCGAGTCAGGTCACTAGCTCCAATAAATATCCCATCCCTTCCGGGATGGGATATTTATTATTGTGAAGAACTGACTCGAACAATTAAATGCGGCGCGGATGAGCGCCGCCCGCTGCGGCTAGACGCAGCGGAACAATAATTTCCGGCTTTGCCGGAAATGCAAACGAGTCAGGTCACTAGCTCCAGAAAAAACCTCTTTACAAAAGTAAAGAGGTTTTTTCAATGAAATTCGTTCCTTACGGAACGAGTGAAATATTGCTACGCAATATGAAATACGTTACGCGTATGAAATATGCCTACGGCATATGAAGGAACGAATTTTATTTCATATTTTGCGATAGCAAAAATATTTCATAATCCGTAAGGATTATTTCATATAGCATAGCGATATTTCATTAAATACAACGCTCCGCATTGATTTATTTCCGCTTTTATGCTATAATAAATCCAAGGCGGTGATGAGATGAAAAAGCAAAGAGCATTTATGATTTCGTTTTGTGCGTTATTGATTATTTTAGGATTTGTTTTTGCGATGTATTATCTCAATGCGTTTGTTTACCATACAAAGTATTTTATTTATTTGCTGTTTTCTATATTCTCGTTTGCCGAGTCGCTGTTTGTTGGTTTTTCTTTATATTTATATTTTATGGGCTTGAAGAATAGATTTGCGACAATTATATACATAATATCAGCATTACTTGCTATTCCAGTTATGGTATTTGCTATATTTTGGTTTTTGTATTTCATTGGTATACAGATACTACCGCTTCCGCAGCAGTAATTTGTTTTCAGAGTGATTATATTCGTTTCATTGAGTTCAAAATCCTCACCCCATCCGGGGTGAGGATTTTATTTATAGATGTGGACTGACCCAAACCTCACCAAGTGTACATATCCACGTTTTTGCGTCGATTTGCGCTCCAACCCCTTGCATTGCAGTCGTTGATAGGATATAATGAAAAAAACTATTAAGTGGGAGTTGTTCATTTTGCTGCTTGACGATCTGAAACAGTTAAAGGAAAGCTGCTGGAAGAATCCGAATTATATGGATTTCAACACCGCAGCAGAAGCCTGCGAGCTGGGCTTTGCGGATATTATTGATGCATCAAACAGACTGAAACGGTTTGCTGCTTATTTTAAGGTCGCATTTCCTGAGACAGCTGCAGCGGACGGTATTGTGGAAAGCCCGTTCCGTGAGATCCCTCATATGAAGGAAGCAATGGAGCGTGAATATGGCGTTGCCCTCAATGGACGCCTTTATCTGAAAATGGACAGCCATTTACCCATTTCAGGTTCCATTAAGGCCCGGGGCGGTGTGTATGAGGTTTTGAAATTCGCAGAAGATATAGCCATCAAAAGCGGTATGCTGAATATCGATGACGATTACAGCATACTGGCGGAAGAAAGGTTTTCGAAGCTGTTTTCTCAATACGCAATCGCAGTAGGCTCAACCGGCAATCTCGGTCTGTCCATAGGCATCATGAGTGCCAAGCTGGGCTTCAAAGTAACGGTACATATGTCTGCGGATGCAAGGCAGTGGAAAAAGGATATGCTGCGCAGCAAGGGCGTTTGCGTAATGGAGTATGAGTCTGACTATTCCGAGGCCGTAAGGCAGGGGAGAATAGCTGCAGAATCGGATCCGATGTGTCACTTTATTGATGACGAAAATTCCCGTACGCTTTTCCTGGGATATTCCGTCGCCGCGCTGCGGCTCAAAAAGCAATTGGATGACTTGAAGATCACCGTGGACAGCCAGCACCCCTTATTGGTTTATCTTCCCTGCGGCGTGGGCGGTGGTCCCGGCGGTGTGGCCTTTGGCTTGAAGCAGGTTTTTAAGGATGATGTTCATTGCTTTTTCGCAGAGCCCACAAATGCCTGCTGTATGATTTTGGGTATGTCTACGGGCAAACACAGCGATATATCCGTTCAGGATATCGGAATAGACGGCAGGACAGTCGCAGACGGACTTGCGGTAGGTCGCGCGTCGGGCTTCGTTGGCAGACTTATGGAACCTTTCATCAGCGGCTGCTACACTATAAGCGATGTGCGTATGCACAGGCTGTTGGCGACCCTTGCGGATACGGAAAATATTTATCTGGAACCCAGTGCCCTTGCAGGTATGTACGGCGCAGTGCTGGCGAAAAGCAATGGGGAGTTTGCGGAGTACGGCAAGCTGGAAAATTGTACCCATATCGTTTGGGCGACCGGTGGCGGTATGGTGCCGGAAAACGAGATGAGGAAATATTACCTCGCAGGAAAGTAAACCAGCATATCTATGTCAAAAGGACGGTGACTGATTTTGGTCACCGTCCTTTCTTTTTTACAATGCTTTTCTTGCCTTCCAAAAGCGGTACTCCGTCCACAGCTCCAAGCCCAGCGGCATCAGGCAAAATACCGCATAGCCTATGTAAAACAGGTAGGACATAGAGGTGATCGGGGTCATGATGATTCGGGGATCGTAGAGAATATCCGTCTGCTTCAGCATTGCTGCCATAAAAACCACGGTCAGGCAGGCAAAATTTCCTATGACATAGGCCCGGTCACGGTTGTCAAAGCGATAGATGGAAAAGGCCTTTCTGCCCCGCAGCGAGCTTCCCCGGCTGCGCATAGATTCCGATACCATCGTCAAAGAATCAATGGTCCAGGTTATCAGCATGGAGAGAATACGGAT
Source organism: Oscillospiraceae bacterium (assembly GCA_015067845.1). GTDB lineage: Bacteria > Bacillota > Clostridia > Oscillospirales > Oscillospiraceae > Faecousia. The sequence continues at coordinate 30,724 of SVLT01000007.1, forward strand.
GCTGTTACGCAGACGCTGAAAGACATTTCCTTGATTTGAACCCCTGCCAATGCCTTGTTGTGCAGTATTGATCTTCCTTGCTTCCTTTTTGATTCTCGGCACCATCCGTAAAATGATTGCCAAAAACAGTGAAAGACGGGGACTGACCTTTCCGAAAAGGTATACCACCTTGTCTGTGGTGAATACGGAGTACACGCAGGAGAACCAAATCAATGCACCGGCTACCACAAAGCCTAAAACAAAACCGTAGACAATGCTTTCCAGCGTTATGTTGTTGCCGATGCTGTTTTGCCACAGTACGGTTACACCAAAATGCGTGTAGCTGCTGTAATATAAGGCATACGCCGCCACAAGTGGAAGCAATACGATATTGAACACCAATGCTTTCCATCCGTTTCGCTTGATGCTGTAAACAAAAGCGCAAGCAAGGGATATCATCAGAAAAATCGGATGCTGAAATAGGATCATCCCGGCAATTACGGTAGTGAAGTAGAGAAAATTCACCGCCGGATGGCATTTTTCAAATCCCATTTTCGTCCTCCGTCATGCCATATTTGACTTTGATCCGATCCAGCTTATCCAGAAGCGGTCTTCCAAACAGCAGCATAACCAGTACAGAACAAACGGCTTGGCTGAGATTAACGGGAAAACCGGAAAGGAAGGTTGCAATTATGGAATCCCAGTTGATGGTACTCACCATTAAGAAGATGTGAGAACAGTCCAGCAATGGACCGACCCAAAGGATCGTTGCCAGAAAACCGAATACAGCCATGACCCAAGGCTTGTGAGGAAGCCTGCCTTTGGCAAAACAAAAGCCAGCCAGCATACCGCCTGCACCGTAAGCCATCATCTGCCAAGGTGTATATGCGCCCTGCCCGTAGAAAAAGTTACTGCCGAAGGCGGAAATGGCGCCGATCATAAAGCCTGCTTCCGGGCCAAAGGCAATACCGCTGAGCATAATGATCGCGAAAATTGCCTTGAAATTAGGGATGGGAATCGCTGCACGGCCTGCAATGGCGATGGCGCACATAACCGCGATCACCACCAGCTCTCTTGCCTGAGGGCGTCTGCCCTCAAAGGCCATGAAGAAGGGGATCATCAGTTCAATGATGATAGCTGTGCCGGTGAGGTAGTAGCCGCGCCCCGGCAGTTTGCTGCCGAAAAATAAGGTAAGAGGAATCAGCAAAAAGAATACGATCAAGGTGGCGATGTTTGACTTTTTCATATTGCGACCTCTTGATTCTGTCGGCACAATTCCACCACATCCTCAGCGGTGACAGCCATGGAAAATACGTGGCGGCTCATACGGTTTGCGGCGGTGGTGTAGAAGCTGTTATTCCCGAAGAAACGACGGGGCGTATCGGTGGTTAAGATCTGCCCGTCAAAGAACATGGAAACCATATCCGCATATTTGGCACAGAATTCCACATCGTGGGAAACCATAACGATGGTGATCCCTTGCGCTTTCAGCTTGCAAAGAATGGCGGCCAGTTTTTCCTTAAAGAAGCTGTCAATGCCCTTGGTGGGCTCATCCAACAGAAGAAGTTTCGGCTCGGTCAGCAAGACCTTTGCCAGCGCACTGCGCTGCTGCTCACCACCGGAGAGGTCATAGGGATGGTTATTCAACAAGCTCTCGATTTCGCAAACTGCGGCAACTTCCGCAATTCTCTTTTCGTCCTTAGTCATTTCCGCAAGGTCTTCCCGGACGGTCTTTTTCACAAACAGACTTTTGGGATCCTGGGGCAGCATCGCAAGACAACCGCCGAAAAGCTCGCTTGCCTTATATTTTTCCACTGGCTTGCCGAACACCTTTACCTTGCCACGGTAGGGCTTGCAGATGCCGCAAACGGCTTTTAGCGTGGTTGACTTACCTGCGCCGTTACCGCCCACAATGGCGTACAGCGAGCCCCTGGGGACCTTAGCGGACACGCCCCGAAGCACATCCGGGCTGTCCTTTTCATAACGGAACCACAATTCTTTTAAGGAAAGGACAGGGTTCTCGATCTCATCTTCCAGTTCTTCCACAGCCAGGGTATGGACTGCGGGATCAGAATGGGTCTTGCTGAGCCAGGTGCGACCCTCCCGGACGGTTAGCGGACAATCACCCACGCCGTCTGCGCCATAAAATACACGGACGGGAGTGGGCATGGCAGCAAACATATCATTCTGCTGTTCGTGCAGGAGTTTGCCGATATTTCTGGGCGTGTCGTCGGCGATCACTTTGCCTCCGTCCATCATGACAGCCCGATCCGCGTAGGGGAATATATCTTCCAGACGATGCTCCGTGATGATCACCGTTGTACCCAGCTCCGTATTGATCTTGCGGACCGTATTCAAAAAATCCGATGCCGCAATGGGATCAAGCTGGCTGGTGGGCTCGTCTAAAATCAGGACTTCCGGCTGCATTGCCATAATAGAAGCCAGATTCAGTAGCTGCTTCTGACCACCTGAGAGATTGGCAACATCCCGGTGGAACCAGTCCTGGATACCAAAATAGCAAGCCATTTCCGCAACACGGGAGCGCATAGTCTTTTGGTCACAGCCCAGGCTTTCCAAACCGAAGGCCAGTTCGTGCCAAACCTTGTCGGTGACGATCTGATCGTCGGGATTTTGCATCACATAGCCGATCTTGGCAGATTGGCCACGCTCGCTGACCTTCTCAATGGGTGTGCCATTAAACAAGATCTCGCCTTGTTTCTTACCGTGGGGCGCCAATACGGTTTTTAACTGTCGCAAAAGTGTCGTTTTGCCGCTGCCCGACTTTCCGCAAAGAACAATATATTCTCCCTTTTCGATAGAGAGATTTACACCGTCCAGGGACAATTTGCCCTTGGCGGTTGGATAGGAAAAACTCAAATCCTTGATCTCGAAATGTGCCATTGGATGGCCTCCTTTATATGTAATGCTGTGGGGATCAGAAGATAGCAGGTATACACTGGAAGTCCCCAGGAAACAGGCGCGAGCTCTATTGCAGGTACAAAAACGGCTGTAAACTGACCAAAACAGGCGGCGGCAACGGTAGCTCCAAGCAGAAAAAGCATAAGAGCGAGCGCGATCCAGTCTGCCTGGGTTATGCGGTAAATCATAAAGCTGCTCCGCTTAGCCGTACCGTAGCCCCGGGCGCGCATGGAATCGCCGGTAATTACGCTGCCCTCCAAGGCCCAGGAAGTCAGGGCTCCCAATACGGTTCCGCCATCGTACAGTTTTTCTTTTGTTGTGGCAGCTTCATCGGCACCTTTGCCGATGGATTTTCTCGCACCGATGATCTGTTGCGTTTTTCGGATGAAATTGGGAACCATGCGGAATACCATTACCAAAAGCAAAGAGATGGATGGGATCAGATTGCCAAACAGACTGGTAAATTTATCTGAGGTCAGCACCTTGTTGTAGCAGCCGAACCAAAGCATCATAATCACAAACATACCGGCAAGTGCACTGCCGTAGCACAGTGCCTCTAATGTATAGGGTCTGCTTCCAAGGTAAAACAACGGGGTTGCGCCCAGGGTGTTAAACAGCGGATTGATGACAGTCAGGATCACAAACATAGGCAGCAAGCCCAATATGGTCTTCCAGCCTTTTTTGCCATTCAGGAGCAAGTAGTAAATTGCACCTGTTATCATACTGGCAAGCAAATATGCCGGGTGCTGAATTACCACCGACATACCGATGGCTCCCACGAAAAAGAGGAAGTTCACCGCTGGGTGGTATTTGGAAAAAGCATCACAATTCATCGGTTATTCCATCCAGTCACAGCCCACATCACGCCCCAGACCTTTGCAGGTATAGCACCAGACGATCACATCTCCGTCCTCCAAATAATAGCTGGAACAGCCGTAATTGGGGAACCACTCGTTGACCTTGTACATCCAACCGGATTGTTCACCGCAGTCAAACTCATACAGATGGTTGATGCCTTCAATATAGTAGCTACCATACAGCGGCGTCCAGCTGTACTCGATCTGGATGTTTGCCTTTTTGCAAATTCGGTTCAGTACCTCAAAAACAGTTTCATTTTCATAAAACGGCACTTGCACCATAGGCAAAATCGTTCCGTTGGACGGTACGAATTCTTCCTTGCCGGGGGTTAGATCGTTCATATTGCCGAGGATCGTATCACAGCGGATCTCGATATACACATAGCCCACGATTCCCGGCTCTTTCTTTGCAATTGTCTGTTCTTCCTTTTTGGCGCAGACAGAGCAGGATCGTTCTTTCAAACCCTCCGCTGTTTCCGTAGCTTCTTTAACCGTATTCCAAGCGCTCCAGGAGTGACCGGCAGGCTGGGTTTGGGAATCCGTGTATGTTTTGCCGCAGGTGCATTTATAAACGATATATCCCTGAGCTTCACAAGTCGGTTTTACAACCTGTGCAGTATAGCTGTGGCTTTTTGCGGAAACGGTATTGCTTGTATAGGTATGTCCGCAATTGCAGGTATAGACTGTATACCCTTCGGTCGTGCAGGTCGGCTCCACGACCTGCTCCGTGTAACTGTGGGTATGATTTTCGCTGAGCTTGTCGGTTTTCTTTTCTTCCGTAGTCTGACAATTGGAACAGGTTCGCTTTTGCAGACCTTCTTCTTGGGTCGTTGCCGGCTTTTCCACTGTCCAGGGGCCCCAGATGTGCGCCAATGCCGCGGTTTCTTCTGCCCGGTAGCTGTCGCCACATTCGCAAACATATTCCGTGTAGCCGCTTGCCGTACAGCTGGGTTCAGCGATTGAAACAGTATAGCTGTGGCTATGTGCGTCCGGCCTGGTCTGACCGTTCAGCATATCCTGAATTGCCTGCTGACGCTTGATTTCCAGATCATCCAGATCCTGATTGGTATAGCAAAGGGTAACGGTGCTGTTGGTTTTTCTAATCTGCGTAAGAAGAAAATCATTCAGACCATCCAATTGCATATTTCGTGTAGAAACAGTATCGCCCACATACTCCATTGCCTGGCCGGCGTTGGCATCACCAACGGTGCCACGGAATATATAAACAGTTTGCGCACCGTCACGAACGCTGAGGGCGGCTGTGGCATTTTCAACCGTGGCTTCACCCAGAGCATAAGTAAGCTGAACGGTCTGCTGGCTGTTGACAAACAGCTCGCCTTTGGTAACAGTCAGTACAAGCTGCCGGTTTCCCGGATCGGTCACGGTCAATTCCATGTTGCCGCCCAAAACAACGGTATCATTTCCTCTGGAAATTACCGCAGATGCGCCGAGATTGGTAGTGATTTTGTCACCTGGCCGAAGAACGGTATCCTGGTCTACCGGATAGATCACACCGCTGCGCTCCATATTCACCGTGCCCTGCAACTGGGTCAGATAGGCGATATCCTCAGAGACCGTGTCAAACCATCCCCGGATATAGCCTACACCCAAAATACCGCCGGCCACGATCAGCAGGATAACGGCGACCATAATCAAGTTGGCGATCTGCTTCTTTTTCATATTAAATCCTCCCGGAATTTTTTACGCTATAAAAACACAAAAACCCATCTGTCAGAAAAGCCGACCGATGGCATATATCAAATGCAAACGCATGAGTGTTCAAATTCAGAGTTTGGCGGAGGGCAGGAAGCCTGCCCTCCGCTATTTGGTTAATCGTTTCTGTACTTCTTCTTGGAAGCCAGCAGTAATGTTACAATGCCCACAAGGGCTACCATCATAATTGTGGTGTAAAGCATGATATTGGTGTTATCACCGGCCTGATCAGGTTCGCCGGGCTTGTTTAACTCTGCAAATTCCGTTTCAGCGGCAGTCAGAGTATTGTAGTTAGTAACAAGTGCTTTTTGTTCATCGGTCAGTGCATCATAAGCAGTGCGGGCCGCTTCGATAGCCTTTCCGGAGTCCAGCGTGACTGTGCCAATGGCATTGATCTGTCCGATCACAGCATCAGCGGCGGCCTGATCGGCTGCGGCCTTTTCAGCAGCGTCCTGCAAGGCTTTCAGAGAAGCTTCTGCAGCTGTCAGGGTTTCGTAATTGGTTACCAGAGCTTTCTGGCTTTCTGTCAATGCTTTGTAAGCGGCACGGGCAGCTTTAACAGCAGCTTCGGATTCCAGAGTGACAGTACCGATCGCGGCGATCTGCTCCGTCACAGCATTTGCGGCGGCCTGATCGGCAGTTTCAACATCGGCTTTGATTTTTGCAAGAAGCGTATTGGCAGCATCTGCGGAGGCGGCCTTGCTGATCACCAGATAATAATTGTCGACTTCACCGTTTTCGGAGGTTACCTCGATCCGGACTGCCATCGGCTTATCGCCGTCCACAAAATAAACTGCGTAACGGTCATGCTTGCTGTTGGTGGCAGTAACCTTCAGGCTGCCATCTGTATCAATGGAGCTGTCTTTTTGGCCCTTTGCATTGTCCATAAGATAGACTTTCAAACTTGCGTGACTGTCCGCAACATCGGGCCATACATTCATATAGGTACGGCTTGCGCCTGCGGTGAGGAAGGTATAGTAATGCTCTTCTGGTGTCACCTCTGGGCTGACAGTGCCGCCGTAGGAGTTGGTTTGATTTACCTTCAAGCTGCCCAGGGAGGTGTTTTGGGATACCGTACGGACATTGACCGTGTAGATACGGGACTCGCTGCCCTTGGTCACGGTTATGGTTGCAGTGGCAGCACCGTCCACCAAAGTAACCGTAGCAGTCTCGGTAGTACCGCCCTCACAAGCGGTGGGGGTGAAGGTTACACTTTGCGTTCCTACGGGTACGACCAGCTCATATTCATGACGGTTAGATATAAATTCTTTTGTAAATGTACCCAGGTCAGCTGTCAAATCGGTCAGATAGGCGTTATTGGTGGTCAGAGCAATGAGGGTAGCGCTGTCGTTACGATAGTAAAGGGTACCGTCAGGACCGCAGATGGGACTGATCAGGCAATACTGGGGGTATTTCTCTGCATCGTAGATCTCTTCCACCTCAACGCCATCGATAGTAGTGGCGTTGGGATCAATTTTAATGAGGGTCATACCGCCTGGGGTACTATTATAGGAGGAGTAGCAGTACAGCTTACCGGTTTCCGCCAAATACGCGGTGGAAATCAGGATAGAACCCTGGGGATAACCCTTCAAGGGAACCTCGTACAAGTATTCCAAGGTGTCTGCGTTCACTGCAAAAAGGTTGCCGTTGGTGGCACCTACCTGCATACCGCCGCCTGCACCAACATAGACCTTGTCGCCGTAGACAACAGGAGTTGCCGTTGCCTGGGAAGAGATTTTATTGCTCTTCATGTCAGACAGTGCGCCGGTAGAGGCATTCACGGCGGCAGAAGCGATATATCCGTTCTTGGTGGTGAAATACACACGACCCTTTTCGGGGCTGTAAGCGATGGTGGAGCGCTGGTCGCCCATACCGGTGAGGATGATATCGGAGATCACTTCACCGGTGAGACGATTCAGAGCATACAGATGGGAGTCGCCCTCCCAACCGCTTGCACCGTCGTCACTGCCGAAGATCACGGCATCACCGACGACCACAGCGCCGGACCAGTAGTGTCCGCCAAGAGTCGTCTTGCTCCATACCAGTTCGCCGGTAGCCGCGTTCACGCAAACGAAGTGGGCGTCTTTGTTCTCGGCGTTCCAATAGCCGGTGTATACATAACCGTCATGATATGTAACGGGTGTGTTATTTTGACCACCCAATGCATCCGTGAACAACCATACAGAATCCAGGGTCTTTGCGTTAAATGCCTCGATCTTGCCACCGGACTGGGGACAGAAGATGAGGCCGTCGCCAAAGGTGGGGGAGATGATGGCAAAGCCGGAGTTGCCACTCATTTTGTTGGTAGCCAGCACTTCACCCGTTTGAAGATCCGCTTTGGTGATCGTAGTCTGACCCATGAAGATCAGCGCATTATCGGCGATGATCATGCCGCTGGGGGTATCGGTCCAGCCCGTACCCTTGGAAACAGCCCATTTTTCTACCGTGGTGGCAGCGGAAACGGGTGTCTTTGCGTCAGTGATGGCCATATTGTACTGGCTGTTTCGGAAATTTGCCCAATAGGCAGTCACATCGCCGGTGCTCTCCCAAGGGATAAATACCTCTGTATATGCAGGAGCAGACGCGCCGTCGCCCAGGGACCATACATACCAGGTGCCGCAGGTGTCCGGCGTGATAACGGCTTTTCCATCGTTATCCGTTGTTACGGTCTTGGCGCTGGCATCCAGGAAGGTATGGCTGTAAAACAGCGTACCGGCTGCCTCGGGAATCAGGGAAACGGTCAAAGGCGTGTTTAACTTGCCGACGTATCTGCGGGTAATTGCATTTTGGGCATCCACGAAATAGCGGAAGCCCGCCAAAGGCTTGGCAGCATAATCCCCGGTGGTATAACCGGCCACATCAATAAAATCGCCGCCTTGCAGAATAACGCGATCAGCAGAAATGCTAAGATCTGTGGTTCCGTTGAGGTAGCAGGCCCTGTTGTCAGCAAATCCGAACAAGCCATTCTGGATAGTCAGGCTTCCGGGTTCACCGCTGACAGTAACATTGTTCTTCCACTTTGTGCCGTAGATCTTCTCGTGGGCATAAACCAGCAGATGCAGAGCTGTGATATCCTCTGCACCGTCGCCGTCAGCATCGTAGGCGTAATCAGCCAGCCCGTAACTGGTCAGTTTTACGGTATTCTTCAAGACTCTTAAGGTCACCGGCAGGTAAACCATAGGTTTACCCTTATGCGTACCGGTACCGGCTGTCAGATACGTACCGTCGAGACTGACGGCAATGTATACCGTATCATCGGTTGCTGCATATGTGGAAAACGGCATCATACTGATTACCATTACCAATACCAACAACAAACTAAAAAATTTCTTGGTGATTTTCATTTCAGATTCGTCCTTTCTGAATTATTAATTTTCCTTTGGGGGTTTCAATCCGGCAGACTCCAATGCCCGGGGCCATGGCCCAAGGTATGCCTTGATCTGGGCGCAAGCAGCATTATCGAAGTCCTTTTTGGTGGGGAGCCTTCCAAGCTCCGCATACTTTTGCCGCAGAAGGTCCTCCGCCCAGGCCTTCTTCTCTTCCGGTGTCACTTGCATCCCTCCTTTACATCTTTGTGGTCTATACGCAAAAAGAGCACAACCAACTTATCCGCAAGTACGGATAAATTAGGCTGCACTCTCCTGTCAAAGCGTGATAGACCCAATCGACACAGCAGGCTCTCTGACTTAGGGATATACCCAACACAGCAATGGACGGTTGTTCCGGATTCTGACCGGATCACCTTACCGCGTCGATAAAGCAATATTCAGTTGGTTACGGGCTGTGACCGTCCGGGCAATCTGTGCAGAAGGGGATCCTGCACATGGACGGTCACAGCAAAAAGGCTGCAGCAACCCGATAAAGAGTCGCCGCAGCCGTTTTTCCGCAACAAAAAATCACAGAATCCGTACTTGCAGACTCATGTGTTTTTACCTCATTTAAGCAGTTCTCCTGACTTGCGGATCGTCAGTTCTGCATAGCCTTCTCAGGTTACCCCAATGACCGGCTTTCGCCAAATGCAGAACCTCCACGCATACAGTGGCGGTACCGTCCGGGATTCGCACCCGGTTATCTATTCTCCTGCGGGGCTGTTACCGCGTCCACAGGCACTTAAACGGAATATTTACTTGCAGGGATAGTATACACGAACGCAACGGAAATGTCAATCGAAAAAGCAGGAAGATTTATGGTATAAAAATAGAAGGAGGGATTTGTTTGCATTTTGCCGTTGGCAAAATAATGGTGTTGTTGCCGTCCAGCCGGCAACAAGCAAAAGTCCACCGGACTGTTGCATTTAATTGTTCAAATCCCTCCCGATAAGAAAAGAAACCACCCAAACGGGTGGTTTCTTTTCTTGGCGGAGAAGGAGGGATTTGAACCCTCGATACCCTTTTGGGGTATACACGATTTCCAATCGTGCGCGCTCGGCCAGCTACGCGACTTCTCCATACAATATGCTGTTTTGCGCTCAGCTTGCATATAATACTACATTTGGTTAGGTTTGTCAAGACCTAATTTTACATTATATTCTCAGAAAATGCCGGGCTTGCACCTTGTTATTCATTATGCTACAATAAACAAAAGGCGGTGATTTTGTGCGCGTATTGATCGCAATGGATTCTTTTAAGGGGAGTTTATCGTCCGTGCAGGCCGGCAATGCGGTAAAAGAAGCGGTTTTGCTGGCGGATGCCCGGGCTGAGGTGACTGTTCACCCCATCGCGGATGGCGGCGAGGGGACTGTGGAGGCAGTTTGCGCAGCCATGGGCGGCAAGCTGACTGATGTTACCGTAACCGGGCCCTTGGGCGAACCTGTACGGGCGCAGTACGGCATTTTGCCGGGCAAGGTTGCTGTCATGGAAATGTCTGCCGCTGCTGGTATCACCTTGATTCCGGCGGAGCTTCGCGATCCTATGAAAACAACCACCTTCGGTGTGGGAGAAATGATCAAAGATGCCATCTGCCGTGGATGCCGCCATTTTATTGTTGGCATTGGGGGCAGCGCTACCAACGACGGTGGCGTGGGTATGCTCAGCGCATTGGGATTCCGCTTTTTGGATGAGGCTGGAAAGCAAATTCCTTTGGGTGCGGCCGGACTTGGAAAATTGGCGGCGATCTCCACACAAAATGTCCTGCCGGAGCTGCAAGACTGCACATTCCGCATTGCCTGCGACGTAAACAATCCCCTTTGCGGAGAAAATGGATGCAGCGCGGTGTACGGCCCACAAAAGGGCGCAGACCGGGAAATGATCCGCAAAATGGACGCATTTCTGGAATGCTATGCCGATTTGGCCGCAACGGTGTCCAATAAAGCCGACAAGGAGTATCCAGGTGCAGGCGCGGCAGGAGGTTTGGGGTTTGCGTTTCTGAGCTTCCTGAATGCCAAACTGGAATCCGGTATTCAAATCATTTTGGAGGAGACCGGTGCGGAGCGATACATAAAGGAAGCGGACATTGTGGTGACCGGAGAGGGGAGACTGGATGGCCAAAGTGTCATGGGCAAGGCTCCTGTTGGCGTTGCCAAGCTGGCAAAGAAGTACGGAAAGAAAGTAATTGCCTTTTCCGGCTGTATTGGCGAGGATGCGTCCGTGTGTAATCAGCACGGCATTGACGCATACTTTCCCATCATTCCCGGCGTTGTGACTCTGGAAGAAGCAATGGACTGCGAAAATGCATACAAAAACCTGAGAAATACAGCCTATCAGGTTTTTCGTTTGATCATGTATTAAGATTCCACATGGAGGTATGTGTATGAAAAGAACAGTGGCCAGCTTAAAGACGAGTGCACTTTCCGTTGGGATCGGTGCGGTGTGCAGTCTTGGCGTTCATTGTGTTTTTTCCTTCTTATCCTGTTATTTTGATTCTGATCCAGGAAAACATCCGATCCGTTATCCTGCAAGCATCGGCACAGGAATGATCTGCCTAATGATTTTATTTGTGTTGGTGTACCTGTATGCCAAAGTCAGAAAAAAGAGTATGTCTACCCTCGGAATCGGGTTGGACGTTGTATTAGCCATGACGTCCAGCATTCCGTTTTACTTTCTGTGGGTCACTGCTGATAATATGATCAGTGGGCTGGTATGAAAGCATGGTTTTTAAAACGATAAGATCTTCTTTGATGGTAATTCACGGCACCATATGTATCCCCAACCGTCTGGTTGGGGATTTTTCTATGGAAATACTTGCACATTGGCGTATTTGGTGGTATAATAAGCAAAATTATTGTGGATAAGTATGGATAAGGAGCCGTTATGGGAGAACCGCAATACCACCTGGAAGGAATCGTCCGCACCCGAAATGAGGGTATGGAGGACTTTGAAGGTCCGCTGGACGTTATTTTCCTGCTTTTGAGCAAGAATAAAATAGAGATCCAGGATGTGTCCATTACGGCGATCCTGGAGCAGTATCTGGCCTATCTGGACGAGATGAAGCGACTGGATATGGAGATCGCCAGCGAGTTTATCACCATGGCATCCCATCTGATGCTCATTAAGACCAAAATGCTACTGTCCGCCGCGGAACAGGCAGAGGCGGAGAGCGAACTGGATCTTCTGCGTCAGAGCCTGATCGAGCGTCAGCGTAGGGAGGCCATTGAGCAGATACGTGTGGCGATCACATGGCTGGAGCCCCGAAACGAGATCGGCCGCTGTGTATTTACGAAAGAGCCGGAGCCTTTGCGCAAGGATCAGACCTACCGCTATCAGCATGAAACTGCAGATCTTTTACGGGCGCTGGACGAAATATCCGAACGCAATCAGCAGCGGTTGCCGCCGCCCACGGTGAATTTCAAGGGCATCGTCGGTAAGGAACGCTATCCCGTGACCCGTAAGGCCACGGAAGTGATCCGCCGTCTGATCTTGCGCGGTGTGGAACGGCTGAAGAACCTCTTTAAGGGCAACAAGAGCCGTTCGGAGATCGTGGCCACGTTCCTGGCTGTGCTGGAGCTGTGCAAGACCAATTCTGTCAATCTGGAAGACGATACAAGCGGTGAAAATCCCAATGTCCGTCTTGTTGACGAAACAAATGTGAATGTAGAGGAGATGACCTGATGGAACAAAGCGAACTGCAAAGAGCCATTGAGGCCATTTTGTTTGCCGCCGGCGAACGGATCGAGGTGAACCGTCTGGCGATGGCGCTGGAGGTTGACCCCAAGGACATTATTGCGGCGGCGGATAAGCTGGCTGATGAGCTGTCCTTTGAACGCCGTGGTATCCGCATTTTGAAGCTGGAAAACGGCTACCAGATGGTATCCTCCGGTGAGATGGCGGATTTTGTAACCAAGGCATTGGAGACCAGAAAACCGCCCAAGCTGTCTTCGTCTCAGCTGGAGACGCTGACCATCGTTGCCTATTATCAGCCGGCGACCAAGGCTATGATCGAGCAGATCCGCGGTGTGGACAGCTCCTATTCCGTGTCCGCGTTGCTGAACAAGAAGCTGATCGAGGAAGCTGGCAGACTGAATGTGCCCGGACGGCCCATCCAGTATAAGACCACGCCGGACTTTTTGCGGACATTTGGTATTTCTTCGTTGGAGGAACTGCCCCTCATTGAAAAAGTGAACTTTGGCGAACCCATTGAGACCATGGAGCAGGCGGAAATTCAAGAGCCTGCTGCGGAGGAAGTCTGATGGGCTGGCTGATTGCCCTGGCAGTCCTGGTTTTGCTGGGATGTTTGCCATTGGGCGTCCGGGGGATCTATGCCGCATCCGGTGCGACTGCGGATTTGCTCATCGGCCCGGTGAAGATTCGCCTATTGCCCGGAAAGAAAAAGGAGAAAAAACCGGAAAAGCCAAAGGAAAAGAAACCAGCCGCAGAAAAGAAGCCGACTTCCAAACAGGAAGAGAAGAAAGGCGGCAGCTTTACGGATTTTCTTCCCCTTGTGAAGGTGGCAACGGATTTTCTGGGCGATCTTCGCAGGAAAATACGGATCAAGCGTCTGGAAATGCACCTGTGCATGGCTGGCGGTGATCCCTGCGACTTGGGTATCAACTACGGACGGGCCTGGGCCGCTGTTGGCAATCTGATGCCCCAGCTGGAACGCCTGTTTGTCATTAAAAAACGGGATATCCAGGTAGCCTGCGACTTTACACAGTCCCAGACAACTGTCTATGTCCGCGCGGACATTACCATCACCCTTGGCAGACTTTTGGGCCTGCTGCTGCGGTATGGATGGCGTGGCGGTAAGGAATTTTTGAAGATCATCAACAAACGAAAGGACGGTACAGTAAAATGAGTAAGAACCTTCCCAATATGTTGGAAAATACAATCGCTAAGATCAGAGAAATGGTGGATGTGAATTCCGTCATCGGCAATCCCATCACCACGCCCGACGGTGTGACCATCATTCCCGTTTCCAAGGTCAGCGCAGGCTTTGGCGGCGGCGGAAGTGACTATGTGTCCAAAAACGCGAATAAGCAGGAAAACCCCTTCGGCGGCGGCGCAGGCGGCGGTGTCAGCGTGACCCCCATTGCGTTTTTGATCGTCAAGGAGGGCAACGTCCGTATGCTCCCTGTAGCCACTCCGGCCAATACTACGGCAGACCGCTTGGTGGAAATGATCCCCGATACGCTGGATAAAATTTCTGACTTTATCGACTCTCACAGCAAGAAAAACGCAGAATAATTCTTTTGTCTCGGGTAAAACTAAGCCCGGGTGAGAGAGATGAAACGATTTTTTGCCGGGGCGGCGGCTGTTTTGGCCGCCGCTTCGTTTTTAATCCTTCCGGTGGGGGCGGTGTCGGCTCAGAAAGCGATTTTAATGGATGCCCAAACCGGACGGGTGCTGTATGAGAAAAATGCGGACAGCCAAAGCCTGATCGCCAGCACCACCAAGATCATGACGGCATTGGTGGTGTGTGAGCATTGCAATGTGCTGGATCGGATGAAGATCCCCAAGGAAGCTGTGGGTATCGAGGGCTCATCCATGTACCTGAAAGAGGGGGAAGTGCTGAGCATCCAGGAACTGCTGTACGGCATGATGCTGCGCTCCGGCAATGATGCCGCTGTGGCCCTTGCCATCTATTGTGGCGGTACCGTGGAGGGTTTTGCGGCCATGATGAACGACAAAGCCAAAACCCTGGGCTTGACGCAAACCCATTTTGAAAATCCCCATGGTCTGGACAGCACCCATCATTATTCCACCGCAAGAGATCTGGCAGTATTGACGGCCTATGCCATGAAAAACCCGATTTTCTATCAGACGGTGTCCACGAAATCCGTCACAGTGGGTAACCGCGTCATGCAAAACCACAACAAGCTTTTGTGGCGCGTGAAGGGCGCGGATGGCGTCAAAACCGGCTACACCAAGGCCGCAGGGCGGATATTGGTATCCAGCGCCACCCGTGACGGACGGCGGCTCATCTGCGTGACCATCAACGACGGCAACGACTGGGCGGATCACACCACGCTGCTGGAAAAGGGCTTCTCGGAGTATTCTGTCAAGGAGCTGATCCGGGCAGGGGAGTGCCTTGGTTATGCCACGGTTTTCTCGGGTGAGGAAGCGCAGGTACCCCTTTTGGCGGCAGAGGAATTCTCCTTTCCCGTCACCCAGTCGGAGCAGGTACAAATCATCCTGCCTGCGCCGGGATTTGTGTATGCACCGGCCGTGAAGGGGAAAATCGCCGGTTATGCCTATGTGTGCATCGGTGATGAGCCGGTTGGGCAGGTGAAGCTGGTTTACGGACAAACTGTAGAACGCACGGAAAAGAGGTCAAAGCCCAGTATATGGGAACGAATATTTGGAGTTAAAAAATGAAAGAACGGCTACAAAAAATACTCTCCGCCAGAGGAGTGGCATCCCGCAGAAAGGCGGAGGAGTGGATATTGTCCGGGCGGTTGCAGGTCAACGGCAGAGTGGCTCAGTTGGGAGACTCCGCTGACCCGGATGTGGATGAGATCTTGCTGGACGGGAGACCACTCCCGTCCGAACAGGCAAATGTGTACATCATGCTCAATAAACCAAGAGGATATGTGACCACACTTTCCGATGAAATGGGGCGGCAGAATGTTGCCCAGCTGGTGGTGGACTGCGGTGTCCGGGTGTACCCCGTGGGGCGGCTGGATATGGACTCCGAGGGCTTGCTGCTGCTGACCAATGACGGTGAATTTGCCAACCGATTGATGCACCCTAAGCATGAGGTGGAGAAGACCTATGAGGTGTCCGTCAAAGGGTATCACCCGGCGTCCACAGTGCTGCTCAGCCGGGCGATCGAGCTGGATGGCTATCCCATCCGTCAGCCGGAGGTGAAATTGGTTCGGGCTGAGGGAGGCCGGGCGAAATATCTGGTTACCATTCACGAAGGCCGCAACCGGCAGGTGCGCCGTATGTGCGAAGCCGCCGGGATGCAGGTGCTGCGCCTGCGCCGTATCCGGGAGGGTTGTCTGGAATTAGGCAATTTGCCCCTTGGAAAATGGCGTAATTTAACAGAGGATGAGGTTGCAGGACTGAAATAGTCCTGCAACTTGCATTTTTTAGCAAGAACACTTGCAAAAACGCAAGAGTTCTGCTATATTGGTTGCATAAATGAAACGAGGTGTTTACTATGCGCCAGGATATTTTATCTGTTTTGAAATCAAAGGAAGCGAGCTTCTCCAAAGGACAGCGGCGGATCGCCCAGTTCATTCTGGAATCCTACGACAAGGCCGCCTTTATGACTGCCAACGTTTTGGGCAAGACGGTGGGAATTTCTGAGTCCACCGTGGTTCGTTTTGCCGTGGAATTGGGCTACGACGGATACCCCAGTATGCAAAAAGCGTTGCAGGAGATGGTGGTCAATCGATTGACAGCCGCCCAGCGGATCGAGGTCACCAATGACCGCATGGTGGGGCAAAATGTGCTGACCATGGTGCTGCAATCCGATATGGAGAAGCTGCGCCAGACGGGCGAAATGGTTGACCATGCGGCGTTTGATGCGGCAGTGAATGCTGTGTTGGGCGCTGAGCGAGTGTATATTCTCGGTGTCCGTTCTGCCGCGCCCCTTGCCAACTTCCTGGGCTACTATCTGAACTATATGTTCCAGAATGTGCACATTCTTACCGCTTCCGGTGCCAGCGAGATGTTTGAGCAGATCGTGGGTGTCAACTCCCGGGATGCGGTGATTGCATTCAGTTTCCCCAGATATTCCGCCACTACGCTGAAAACAGCTCAGTATTGCCACAGTACCGGCGCGACCGTGATCGCGGTGACGGACTCCAAGCGGTCTTCGCTGGCACAGTGCAGTGACCATGTACTGGTCGCCAAGAGTGATATGGTATCTTTGGTCGACTCTTTGGTGGCGCCCCTGAGTGTGGTCAACGCGCTGATCGTTGCCATCGCATCCAAGAAGGAAAAGGAGCTGTCCAAAACCTTCCAGGAGCTGGAGCATGTTTGGGCGGAGTACAATATTTACGAAAAGCAGGAAGAAAACGGATGAATGTGGATGTGATCGTCATCGGCGGCGGCCCGGCAGGAATGTTCGCCGCCATCACAGCGGCACAGCGGGGCAGTCAGGTGCTTTTGCTGGAGCGCAATGACCGGTTGGGTAAAAAGCTGCTCATTACCGGTAAAGGCCGCTGCAATGTGACCAACGATTGCGATTCCGGTGAGGTTTTGCAGAATATTCCAAGAAACGGTCGCTTTTTGTACAGCGCCATGGCGGCGTTTCCACCTGCATCGGTTATGAAATTCTTTGATGCCCACGGCTGTACCTTGAAAACAGAACGGGGCAACCGGGTGTTTCCCACAACCGACAAGTCCGCGTCCGTTTTGAACTGCTTGCAGGATCAGCTGCGGCAAAATCATGTGACAGTGCGCACTGAGCGTGTGTGCGAGATCCTGACAACGGACGGCGCTGTGACCGGCGTTCGAACGGAAAAAGGTACGCACAACGCTGCCAAGGTGATTCTGGCAACCGGCGGACTTAGCTATCCCACTACCGGCTCCACCGGTGATGGCTATGACATGGCCAGAGCGCTGGGACATACGGTCACCCAAACGGAGGGATCTCTCGTACCCCTGGAAACCGCCGGGCAGGACTGCCAGGATATGCAGGGTTTGAGCCTGCGCAATGTGGGCGTGAAATTGGTCAATGAGAAGAACAAAGTGATCTACAAAGATTTTGGGGAACTGCTGTTTACCCACTTTGGTGTCTCCGGGCCCACCGTTCTGTCCGCCAGTGCCCATTTGAAAGGGAATTGCCGTTTGGTCATTGACCTGAAACCGGCATTGGATGAGGGAAAGCTGGATGCACGCATCCTGCGGGATCTGGAAATGTACCAAAATCGAAGCATGGAAAATGCGCTCACCGACCTGCTTCCCAGAAGTATGATTCCCGTAGTTTTGCGCAGACTGAGCATTGACCCCAATATGCAGGCCAATTCCCTGACGCGCCAGCAGCGGCGTTCTTTGGTGGAGCTATTGAAGGCGTTTTCTGTGGAAATATTGGGAAAACGACCGGTTTCTGAGGCAATCGTCACTTCCGGCGGCGTAAAAGTTTCGGAAATTGATCCCAAAACCATGGGATCCAAGCTGATTCCCGGGCTGTATTTTGCCGGGGAGATCATCGATTGCGATGCCTACACCGGTGGATTTAATCTGCAAATCGCCTGGGCAACCGCCTATGCCGCAGGATTGGCGGCGGCTGATGAAATCCGGCATTGACAAATTTGCCATCTTATAATAGAATACTTGGAGAGACCCAATGTAATTTGGAGGTATAAATATGTACGAGAAACTTGTTTCCTACGCAGCACAGCAATTGGAATTGGATCCTGCCGAGATCACTCCCGACAGCAGTTTTGAAAGTTTGGGTATTGATTCTCTGGACATTGTGGAAATGATCATGGATCTGGAATCCGAATTGGGCGTAGAATTGGATCTGGAAGATCAGAAGATCGCTACCTTCGGCGAACTGGCTGCCTTCATTGATTCCAAGGTCAACTAATCCAACAAAATAGCCTTGTTATGGCTGACCGGCTTATAACAAGGTCGCACTAATCGGGGAGATAGCGGTGCCCTGTACCTGCAATCCGCTACAGCAGGGATGAATTCCCACACCCGGGCTTGTTTGCGTGCCGTCCGGCCTTCGCAAGCGGTGTTGACGAACCGGTCTTGCGCAACGGAATCCCGTGAACCATGTCAGGTGGGGAACCAAGCAGCATTAAGCGGATCTTTTCGTGTGCCGCGGGGTTGCCGGTTCTGAGCTGGCTGCGTTGTTACCGGGCATACAGCAGGTTCAAATGTGGGTGTGCGATCTTGTTATGAGCCGGTTATATTTACTTTCAGAAAGGAGGGGACGTGATGTCCGCCTATCAAGCACTATATCGTAAATACCGTCCCCAGACTTTTGATGACGTTTCCGGTCAACTGGCGGTGACCCAAACCTTAAAGACGCAGTTGATGACCGGAAAAATGAGCCATGCGTATTTGTTTACAGGCTCCCGGGGTACCGGCAAGACCAGTTGCGCCAAGATTTTGGCCAAGGCGGTGAACTGCCTGAATCCGCAGGACGGCAATCCCTGTAACTGCTGTGAGGCCTGCCGAACCATTGATTCCGGTGCCTGTATGGATGTATTGGAGATCGATGCGGCTTCCAACAACGGTGTTGACAATGTGCGCGATTTGCGTGATGATGCTATCTACACGCCTTCTCAGGTGAAAATGCGGGTGTACATCATCGACGAGGTGCATATGCTTTCCATTTCCGCGTTCAACGCCCTATTGAAGATCATCGAAGAACCCCCGGAGCATCTGCTGTTTATTCTGGCTACCACGGAACTGCATAAAGTTCCTGCGACCATTTTGTCTCGGTGCCAGCGGTTCTCTTTCCGCCGCATCAGTCAAGAAGATATTGCCCAGCGGCTGCAATATGTGGCCTATCAGGAAAATATTGATCTGGATGATTCAGCAGCCCGTGTTTTGGCGCGGATGGCTGACGGCGGTATGCGCGATGGATTGAGCCTGTTGGATCAATGTGCGTCTGCAACCGTTGGAGAACTGACAGCGGAGCGTGTTTATGCCTGTCTGGGTATTGCAGGTGAGCGAAAAGCTGCCGAGATGATGGGCTATATTGCGTCGCACAATACCGCAAAAGCCTTGGAATTACTGAATAAACTCTATTCTGATGGCAAGGAATTGGGCGCGTTGTTGGACGAACTTGCCTGCCTTGCCAGAGATATTTTGGTTTTGAAAACTGCCCCGGATGCGGGTCTGACCATGCTCTCCGGTGTGGCATCCGATAAGGAAGCTGCAGCCCTTGCAAAACAGCTGTCCAGCGGCGAACTGGTGCAGATTGTGGAGAGCTTGGAAACCACCATGTCCGGTTTTACCCGGAGCGCCAGCCGCAGAATGGATGCGGAGCTGTGCCTGATTCGGCTGTGCCAGCCGGAGCTGCAGCTGGATCCTCAAAGCCTGAACGCCAGACTGACCCGGATGGAGGAACAGCTGAAAAGCGGCAGCTTTGTGTCTGCCGTTGCCGCCCCTCAGCCCGTACAGGAAGAACCAGAGGAGGAGCGTCCCCCCATGCCCGGGGATGAGGATGTCCCACCCGTGGAGGAAGAGCCTGCGGTGCAGCCGGTTGTTGAGGATACCCCTATCGGTTTTTGGGCAGAATTGGTAGCGGCCATCCGGCAGGAGATGAAACCGCCGTTAGTTGGTTTCTTTACCACCGGTGAAAATGCCACTGTCCAGGGTGTGCTCCAAGGCAATCAGGTCGTCCTGCGGTGCAACAATAAGTTTATCCTGGATATGGTGAACAAACCGGATGTTTTGGCGTTGGTGGCTCGTAAGGCCTCCGCGGTTTTGAACAAGGCCGTTACAGCCAGAGCAGAGGATGCCTCTGCAAAACCCCAGACCGGCGGAAAAATGGAACGGCTCATGGATTTTGGCCGTGCTCACAGCGATATCGTGAATATTAAGAACAACTAAGGAGTTAATTATGGCAAAGAATAATTTCCGGGGCATGCCCGGCGGTATGAATCAGATGGCTATGATGAAGCAGGCTCAGAAGATGCAGCAGGAGCTTCTGCGTATGCAGGAGGAGCAGGAGACCAAGGTGTATACCGCTTCTGCCGGCGGCGGAATGGTTTCCGCCTCTGTCAACGGCAAGCATGAGGTGGTGGAGCTGACCATCAACCCCGAAGCTGTGGATCCCGATGATGTAGAAATGCTGCAGGATATGGTCATCGCCGCTGTGAACGAGGCTATGCGCACCGCAGATGCGGAGGCTGCCAACAATATGTCCCGGCTGACCGGCGGTTTGAACCTGGGAGGCCTGTTCTGATGCAGTATTTTCCTACCGCATTGCAGGAGCTGGCAGATCAGTTTGCCCGGCTTCCCGGTATTGGGGGAAAGACGGCGCAACGACTTGCCTTTCATGTGCTGGAGCTGGACGAGGAGGATGCCAAGGCCTTTGCTGAGGCGATCCTCGCGGCGAAGCAGACCGTACATACCTGCCCTGTGTGTCAGAATTTGACGGATCGGGAGATTTGTCCCATCTGCGACAATGAGATGCGCGACGGAAGCACGATTTGCGTGGTGGCAGAACCCCGGGATGTGATCGCCATGGAACGCAGCCGGGAGTTTAACGGACTTTACCATGTTCTGCATGGCGTGATCTCGCCGCTGAACCATGTGACCCAGGATGATATCCGCATCAAGGAACTGCTGATGCGTGTGGCATCCGGGCAGGTGCGGGAGGTCATTATGGCCACGAACCCGGATACCGAGGGCGAAGCAACTGCTATGTATATTTCCCGTCTCCTGCGGCCTATGGAGGTCAAGGTGACCCGATTGGCCTACGGTGTACCCGTGGGCAGTCAACTGGAATATGCCGACGAGGTGACTCTCTCCCGGGCCCTGGAAGGCAGACAAGAAATTTGATAAAGGCCGTCTGAGATACTCAGATGGCCTTTTGCAAAATGAGGTGAGAATATGAAAGTAGTTTTCCTTTTTGGAAGTGCGGCGGTTGGTAAAATGACCGTCGGTCAGGAACTGATGAAGCTTACTGGTCTGCGTCTTTTTCACAACCATATGACCATTGAACCGGTGTTGGAGATTTTCGGCAGTTTTGAGTCGAAGACGATTCAGCGTTTGCGGCAGGTGATCTTTGAGGATTTCGCAGAAACAGATCATTACGGCATGATTTTCACCTTTATGTGGGCGTTCAATTGCCATGAGGACTGGGAGTTTGGTGATCATGTGCGGCGGATGTTTGAGGATAGAAATCCGGAAACGGAATTCTACTATGTAGAATTGGTAGCAGATCAGAAGACCAGACTGGAACGAAACGCCACGGAAAACCGCCTTGCTCATAAAGCATCCAAACGGGATTTAGAAGCGTCCAACTCTCGATTGTTGCGGGATGATGCCAAATTCCGTCTGGAAAGCCTGCCGGGTGAAATCCCCTTTGAAAACTATTTGAAGATCGACAATACCCATCTGTCGGCAGAGGAAACGGCAAAACAAATTCAGGAACACTTCCAGTTATAAAAAGCGGCTGTGCAATTGCACAGCCGTTTTTGTCATACCTTATGCTCGCAGTAGATACAGCGGTAGATATTTGCTCTGGGGTCAGTCAGCTTGGCCAGATGAGGAAGCTCCTGCTCCACCTGGCAGATGCACTTGGGATTGGTGCAGATGCGGTCGGTCAAATAGCCGCTGGTGTCCACAGTTTGCCGTACGGGATTCTTTTCTGCTTCCTCTAAAAGCATGAGGATCAGCGCCATGCGCACATATTTGCCGTTCAGAGCCTGGCGGAAATAGGCCGCACGGGGGTCACTGTCCACTGCCACGCTGATCTCGTTGACCCGGGGCAGAGGATGGAGCACACACATCTTTTTCTTAGCCTGCGCCATCTTCCCGGGATCCAGAATGTAGCAGTTTTTCAGCCGTTCGTATTCTTCCAGAGAGTCGAAACGCTCCCTCTGAATACGGGTCATGTACAGCACATCCAGCTCGGGCATGGCATCATCCAGGGACAATAC
Source organism: Oscillospiraceae bacterium (assembly GCA_015067845.1). Taxonomy (GTDB): domain Bacteria; phylum Bacillota; class Clostridia; order Oscillospirales; family Oscillospiraceae; genus Faecousia. Next base: position 53,146 of record SVLT01000007.1, read on the forward strand.
TTCCTCGTAGGGAATTCCGTAGCGTTCCAACACATTGAAGCGGATGAACCCGGGAACCTTTAATTCCGGGGGAGAGATCAGCACAAACTTGACACCCTTGTAACGAGCCATGGCCTCAATGAGAGAGTGGACGGTTCTGCCGTATTTCAGGTCGCCGCACAGACCGATGGTCAGATTGTCCAGTCGGCCCATTTCCCGGGAAATGGTGAGAAGATCCGTCAAGGTCTGGGTGGGATGGTTGTGACCGCCGTCACCGGCGTTGATGACCGGAACGGTTGCGTTGTTTGCGGCAACATAGGGTGCGCCCTCTCTGGGATGGCGGATTGCCATGATGTCCGCATAGCAGGAAAGCACATTTGCAGTGTCTGCCATGCTTTCACCCTTTGCGGCAGAGGAGGAGTTGGCTTCGCTGAAACCCAGTACACTTCCGCCCAGCTCCAGCATTGCGGCCTCAAAACTCAGCCGGGTACGGGTGGAGGGCTCGAAAAAGAGGGTTGCCAGCTTCTTATAGCGGCACTTTTCCCGATAATTCTCCGGATGGTCGATGATATCCTTTGCAGTGGCGACAAGTCTGTCCAGTTCTTCCACCGAAAAATCCAGGATGCTGATCAAGCTTCTCATACTTTTGCTCCGTTCACAGCCAGATAGTTCTTGATACGGGTAACATTTTCTTCATTGGCAGGGTCTTCTTCCAAATATTCGATGATGTCATACACATCCACCACGGAGTATACGGGGAAGCCGAATTCTTCTTCGATCTCCTGCATAGCGCCCTTTTCGCCCTGGCCCTTTTCCTTCCGGTCCACCATGACAAAGGTCGCGGCTACCTTGACGCCTTCCACATGGCTGAGAATTGCCATGCTTTCACGAATGGCGGTGCCGGCGGTGATCACATCTTCTACAATGACCACTTCCTCACCGGCCTGGGGAACATAGCCCACGAAAACACCGCCTTCACCGTGATCTTTCACTTCCTTGCGGTTGAAGAAGAAGGGAACATTCAGTCCGTTCTTGCTCAGAGCAACCGCTGCGGACACGGCAATGGAAATGCCCTTGTAGGCGGGGCCATAGAGGACGGTTGCCTTGTTGCCAACCTTTTCAAAGTAGGCTTTTGCGTAAAATTCGCCCAATTTTGCGATTTCTTCGCCGGTTTTGATCATGCCGGCGTTGATAAAGTAGGGGATCTTGCGGCCGGATTTGGCGGTAAAATCACCAAATTTCAGAACGCCGGCACCTTGCAGGAACTGGATAAATTCTCTCTTATAGGCTTCCATATTAGTCTCCTTAGTCGCAGAATTCTGCTACGCAGCGTTCATATGCCGCAACAGGATCTTCGGCAGCGGTGATGGGACGGCCCACCACGATGTAGTCAGAGCCGATGGCCTTGGCGGCAGCGGGGGTCATGACTCGCTTCTGGTCACCTGCATCGCCATCCGCAAAGCGCACGCCGGGGGTGACGGTCAGGAAGTCCTTGCCGCAGTAGTCATGTACCTTTCCTGCTTCCAGAGGAGAACACACGATGCCGTCCAGACCGGCATTCTTTGCGTTTTGCGCATAGTGCATGACAACCTCATCGATGGGGGCTTTGATCAGCAGATCCTTTTCCATGCTTTCCTGGTCAGTGGATGTCAGTTGGGTGACGGCGATCAGCAGGGGACGGGTGCCGTCCTCCCGGGTCAAGCCTTCCAATGCGGCCTTCATCATGGCAGTTGTGCCGGCAGCGTGGAGATTGCAGATGTCAACATCCAGATGGGACAGAACGGACATGGCTTTTTTGACCGTGTTGGGAATGTCGTGAAGCTTCAGATCCAGGAAGATCTTGTGGCCACGGGCCTTGATCTCCCGAACGATGCTGGGGCCCTCTGCGTAGAAGAGCTCCATGCCGATCTTCACGAAAGGCTTTTTGCCCTGGAACTTGTCCAGAAAAGCGATGGTTGCCTCCTTAGAGGAAAAGTCGCAGGCTACGATAACGTCCTTACCCATGATTTACGCCTCCTATAATATCTTGTAGATTTTCAATTCTGTATTTTTCCATCACCCGGGGCAGATCCCGGACGATATCTCTGCAAATGCAGGGATTTACCAGATTGGCCGCGCCGATCTGGACGGCAGTTGCACCTGCCATCATCATTTCCACTACATCCTCGGCACTGCTCACGCCGCCCATGCCGATGACGGGGATATTCACTGCCTGAGCCACCTGATAGACCATGCGCACCGCCACCGGGAAAACTCCCGGGCCGGAGTAGCCACCCATGGTGTTGGCAATGATGGGCTTGCGCTTATTCAGATCGATACGCATACCCAACATGGTGTTGATGAGGCTGATGCCGTCCGCACCTGCCTCTTCGCAGGCCTTGGCGATGGTAACAATGTCGGTGACATTGGGGGACAGCTTGATGATCACCGGCTTTGTGGTGACGGCTTTGACCGCCCGGGTCACCTCCGCCGCAGCTTCCGGGGATGTACCGAAGCTCATGCCGCCGCCGTGGACATTGGGACAGCTGACATTGACTTCCAGCCAGCCAACTTGTTCCTCTTTATCCAGCTTGGCGCAGGTGTAGGTGTATTCCTCCACGGAAAAACCGGAAACATTGGCCATGACCGGCTTATGGAAACATTTTTTTAGCTTGGGGAGCTCCTCGGCAATGACCTTTTCCACACCGGGATTTTGCAGGCCCACGGCATTGATCATGCCGCCGGGGCACTCCGCGATCCGGGGCGTGGGATTGCCGAAACGGGGCTCTTTAGTCGTGCCCTTAAAGGAAAAGGTGCCCAATTCGTTGATGTCATAGAGCTCTGCGAACTCATAACCGTAGCCAAATGTACCGGAGGCAGGGATGACCGGATTGCTCAGCTCGATCCCACAGAGGTTTACGTTCAATCCCATAAGATCTCCTCCTTTTTCATCACTGGGCCTTCCTTGCAGATACGCTTGTAACCGGTGAGGGTCTTGCAGGAGCAGCCCATGCAAGCGCCAAAGCCGCAGCCCATACGCTCCTCAAAGCTCATCTGACCGGAGGTGTTGGTTGCCTTATACACCGCTTTCAGCATGGGCTCCGGGCCGCAGGTGTAAAAATAGGTGTAATTTTCCGGCAGAGCGTCAGTGACGAAGCCTTTTTTGCCGTAAGAACCGTCTACGGTAGTCACTTGCACATGACAACCCAAGGCCTTGAATTCTTCCTCATAGAAAATTTCATTTGCGGTGTTGAAACCGAGAATAACGGAAACAGCTTTGCCCTGTGTAACCAATTTCTTCGCAAGGTTGTACATGGGCGGTACGCCCACACCGCCGCCCAAAAGCACCGGTGCGTTGCCGGAAAGAGAAAGGTCATAGCCGTTACCCAATCCAGTGAGAATGTCCAGCGTTTCGCCGGTTTTTATCCCGGACATGGCGGCTGTGCCCTTGCCCACCACCTTGTAAATGATAGTCAGGGTCTTTTCGTCGTAATCGCAGACGGAAATGGGCCGCCGCAGGAAGTGACCCTCCAGCTGAATGTTTACAAACTGGCCGGGGGCGGTGATGGCAGAGGTATCACCGGCGAGCACCATTTTGTATACGCTGTCCGTCAGTGCGTCGTTACTGAGAACGGCAAAAATACTTTGCTTCATGGGTTACCCCCTTAGGCATCAATGGTAGAAATGGTAAGCGTGGTTTCTTCCAGCACATCCAGCAGAACCTTGACTGTGTCCAAAGCGGTGAACATGGTCACATTGTATTCTGTGGCGATCTGGCGGATCTGTACGCCGTCATCCTCGTTGTGACCGGGATTGCGGGTGTTGATCACATAGGCAATATGCCCTTGCCGCAGAGCCTCAGGAATCTCGCTGCTGCCCTCGCTGATCTTGCTCAGTACGTGGGTGCGGATTCCGTTGGACTTCAAGAACTTAGCAGTACCGGCTGTGGCTTCAATATTGAAACCCAGATTGTAGAACCGGCGAATGAGGGGCAGAGCCTCTTCCTTATCCCGGTCCGCAATGGTGACCAGAACTGTGCCGTAATTTTGCAGATGCATGCCGGAGGCCTGCAAAGCCTTGTAAAGCGCGCGGGTCAGGGTGTTATCGTAACCGATGGCTTCGCCGGTGGACTTCATTTCCGGGGACAGATAAGCGTCCAGACCGCGGATCTTGTTAAAGGAGAAGACGGGAGCCTTGACATACCAGCGTTCCTTTTCGTCAGGATAGATGTCAAAGATGCCCAGCTCTTTCAGGCTCTTGCCCAGGATAACCTCGGTGGCAATGTCCGCCAGGCTGTAACCGGTGGATTTGCTGAGGAAGGGAACGGTACGGGAGGAACGGGGATTGACCTCGATGATATACACATTGTCATCCTTGTCCACGATGAACTGGATGTTGTAAAGACCCACAATGCCGATACCCAGACCCAGCTTCTTGGCATATTGCAGGATCGTACCCTTCACCTTGTTGGAAATGGAGAAGGAGGGGTAGACAGAGATGGAGTCACCGGAGTGAACACCGGTGCGTTCCACCAGTTCCATAATACCGGGAATGAATACATTCCGTCCATCACAGATGGCATCCACCTCAACCTCGCGGCCTTCAATATACTTATCCACAAGCACAGGCTTGTCCTCGTCGATCTCAACGGCGGTTTTCAGGTAGTGGCGCAGCTGCTCTTCGTTGGCAACGATCTGCATTGCCCGCCCACCCAGAACGAAGGAGGGGCGCACCAGCACGGGGTAGCCGATCTCAGCGGCGGCCTTGATGCCGTCCTCGATCTTGGTGACTGCCTGACCCTTTGCCCGGGGGATATCCAGCTCGTTCAGGAGATTTTCGAATGCGTTACGGTCTTCCGCCTTGTCGATGGCGGCGCAATCCGTGCCGATGATCTTAACACCCCGGTCGTGGAGAGGTTGCGCCAGATTGATGGCGGTCTGGCCGCCCAGAGATGCAATGACACCCACGGGCTTTTCAAACTCGATGATGTTCATCACATCCTCGGGAGTCAGGGGCTCAAAGTACAGCTTGTCCGCTGTGGTGTAGTCGGTGGAGACGGTTTCGGGGTTGTTGTTGATGATAATAGCCTCGTAGCCGGCTTTCTTGATGGTCATGACCGCATGGACTGTGGAATAGTCAAATTCTACGCCCTGGCCGATGCGGATGGGGCCTGCACCCAGCACGATGATCTTCTTCTTGTCCGTCAGAACGGAAGCGTTCTCACCGGAGTAAGAGGAGTAGAAGTAGGGGATATAGGCATTGGTGTGGCAGGTGTCCACCATGCGGAACACGGGGAACAGGTTATTGGCTTTACGGAAATTGTACACGTCCATTTCCGTGCATTTCCAAAGTCTTGCCACATACTTATCACTGAAGCCCATCTTTTTGGCGGCGGTCAGGGTAGCAAGGTCGTTAACATTGATTTTCAGCGTTTCCTCCATATCCACGATGCGCTTGATGGCTTCCAGGAAATAGGGAGTGATCTGGGTGATCTCGTGGATCTTTTCAATGGAAACACCGTGGTAGACCAACTCTGCGATGGCAAAAATATTGTCGGAGCGGAAAACCTTGATATAGTCCAGCAGTTCTTCCACGCTCATACTGTCGAATTTGTGGTGGTAGATGTGATTGGCTCCGGTTTCCAGGGAACGGATGCCTTTGAGCAGGGATTCCTCCAGTGTGGAACCGATGCCCATGACTTCGCCGGTGGCTTTCATCTGGGTACCCAGCACATTGGTTGCAGAGGTGAACTTGTCGAAGGGGAAGCGGGGGAGCTTGGCAATCACATAGTCCAGTTGAGGCTCAAATGCGGCAGTTGTATTGGCAATCTGAATCTCATCCAGAGTCATGCCCACAGCGATCTTGGCTGTTACCTTGGCAATGGGATAGCCGGATGCCTTGGAAGCCAAAGCGGAAGAACGGGAAACTCTGGGATTGACCTCAATCAGGTAGTACTCAGAAGAATTGGGGTTCAGAGCAAACTGCACATTACAGCCGCCCTCAATTTTCAGTTCCCGAATCAGTTTAATGGCGGAATCATTGAGCATTTTCAGATCGTGGTCGCTGAGGGTCATGATGGGTGCGACCACCAGACTATCGCCGGTGTGAACACCCACGGGATCAATGTTTTCCATGCCGCAGATGGTAATGGCGTGGTCACTGCCGTCACGCATGACCTCAAACTCGATCTCCTTGTAGCCCTTTACGGACTTCTCGATCAGGACCTGATGGACAGGGGAGAGCTTAAAGGCGTTCAGGCCGATTTCGATCAATTCTTCCTCGTTGTAGGCAAAGCCGCCGCCGGTACCGCCCAAAGTAAATGCAGGACGCAGAACGACCGGATAGCCGATCCGCTTGGCGGCTTCCTTGGCTTCGTCGATGGAATAGGTGATCTCGGAGGGAATGACCGGCTCGCCGATGGACTGGCAGAGCTCCTTGAACATTTCCCGGTCTTCGGCCCGTTCAATGGATGCGCTGGGTGTGCCCAACAGCTCCACACGGCATTCCTTCAAAATACCCTTTTTCTCCAGCTGCATGGCCAAATTCAGACCGGTCTGACCGCCGATGCCGGGAACGATGGCATCGGGACGCTCGTGACGGATGATCTTCGCTACATATTCCAGGGTCAGCGGTTCCATATAGACCTTGTCGGCAACGGTGGTGTCGGTCATGATGGTGGCAGGATTGGAGTTCACCAAAACCACCTCATAACCCTCTTCCCGGAGGGCGAGACAGGCCTGGGTACCGGCATAGTCGAATTCCGCTGCCTGGCCGATGATGATAGGGCCGGAGCCGATGATCATAATTTTTTTGATATCTGTACGCTTAGCCATAAGAAAGCCTCCATAACTCTTTTGGATATTATTTGCCGTTTCTCTCTTTCTCTAACCAAACCAATTTGCCGTCGCAGACCGTAGCCAGGCATTTTCCGTTGACGCGCCATCCGGCGAAGGGGGTGGACTTGCCCTGGGACTGGAATTCCTCCGGCTCAACGATGTAGCTTTGCCGCAGATCCCACACGGAAAAGTCGGTGGTCATGGGGATACGGAAGCGTTTTCTGGGATTGGTAACAAGCAATTTCAGCAGTTTTTCCAGAGAAATCACATTTTCCTGCACCAGATAGGTGTACAACAGAGGAAATGCAGTTTCCAGACCGACGATGCCAAAGCTGCTGCCATCCAGGCCTTGGCTCTTTTCTTCTTCGGAATGGGGCGCATGGTCGGTGGCGATCATGTCGATGGTGCCGTCCTGAATACCGGCGATCAGTGCCTCCCGGTCGGACTTGTCCCGAAGCGGGGGATTCATCTTGTACCGTCCATCCTCTTGCAGGAAGGAGTCATCCATGAGCAGATAGTGGGGCGCGGTCTCGCAGGTGACATTCAGCTTTTCCGCCTTGGCCTTGCGGATCAGCTCCACAGATTCCTTTGTGGAGACATGGCACACATGGTAAGCGCAGCCGATCTCCTTGACCAGTGCCAGATCCCGGGCAAGCTGCTTCCACTCGCTCTCGGAGCTGATGCCCCGGTGATGATTGTCCCGGGCGTAGTCACCGTCGTGGATGTAGCCGCCGTTCAGCAGGGAATTGTCCTCACAATGGGCGACGATCATTTTGTTCAGCTGCTTGGCCTGCTTCATGGCGGCGCGCATCAGCTCGTCCCGCTGAATACCCTTGCCGTCGTCCGTAAAAGCAATGACCTGCTGGGCCATGGCCTTCATTTCGGAGAGGTTTTCTCCCTTTTGTCCCATGGTGATGGAACCGTAGGGATAAATGTGGATCAAGCCGTCTTCCTTGATGAGGTTCAGCTGCTCCTTCAAATGTGCCTTGGTGTCCGGAACCGGATCCAGATTGGGCATGGTGCAGACTGCTGTGTACCCGCCGTGGGCTGCTGCAAGAGAACCGGAGAAGATGGTCTCTTTATAAGAAAAACCCGGCTCTCTGAAATGCACATGCACATCACAAAAGCCGGGAAAAACAGCATATTCGGGGGAGTCGAAAGTACACAGATCAACAGAGGAAAGACGGTCCAAAATAGAAACACGAACACTATTGCCGCAGATGGCATCCAGCATCGGTGTGTTCTGATTCTGCATAGTCATACTAACTCCTTTCAAATGAGGGAAACAAGTATCTTTCTTATCCGAAATATTATAACACGCAAAAGAAAGTGTGTCAATGAAATTTCGATATAAAAAGTCGCCGGAAAACCGGCGACTTTTTGTCACATATCCTAATTTATAGCTCTTCGCTGACTGCCAGCAAGAGAATACCGATGATGACAACGGCCACAAACACATAGGTCTTCCAGGAAAGCTTTTCTTTCAGGAAGATCCGGGACAGCAGCAGAGAAACGATACAAACGGAGGACAGAATGGGAGCTGCCACAGCATCCACGCCGCCGAGAGCATACACATATGTAAACTGACCGGCAGTTTCAAATACAGCGGCAAGGATCTTATCCTTGTGCTGGGGAACAGGGCCAAACTTGACCTTCTTTGCTTTCATGAAGATAAACAGGCCCAAAGCAAACATGGCAAAGGTCAACTCATAGCTGGTATTGGCCACATCCTCAATGGTATCTTCGGTTACATCCACCAGAGGGGAATTGGCAACATCTTCGATCAGGAAGAAGGCATCATCCAGGAAGGTGCCGAATGCGTCCAGCAAAGCATAGACAAAGGGCATACAGAAGGCGACGATCGCCAGAACCTTGCCGTATTTCTTCTTTCTGGGGGTCTCGCCGTGGTTTTCCAGGAAGCTGACACCCAAAACGCCTACAGTGATGACACCGATGGCGACCCAGGTCAGCCAGGAGATCTCTTCCTGCAGGAAAATGACGAACAGCAGGGTGCAAATAACACCGGCGGTGTTCTCGATGGGATCGGAAATGGACTCCTCCAAAAAGCGCATGCCAAAATAGGAAAAGGCCATGGAAATGATGTAAAACAGGGAAACCGGCAGATACCGGATGATGTTGATGGGATTGTAGTTGATATCCTGGGTCAGCAGGGTAAAGATGGCGTGGATGCCCATCACAATACCCACCCAAACGCAGATCTTCAGATGGGAGTATTTTTCATTGGGCTGTGCGCCTTTTTTGTAAAACAGTTCTGCCGCGCCCCAAAGAACAGCGGTAGCAACGGAAAAGAATAACCAAGACATTGTGGCTTCCTCCTTATATTTTTACCAGACCTGCATCCAGCATTTTTTGCAGGCTCATCAAAATGCCAAGTTTGGCATGATGCCAAGTCAGGCCGCCCTGGAAGTACACCGCATAGGGCGGACGGATGGGGCCATCGGCAGACAGCTCAATGGACGAGCCCTGAACAAAGGCGCCTGCGGCCATGATCACCTTGCTGTCGTAGCCGGGCATATCGCCGGGAATGGGTGCGGCGTAGGAATCCACGGGCGCGGCGGCCTGGATGCCCTTGCAGAACGCCACCATACCGGCTTCGCTTCCCAGCTCCACGGCCTGAATAATGTCGTGGCGGCTTTCGGTTGCATTGGGGACGCAACGGAAGCCCAGGGGCTCGTACAGATTTGCGGCAAAAATCGCGCCCTTTTCAGCGGATGCAACCACATTCGGCGCAAGGAAGAAGCCTTGATACAGGGAAGGCATCAGACCCAGGTTAGCGCCCACTTCCTGACCCAATCCGGGGGCGGAGAGGCGGTAACCGCAGCGGTCGATACACGCCTGTGTACCGGCAATGTAGCCGCCGATAGGGGCAAGACCGCCGCCGGGATTCTTGATCAGAGAACCAACGGTCATATCTGCGCCCACATCGGAGGGTTCAATGGTCTCAACAAATTCGCCGTAGCAGTTGTCCACCATCACCAGTACATCCGGCTTGACGGATTTGCAAAACGCGATCAGTTCACCGATCTGGGTGACGGAGAAGGTAGGCCGGGTAGCATAACCCTTGGAGCGCTGAATGGTGATCAGCTTGGTCTTTTCGTTGATGGCCTTGCGGATGCCCTCGTAGTCAAAGCCGCCATTCTCCAGCAGATCTACCTGACGGTAGGTCACACCATACTCCGCCAGAGAGCAGGGGCTGGGGCGGATGCCAATGACCTCCTGTAAGGTGTCATAGGGCAGACCCACGGGGGAGAGCAGCTCGTCTCCGGGCAGAAGATTTGCGGACAGGGCAACGGTCAGGGCGTGGGTGCCGCAGGTGATCTGGGGACGCACCAAAGCGGCCTCCGTATGGAACACATCCGCATAGACGCGCTCCAAAGTGTCACGGCCCATATCGTCATAACCGTAGCCGGTGGTGGCGGCAAAGCAGGTTGCGCTGACCCGGTTTTTCTGCATGGCAGAGATCACCTTTGCCTGATTGCATTCCGCAATTTTGTCGATCTCAGCGAAGCGTTCTTCCAGTTTTTTGAGGGCATTTTCGCCATAGTTGTAAACGGCGTTGGAAATTCCCATGCCGTTATAAAGTTCCAGTAATGCGTTCATTTTCTCAGTCCTCATTTTTAACAGTGTTTAGTAATTTGTCAGCAATGTCATTTAATGTTTCCGGTCGGGAAACGATCAGACCGGCATCGGATTCACCCAAAATGAGTAGCGTATCACCGGGCTGAATACCGAACATCTCCCGGGCCTCCTTGGGGATCACGATCTGCCCCCGGTCGCCCACCTTGGCTGTGCCGAAAACCCGACGGACATTGCTTTTACCCAGTATGTGTTTGCCCCCAGGCATGTCACCACTCCTTTGAAATCACATTTTTCATACTTTTCACACCGACAAATTATACAAAAATCCGCCCCGGTTGTCAATACCGGGGCGGTGTTTTTTTAATCGTTTCTGCGTCTGCCGCCGAAGATCAGCAGCAGCCGAAGCAGTTGCGCCAATGCCACAGCAGTGGCGGCAACATAGGTCATGGCCGCGGCGGTGAGGGTCTTGCGCGCACCTTTTTGCTCGTCTTCCGTCAAAAGCTCTCCGCCTTCGATGGCCTGCATGGCTCTGCGGCTGGCGTTGAATTCTACAGGCAGGGTCACAAGCTGGAAAACCAGAGAAAGCCCAAAGCAGGCGATACCGGCATACACAAAGCCGTAGGAAACCGTTTCGCCAAAGCTAAGCAGCAAACCCAGTAAAATCAACGGCATGGCCAGTTTGCTGCCGATGTTGGTAATGGGAATGATGGCGGCACGGAGCTTAATGGGAGCATAGTTGTGGGCATACTGCACTGCATGACCGGCCTCGTGGCAGGCAACGCCGATGGCGGCAACGGATGTGGAGTCGTGGACACTGTCAGACAGGCGGATCACATTGGCCTTGGGATCGAAATGATCCGTCAGGTTGCCGCTCACGCGCTCAATGCGTACACCGGAAACACCGTTGGCCCGCAGAACACGCTCTGCGGCCTGCGCGCCGGTGATCCGGCGGCGGGAGTGTTTTTCAGAATAACGCTTGAATGTGGAATTGACGTTGGCGCTGGCGATCATAGCCAAAATGACGCAAGGCAGTACCAGCACAAGGTATGTCAGATCAAATCCGTAATAATAGCCGAACATAGTGTTCTCCTTTGCTTTTTTGATTCTATTATATCCAATTCTTATAAAAATGCAAGTTGAGATCATTGCATTTGGGGTATATATTGATTATACTGAAAGAAATGGATAACAGATGAATTTTTTGCAAATTTTGGTGAGTAAAATCCATCTTAGCCGTGTTTTAAGAGTGAAGAGGTGAAAAAGATGGCGCGATCCGGCATGAAAATCGGTTTTCAGGACGGAATATCTTTGGAAACCGTTATCCGTACGTATTCAGACCCATTGGTACGCTTTGCCTGCTGTTATGTGGCAAGCCCCGATATTGCGGAAGAACTGATGGAAGATGCATTGACCGATGTGCTGATCAGGGACAGAAGATTTGAAGATGAGGCCCATTTGAAAGCATATCTTTACAAGGCAGTCCGCCATCGGTGTCTGAACTATTTGCGCTTCCATCGGAAATTTGTTCCGCTGGAGGATGTGGAGTGCGCGCTTTTTGCAGGAGATCTGGAAGGGGACGTCATGAAAAAGGAGCGTGACCGGGCGTTGTTCGCCTGCTTGCAGGAACTGCCGTTGCAGTATCGCCAGGTTTTGACGCTGATGTTTTTTGACAGCTTCTCCGTCTCAGAAATCTGCGCAATTTTGTCCCGTTCCCCCAAGCAGGTTTACAATCTGCTTGCCAGGGCCAAGACCTCTTTGAAAACATTGCTTGAAAAGGTGGGAATCACTTATGAAGACATATGATGAAAGAATGGAGTCCGTGCAGAAAAAGCTGCAGCGCAGACGGGTACAATGGACGGCTATAAAGGCCACAGCCTGCTTGCTGTGTATCTGTCTGTTGGTGGGCGTTCTGCTGCCCCATTTCCGGAATTCGGATGTGTTGGAGCAGTATGCCCAGGATCCGTATTACAAGGTCATTGCGGCGATCAACCGGGACTTTCAGCGGAAAGAAGACAGTTGGGAATATTTGCACTGGGAGGATCTGTTCTGGGGTGATGCTTTTTTGGAGGATGAATCCGGATCCAGATTTGAGGAGGAACTTGTGTACGCACCCGGTGCAGTACCGGATACCGATACGAGCATCAGCGGAAGTGCAAATTCCTCTGTGGAGATCACGGATCATCAGGTTGCCGGCGTGCTGGAAGGCGATCTGATCAAGCGCAGCGAAACTCATATCTTCTATCTGAACAATACGCAGTTGGAGATCTATGAGATCAACGGCGAGGATACAAAGAAGATCAACACGGTATCTGTGGGAACGAATTGGAATTCTGATTCGGAAATGTACCTTTCCGCGGATGCAAGCCGCCTGACCGTGATTCAGTCCGGTTATGACGCAGTTTTCAGCGAGACCAAAAAGGAAAGCTATGTGCAGGTTATTTCTCTGGATGTATCCGATCCTGTGAATGTGACAAATGTCGCATCCTTCTATCTTACCGGCGCGAAGCAGACTTGCCGCATGGTGGATGACCAGCTCATGCTCATCAGCAGATTCTGCATCCAGTACGAAGTGGATTTTGACGATCCGTCCACATTCCTGCCTCAGTACGGCACACCCGGCAATATGCAGTGCATCCCTGCGGATAACATCGTGATTCCGGACAGACTGAGCGACCGCTATTATACGGTGGTGACCCTGCTGGACAATAACGACCTGTCCTTGGTGGACACCGGCGCGTTTATGTCCTACTCCGCGGAGCTTTATGTGTCCAAGGAGCGCATCTATGCCACCCGTAGTTATTCCGGTGAAGAAAAGCTGGACGATAACAAGACCCTTACAAAAGCCATGACGGAAGTTTCCTGCATGGATTATGACGAAAACGGCCTGACCCTGGCTGGCTCGTTCAGCGTGGAGGGTACTGTGAAAAATCAGTACAGCATGGATGAGCATGAGGGCGTTTTCCGCATTGTTACCGGAACGACCCAACGGAAAATGATCAACCACGAAACAGGATATACTTCCGTTCAGGTGGAAGAGCGCAATGCAAACCTGACCTGTTTTGAGGTGGGGACTTGGGAGCAGCTGGCACAGGCTGCCAAGTTTGCCCCGGAGGGAGAAACCGTGGAATCCGTCCGCTTTGATGGGGATTACGCCTATGTCTGCACCGCTGTGGTGGTGACGCTGACAGACCCGGTGTTTTTCTTCGACATGACGGATCTTGGAAACATCACCGTCAAGGACACCGGCACCATCGACGGCTATTCCAGCTCCTTGATCCAGCTGAACGACGGCTTCCTGCTGGGCATCGGCTTTAATGATAACTGGAACATGAAGGTGGAGGTCTATACGGAGTCCGCCGACGGCGTGAAACCGGTGTGTGAATATATCTATGAAGGCAGCTTCGCCAGCGAGTACAAGGCCTACTTCATTGACCGGGAGAACAATCTGTTCGGTATCCCGGTGATGGATGGCTATGTGCTTTTGCAGTTTGACGGGTACGAACTGAGAGAAATTGCAAAAGCGGATATCGGTGGTTCCTTGAACTTTGTCCGCGGTGTCGTCATTGATCAGTATCTGTATGTGTGCAGTCCCGGCGCATTTGATGTAGTAAATTTGGCATAATGTGATTTTGTCACAGAAGTCCTCCAAATTTTGGGGTAAGATAAGGTCACAAAACAAAACAAGGAGGACAAAAAGATGTCAGTTCTGAATATTACGAAAGAAAATTTTGAAAATGAAGTTGTAAAAAGCGAAAAGGTGGTCCTGCTGGACTTCTTCGCATCCTGGTGCGGCCCCTGCCGGATGGTAGGTCCCATCATTGACGAGATCGCCGAGGAAAATGACCACATCGTGGTCGGCAAGGTGGATGTGGACGCTCAGACGGAGCTTGCAACGCAATTCCAGGTTTACAGCATCCCCACGCTGGTGGTGATGAAGGACGGCAAGGTGCTGACCCAGTCAACCGGCGCAAAATCCAAGGCGCAGATCCTGGCAATGCTTCCCTAAAATACCCCTAAAGCCCGCTGCCTCGGCAGCGGGCTTTTGTATTGTGACATTATCACGGTAAAGGTGGCGACACGCGGTTATACTAGTATCAAAAGGAGGTAACACCATGGAAAAGGTTTACGATGTATTGGTATTAGGTGGCGGCCCGGGGGGATATACAGCGGCGATGTACGCGGCGCGTGCAGGACTCAGCACCTTGGTTTTGGAGCGATTGGCAGCCGGTGGGCAGATGGCGCTGACCCATCAGGTGGACAATTATCCCGGCTTTGATGAGGGCGTGGACGGCTTCACCCTTGGGATGAAAATGCAGCAGGGCGCGGAGCGCTTTGGTGCGGAGACAGTCTATGCCGATGTGCAGTCCGTGGAGCTGGAAGGGACGAACAAGAAATTGCATACGGATCAGGGAACATTTTATGGACGTACGGTCATCGTTGCCACCGGGGCGAATCCCAGAAAATTGGGACTTCCCATGGAGCAGGAGCTGATGGGCAAGGGCGTTCACTACTGCGCCGCCTGCGACGGGATGTTCTATCGGGGCAAGACGGTCATATTGGTTGGCGGTGGCAATTCCGCCGTGGCGGATGCGCTGGTACTTTCCCGAGTGGCGGAAAAGGTGATTCTCGTGCACCGCAGAGATACGCTCCGGGCATCCAAAATCTATCATGAGCCCTTGGAGCAAACGAAAAACATCGAATTTCGCTGGAACAGCGAGGTGGTTTCCCTGCATCACGGCGATCGCCTGGACGGCGTTACCATTCGCAACAAGGTCAGCGGAGAGGAAGAACGCATCGCTTGCGACGGCGTTTTCATCAGTATCGGCAGAGAGCCGGCCACGGCTCTGTTTGCCGGGCAGCTGGAACTGGATGAAACGGGATATGTTGTGGCCGGGGAATCCACGAAAACTAACCTGCCCGGTGTGTACGCGGTAGGTGATGTGCGTACCAAGGCGGTGCGACAGATCGTAACCGCAACGGCGGATGGGGCAGTAGCTGCCCATGAAATTGAAGAATATCTGGCGGCAGCCGTTGTTTAATGTCGTTTTCTGTGATATAATGTCCCCATAATTCACGGGAGGCGAGGATGTGCACTACGCAACCATCAAAAATTGCGACATTGCCAATGGCCCCGGCGTTCGGGTGAGTCTGTTCGTTTCGGGATGCACCCACCATTGCAAGGGCTGTTTCAATGAAGTGGCATGGGATTTTGAATACGGCACGCCTTTCACGGAGGAAACGGTGCAGACCATTCTGGATATGCTCCGTCCGGACTATATCCGGGGACTGACCTTGCTGGGCGGCGAGCCATTCGAGCCGCAGAATCAAGGGATGATCGTGGAACTGCTGCGGTGTATCAAAAAGGAAATGCCCGGCAAAAGCATTTGGGCCTTTTCCGGGTATCTGTATGAAAAGATCACATCCGGCACTCTGGGAGACTGGGAGATCACAAAGGAATTTCTCAGCTATCTGGACGTTTTGGTGGACGGCCCGTTTGTGGAAGAAAAGAAAAATCTGAATTTGCGCTTCCGGGGTTCGGAAAATCAGCGGCTGATCGATGTGGCGAAATCACAGCAGGCCGGAACAGTAATTTTATGGGAAGATGAGGGGACGAAAATATGAGCAGTATTGCAGTAAAAAAAGTGAGACCTAATGCCATTTTGCCCACCTATGGCTCAAATGAGGCAGCCGGGGCGGATCTGTACGCCTGTCTGGATGTGCCTGTGACCATTGGAGCAGGGGAGACAGTATTCATCCCAACGGGCATCGCCATGGAAGTTCCCAAGGGTTGCGCCGGTCTTGTGTATGCCCGAAGCAGCTTGGGCGCAAAACGGGGTCTTGCACCTGCAAATAAGGTGGGTGTGATCGACAGCGACTACCGGGGAGAGATCTCGGTGGTTCTCCATAATCATGGGAAGGTGGAACAGACTGTCGCGCCCGGAGAGCGCATCGCCCAACTGGTGATCACACCGGTGCTGATACCGGCCTATGAGGAAGTGGACGAACTGACGGACACTGACCGTGGAAGCGGCGGCTTCGGTTCTACCGGAAAATAAGAAAAACGGCTGCAAACGCAGCCGTTTTTTGGTTAACTGATCTTAATGCCGTATACCTTTTGTCCCCGGGTGCCGATGATCAGCATGTCATTGAAGACAACGGGAGAGGCTTCCACGTTGGATCCCACATTGATGGTATCCAGGGTGCTTCCAGTCTGACCGTCCAGCAGATGGCAGTTGCCCACGGAGTCGAAAAGGATCACATAGGCATTTCCGTCCTCGGAATAGACCGCAACGGGAGAGCTCCAACAGTACTTCATGTTCTTCTGCCAAATGACCTCGCCGGTATCGGTGTCCAGCGCAATGGTCGTGCCCTCGTATTCGCTGGGGGACTTTGCCACATGGAAGATGATCATGCCTTCCAGCTCAGTGCCCTTCTGACCCAACAGCGGGCTGGAGAGGATACCGCCGGACACATTCTTGTTGTAAACGATGTCGCCCCAGGAAACTTCCCAGACGATTTCACCGGTAACGGCATTGAGCTTGTACATATAGCAAGTGCCGTCGGAATACTCCATGGAAGTACCCAAATAGATATAGCCCTGACCGTCATCGCTCCATTCAAAAACTGCGGTGGCATTCAGGTCGTCCTTGATCTCCTGGGCCCAAACCAGCTCCATGGTGTTCAGATCCACACAGAAGTAGGTGCCACGGTTATCGCCCACATACAGGTAGTTTTCCACGATGATTGCACTGTTTTCAAAGCCCAGGTCGTTGCTGGGATTGGTATTCAGATCGGTCATGTACCGGTTAAACACAGGCTTATCCGGATCGATGGAGAGCGTGCCTGCGGCCTTATCATAGTTGGTGTTCAGCTTGATGGTGTAGATCAGACCGTTCTCGCCGGGCCAGATCAGTGTATCTGTCTCCGCGTCCACAAGGGGAGAGGAGTCGAAAGCACGCCAGGAACGGATGTTGAATTCCTTTTCGTAGCCGTATTCGTACATGATGGAGCAGTCGATCAGGCTGATAATATACATCCGAGGCTGTTTCTGTTCCCGGGTACGGTCGCCGGAGCCAACATACATAATGGGATAGCCTCTGGGATCCAGAGCACCTGCGCCCTTGAAGGCCATGCCAACGAAGAGGGGATCACGGGTATATTCACCGGTTTCCAGATCGTAGAAGTAAATGTGGCCGTCCAATGTGGCGTAGATCACTTCCACCAAGTCTTTCTTAGCCTTGGCTTCCGGTTTCAGGTTCATAATGGCCTTGGTTTCCTCGTCCCATTGCACCACCAGGGGCTGGCCAGTCCAGCCGGCACCGGTCCATGCACCGTCACCGGATTTGGGCAGGGCGGAAATGGTCTGTTCCCATACGGCTGTCAGCTTTTTGTTTGTCACATTGGCCGTGCCGTAGGTGGCGCCGGTACGGTAGTTGTTGCCACGGAATCCGGCAATGCCGGGCAGGCTGAAATAAGAATCACCGGAGCCGAATTCAATGGCTTCTGCGCGGTTGTAGCTATCCACAAATGAGCCGTTTACATTGATCTCCCACTTTACATTCCAGTTCTTGGGGTCGGAATTTTCGGTCTTGTGAGGGGTTGCAGGCAGACTGGGTGTCGTAGGCACAGTCGGCGCAGTCGTGGGCGGCACGACAGAGGAAGAGGGGACGGAACTGCCATCAGGGGAGGACTGCTGAGAGGAAGAAGGCTGATTTAGCTGAGGATTGTCCAGATTGTTCAGCCGATTGCTGCACAAAATGGTGAAAACCAGCACTGTAACTACCACCAGATAGACGGGGATGGTCAGCAGCCGCAGCGTTTTTCTCTGGGAACGGGACGGACTGCGCAGACGCATAATTTCCAGAACGATGGCTAGCAACGCAACCACGCATAGCAGTACAATGAATAATGTCACAGCGGAACTAAGTGTCTGCTGGACCGCAGATGTGCTCAACATAGGAACCTGAAAAAACAGATTGTTCATGGGGATCTCTCCAATCAGTTTGTTTTTTGCTATTATACCACCGGTTGTCGCTTTTTGCAACCACCAAAGAAAGGCAATGCCCCTGCTTTTGGCAGGGGCGATTGATCAAGATTCAATCAGATCTTCCATACCCTTGCGGTCCGTGAGCTCCACCGTACCCCTGGTGAGCTTCACATAACCCTCGTTTTGGAAGTAACGAAGCATCCGGGTGACCACTTCCCGGGCTGTACCCAGGTGATTTGCAATGGCCTCGTGGGTGAGCTTCAAAACATCGGAATCCTCCAAAGCAGCCTCGTCCAACAGGAAATTGGCAAGACGCTTATCCACGCTTTTCCACATGATCTGCTCAATGAGCCACATCACCTCGGAAAAACGGGTGGCCATCAGCTCGTTGACATAGTTGGCCAAAGGCGCGGATTCTTCCATGATCTTTTTGAAGATGTAGGGTGGGAGGATGAAGACCTCGGACTCCTTTTCCGCAGCGATCATAATTTCAAACTGCACGCTGCGCATGACACAGGATGCGGAAAACAGACAAATATCCTGATCCAGCAGGCGGTACAGGGTAATTTCCCGGCCATCCTCGGACAGAATGTAGGCCCGGAGCTGACCGCTTTTGATGAGAACCAGTCCGGCACAATCGGCAGAGCCGTCATGAAGCACAGCGCCCTTTCCCAGGGTCTTGGGAACAATGGAGGAAGATACCAGCTGACGCTGAGTCGGGGTCAGCTTATCCCAAATGGGGCATAAGTGTTGAAATTCCATGATACGCACCTCCTTGACGGTACAAGTGTAGCACATTTTGATGGATAATTCAAGAGAATTCATTGCGTTGAGTTATGTATCGGTACGACAATAACCCTTGACAGAAATATCATATTCCGTTAAAATATCCTGGAATATGCCCCCGTAGCTCACCTGGATAGAGCGTGCGCCTCCTAAGCGCAAGGTAGTGAGTTCGAGTCTCGCCGGGGGTGCCAAAAACGACCCCCATAGGGGTCGTTTTGCATTTCCAAGAGGCTCGAAAGCCTTAATGCAACGCGGACGAGCGTTGCTCGCGACGGCTTGACGGAGCGAAACAGCAATCTGCGCTGTGCGCAGATGCAAACGAGTCTCGCCGGGGTGCCAAAATCCCAGCACCAATCGGTGCTGGGATTTTGTTATTATGCTTGAAGGTCAAGAAGCTTTGCTGCGTTGTCCCAGCAGATCTTGCGGTAAACTTCCTGACTGATCGCGCCGGTATCGGCAAGATCCTGCAAAAACTGGGCGAATTTCAGATGGAAGGTGGCATCCGGGCTGCAAAGATCACAGCCGAAGTAAATACGGTCAGCAAACTCTGTGATGAAGGATGCAGCATATTCCGGATCACGCATCAGGGCGTTGCTGCCGCTGCCGGCGGACAGATCGCAGTACAGATTTCCGTATTCCCGCATCAGTTTCGGCATGCGACCCTCAATGACCTTGCCCGTGGGATATCCATTCCGCTGCGCCGGATCATATTCTCCTATCTCAGACCAAAAGGAAGCGGAATGGCCGATCAGCTTCAAATTGGGATGCTTTTTCAGCATTTTCTCGATTCTGGGCAGACCGGGATCATCGATAATGCCATAGTAACCGTCCGGCTTTGGCGCAATATGTATCAGCACAGGCATATCGCAAGCTGCGCAGTGATAGAACATATTGTCCATTTTTGGATCGTCCGCATAGAGGTTGCTGGTGATTTCACCAACACCCCTGGCACCTAGTTTTTTATAATGCTCAATCAGGCAGGAAAGATCAGAATCCGAAAGATTTCTCTCACAGCGGGGATCGATGCTGCAAAACCAAGAGAAACGGTCGGGATACTGAGTGGCGAGCCAATGACATTCCTCGGGGGTGACCAGCGTCCGCCGGGCTTCCAGCGAAACGAGCGGCAACAAAACACCGTGCTGCACATTGATCTCATCCCACATTCGAAATTGGTCCTCAACGCTCAAAAGGGGTTTGCCGGATCCTCGTAATGGAGGACTTGTATTGGGCCACATGGTCACATGAGAATGAATATCGATTTTTTTAGCGAACATTTTAGAATCATCCTTTCTGTCCATTATGATCCAAGTAAGTATAGTACTCAGAAATGATGCGGCAAATGGAGTATTTTGCCATTATATTGGATCATCTTGCTGTTTCAGTGCGTTCCTCTGGAATACCGCCGGGGACACGCCCTTCTGCTTTTTGAAGCAGCGGCTGAAATAGCATACATCGGAAAAGCCTGCCGCAGCCGCGATCTCTGCCACAGGCAGAGTGCTGGTGGACAACAGGGCAGAGGCCTTGTTAATGCGCAGCTGATTGATGTAGGAAATCGCCGTATTGCCTGTTACGGCTTTGAACGCGCGGCAGAAATGGTAGACGCTCATAGCACAGCGTTCGGCCAGTTCCTGTATGGAGATGTTCTCAGTGTAATGGCGCAGGATATGGTCCAGCGCAGGCTTGATCCGACCGGTCATCCGTCTGCTTTCCGGAGTGATGTTGGCCGCCTTAATGGTATGGTAACGCTGTAAATGGGAGAAGATCCGGGCCAGTATGCCCAATGCGCCAAGCTGATAGGCGACGGGTTTTTCCGTTACCTCATAGTACAATTGCCCGAGGTAGTCGGCCAAAACAAAGTCACCTCTGATCAGGTGCTTAAAATAGGGCATTGTACCTGTTAAACCCTCCTGCAGCAGGGGCAGTTCGGCGGAAACCATGAGCAAATGATAGCTTACAGAATCATCGCCATAGGTTTGCATGCCATGGAGTTCACATGGGTTGACAACTACGATATCTCCCGCGGTGGCAATCAAGACCTCCGTACCGCAAATAAATTCCGCGGTTCCGCTGAGGATGTATTTGATCTCGATTTCTTCGTGCCATTTGGGTGAGTACTTTAACTGAGTACTTGATTTGCCCGGGAAGAAAAAGAAAGGAAGGGTACTATCGGCTATCCTATGTAAGTGTTCATAATACTTCATTTCCTGTTCCATGACAGCACCTCCTCTTGCGCTAATATAACACAAACCGCAAAAAAATGCAAATAGTTTCATTGGTAATATCCTTGCGGTTTTTTCGATTTCCCCCTTTACAGAACGGCTTTTTTCGGCTACAATATATGCGAATTAACGGAAATGAGGATTTTTGCTCATGAATATTGAATTTGACAGCTATAAGCAAAAGCTAACGGATATCCGTCCCGCGCTGGACGGTCTGGCGGATTCTCTAAACCTGGAAGGTATGAAAAATGAGCTGGAGAGACTTCACGCCATGCAGGAAGCTCCCGGCTTCTGGGATGATCCCGAGAAGAGTCAGAAGATCGTTATGAAGATCCGCCAGGCGGAGATGAAGATCGAGCGTTATAACAAAATGGTATCCTCCTGGGAGGATCTGATCACTATTTGCGAAATGGCCGCTGAGGAAGACGACGATTCCATGCTTCCGGAGCTGAAAGAGGGCTATGAGGTCCTGACCCGGGATATGGAGGCCTGCCGTCTGGAGACCCTGCTCACCGGTAAGTTCGATAAGAACAATGCCATGATGAGCTTCCAGGCCGGTGCAGGCGGTACGGAGGCCCAGGACTGGTGCCAAATGCTGTACCGGATGTACACCCGCTGGGCAGAGCGAAGCGGCTTCACCTATAAGATCATGGACTATCAGGAAGGCGACGAAGCCGGCCTGAAATCCGCTTCCATTATGGTGGAGGGCGAGAATGCCTATGGCTTCCTGAAGGGCGAAAGCGGCGTTCACCGCCTGGTGCGCGTGTCTCCCTTTGATGCAAACGCACGGCGGCAGACATCCTTCTCTGCCATTGAAGTCATCCCGGAGATCGAGGATGATTCCGAAGATTTCGAGATCAAGGCCGAGGATTACGAAATGCAGGTGTTCCGTTCTTCCGGTGCAGGCGGTCAGCACATCAACAAGACCTCCTCTGCGGTGCGTTTGATCCACAAGGCTACGGGCATCGTGGTGTCCTGTCAGACCGAGCGTAGCCAGTTCCAGAATAAGGAGACCTGTCTGCGCATGCTTCGCAGCAAGCTGGTGGAGATCCGGGAGCGTGAGCATCTGGCGACCATCGCGGACATTAAGGGTGTGCAGCAGAAGATCGAGTGGGGCAGCCAGATCCGCAACTATGTGTTCATGCCCTATACTCTGGTGAAGGATACCCGTACCGGCTGTGAAACCTCCAATGTCAACGCTGTTATGGACGGCGCACTGGATCCCTTTATCGAAAGCTACCTGAATTGTCTGGCATCCGGAAATTGGGTGCAGAAGTAAGCGAAAAAACACAAATTACCTCTTGCATTTTGTAAAAATGCGTGGTATAATATCCAAGATTTTGTAAGACACCCGTTGGAGGGAGGTTAAAAAATGGAAGTTCTTGAAATTATTTTGACAATTTTGGAGGTCATCGCCAGTGTTGCGCTGATTCTGGTGATTCTGTTCCAGTCCGGTAAAGAGGCCGGTCTGTCCAGTGCCATTGCAGGCGGCAGCCAGGATACCTACCTGAATAAGAATAAGAATGGCAGCCTGGATAAGATGCTGGCTTCTGCTACCAAGTGGATCGCTCTGGTCTGGATCCTGCTGACCCTGTCTTTGAGCTTTTTCTAAGTTGTCTGTCAATAAAACCACAGGGGAGACCCTGTGGTTTTTTACAAATAAGGAGCGTTTTATGAATACTACAAAGCTGGCAGGTCTTAACCCTGCATCCGTATTTGGTTATTTTGAAGAAATTTGCGCCATTCCCCACGGTTCCCGGAACACTAAAGCCATCAGCGACTATCTGGTTTCCTTTGCCAAGAAGCATGGCATCCGCTATGAGCAGGATGATTTGAACAATGTACTGATGTATCAAGAGGGAACCTGCGGCTATGAGGAACATGCTCCGGTGGTTTTGCAGGGGCACATGGATATGGTCTGCGAAAAGGATGCGGATTGCCCCATCAATATGGATACCGACGGCCTGGACATTGATCACGACGATGCCTGGATCTTCGCCCACGGAACGACTCTGGGCGGCGACAACGGCATTGCCGTTGCCTACATGCTGGCACTGCTTGCGGATAAGACCATACCCCATCCGCCCCTGGAGATCATCATCACTGTGGATGAGGAGATCGGTATGGAGGGCGCGGCAGGCGTGGATCTGTCCCGTTTCCAAGGCCGCACCATGATCAATCTGGACTCCGAGGATGAGGGCGTATTTACCGTTTCCTGTGCCGGCGGCGCCCGGAGCGTGATCCATATGCCGGTTCAGCGGCGCGTGGTTTACGGCCCCTGTGTCAAGCTGACTGTTGAGGGTCTGCGTGGCGGCCATTCCGGCGTGGAGATCCACAAGAATCTGGCCAACGCCAACAAGGTGATGGGCGAATTTTTGGGCCGTGTGCAAAAGCTGATGCCTCTGTGCATCACAAAGCTCCAGGGCGGCGCAAAGGATAACGCCATTCCCCGTTCCTGTGAGGCTACATTGATTCCCTTGGGCATCAATGTAGAACGGATCAATGACATTGCCCAGCAGCTGCAGGAGGAGATCCGCACCAATTTTGACGAGCCCTGCGCTATCGTCCGTGGTGACAATGTGGATGCTTTGGGGGGCAATGCCCTGACCACGGAATGCACCGCAAAGGTGATCGCGCTGCTGAACGCCGCGCCCAACGGCGTGCAGGTTATGAGCCGGGATATCGAGGGCCTGGTGCAGACCAGCCTGAACCTGGGCGTTATGAAGCTGGATGAGGAGTTGACCTTGACTTTTGCCGTCCGCAGCAGCGTCAATCAGGAGAAGATCGACCTTCTCAAGCGTTTGCAGGAGCTGGCTGCATTTTATGACGGCACGGTCACAGAAATGGGCGATTATCCTGCCTGGGAGTATAAAAAGCAGTCCCATCTTCGTGATACCATGGTAGCCACATTCACCCGGATGTTCGGCAAAGAACCGGAGGTGGTGGCCATCCACGCCGGATTGGAGTGCGGCATGCTTAGCGAGAAGCTGCCGGGACTGGACTGCGTGTCCATCGGCCCGGATATGCAGGATATCCACACCAGCCGTGAAAAGCTCAGCATTGAGTCCACAAGACGGACTTGGGAATTCCTGCTGGAAGTCCTGAAAGCACTTTAATATGACGACAGACCCGTTAACCGGGTCTGTCTTTTTTTATCAGTCCAATGAGCCATGCCACATCCGTTTTGCTGACCACATTCAAAAGGAACAAAAGGCAGAATAGCAAGATTACCCCAGCGATGACCTGAAAGGCGGCAGAAGCAAAGCCTGCGATCCATACTGCCACGCAGGAGGCTAGAATACAGCGCACAGGAATGCTGATTTTAATGTCGATTCCCGTGATTTTCAGCAATCGCCGCAGGCTGAGGAAGAAGTTGATCACATGGGTGACGGTGAAACTGATGAAGTAACCCACAATGCCATAAAGGGGCAGAAGCAGATAAAGCAGCACCACATCCATAAAATTGGTGCAGATGTTGTAACGCACAGACGCCTTTTGCTCTCCCAGGCCCTTGATCATAGCATCGGTGACCATGTCGCAGTAGAGCATCACCGCAAGGGGGGCGAACCAGCGCAGATATCGGCCTGCATCGGCGTTGTTGTACAGTTTCATGCAAAGAGGCTCAGCCGCCAGAAACAGAACACAGCTGCAAACCGATCCGAACAGCAGGGCGATGCGCAGGCTCTGCTTCACCAAATGGGTGATGCGATCCCTGCTTCCTGCGGCGTTGCAGCGCGCAAGCTCTGGGATCAGCAATTCCGTCAGACCGAACAAGATCGCCATGGGAAAGGTGAGGATGGGGAAAACCATGCCGCAAACCGTTCCGAATGCCGCCAGAGGTGAGACGACACCGGCATACAGTGCCAGGCGCTTGGGAACCATGAGGTTTTCCACAGTAGAGATCCCGGTGCGCAGATTGTCCGCCAAAGCCAAAGGGATCGCAGTTTGTTTCAGCCGCCCGGCAACGGGGATTTTGTGGGAGTTGGGTGCCCGTTCCAACAGACGCAGGATCACAAGGCTTGTCAGCGTCAGGATCGTTCCCATGCCACTGCCCATTACCACAGCCTGGCAGGAACGGGCAGCATCGTGACCTGCCCAAAAGGTCAGCAATGCGATGGTGCAAAGGATTGTGCAGATCTGTTCCGCCACCTCCACAGCTGCCAGTGTACCGATGCGGTTTGCGCCGGTGAAGTATCCTACCATCACGCCGCACAGGCAGTTTACAGGCAAAAATGCGGCAAAAAGCCGCACAGAATCCACAACCTCCGGGTGACCGATCCAGAGCTCGCAGATCTGGGGCGCGAATAGGTATACAAGCAGGGCAACCGCCGTGCTGGCAACCAAACTGTATTTGGTACAACCGGAGAGTACCCATAGGATGCGGCCGGGATGCTTACGGCCCACTTCTTCAGCAGTCAGATACATGGTGGCGGTGCGGATGCCCGCCATGCCGGCTACCATGGCCATGGAGCCAACGCTCAGAACCAACTGCAAAAGGCCAATGCCCTCAGCACCAATGCGACCGGACAGGTAGACCTGAAAGGATGTGCCCACAAAGCGCAGAAGCAGGTTCACCCCGGTCAGAAGCATGGCACTGTAAAAGATCGGCAGTTTTCTGGACAAAAGAATCACCCCTTGTCCACACTTTATGCGGACAAGGGGTACAAAATTCGGTTAATTTTGGCTGCCAACTTCTTTGCACCAGATGCTGAGGGGGCACTCTCCGCATTTGGGACTCCGCGCGGTACAGACTTCCCGTCCAAACCATACGATTCGGTGGCAGAAATCCGAGCTTTCCTCCGGTGGCAGGACTTTTCTAAGCTGCTGTTCGCATTTTTCAGGGTCCTTTGTGCCGTCTGTCAGGCCCAAGCGGCCCGTAATGCGGATGCAGTGGGTATCGCAGACAGTGCTTCCGGGAATACCGTACAGATCTCCCAAAAGCAGGTTGGCGGTCTTGCGGCCCACACCGGGGATGCGCAGAAGCTGCTCCATTGTATCAGGCACTTTTCCGCCATATTCGGAGATGAGCATCTGACAGGCCAGGACGATGTCCCTTGCCTTGTGCTTGTAAAAACCGCAGGAATGTACCAGCGCCTCCACATGGGCAACATCCGCGTTTGCCATGGCCTCCAGGGTCGGATATGCGGCAAACAGAGCCGGGGTGATCATATTCACCCGGGCATCCGTGCACTGGGCAGCAAGGCGCACAGAGATCATCAGCTCATAGTCCTTTTTGTAATGCAAAGCGCAGGTGGGATCCGGATAGCGATGTTTCAGTATTTCAATAATGGAATTGACCTTTTCTTCCATGTCATTCACTCCTTTGACATCATTTTAGCATATTCGTCAAGAAATGAAAAGTGGAAAAAGCGGCCGGCGTTTGCCGACCGCTGTATTTATGTGTCTTGCTCGACGATCTGCGCTGTAAGCGCGGAAACTTCATAAGCCACACGCTCTTTTTGACCCTCGTCTGTGCGCTTGATGTACGTCCGGCTTTGCAGCCGCCCCTCAATGCGGATGCAATCGCCGGTGTGACAAAGGGCGATCTCCTCAGCGGTGCGTCCCCAGAAAATGCAGGGCAGATAATCCGCCCGGCGGAATGTACGCCGTACTGCCAGCATGGCATCGCAGATCTCCCGTCCCAGAGGTGTGCGGCGATAGATGGGCTCCTTGCACAGTGGGCCTTCGATGATCACATCATTGCAGGGCTCGCCGTCCTCGGCCACCACAGAAAAGGCGAATATGAAGATCAGCAAATGCCGACTTCCCCCTGTGCGGGTATTGTGGGAACGGATCTGCCCGGTCACCGTCAGCATACTGCCGCCGGAAAGGTCAACGGTATCCAAGATCCGTTCTTCCACCACCACGGGCAGGCAGTCAGAATTGCCGGACAGACGGGGAATGTCCAGATAAAAACGGTAAAACCGTTTCCCGTGATTCTCGTGGGAGAATTCCGGCAGCGCTACCAGTTGCCCCCGTACTGTGATTTGATTAACGATATGTTCCATAGTACCACCTCAAATTTCAGATGTATGGAACATTCTATGCGTTAAAAACGGGGACAGAACAGCGTCGTTAGTTTATTCAAAGCAAAATATATTCGGAACAGCATCCGAGCCGAACACGCGAACAGCCATCCGATACATTGCTTTTGCGTGGATGCGGTCATGCCACAGAAAACGGCGGAGTACCTTACGCAGTGTCCACAGTTCGCCGTAGCTGCCATCATGAACAGAATTGGACAAAAAATCGGATCGACCTTCCAGTTTTTCAAAACCTCTTTGCCGACATTCTGAAATCGTACCTTCGTTATCGGCATCGATACCGATCTCAGCAAAATAATATGCGTTGACATTTTTGGTGTGATTGTACATCTCCCGGGCGGTACGGGGAACCTGCCCATAGAATGTACTGCGAATGGGTAGGTCACTTGTGTCGACATCGGGAATTGTGCTGTATAAGGTGTGAAAGTCTTTGGCGGATTTCAACGCAAGTCCTTTTAGATTCATATATTCATCGAAAGTGAGAGGTATTCGCTCTGAATGAAACAGAACATCGGAATCAGCATCAGCAATGTTTAAATCACAAACGGCATCCTGCACAACTTCAAAGGACATATTGCCCGGGCTGGGCAGTCCTGCCCAAGCAAGGTAAGAACACACATCCGGCAGAAGCTTTTCCATGGCAATTTCCAAATTGCTGCCCCGTGCATATACCCCAGGGAGGTTTGCCGCATACAGTAAAGTGTCGTTTCCGTTGTGCTCCCATACACATTCAATTTTCATCGATTCTCAGTCCTTAACGCTTCTTGGCAGATTTTTTGCTCTTTACCGGGGCTTTGGGTGCAGGCTTTTGAGCCGGTGCCGGTTTTTTGACTGGCGGCTTGCCCTTGATGGGCGGTTTTGTGGAATATCCGCCGGCCTTGGGCGGTACAGCACGGATCAGACACTTGGGCCCGGAGCCGATGAGATCCTCTCTGTGGGCTTTCAGTAGTGCCTCTCGCACCAAGTAGTAATTCTTGGGATTGCGATACTGGATCAAGGCGCGCTGCATGGCCTTCTCGTGAGGATCGGTGGGTACATACACCCGTTCCATAGTACGGGGGTCAAGACCTGTGTAATACATTACTGTGGAGAGGGTGGAGGGGGTGGGGTAGAAGTCCTGCACCTGCTCCGGATTGTAGCCCATATCCCGGATATACTCCGCCAGCTCAACCGCTTCTTTCATAGTAGACCCGGGATGGCTGGACATAAGATAGGGGACAAGGTATTGGTTCATGCCGTATTGCTTGTTCAAGGCGTAGTACTTCTCTACAAAACGGTTATAAACAGCATTTTTGGGTTTGCCCATGCGCATCAAAACCGCATCGGACACATGCTCCGGGGCGACTTTCAGCTGCCCGGAGATGTGATACTGGACGAGCTCCTTGAAGAATGTGTCCTTTTTGTCCGCCAGCAGATAGTCAAAGCGGATGCCGCTGCGAACAAACACCTTTTTCACGCCGTCAATTTTCCGCAGTTTTCGCAAAAGCGCAACATAATCGGAATGATCGGCTTTCATATTTTTGCAGGGGGTGGGGAACAGACATTGCCGTCCACCGCAGGCACCCTTAGTCAGCTGTTTTTCACAGGCCGGAGCCCGGAAATTGGCAGTTGGGCCGCCCACATCGTGGATATAGCCCTTGAAATCCTTTTCTTTGACGATTTTCGCCGCTTCATCCAAAATAGATTCGTGGCTTCTGGACTGAATGATCCGCCCCTGATGGAAGGTCAGCGCACAGAAAGAGCAAGCTCCGAAACAACCGCGGCAGCTGGTGAGACTGAATTTCACTTCCTCGATTGCAGGTACGCCCCCGGCCTTGGTATAGCTGGGATGCCAGGTGCGCTCATAGGGCAGGGCGTAAACAGCGTCCATTTCATCCTGGGTCAGCGGCTTCTGCGGCGGATTCTGAACAACAAATTCCTTACCGTAGCACTCTACCAGCCGCTTGGCGGTAAAGGGGTCGCAGTTGCCGTACTGAACCCTGAAAGATTCCGCGTATTTCCGCTTGTTGGCTTTGATCTCCTCAAAAGAGGGGAGAGTGATGGTAGGCAGGCTCTCGTCAGGTGCGGCGGTTTTGAATACCGTACCGTCAATGTAGGTGATGTCCTTCACATCCAAGCCGGAATTCAGGGCATCCGCAATTTCGACAATGCTCTTTTCGCCCATGCCGTACATGAGAAGATCCGCCTGGGAATCCAGAAGAATGGAGCGCTTCATGCTCTCGGACCAGTAATCGTAATGCCCCAGACGGCGCAGACTGGCCTCGATTCCGCCGATGAGAATGGGCACATCCTTATAGCGCTGACGGATCAGATTGCAGTAGACAATAGTGGCGTAATCCGGCCGCTTGCCCATGACCCCGCCGGGGGTGAATGCGTCGGTCTTGCGCTTGTGTTTGGTGACGGAATAGTGGTTGACCATGGAATCCATGTTGCCGCCGGAGACCAAAAAGCCCAAACGGGGACGACCGAAAATATCGATGGATTTGGGATCTTTCCAGTCCGGCTGAGAAATGATGCCAACGCTGTAACCGTGGGATTCCAGCACCCGGCTGATAATGGCATGACCGAACGAGGGATGATCCACATAGGCATCCCCGATGATATATACGAAATCGCAGCATTGCCAGCCACGATCCAGCATTTCCTGTTTGTTAATGGGAAGAAAGCTCATCTTTCGCCCTCCTGAATGTGTTGCATTTATTATAGCAGACAATGGCGAAAAAGAGAAGTCTTTTTTATTTGTTGACAAGCGTGCTATAATCAAGGAAAAGGAGGTATTGCCATGGCAGTCAGATTGAACGAAGATAAAGAGATGGTAAATGCGATCCGCGAGGGCTTGAAGCGCACCGGTGGCTATTGCCCGTGTCGTCTGCAGCGCACCGAGGAAAACAAGTGCATTTGCGCAGAATTCCGCGCCCAGATCGAAGATCCGGACTTTAAGGGCTACTGCCATTGCATGCTGTATTATAAGGATTAAAAATAATTTATAAAACCGGAAAAAAGGTGTTGACAAATTTTGCAACGCGTGGTATTATAGCCAAGCGGTCAGGCAAATGCCTTTCCGGAAATGGGCGAGTGGTGGAATTGGTAGACTCGCTAGATTCAGGTTCTAGTGTCCATTACGGACGTGCGGGTTCAAGTCCCGCCTCGCCCACCAAAGAAGACAGCCGCAAGGCTGTCTCTTTTTTTGCCAGTCGAGGCTTGCCAAAACAGAGTAAACCCCTTGATTTCCAATGAAAACGGAGATCAAGGGGTATTTTTGTTCTATTTCAGCCCAGTCGCTTCTGTTCGTTACCTTTTCTTCCTATTCCCGTCGATCCCGCCGGCGGCGCGTCGTTTTCTGTCTTTTAGATAGCCGCTAGATAGTTATGTATGGCGCCTTTGTTGAAGATTAGAGAAGATACTTAACTAGAATCCACCGTTCTGTTCCTTGTTCTGTCGGTCACGATGACTGCCAAAACAGGGGAGGGAGCGGTGTTATTGTTGCGAATTGAGTTTTGGGCGGCGAAGTCGATGAGAGGTCGGTTTTTGGGGCAGGCGAGGTCGGCTTTGTGATCGATCGACTGGGCAAAGCGGTTTACATAACTCAGGTTCAAGTCCCGCCTCGCCCACCAAATGAAAAACCCGGTATTCGTTAGGAATACCGGGTTTTTGCTGTTCTTTATGCGGTTTTCCTGGTGGAAATGTTCGGAAGAGCAGGGGAGTGGATAGTGTGTTTCCCTTATTGTTGCCCATACCAATGGATTTTGCCGGTCTAACCTTACCCAACAATGAAAACCCCTTGGAATCCAACGAGTTTGGACTCCAAGGGGTATTTTTGTTATTCTGACTGCCGTTTTCACCTATTTGCAACTGTTTCTGCCTATTTCCGCCGACGCCGTCGGCGGCGAGGTATGGATGGTTTACGATTTTATCTGCTGCTTTGAAATCTCCATTGCACGGTAGATCGCAAGAAGTTGTTTTCGTGAGGAAACACCCAGTTTTCCGTAGAGATTCTTATTGTGAAATTTCAAGGTGTTTTCCTTTATGTTTAGCGTGTCCATAATTTCTTTTGTAGAACTACCTGCCAGATAGGCTTCGAAAATTTGCCGTTCCTGGCCGGTTAGTGTTTCCGATCCCTGGCGGAAGCAGGCAATTTCTTCCTCTGTTACAAGGATCGACTTATGCGATTTATTCTCCCGGCTTGTTGCCGTCATTGCTTCTTCTTTTTGCTGTATCAGCTCACGCAATCTTTGGTCTTCCTTCATAACCATATGCACGCCCAACAGGAAAAGCTCGCTGATTATATAGGAAACGGATAGAAATTCGAAATCGATATTGCAGATCTGTTCAATAAACCATACGCCGATATTTACAAACACGGCAATCGCGACGATCACTGCGTGGGCGGCGGTATCAATGGTTTTTCTGACGGATGCTCTGATGATCACCGCAATCATAGCAGCAAAGTATCCGACCAAGTACACGAGATACAACGGGTGTAAAGGACCGTAGACCTTTATCAGCTTGGAAGCGCCGCCCACAATCTGAAAGGACACCTCTTTGTAATAGATATCCAATATTCCGGGACTTGCAGCAATGAGAAACACAACAACGGAAAGGCTGCACAGAGATATGGGCACCCATTTTTTATATTTGGTATTGGTGACACTCAGGATGATCATGAGCATTGCAAAAGGCAGAAATACCGAACCGAGATAGGAGATACGGTTGGCAAGCAGAGCCTGCTGCAAATCCGAGGAAACTGACAGGAAGGTGTAGCCAATATTCACCACCAGAACAGAGGAAAACAGCAATACGAACCATTGCTTCTTCTTGCGTACCAGCAAGAGACAGCCCACCAAAAGCAACAGAGAAAGAACGGCCGCGGCACCGTAAATCATAGACAGATTTGCTGCTTTTTCTCCGATTTGAGCGCAACCGGAAAGTGCAAAGGTTATATATATCAGAGACAATATCAAACATAAATGTCTTTTCATAAAAATCTCCCTCGACTGCGAATGTTATCAGTACTCGCTGCCTGTCCCACACTTTTTCCCACACTTTTTGACAACAAAATTACAAAACCCACACTTTTTTTCTTTCGTAGGTGTGGCGAAATGAAAGAGGGAATTTTGTAAAATAGTACTGCCTAGGTGATGAAAGGATTTAGTATTAATATCTTATTCACATTTTAGCACAGTTACCCACTTTCGTCAAGAATTACAAAAGGGAATCCTGAAAGGAGAGAAAATGCTATGAAAAAGTTTATGTCCGCCGTTTTATGTCTTATGTTTATACTCTGTATTCTTCCGCTGCAAGTGTTTGCGGCACCCATCGAAAAACTGGAGGTCACAGGGATAGATGCCCCCGTAGCAGGTGAATCACCGGATATGGAGGCCGTGGCAGGAAATGGCTACTACACCCTGGTCAATCGGGTGCAATGGAAGGAGTATAACGAAGACAAGATCCTTCAGCGGGTTCTTACGGCAAGCGATACCTTCCGTGCAGGGTATTATTATGCGGTCTTTGTAACGGTATTTACGGACTCCGACATACCTTTTACATCAGCAACCACCGGGAAAATCAACGGCAAGTCAGCTCAGGCACAGGAACCGCAGGATAGCGGCTGTTCCATTGTTCTGATATACAACTTTGCCGAGATACTCAAAGAGCCTGTCAAGAAGCTTGATCTTGCGATTCCGGCTCCGGTTGAAGGAGAGAAGCCCGACTACACCAAGCTGGAAGGTAGCAGCTATTACAGTGATAACGGACTGAACGGAACAAGCACCCGTATTTATAAAAACGGCATTGCGTGGTATAAGTCCGCAACTGCCGCTATGACACCGGGTACCGCAGAAACCTTCCAGGCAGATGCCGACTACCAACTCAAGATTTCCCTGCTGCCGAAGGAGGGTTATTTCTTCCACGAGAACATCTCCGTTACGATCAACGGCAAGACCGCGACGGTGGAAGCCTTTGATGATGGAAGTATCAATGCATCTGTGACGCTGACAGCCGCAGGTCCTGCACATACTCACACCCCCTCTGCATGGCGCACCACGGGCATATATCATTACAAGGCCTGTACTACCTGTGGCGAGTTCCTGGAGTCGGAAGATCATTTTGGCGGCGTTGCAACCTGTGCAGAAAAAGGAAAATGCACGGTCTGTGGCTACGAATACATCGATGTTCATGAAAATCATACCCCGGATACCTCCAAATGGGTCATTCGAGGAGATATGTACCATTACCACGCCTGCAAACTCTGCGGTGCTCATTGCGATATTGGTGAGCATGTAGCCGGACCGGCAGGTACTCCCGACGCGGCAGTAGTCTGTAAGGATTGTGGATATATCATCACCCCTGCCAAGGATCACACGCACAACCTGACAAGGGTTGCAAAAAAGGATGCTACCTGCATCGAGCCGGGTAACGTGGAATATTACACCTGCGACGGGTGCTCTGATTTCTTTGCAGACAGTGAAGGCAAGTCCAAGATCACCGATACGGTTATTGCCCCCTTGGGACACAAGATTTCCGATGATTGGAAACATGACGAAAACAACCATTGGCGCACCTGTACTGTGTGCAATGAGGTACTTACAGAAACACAGATGGCACATGAAATGAACGGTGAAAAGTGTACAACCTGTAACTATGACGGCAGTAAATCCGATAACACCCCCTCTAATCCCACAGAGACAACGCCTGATTCTACTGTTCCCCAACAGCAAGATAAAGGCAATGGCGGTATGCCCTGGTGGGAAATTCTGTTGATTGCCCTGGGCGCAGCGGGAGCCGGCTTTGGAATTACCCTGGCAGTTTTGAAGAAAAAGTAAGAATAGAACGGGCGAGCACTTCTTAAAATGAAGCCCGATACCTTAATCGGTATCGGGCTTCATTTTGCGTTATTGTTGTGAATGGCGTTTGGGGCAGGGAAAGTCGGCTTTGTGATCGGTCAACTGGCAAGGACAGGTATTGTGCTTACCCATCAAGTCTCTCATTATTCACAAAAGAGACGATCGGAAGATCGTCTCTTTTTTCTTGGTTTGGACATTCAAACGCTGGGACATATTTCCGTTAAAGGATATTTACATTTTCTTTACCAATCTTTAGACGTGTGTGGTATAATCTACGTAATATTGTGAGGTGAGTATCCATGTCTGCACAGATGATATTCAGGCGCTATGAACTGAAATATCTGCTCACACACGAACAAAAGCAGATCATTTTGGAAGCAATGGCGCCGTATATGAAGCCGGATCGTTACGGAAAAACGGTCATTCGCAATCTTTATTTGGATACTCCGGATTACAGACTGATCCGTCGGTCAATGGAAAAACCGGCTTATAAAGAAAAACTGCGCATCCGTTCCTATTCCCAGGCGAGCCCGGACAGCACGGTATATGTGGAGTTGAAAAAGAAATACGACGGTGTGGTATATAAGCGCCGGGTGGCGCTGCCGTATGAGGATGCGATGGATTGGCTGAGTCAGAAGAGACCCTGTCCAGTAGATTCGCAGATCAGCCGGGAAATCGATACTTTTACTGAGTTTTATCAGCATCCGGAGCCAAAGGTTTTCCTGTCTTATCAACGAGAGGCGTATTATCATATTAATGGGGGAGGATTCCGGGTTACTTTTGATGATCACATTCAAAGCCGTACTGACGATCTGAACTTGTGTGCGCCGGTGTCCGGAGATCTGATCTTGCCAACTGATAAGGTTCTGATGGAGATAAAATGCACCGGAGGCATTCCTATGTGGATGGTGCAGATCCTATCCCGGGAGCGTATATATAAAACCTCATTCTCTAAGTACGGTACAGCGTACAGCTTACTGATATTTCCTGAGATTTCAGGCAGATCATCCCAACAAAAGGAGCACATGATTTATGGAAGCAATTTTTAAGGGCATTTTCGATGGACAGCTGGCTCAAACGATCGGCGTAGAGGATTTCCTGCTTTGTTTGGGCGTTTCCCTGGCACTGGGCTTTATTTTGGCTGGGGCATATATATGGAAAAATTCCCCCTCAAAGAGTTTTCTGGTGACCCTTGCGCTGTTGCCTGCCGTGGTTTGTGTTGTGATTATGATG
This sequence comes from Oscillospiraceae bacterium, assembly GCA_015067845.1. Taxonomy (GTDB): domain Bacteria; phylum Bacillota; class Clostridia; order Oscillospirales; family Oscillospiraceae; genus Faecousia. The sequence continues at coordinate 88,651 of SVLT01000007.1, forward strand.
GTCAACGGTAATATCGGTGCAGGTGTTGCTGTTGCAGGCGCATTTAGTCTGGTGCGTTTCCGTTCTGCACCCGGTTCTGCAAAGGAGATCGTCACCATTTTCCTGGCAATGGGCGCAGGCCTCATTGCCGGCATGGGTTACCTGGGCTTTGCTGTGCTGTTTACTGTGATCATGTGCATCGTGTTTGTGCTGTATAATTCCCTGGCAAGCGTCAAGCCCAAGTGTGCGTCTGCCGAAAAGGTGATCAAGATTACCATTCCGGAGGATCTGGATTATTCCGGCGCATTCGACGATATTTTTGCAGAGTTTACCAGCACAAGCGAGCTGATCCAGGTAAAGACCACCAATATGGGCAGCATGTTCCGCCTGACCTATCTGGTAAAATTGAAGGAGTCGGCCTTGGAAAAGCAGATGATCGACCGTATTCGTGAAAGGAATGGCAATCTGGAGATTATGGTATCCAAGCAGGAGACCCATATGGTTGAGCTTTAAGAGGGTGCGTGAAATGAACAGAAGTTTTATGGCGCTTTGTTTGTGCCTTGTCTTGCTATTGAGCGGATGCAGCGGCTATGACAGTATTATCAACCTTGATGAGCAGAGTAGTACAGGATCTGCAAGCAAACAACCCGGCGAGTCCGTCACCCAGCCGCCCACCCAGGGCGAAGTGCCCGATCTTGGTGATGACGACACCACATTTGGCGAAGATATTGAGGATACCGGCGCTTACGAGGGCGAATTTGATACGGAAACGGATGCCGATGTGGTTGTTGAGTGCATTTCCGGTACGAAAAATGCCTACAAGCTGGAAGGAACGACCCTGACCTTTACTGCTGTTGGTGAGGACAGTGCATACTCCATTTCCGGGACATTCAGCGGCAATATTATCATTGATACCGGTGATGGATACAAATTTGACCTGGAAATGCACGGATTTTCCCTTACCTGTGACACGGTGAATCCCATTACGGTCCTGAGTGGTGAAGAGGTGGCGATCAAAGCCAAAAAAGATACGAAAAACTATATCTATGACAAGCGTGCTGCCATCGATGATAACGATGAGACCCTGTTCTCCGGTGCAATTCATTCCGAGGTAGATCTGGAAATTGCCGGTAAGGGCGAGCTGACTGTGGTTTCGGAAAACAACAACGGTATTCATTCCAAAGATGACCTGCAAGTGAAAAATCTGACCCTGTTTGTGGCGTGTATGGACAATGCGTTGAAGGGCAATGACAGCGTGGAGATCACCGGCGGCAACACGACCTTGATCGCATCTGTTGGTGACTCCATCAAGACAACCAACAGCGATATTTCCGATAAGGGCAATCAGCGGGGAACAATCACCATCTCCGGCGGTACCCATGAGCTGTATGCAGCATGTGACGGTATCGATGCGGCATACGATGTGTATATCGATAATGCCGAAACCGTACTGAACATTTATACCGACAAGTATTCCAATTATTCCAAGGAAGTCACATCCAATTCCTCGGATGTTAACTATATCCGCTTTTTCAGCAACAAATATTACTTCTCTGTAAAGTATTACAACTCGGAAACGGACTATGTGTGGGTGAATGCCCAATATCATTCCAAAGTCTCTGGGGGCAGAACCAATTATTACTATTATTCCTACCCCAAAATGGAGAATTACGCAAAACAGCAGTTCTATATTTATGAGTTGGAGTCTCAGTTGGGACAGGAAGAAACTTATGCTGTTAAATCGGACTATTTGACCCCAAACAGCGGTTGCGATACCTTTGCTTTGTCTCAGTCCTATAACGGCCTTTCCTATCAGTGGACGAACTACACTACAAAGATCCAGCAGAGCGGTTTCGGAGGCCCCGGTGGCGGCCCAGGCGGTATGGGTGACGGAAACTCGGAAAAGGGCGATCACTCTACAAAGGGCATCAAAGCGGCAAATGAGATCGTCATTAACGACGGAACGGTCAGCATCAAATCCTACGATGATGCCATTCATGCCAACAATGATACGACCCTGGAAAATGGCGCTGATCCACTTGGTAATGTAACCGTCAACGGCGGAACAATTACTGTATATTCCAATGATGACGGTCTCCATGCGGACAATCTACTGTCTATTTCCGGCGGCACAGTTAGTGTTACCAGTGCTTACGAGGGTATGGAGGGTGCGCAGGTCAGCATTTCCGGTGGTTATGTTTCCATCAATTCCAAGGATGACGGCATCAATGCAACCACTTCCTCCGGAACGGCAGTTACCGTCAGCGGCGGTACGGTGTATATTTATTGCACCGGTGACGGCATCGACTCTAACAGCCGTACAGCGGATGTGGGTATCGTGTTTTCCGGCGGCAGAACCGTCGTGATCTCAAATTCCGGTATGAACTCTTCCATCGATACGGAAAGCGGTTATACCTACTCCGGCGGCTCCGTGGTTGCTATTATGCCCCGTGGCGGAATGTCCAGCGAGGCTACACACTGCGATAATTTCAATAGCATCGGCAAATCCACGCAGCTCTCCCTAACGGAGAATAGTTTCCTTTTGGTGGAAATCGGGCAGACCGCGGCATCGATCAAAATGCCGGTCAGCCTGTCCGCGACGGTCATTGTGCTGGGCAGCAATTCTGCCAGCGTTACTACCGTGACTTCCACAAATTTGAAGCTGGACAATAATGGCGTGCATTGGTCGTAAAATGTTGTGTTGACTGATGTTTGTGATGTACACAAAAGATTGATTATAGCTTTATAAATGCGATTTGGGTACCTGGGTCGATGAGAGGTTGATTTCCGGGTCGTGAAGAACGGCTTTTGTTCGCTCGACTGGCAAGGACGGACGCTATGCTTACCATTCAAGTTCTGCATTATATACAAAAGAGACGATCGAAAGATCGTCTCTTGTTTTGCTAGTCGAGCCTTTCCAAGATAATGAAAATCTTTTGTATCAGAGTCATAGCGGCAGATTTTCGATTAAATGGTTTGTCGATTTTCTATAATACTGGTTATATCACAAATGATATTATGTGGGCTTTAGATACTGGGGAATTGTACGCAGTAACATTAGCTGGCTACCTTGTATGCGGTGAGATCACCAATACAGGTATGCTCAAATATCCTGAAAATGTAAAGGTAATTACTGCGGTCGAATATGATAACTATCTTGGCACAGTAAAGGTTACATTTAACACAAATGAAGGAACTGCCATAGATCCTGTTGTTATTGGATATGACACCAAGCTGACAGCTCCCGCGACTCCCGAAAGAGAACACTATTCCTTCCTGGGATGGTACACAGATGAAGCGCTGACAACAGAATTCAGCTTTGATACCCCTGTTACGAGCGATATCACCCTTTACGCAAAGTGGAAGCTGAATGAATTTACAGTTACCTTTGATGCAAATTATGGAACCACTTCTGTGAATACTATGGAAGTGATCTATGGTGAAGCTTATGGCGACATGCCTGTTCCCACCAGAACCGGCTATACCTTCAATGGCTGGTATACTGCGAAGAAAGGCGGCACAAAGATCACAGCTGAAACAGTTGTTACTGCTGCTGCAAATCATACATTGTATGCACAGTGGACGGTTAATGCCTATAAGGCAACCTGGAATACTGGTACGGGTTACACCATTACTGTTAAGAGAACATCTTCTCCGTGTGCAGAAGCTCCTATCGGAATTTTGAGCAGTGGTGACGCAATCTACTATGGCGATGTACTCTCGATTACGTATGCGGCAAAGACAGGATATACTCTTGGCGGCAAAGGAAAGACATCCATTACTGTAACTGGCAATGTCACTTCTTCTGACATCTATACGTCTGCCACGGTGAACAGTTATACTGTCAGTTGGTCCACTGGCACCGGTTATACCATCACAGTTAAGAGAACATCCTCTCCGTTGAAGGGTGCATCTACTGGAACTTTGGCTAATAATGCAACAGTATATTACGGTGATGTATTGTCTGTGACATATACTGCTAATACCGGTTATACTTTGGGCAGCACGGGTAAGACCTCTATTACTGTTACAGGTAATGTCACTAAAGATGACATTTATGCAAGTGCAAGTGCCAATAGCTATACCTATAAGGTTGTATACAAGTCCAGCAATGGTACTGATTTGGGAGGTACCGAGGTAACTAATAAGTTCGCTACAACGAATACAATTTCTGCGCCAGCTAAAACTGGATATGTAACACCTGATAGTCAGAGTGTGAAGTGGGATGCTACTTCTAAGACAATTACCTTTACATATAAGCCTGCTAGTGTGAGCTTTACAACTAAAACGGGAAAGGCAACGACTACACCCACAGTTACATTTAGTGCAGAAGTACAGTTCCGCAACAGAACGGCGACGAGCATTGAAATGCGCATTGTTTGGACTGATACAATGGCAGCATATGGTTATAATGCACAGGCACATAAATTTGATGCTACATTTAATGGTGTTAGTGCTGGTAGAACCCAGATAGCAAGTTACTATACTTGGGAGAATAGTGCAAGCTATGCTAGAAGCGAAACGGGCACATCTTCTTGGGTTACTGTATCCGTTAGTGCAACCACAACGAGTGTAAGCGTAAGTGTGCAACATTTGCAAACCAATATTCCTGGTACAGTACTAAGCAAAGATTACTCGGGAACATGGACGATATCCATTCCTACATATTAAAAGCAATCGTTGTTCTGCTTAAAACATTTCTAAATGCAAGAAACCTATGCGGCTTGCCGCATAGGTTTCTTTCGTAATTGTGTTCATTCTTGAACCGATAAATGTGTGGTTTAGACATAAAAGCGGCTGTAATTCATTGTCTTGCATGGAGAATGCTGTGCTTTCCCTTCAAGTCACGCATTATTCACAAATGAGATGAACAAAAGAGCGTTTAAACATATAAACCCCTTGATTTCCAACGAGTTTGGAGACCAAGGGGTCTTTTTGTTATCATGGCTGCCGTTTTTGCTAATTTGTGACTATTGCTATCCATTTTGGTCAGGAAAGTCTGGAAAATGTGGGTAGCCTGCGCCCATAACTTCCAGCAATCTTCTTTTTTGGAGAAACAAAGTCAACTTTGTTTGAGCGTGCTAGATTATGTTGTGGTAACAAGGCGCGAGTCTCTGTTGGCGAGTCCAATTTTGTCTGAAAAAAGTCAATTCCATTTTCTTTACATCATCACCGGTGCGCACTACAATAAAGATACAAACGAAAGTATATCCGTTTCGGCGGTAAAAGCGCAAAATCCCTGTAAAGGAGAGAAAACAATGAAAAAGATCTCGATCCGCACCGTATCTCTCATACTGTGTCTTGCTATGCTGGTGGGTTATATTGTCCTGCCGGAAGCCCCGGCAGCAAATGCGGAGACCGTTATTACCAATCCCAATCTGGTGGAAAACGGCACGTTCGAAACACAACTTGGGGATGGTACAGTCCAGGCCAATAAAGATGGCTGGGGATATATGTCCGGTGATGCTTCTGTTGTGGCCGAGGAGGGCAATGAGAATAACTATGTTGCCCGGATTGCAGACAACAAATCCACCGGCGGTAAGTACATCTACTATGGCGTGGATGTAGAGCCGGGGGCAACATATACCTTCAAGATCGATTACAAGGCGACTTATACTGCGGCCTCTCCGGCGATCTATTTGCGCCGGAATGCATATAACGGAACAAACCTGCATACAAAGTCAGGATTGACATCCGATACATGGGAAACTTATGTGACAACGGTGGAGATCCCTGCAGATGTAACGAAGCTGTTTATAATCGCTGCATCCTCTACTGCCGCAGTCGGCACAGTCTATATTGACAATGTGTCCGTTATCAAGGGTGTTGTTGCCGACGGTGGCGAATATGACGAGCCGGAACAGGATGTTACGATCCCTAAGGGCAATCTGATCGCCAACAGCGGCTTTGAAACGCAGTCCGAGGGCAGCATCGTGGCCAGCACAGATGGCTGGACGAAACTGGCCAGTTCAAAGATCTGGTCTGTTATTGCGGACCCGGACAAGACCGATAATTTTATCTTGAAAGTGGTGGACGAGGATACCAGCAGCGGCGGTTCCATTAATTATGCCATTACAGTTGTTCCCGGATACTACAAGCTGAAATTGGATTATAAGACCAACAATGCGCCTGAGGTCCATGTGCGCGGCAACAACGCATCGTCTTCAGGTATCGATTTGTTGCAGACCACTTGTCCCAGTACAAACGGCGCATGGGGAACCTTTGAAGCGATTATTGAAATCCCTGAGGAGGTTTCCACAGCCTATGTGATTCTGAACAGCTCCAAGGCAGCAAAAAATACTGCTTACATCGATAATGTTTCTTTTGAAAAGACGGAACCCGGCAATGGCAATGAAGGGGGCGAGATAACCGAGCCGGAATACGAGATTGTGATTCCGGAGGAAAACCTGCTGGAAAATCCCCTGTTTGAGCTGACAACATCTCTGTATAACACCCCGCTGAATGATACTGCCGCACCCACCGACTGGACTGTGGAAATTACAGGTGCAGGCGTGCAGTTGTTCAAGACCAATGTGAAGCTGGCTTACAAAGGCGATTGGTCCATTCTTGCGGTGGATAATTCCGTTAATGGCAGCTTTAAAATGTCCACCAAAGTGGAAAATATTCAGCCCGGCGTTGAGTATACCTTTGCCTATGCCCGTATGGGCGAGGGCAGACCCGTAGTTGCTGTCCGCTATTATGATGCAAACGGCAATTTGTTGGGCGAATACTCCAAGAACATAGCAGGTGACCGTACCGGCTGGGAAGAGGGCGAGCTGATGTTCTACATCATCGGCAATAACTCCAAGCTTGGACACAACCAATATGACCAGCTTTCCTTCCAAATCAGCACAAATGGTCTCTGGCCGGCGGCCGACC
>SVLT01000008.1 GCA_015067845.1 Oscillospiraceae bacterium
TTCCAGAAACAGGTGGTTGCGGCGGAAGTGATGGTAATACCACGCTCCTGCTCCTGAGCCATCCAGTCCATGGTAGCAGAGCCGTCATGGGTCTCACCGATCTTGTAGTTCTTACCGGTGTAGAACAAAATACGCTCGGAAGTGGTGGTCTTACCGGCATCGATGTGAGCCATGATGCCAAAGTTTCTGGTATTCTCCAGAGAATACTGTCTTGCCATTCTATGGTTTCTCCTTCATTACCAACGGAAATGGGCGAATGCCTTGTTGGCTTCGGCCATTTTGTGGACATCTTCGCGCTTCTTCACGGATGCGCCGGTATTATTGGCAGCGTCCATGATCTCAGCAGCCAGACGCTCCCGCATGGTGTTCTCACTACGGTTGCGGCTGTACAGGGTGATCCACCGCAGACCCAGGGTCTGACGACGGTCAGCACGAACTTCGATGGGCACCTGGTAGGTAGCACCACCAACACGGCGAGCCTTCAGCTCCACAGCGGGCATAATGTTTTCCATTGCCTGCTGGAAGACTTCCAGGCCGTTCTTGCCGGTTTTGTTCTCGACGATTTCAAATGCACCATAGACGACTTTCTGGGCAACACCCTTTTTGCCATCCAGCATGATGCTGTTTACGAGCTTGGTAACCAGAACGGAGTTATACTGAGGATCCGGAAGGACCTCTCTCTTGGGAACATTACCTCTTCTGGGCACTTTGCTTCCCTCCTTCATATTATAATGATTTTCATCGGTACTCGAAAGTAGTACTTTCGTTGTGCCTGGCCAGAGGTTTTATACACTATATATAAAACGCTTTGGCAAGGCCATTTGCCTTGCGAACGGGCGTGGGGAAAATTCAAATTTAATTTTGGTTCAAGAAGCGCTCTTACTTCTTGCCGGCCTTGGGCCGCTTTGCACCGTACTTGGAGCGGGACTGCATACGACCGTTGACGCCCTGAGTATCCAGAGTGCCGCGGATGATGTGGTAACGAACACCGGGAAGGTCCTTAACACGACCGCCACGGATCAGCACCACGGAGTGCTCCTGCAGGTTATGGCCAACACCGGGAATGTAAGCGGAAACTTCCATACCGTTGGTCAGACGCACACGGGCGATCTTACGCAGAGCGGAGTTCGGCTTCTTGGGGGTGGTGGTACGAACAGCAGTGCAAACACCACGCTTCTGGGGAGAAGGCAGAGTAGTAGCCTTGTTTTCCAGAGTGTTCAAACCTCTCTGCAATGCAGGGGCGGTGGACTTGTAGGTTACCTGCTGACGGCCATTTTTAACGAGCTGGTTAAAAGTAGGCATTAAATGATCTCCTTTCTTCAATTCTCGCCTTTCGGCGGCTTATATTCTACAGCCTAAGCCGGTAGAAACGGTTTAATCCACGACTGCCGCGGCAGCCGCGCCCACCTCAATGCCGCAAGCATCGCCCAGCTCCCGCATACTGGAAACCCAGTAACAGGACAGGCCGCGCGAAGCGCACTGTTGGGCCAAAGGTTCGGTGATGGAAGGATCTGCATTTTTCGCCAGGCAGACACATTTTACTGTGCCTTTTTCCATGGCTTTTCGCAGTTGTTTTGCCCCTGCGATCACCTTATTTTTGTCGATTTCCGGTAAAATCCCGCATTGGGGGATTTTACTATCTTTTTTAGTGTCCATACAGATACCTATTATACGCATTATTTTGGAAAAGTCAACAAAATTTATTATATTTTTTCTGCATATTCGCATTAAAAAGGGGCGTGCCGATTGGCACGCCCCTGGGGGTAATTAAATGATATTCTGTTATTTGTCCCCCAATTCAAGCGCACCGGTAACACGATTATAAACATATATCGTGTATGGGGAATCATTTTCTGTGTGTTTGCCCTCAAATTCTATAATCTCTGACCATGTAACACCGTCTCCTGTTCCATACATCCATGCACAGTTAATGTAATACTGTTCCATCAAAACAGAACTTTCTCCAGAAACCATATCGTAAACAATAAACTTCTTTTCATCTGCTACAAATTGCAAAAGATCCTTCAAATCAGAAGCGACCTCAATATAAGTGATATTGCCATAGGTGGATTCATAAACCAACTCATGCTGGGTTTGGTCTGTAAAAAGCATTCGATAGACCTTGGTGGGTTCAGCCTCTTTTACATAGTAAATATATGCACCATCTTTTGAATGCATCGTAATTGGCTCTGCTAACAAAAGTGTGACTTCATGCATTTCCTTGTCCAGCCAATAAAGATAACCTACCACACAATCTGACAGATTATACTCTTCCCAACCGACGCCTATATTCTCCATGTGAAGCCATAGATATCCCGAATTGGGGTCAAAAGTTGTGGCTGGTGTGCTTGTAGCCGGGGTGCTTGTGCTCGGTCGGGTACTGTATGACGGGGGTGTGACACTACTGGAAGAAGACGGGGTGCTGGCAAGCAGCTTATCATCGTCCGTCGATGCCGTCTGGCAAGCGGTCAGCAAAAGCAACAGCAAAACAACTATCAGCAGAGCAGATAAAAAGCGGTACTTTTTCATAGGATCACAACCTTTCTCTAAAATCAGGAAGATATCTTCCCTTTGTCTATATTATAAACAAGGGAAAACTTTCCAGTCAACTACAAAACTGTTACAGTTTGGCTACAAAAAGTAACAAACGGGGCGTGCCGGTTGGCACGCCCCTTGGGTTTTGATTATTCTTCTTCGGTCTCTTCGATTTCCAGATCGTATCTGCTTGCAGGGGTCACGCCGGGCTGATAATCCCGGTAGGCCATCAGGCCGGAACCGGCAGGGATCAGCTTGCCGATGATGACATTCTCCTTCAAGCCAACCAGGTGGTCGACCTTACCCTTGATGGCGGCATCGGTCAGAACCTTGGTGGTCTCCTGGAAGGAAGCAGCGGACAGGAAGGAATCGGTAGCCAGAGAAGCCTTGGTGATACCCAGCAGAACTGCCTGAGCAGTAGCGGGCTTCAGGTCTTCCTCGCCGGCGTCGATCCGGGCCTGGATCGCAGCATTGGCATCCTCGAATTCGAAGGAGTCGATGACAGTGCCGGTGAGCAGCGGGGTATCGCCGGGCTCTTCCACACGCACCTTGCGCATCATCTGACGGATGATGACTTCAATGTGCTTATCGTTGATCTCAACGCCCTGCTGACGGTACACAGCCTGGACGGACTGCACCAGGTAATCCTGGACAGCTTCCACACCGGAAATACGCAGAACATCCTGGGGATACAGCGCGCCGTCGGTGATGGGCTCGCCCTTCTGGACGGTCTTGCCGTGAACGACCTTCAAGCCAACGGAGTAAGGCACATGGTATTCCTTGACCTCGCCGTCCTCTGCGGTGACCGTGATGGCACGCAGGGCGGAACGGTGGGTATCATCAATGGAGACGACACCGGTGATCTCAGAGATCTGGGCCATCTTCTTGGGACGGCGGGACTCGAACAATTCTTCAACTCTGGGCAGACCCTGGGTGATATCGTCACCCGCAACGCCGCCGGAGTGGAAGGTACGCATGGTCAGCTGAGTACCGGGTTCGCCGATGGACTGTGCCGCAATGATACCGACAGCTTCACCCAGGTCAACCTGCTTGGAGGTGGCCAGGTTCATGCCGTAGCACTTGGAGCAGACACCGCTTCTTGCACGGCAGCCCAGAATGGTACGGATATAGATCTTCTCGATGCCGGCCTTTTCGAACTTCTCGGCATCCTCGGGCATCATCATTTCGTCCTTGGAATGGAGCAGTTCGCCGGTCTCGGGATGCAGAACATCCTCAACGGGGAAACGGCCGCGGATGCGGTTGCCGAAGGAATCCACAACATCGCCGTTCTTGTCGTACACAGCGCCAACCCAAATACCGTTGGTGGTGCCGCAGTTGTGCTCACGAATGATCACATCCTGAGAAACGTCAACCATACGGCGGGTCAGGTAACCGGAGTCAGCGGTACGCAGAGCGGTATCGGTCATACCCTTACGGGCACCTCTGGAGGAAATGAAGTACTCCAGAACGCTCAGACCTTCACGGAAGTTCGCCTTAACGGGAATTTCGATGGTACGGCCTGCGGTATCGGCCATCAAACCACGCATACCGGCCAGCTGACGGATCTGTGCCATGCTACCACGAGCACCGGAGTCGGACATCATGTAGATGGGGTTGAACTCATCCATGGTGCCCTGCAATGCATTGGTGACATCGGCGGTAGTCTTTTCCCACTGCTGAACCACCAGACGGTAACGCTCGTCGTTGGTGATCAGGCCCTGGCGGTAGAACTGCTCAATTTCCAAAACCTTAGCTTCGGAAGCCTTGATCAGCTGGTACTTCTTCTCGGGAACCACCATGTCCGCAATGGAGATGGAGATAGCACCCTTGGTTGCGTACTTGTAGCCCAGTGCCTTGACACGGTCCAGCATCTCGGTAGCGATGGTGAAGCCGTGGCGGCGGATACACTTGTCAATGATCTTACCCAGCTGCTTCTTGCCAACCAGGAAGTCCACTTCCAGATCGAAAGCGTGCTCGGGATCGTTGCGGTTCACGAAGCCCAGATCCTGAGGAATGGGCTCATTGTAGATCAGACGGCCAACGGTCGCCGTGATCAGACGGTACTGCATTTCGCCGTCCACTTCCTTGCCCATGCGGACCAGGATGGGAGCATGCAGACCGATGTTGCCATCCGCATAGGAAGCAACAGCTTCATCCACACTGGAGAAGGCGTGCTTGGGACGGAAGGTGGCTTCCTGCTTGCCCTCGGCCTTCAAAGCCTTGTTGGCAGCCAGGAATTCATCCGCATCCACAACTTGACCCGCTTCCCAGGCAGTATCGCCGGGATTTACAATCACCACTTCCTCTGCGCCCTTTTCGGCCTTGCCCAGACGGGTATAGGTCAGATAGTAGGCGCCCAGGATCATATCCTGAGTAGGAACGGTAACGGGCTTGCCGTCCTGAGGACGGAGCAGGTTGTTGGCGGACAGCATCAGCATTCTGGCTTCTGCCTGTGCCTCTGCGGACAGAGGTACGTGGATAGCCATCTGGTCGCCGTCGAAGTCGGCGTTAAATGCGGTACAGCACAGGGGGTGCAGCTTCAGCGCGCGGCCTTCCACCAGCACAGGCTCGAAGGCCTGGATACCCAGACGGTGCAGGGTAGGCGCACGGTTCAGCATAACGGGACGGTCCTTGATGATCTCATCCAGAGCGTCCCAGACCTCAGCCTTGCCCTTGTCGATCATCTTCTTGGCGGACTTGATGTTGTTTGCCAGACCGTCGGACACCAGCTTCTTCATAACGAAGGGCCGGAACAGCTCGATCGCCATTTCCTTGGGCACGCCGCACTGATACAGCTTCAGCTCAGGGCCAACGACGATAACGGAACGGCCGGAGTAGTCAACACGCTTACCCAGCAGGTTCTGACGGAAACGGCCCTGCTTACCCTTGAGCATATCACTCAGGGACTTCAGCGCGCGGTTGTTTGCACCGGTGACGGCGCGGCCGCGGCGGCCATTGTCGATCAGAGCGTCCACAGCTTCCTGGAGCATACGCTTTTCGTTGCGCACGATGATGTCAGGAGCGTTCAGCTGGATCAGTCTCTTCAGACGGTTGTTACGGTTGATGACACGGCGGTACAGGTCATTCAGGTCGGAGGTGGCGAAACGGCCGCCGTCCAACTGAATCATGGGACGGATATCCGGAGGAATGACGGGCAGCACATCCATGACCATCCAGGCAGGATTGTTGCCGGATTCCCGGAATGCTTCCACCACTTCCAGACGCTTCACAAGACGCAGCTTCTTCTGAGAAGAGGCGGTCTTCAGTTCCTCACGGAGCTGGGCGGACAACTCTTCCAGATCGATCTGCTCCAGCAGAGCCTTGACAGCCTCTGCGCCCATGCCGGCCTGGAAATCGTCCTCGTATTTTTCCCGCATGTCACGATATTCCTTTTCGGTGAGCACCTGGTTTCTGGCCAGAGGTGCATCACCGGGATCGGTGACGATATAAGCGGCAAAATACAGCACTTTTTCCAAAACCTTGGGAGAAATGTCCAGGATCAGACCCATACGGGAGGGAATGCCCTTGAAGTACCAAATGTGGCTGCAAGGAGCGGCCAGTTCGATATGGCCCATACGCTCCCGGCGGACTTTGGCTTTGGTCACTTCCACGCCGCAGCGATCGCAGACCTTGCCCTTATATTTGATCTTCTTATACTTGCCGCAATGGCATTCCCAGTCCTTGGTGGGTCCGAAGATCTTTTCGCAGTACAGACCGTCCCGCTCGGGTTTGAGGGTTCGGTAGTTGATGGTCTCCGGCTTTTTGACTTCGCCGAAGGACCAGTTCCGGATCATCTCCGGGGATGCAATGCCAATCTTAATGGCATCAAAGGTGACATCTGCCATATAACATCGCCTCCTTAATCTTCGTAGGAGTCTTCGTCAGCGTCATCTGCGCCACCGAACACATCCATAATATCTTCCGGGCTGTCCTCATCGATAACGAAACCGGCATCCAGCACTTCATCGGCGCTGCCCACCACAAACTCGCTGTCGTGATGGCCGGTGTAGCCGATCTCTTCATCATCGTCCTCGTCCTTGAGTTCGATCTCATTGCCCAGTTCATCCAGCACGCGGACATCCAGACACAGAGCCTGCAATTCCTTGACCAGAACCTTGAAGGATTCGGGCACGCCGGGCTTGGGAATGTTTGCGCCCTTGACGATGGCTTCGTAGGTCTTCACACGGCCGGTAACATCGTCGGACTTGACGGTGAGGATCTCCTGCAGGGTATATGCTGCACCGTAAGCTTCCAATGCCCAAACTTCCATTTCGCCGAAACGCTGACCGCCGAACTGGGCTTTACCACCCAGAGGCTGCTGGGTAACCAGAGCGTAAGGACCGGTGGAACGGGCGTGGATCTTATCGTCGACCAGATGGTGGAGCTTCAGGTAGTAGGGGTAACCAACGGTAACCAGGTTATCGAAGGGTTCGCCGGTACGGCCATCGTACAAAACGGTCTTGCCGTCTTCACGCAGGCCTGCCAGCTTCAGGGTATCCCGGATGTCCTTTTCGTTTGCGCCGTCGAACACGGGGGTGGCAACCTTCCAGCCCAGAGCCTTGGCGGCGTAACCCAGGTGGACTTCCAAAACCTGACCGATGTTCATACGGGAAGGAACGCCCAGGGGGTTCAGCACCACGTCCAGCGGTGTGCCGTCGGGCAGGAAGGGCATATCTTCCTCAGGCAGAACACGGGAAACAACGCCCTTGTTACCGTGACGGCCTGCCATCTTATCGCCCACGGAGATCTTACGCTTCTGGGCAATATAAACACGGACGGACTTGGTAACGCCGGGAGCCAGCTCGTCGGAATTCTCCTTGGTAAAGACCTTGACATCCACAACGATACCGCTTTCGCCGTGAGGCACCTTCAAAGAGGTATCACGAACTTCTCTTGCCTTTTCGCCGAAGATGGCCCGCAGCAGACGCTCCTCGGGAGTCAGCTCGGTCTCGCCCTTGGGGGTGACCTTACCGACCAGGTAGTCACCGGAACGGACTTCCGCACCAATGCGGATGATGCCGTCCTCGTCCAGATCCTTCAGGGTATCTTCGCCCACATTGGGGATATCACGGGTGATCTCCTCGGGTCCCAGCTTGGTATCCCGGGCTTCGGTCTCGTGCTCCTCGATGTGGATGGAGGTAAATACGTCTTCCTTAACCAGACGCTCGTTCAGCAAGATGGCGTCTTCGTAGTTGTAACCTTCCCAGTTGACGAAGCCGATGAGCACGTTCTTACCCAGAGCCACTTCACCGCCGGAGCAGGACGGACCGTCAGCAATGATCTGCTCATTTTCTACCCGGTCGCCAACCACCACGATGGGCCGCTGGTTGATGCAGGTGCCTGCATTGCTCCGGGCAAACTTGGTCAGGGTATAGGTCTTCAATTCGCCATCGTCATAAGCGATGGTAATATCGGTGGCGGACACAGCGGTGACCGTACCGTTTCCTTCTGCCTTGAGGCAGACCTCGGAGTCCACAGCGGCCTTATGCTCGATGCCGGTGGCAACGATGGGGGGCTCGGTGGTCAGCAGAGGCACGGCCTGACGCTGCATGTTCGCGCCCATCAAGGCACGGTTTGCGTCGTCGTTCTGCAGGAAGGGAATGAAAGAAGTAGCGATGGAGATCATCATTCTGGGGGAAACATCGATATAGTCGATCAGTTCACGGTCCACAGCGATGATTTCATTGCGGTGACGGCAGGTAATACGCTCGTTTGCCAGACAGCCGTTCTCGTCCAGGGGCTCGTTGGCCTGACCGATGTAGAAATCGTCTTCCACATCTGCGGTCATATAGTCGATCTGGTCGGTCACCTTGCCGGTAGCCTTGTCCACCTTGCGGTAGGGCGCTTCCACGAAACCGTACTCGTTGATCTTGGCAAAGGTAGCCAGATAGTTGATCAGACCGATGTTGGGACCTTCGGGGGTCTCGATGGGGCACATACGGCCATAGTGGGTGTAGTGAATATCACGAACATCGAAGGATGCGCGCTCACGGCTCAGACCGCCGGGGCCCAGTGCGGACAGACGGCGCTTGTGAGTCAGCTCAGCCAGGGGGTTGTTCTGGTCCATGAACTGGGACAGGGGGGAGGATCCGAAGAACTCCTTGATGACCGCAGTCACGGGACGGATATTGATCAGGCTCTGAGGAGTAACTGCGTCCAGATCCTGAACGGTCATGCGCTCACGGATCACGCGATCCAGACGGCTGAAGCCAATACGGAACTGGTTCTGCAGCAGCTCGCCCACGCAGCGCAGACGACGGTTGCCCAGGTGGTCAATATCATCGGGAACACCGATGCCCATAGCCACGCAGTTCAGATAGTTGATGGAGGCCATGATATCGTCAGCAATGATGTGCTTGGGAATCAGGTCGTCCATGCGCTCAGCAATGGCTTCTTCCCAGTTGATGCCCTCGGTCTCCAGCATTTCCTTCAGCACGGAGAAACGAACCTTCTCCTTCACACCGTACTGGGCAGGATCAAAGTCCACGAAGGAAGCCATGTCCACCATGTTGTTGGACAGGATCTTCACAGCGCTGTCGCCAACCTTGACGGATGCCTCGTTGACACCCCGCTTGGACAGCTGGCGGGCCAGGTCACGGGTGATGAACTCGCCAGGCATGACCAGGATCTCACCGGTCATGGGATCGGCGATGGGCTCTGCGGCTTCCTGACCGGACAGCCGGTTCCAGATCTCCATCTTCTTGTTGAACTTGTAACGGCCAACCTTGCTCACATCGTAGCGGTGAGCGTCAAACAGCAGGCCTTCCAGGTGGGAGATAGCGGTCTCCACCGTGGGGGGCTCACCGGGACGCAGACGGCGGTAGATTTCCAACAGGGCTTCTTCTCTGGTCTTGCAGGTGTCCTTTTCCAGAGTGGCCATAATGCGCTCGTCCTCGCCGAACATAGCCTTGATCTCAGCATCGGTGCTGACACCCAGGGCACGGATCAGGCAGGTGATGGGCAGCTTGCGGTTCTTGTCGATACGGACCCAGAAAACATTGGAGTTGTCGGTCTCGTATTCCAGCCATGCGCCACGGTAAGGAATGACGGTGGCGGTATAGGTATGCTGGTCAGCCTTGTCCACATCATGGGTATAGTACATACCGGGGCTGCGGACGATCTGGGAAACGATGACACGCTCTGCACCGTTGATCACAAAGGTACCGCCGTTGGTCATGATGGGGAAATCACCCAGGAAAATATCCTGCTCCTTGATTTCGTCCGTTTCCGTGTTGCGCAGACGCACGCGCACCTTGATGGGCTTTGCGTAGGTAGCGTCACGCTCCTTGCACTCCTCGATGGTATACTTGGGCTTCTCGTCCATGGAATAATCCAGGAAGCTGAGCTCCAACTTACCGGAGAAGTCGGTGATGGTGCCGACATCCTTGAAAACTTCCCGCAGTCCCTCTTCCAGGAACCACTGGTAAGAATCCTTCTGGATCTTCAGCATGTTGGGGATCTCGAGGATCTCTTCGTACTTTGCGTAGGATTTACGCATGGTCTTGCCGAACATTGCGTCCTTGACCATATGGATCATCACAGCCTTTCTTTCGGCTTTCGCCTGAATGTGTGTTGCTTACGTATTTGATACGCACGGGGCGGTTGTAAGTTTTGTGCATTTTGCCACTTGACAGCCCCGCCTATATGTGTTACCATGTTCACGCTGGGCAGGATGGCCTACTAGGGCATAATAACACATTATGGAAAACCATTATATACCATTCCGGTGCATTTGTCAATCGGTATTTTGCAATTTTTTCGAGGCTTTTGGCCTCGTTTTTTTATTTTCTTTTCATTTCCATAAAATGTAACCAAATTGTATTCTTTTTGTAACCGTTTTGTTGTTGATTTGCCGCTTTGTCCTCTTATATAATGTATATAGGGACGAGAGTGTCCACTTTGCGACAGAAAGAAGTGATCCTATGAAAAAGTATAACTACCTGCCCGCGCTGTTGATGTTCGTTTTTCTTCTTTTGTGCGCCTGCGCCAAGGAGCAGGCAGACCCGGCTTCTTCCGGCCCCGATACCCTTTCATCGGCCCCTTCTTCCACTCCGGCTACTTCTGTTCCGGCGACTTCTGTGCCTACTACAGAACCTGCACCCCCTATTCGGCTTTCTACTGATTGGGTGGTAGAAGACCGGGAGATCATTCCCTTTGAAGAACGGTTTAAGGCGGATGTGCCCTTCTTCCCCGTCAAGCAAGCATACTATCAATTCGGTGACTATTGGTTTGCGCAGGCTTCGGATGGCACCTATGTTCGTTACTGTTTAGATACGTTCAACGATACCAACCGTCTGGCCGTATTTAAGGGAAAGGTCAAAGAAATCGCACTCGTTTACGAGATCCCCATAGACATAGACCTCTCCGGCTATGGAATCCTGCTTGCTGACGGTCACTGGGCATACCTCACCGGAAACGGCACACTTCTGAAAGTGGATCTGACCACCGGTAATTACTCCACCGTTTTGACTCAGAATAAAGATGCAAGTATGTGGCTGATGCGCAGCTGTGGTATGGACACTGTATGTATCTTTGAAGTGGACACAGAAAACAACGTCAGTATTTTCTACCGTGATCTCCATTCCGACACCCAAAAGACACTTTATACCGGCACACTCCCCATTCCACTTAGTGAGGATTTTTCCTTTGACGCCCCGAAAACCACCTTGGGGCAAATCACCTGGGAGATGATGAATCCCGCATTTTATGAAGTTGTGCAGACAGAGCTTCAAAATCCTGACAGTCAATTCAAGCAGGATACCCACACCGATTACTCCGATTGTTGGGCAAATCCTGAAGAAAATCCCATCACCATCCATACTCAGCCTTTCTTGTGCATCGCAATCCAGAATCATTACAACATCCCCGCAAGAGTCAAATATATCTACAATATCCAGACCGGGGAATTGATCGCTGACTATGGCATCATCGACAGCTGCGAACGGGGCTCCGGAGATTACAACGACCACTACAATTACGAAAACACCTGGGAAACACCCCTGGACATTATTTCCCCCAATCCGACAGAAATCCCCAACTTCACCACGCTGACGGAAACGCAAATTACGGAAGACCTGGCGGATGAATACAACGCCGCCAACGGCAATGTATTTCTTTACAGCACCTTTGGCTATGTCAAAGCCTATTGGCGGCTGAATGAGCTGGGTGGTGCCACTTACACCAAGCCCTCCGACCTGCTTTTCCGGGAAGTCGTCGCCAGCCCCCATTATATCTACGGCATCACCCCGGACAACACCCTGGTGCAATTAAGCATCGACGGCAGCATTTGCAACACAATCTATACTTCTCAGAATACCTTGGGTGAAATTTGCTACCATGCCGGCAGTGTATATTTCCTGGACGGAAATCAAGTCATCCGCATTAACGCCATTACCGGCACTTACAGTGCAATCCTGCGCTGCAATGGCTGGGTGCGTTTGGACACCTGGGGTAATGATGACAAGCTCTACATTCTGGTTGTCCAGGGACTATACAATCAGCAGTATTTCTTTGATCCCGATACCAGCGTATTGCGCGCAGAAAGTTTCATTTAATCATTTCTTTGTTGCACAAACCCCACCTGCACTCCATGAGCGCAGGTGGGGTTCAAACATTTGCATTTTGGGGCGGACGAGCGATGCTCGCCCCTACATTGAAACTTTTGGAAAATGACGTGTAGGGGCGGCCATTGGCCGTCCGAAAGGCTCCCCTGTGTAAGGGGAGCTGTGGATTTTTGACTGAGGGGTTGTAAGGTATCGACGCAGAACAATCCCTCCGTCCGGAATCAAAGATTCCGGACACCTCCCTTTACACAAGGGAGGCTTTTACAGAGCCGAATAACCGAAGCCGTTGCCCCGACCATAGGCTTTTGTTAACCATCCGTTGGCGTATCTCCGATTCGTAGGAAAGTATACCGCTTTCCTGTGTCATCTTTGAGAATATATTCGGTGCCCGAGAGACTCACAAAATCAAAGGAATATATTATTTCTCCTTCATAAAAATCTGGATGGTCTGGCTCTTGACAAGTAATCCAGACATACGATGCGCCGCGGTCACTCTCTAACCCAGTGGCAATTCTATCGCCATTTACGATGACATAATTTTTAGATTCGTCAACAAAATATTCATCATCTTCATCGTACGGAGAAACAAAGCCCCCCGTTTTTCTCCTGGTAAATTGTGCTTGCAATTCTGCGCAATACCATACACCTTCGCTTGGAATCGGATATTCTGTTGGAATCGGATATTCTGATTGGCAAGCAGACAAGCCGAAAAGCAAAGATAGTACAACGAACAATACACTACATCTTTTCATGCTTACCATTCCTCCTTATAGATCACGTCAAAGGATTCTGTTATTTTTACTTACAGTGCCGAGTAACCGTAGCTGTTGACCAAGGCGTCCAGCTTGATACCTTTCTTGCAGTAGGGGCACTCGTGGGAATCGTAGCTTTCGTAATCCGGAATATCGCTGACGCTGTAAACAGAGCGTACAGGGTATCCCTCCACCTCATCCACCGCGCGGTAGATCGCCGCTACACCGGCCACATTGCCGCCGTAATAGGTGATCGCTTCAATGGCCCGCTTGGCGGTAAAGCCCGTGGTGCAGGATGCCATCAGTACCAAAACGTGCTTACCCTTGATCATCGGCTGCAAATTATCCCGGAACAGCATCATGGAATTGTTGTTGAACTCCGGCTCCACCACATAGATGGTCTGGTGGGCATTCATTGTGCGGAATCCGGTTTTTGTCAATTCGTCCGCAACCCATGCGCCGATGACAGCCGTACCGTCCAGGCAGATGATGGTATCAACCGGGGTGTTGTTGATAAAGTGGGACACCAGCTCCTTGGCAGTCGCCTTGGCTTCGCTGAGGCGGGTCTTGTTATATGTAATATCAATATAGTAATTGATATGGCTGTGGTTGGTTGCAAAATGGCCCCGGGCCACACGAAGGGGCACCTTTCCGTACCGGATGGGAAGTTCAGATAATTGGATCATAGTTATTTCCTCCTGCTTGTTGAATAAAAAAGAAAAGCGTTTTCATACCCCGGCACAAGCGTTTTGCCGGGTACACGAAAAACGCTTTTTTTCATTATACCCCAAAAACATACCGGATTGCAAGAAAAAACAATCCGTTATGTTTCCCAATATTTTCTAGTTATTCTTGTGCAGTTTGCCGTTTTTGCAGTGTGGGCTCTTCTTCCAGAAACTGCTGGGCGATGATCTGGCAGATCTCTTTCCTGCGGATCATTTCATGCACTTCGGCATGACTCACCCATTTGACATCGTCCGTTTCACCGGGCTGCAATACCACCTGTTCCAGAGAAACCTGGGATCTCAGGCAATAATGGTCGTAGAAGGCGTGGTGATCCCGGGTGGTGCGCAAAAATTCAAAATCCACCTCTTCCGCCCGGATGCCGGTCTCCTCAAACAGCTCCCGGCGAATGGCCTGGCGGCTGGTCTCCCCCGCTCTGGCTGCGCCGCCGGAATTTTCCCAAGTGCCGGGGAAGCTCTTTTGGGGTGCCCGGCGGGTCATCAGCAGATTGCCTTTGCCGTCATAGATCCACACGCAGACCACCAGGCCGTATTCTCCCGGCTTCCATTTGGTGCCGCGGCGATGGATGCGACCCGTCAGGTTGCGGTCTTTATCATAAATATCGTTCAGTTCCAAATCGTTTTCCTATCCTTTTTATTCTTTATACATTGCCATGCGTTTGCGGTAAACCACAACAAACAAAACGACCTGCGCAGCCAGCGTGATCACCCAGGAAAGGGGATACGAGAAAAACAGGCAGCCCGGCGTATGGTACTGGGGCATCTGAAAAATCGTATAGATCCATGCGATTCGTACGCCGCAAATGCCCAAAACGGATATGATCATGGGCGGAACCGACACACCCAGGCCGCGCAGTGCGCCGCCCATCACATTTGTCATGCCCAACACAAAATACGGCGCGCATACATAGGAAAGATGCAAGATGCCGTACTCAATTGCCTGCGGCGAGTCCGTGATATAAATGGCCAGCAGCTGGCGTCCAAACGCGAACACGGTGAGTCCTCCCACCAATCCCACGACCGCCGTACAGGCAAGGCAGGTCAGCAGGATCTTGCGCACTCTTTTGTATTGCCCCGCACCCACATTCTGCCCGGTAAAATTCAGTGCCGCCTGATTAAACGCATCCATTGAAACCAGAACAAAGCCTTCCAGGTTGCTGGCGGAGGCATTGCCGGACATAAAGACATCGCCAAAGGAATTGATGGAGGACTGAATCGCCACATTGGAAATGGCGAACATAGACGACTGAATACCTGCCGGCAAACCCAGACTTACAATTTTCCGAAATTGCTTTTTGTAGAAGCGAAGCTTCCTGATTTGCAGTCTGCAGGCATCGGTGCGGCGCATCAGCGCGATCACCGCCAACACCGCAGAAATTGCCTGGGAAGCGGTGGTGGCCAGCGCAACACCTGCCACGTTCATATCAAACACCGTGACAAAAATCACATTCAGCGCCACATTGGCAACGCCGGCAATGGTTAAGAAAATCAGCGGACTTTTGGTATCCCCTGCCGCACGCAGAATTGCTGCAGAAAAATTGTATACCATATTGAAGATCATGCCGCCAAAGAAGATCCGCATATAAACAGCGGACAAGGGCAGCACATTTTCCGGTGTGCCCATCCAGCGCAAAAAGGTTTCCGAAAAGGCGATACCA
This sequence comes from Oscillospiraceae bacterium, assembly GCA_015067845.1. Taxonomy (GTDB): domain Bacteria; phylum Bacillota; class Clostridia; order Oscillospirales; family Oscillospiraceae; genus Faecousia. Next base: position 15,252 of record SVLT01000008.1, read on the forward strand.
AGGATACTCAGTACTGCGCCGCCTACCAGTGCCGTGGGCAATGCGGTATGGATGGTACGATGGGTTTCCTCATCGTTCTTTCCGCCGATGGCATGGGCGGTACTCACGCCGGCGCCCACGGACAGACCGATGAACAAATTGACAATCAAGCTGGTAATCGCACCGGTTGCACCCACCGCCGCCACGGACACGCTGCCGCAAAAACGGCCCACCACCACCAGATCCGCCGCATTGAACAGCAGCTGCAAAATACTGGTAAGAATGATGGGGATGGAATATGTAATAATATTGGGAAAAAGCGGCCCATGGAGCATGCTTTTTTGGTAACGCTTCATAGCATAGTGCCTCTTTTCTTTCAAGTTTTGACGTTACCCTTATCATAAACCCATTTGCAGAAAAGTCAATACGCTTGGGGCAAATAATGAGGGATGCTGGAATTTTCCAGCATCCCTTTTTATTTATTCCTTTGTTTCCCGGTGGGCATCGAACAGAGAGACCTCGGTGGCTTCGCTGATCTCCCGGCCTTCCATGCAGTCGGCAAACTGCGTGCCTGTCATGGTCTCGTGTTCCATCAGGTGGTCAACCACCGCCATGACTTTATCCTCGTTGGCTTTCAGGATCTCCGCGCACTGGGCATAGGCCTTATCCACCAGGAGCTTCACCTGGTCATCAATGGTGCCCGCCACCTTTTCGGAGTAGCTCTTGGTGGTCTGATAATCCCGGCCGATGAACACCTCACCGCCGCCCAAATAGCTCACCGTTCCCAGCTCTTCGCACATACCGTACCGGGCCACCATGTCCCGGGCCAGCTTCGTCGCCCGGTCGATATCGTTGGATGCACCCACGGAAATATCACCCAGGAACAGGGCTTCCGCTACCCGTCCGCCCAGCAGACCCACGATCTGCTCGTACATCTGATTCCGTGTCAGATTGGCGCTGTCATCCCGGGGAATGTGCCAGGTTGCGCCCAGGCTCTGTCCACGGGGGATAATGGTGATCTGCAGCACCGGATCCTGGGTGGGCAGATGGTACATTGCAACTGCGTGACCGGCTTCGTGAATGGCAGTCTCTTTCAGGTCCTTGCGCTGACGCACACGGCTGCGCTTTTCCGGACCGGCCAGGATTTTCATCATGGCCTCGTTCAGGTCTTCCATAGTCAGCACTTTTCGATCTGCTCGAGCCGCGCGGATCGCCGCTTCGTTCATCAGGTTGCTCAGATCCGCGCCGGTGAAGCCCACGGTGGAACGGGCAACCAGGGCAAGATCCACACTTGCATCCAGCCGCTTGCCCTTGGAGTGGACTTTCAGAATGTCCTCACGGCCCTTCACATCCGGCGCACCCACATGGATCTGCCGGTCAAAACGGCCGGGGCGCAACAGTGCCGGATCCAGAATGTCGGGGCGGTTGGTAGCCGCCAGGACGATCACGCCCTCATTTTTCGCAAAGCCGTCCATCTCCACCAGGAGCTGGTTCAGGGTCTGTTCCTTTTCGTCGTGACCGCCGCCAAGACCGGAGCCACGCTTGCGGCCCACTGCATCGATCTCATCGATGAAAATAATGGCCGGGGCGACTTTTTTCGCCTGATCAAACAGGTCGCGGACACGGCTTGCGCCCACGCCCACATACAGCTCCACAAAATCGGAACCGGAGATGGACAAGAACTGCACATCTGCTTCTCCTGCCACAGCCCGGGCCAGCAAGGTCTTACCGGTGCCGGGAGGGCCCACCAAAAGCAGGCCATGGGGGATCTTCGCGCCAATTTCTTTGAATTTTTCCGGGTTGCGGAGGAAATCCACGATCTCCTGCAACTCCGCTTTTTCCTCGTCCGCACCGGCAACGTCATCAAAGGTGACCTTCGTGTTGTTGCCCAGCATGGTACGGGCCTTGCCAAAGTTGGCCATGGGATTGCCGCCGGCATTCAGCCGGCCCATGAGCAAAACCCACAAGATCAGGAGCACGACGCCTGCGATCAGTATGGGCAAGATCCAGTCGTAGGGGGAGGTTTCCTTTTCCGGCAGGAAATCGTAGCTTTCCAACACACCGTCGGCAGTTTGCTCCGCAAAGAGTTCCCGCATTTCCTCGTGGAAACCCTGGGGATCTGCCAGATTACAGGTCAGGCTGGTTTTGCCGTCGTAGGGTGTATGCAGGTCGAGATAGATGGTGTTGTCCTCTACCGTGAAGCTTTTGACCTGTTCTTCCCGGAACAGGTTAAGGATCTGGGAATAGCTCAGATCATCTGTATGACTGCCAAAAATTGCGCTGATGACAGTAAACAGCACAACCAGTATGATCAGATACAGTGCTATTGATAAAAAACCGCGTTTTTTCAAAATGGATACTCCTTAAGGGTTAAGTATATGCTTCCGGTTTCATGATGCCGATATAGGGCAAATTCCGGTAATATTCATTGTAATCCAGGCCGTAGCCCACTACAAACTCATTGGGGATAGTAAAGCCCACATAGTCCGCTTGCAGAGTCACGCCCGGCTTTCTGCGCTCCGGCTTGTCCAGCAGAGTGCAGATCTTCAGGGACGCAGGTTCTTTCGCCATCAGATGAGCATGGACAAAGGACAGGGAGTTTCCTGTGTCGAAAATATCTTCCAGAATCAGCACATGGCGGCCCTTGATATCCACAGCGATATCCTGCTTGACCACCACCGAACCGGAGGATTCCGTGCCCTCGTAAGAAGATATCTGCATAAATTCCATTTGGCAAGGAACGGTGATCTTGCGGATCATATCCGCATAGAAAACCACGACGCCCTTCAAAACGCCGATCACCACAGGGTTTTTGTCCCGGTATTCCTCGGACAGGATTTCTCCCATCTCCGCGATCCGGGACTGGATCTGTGCTTCTGTCAGCATGACCTCCTGAATATTTTTGTCCATGACAATGCCCTCCCTATCTCTGTTTCATGAATGGTTCCAACCGAATTTGCACCGCCGGAAGCGTTGTTGCCAGTCGGTCCACATTGGCACCGATTCCCCAAACGCCCAGCACCCCCTGTTCATCCACCAGCACAGGAATGTGCGGCCGCTGATGGGCAGGAACTTTTCGGTCTATAAACAATTTTTTCAGCGTGCAGGTACCAACATTCAGACGCATGCTGTCCCCTGCTTGTCTGGATCGCAGCATCACCGCGGATGCGGTATTGACTGTGAAAATATCCTTCGTGTTAATGATTTCCCTGGCCTCCTCGCAGGAGACCGTCAAACCCCATTGGGGTAACTCCAATCTGTCGCCGGGCATCAAAACGACTGCTTCCGGCACAGGGGTGTCCTGTAAAACTTCCAGCCGATCATAATTCCGGCCAACGGTCACACCTCCGGGAAAATTGACCCGTGCGGAGGGTTTTTCTGAAAATACCAAGGCTTCCAGCGCGTGCACATGGCTGCGCTCCGGCTCCCGGATGCCGTTTTCCTTCAAAAATCGGTACAATGCGCGACTGCGCAGAGCAGGCATCATTTCCCGCAGCCGGGAAACATCCTGGCAGGTATCCAGCGCTTCCAACGCCTGGGCATCCCAGCGTAGCTCCATAGCCATATCCGACAAATTCTCTGCCAAACGGGGATTTTCCTCTTTCAGCAGGGGCATGACATGGTGACGCAGGCGGTTGCGAAGAAAATCGTCGGTTTTGTTGGAGCTGTCCTCCACAAAATCCAGACAGTATTCCTCCAAAAAGGCAAGCACTTCCTGCCGGGTGACGGTCAGCATGGGACGGATCACATTTCCGTTGACCGGGCTGATTCCACCCAGGCCACGCAAGCCCGTTCCACGCACCAAATGCATCAAAACCGTTTCCGCGTTGTCGTCCGCCGTATGGGCGGTAGCGATCTTACCGGGCAAGGTGGCAAAAAACGCGTATCTTGCATCCCGGGCCGCGGCTTCCAGTCCCTTTTTGCCGGCTACGACTTGGGTACTTCCCACTTCAAGAGGAATATCGTAGCGATCGCAGAACGAACGAACAAACTGTTCGTCTCTGTCAGATTCTTCCCCGCGCAGTCGGTGGTTAAAATGGGCCGCAGACAGGGTAATACCCAATTTTTCCCGCAACAGATACATTCCAAACAGCAGTGCAACAGAATCCGCGCCGCCGGAGACCGCGCAGATCACACGGTCACCCTTGGCCACCATATCATATTGCCGCAACTGTTTCAGCAGCTTATTCAGCATGCTTCCACTCCCTGTCTGCAAAGGTAACGTACTGAGGCAGCCATTGCAGTTTTACCGTGCCGATCTCGCCATGGCGATTCTTGGCAACGATGCACTCTGCCACGTTCTTTTCTTCCGTATTGGGATTGTAATAATCATCCCGGTAGAGCATCATGACGCAGTCTGCATCCTGCTCGATAGAACCGGATTCCCGGAGGTCGGACAGCATCGGACGCTTGTCCGAACGGCCTTCTGCCGCACGGTTCAGCTGGCTCAAACAGATCACAGGGACGCCCAATTCCTTGGCCATAACCTTCAGAGAACGGGAAATATCACTGACCACCTGAACGCGGTTTTCATTGCTCTTACTGTAACCGGAGCCCTGCATCAATTGCAGATAGTCGATCACCACCAGGCCCAAATTGTCCAGTCGGCGGCACTTGGCATTCATTTCCGCAACAGTGATGCCGCCATTGTCATCCACCCGAATGTCCGTCTGGCTCAGGGCGGAGGATGCCATGCCGATCTTGACCCATTCTTCTTCCGTCAGCTTGCCGGTGGCCATCTTCTGGCTGTCCACAAAGCTCTCGCTGGACAGCAGTCTCATAGCCAATTCCTCCCGGGACATTTCCAAAGAGAAAAATGCCACGGTCTTTTTATATTTTTTTGCTACATTCAGCGCCATATTCAGCGCAAAAGTAGTCTTACCCATGGCAGGACGGGCCGCCACCAAAAGCAGGTTGCCCTTGTTCAGGCCGTTGATCTTGCTGTCCAGATCCCGGAGGCCGGTAGAAAGGCCGGGGATGGCAGAATCGGACTGAGCCAGTTCATTCAGCCGATCATACACCTTGTGCAAGATTGTACCGATATGCTCCAAAGAATCCTGGCGGTCGCCCTTGCGCAATGCGTAGATCTTCTTTTCCGCAGATTCCAGCATCTCCTGAGGTGTACCCACCTGCTCCTGCACCATCTGCGTAATATCCACACCCGCCTGGGACAGACTGCGCAGCATAGCCTTTTCCCGGACGATATTGGCATACCGCACCGCATTGGCGGCAGTGGGAGTGATCTCCATGAGCTGCATGATATAGTCTCGGGAATTGTCATGATAGACACCGGCTTCCCGCATTTTGTCCAACACCGTCACCGGGTCGATAGCCTGGGAGTAGTTGAACATGGAATAGATCACTTCAAAGATTTCCCGGTTCTGCTGCAGGAAAAAGTCTTCCGGCTGCACCAAGCCGATCACATCGGCAACGCACCGGCTATCGATCAGAATAGAACCCAGCACGGACTGCTCCGCATCCAGATCATGAGGCTGCTGCCGCGCCATCAACTGTTCATCCATGTTTTTCTCTCCTCTCTCGGTATGGGAAATGGCTTTTTATGCTTCTTCGATCTTCACAGTCAGGGGTGCGGAGATCTCGTAGCCCAGCTTGCATGTCACGGTATAGGTACCCACGGACTTGATGGTTTCGGAAATCACGATCTTCCGCTTGTCCAGTGTGATGCCGGCCTTGGCTTTCAGCGCGTCGGCAATTTCCTGGTTGGTAACAGAGCCAAAGAGACGGCCTGCGCCGCCGCCCTTGCAGGTGACCACCAGAGTCAGCTCACGCAGCTGCTTGGACAGCGCCAGAGCCTCTGCCTTTTCCTTGGCGATACGTTCCTGGGTGGCCTTGTCGTTCATGCGCATGGTATTGATGGCATCGGGAGTGGCTTCAATAGCCATCTTCTTGGGGAGCATGAAGTTCCGTGCGTAACCGTCGGAAACCTCCAGCATCTGACCCTTTTTACCCTTGCCTTTTACATCTTGTAACAGAATTACTTTCATAATATTACTCCTAATTATTGTTCGTAGTATTTGTCAATGGAAGCTACCAGTTGATCCAGCGCTTCCTTCACTGTGCAGCCCGGCATCTGTGCACCGGCTGTGGCCGTATTGCCGCCGCCGCCCAAGGGCTCCAGGATCATCTGCACATTGGCATCGCCAATGGAACGGGCGGATACAATGACCCGATCATCGTCGGGATACAGCACAAAGGATGCGGTGATGCCGGAAATGTTCAGCAGTTCATCCGCAGCCTGGGCAGCCAATGTCCGGGAAGTAGTGGTGGTCAGCGCGGCGATCGCCAGCTCCTGGCGGTACAGCCGGGCAGACTTGATGATCTGGTACTTGGACATGGTGTCCTGGAAGTCGTTTTGCAGGAGCTTTTTCACTTCCACCGTATCCGCGCCCCATTGCCGCAGCACTGCCGCCGCCTCGAAGGTGCGCTCGCCGGTGCGGACATTGAAGCTCTTAGTGTCCAGGAAAATACCCGCCATCAGGCTCTTGGCCTCAATGGGCAGAACATCGCTCTTTTCCACGGCGTATTGCAGCAGCTCTGTCACCAGTTCCGCCGCAGAGGAAGCAAAGGGCTCGTGGAGATTCACCACAACCGGATTGATATACTCCGCCGCTCTGCGGTGGTGATCCACCACGCAGACCTTGGGAATGGCTTCCAAAAGGGGCTGGCACTCCACCTGATCCGGGCGGTTGGTATCCACTACCACCAGGGTGCTGTGGTTGTCGCACAACAAAAGCGCTTCCTGACCGGAAATAAAGGTTTCCCGGTATTCCGGCACAACGCGGATCTCGTCCAGCAGCTTTTCCGCCACATTTTTCTCCAGATCCAAAACGATATAGGCCTTTTTGCCCTTCTTGCGGCACATACAGGAAATACCCATAGCCGCGCCCACTGCATCCAGGTCTGCATTCTTGTGTCCCATGATGAACACCTGACTGCTCTGACCGATCAGTTCCATCAGAGAGTTGGCAGTAACACGGGAACGCACCTTGCTGCGGTGGTCGTTTTCTCTGTTGCGGCCGCCGTAGAAGGTGAAGTTGAAGCGATCCTTGATGACCGCCTGGTCACCGCCACGGCTTAGGGACATTTCAATGGCCAAGGCCGCAAAATTATAGCTTTCCTCAAAATTCGCGCCATCCACGCCGATGCCCAGAGAAATGGACACCGTCAGGCCGGTGGGATTCTCCACCTGATGAATGTCCTCCAGTAAGGAGAATTTTCCTTCCGTCGCCCGTTCCAGATCCTGTTTTTCAAACACCAGCAGGAAACGGTTGCGCTCCAACCGGCGGAACAGGCCATGGTAGGCTTCCACCCAGGAGGTGATGACCTCATTGATCCGCGCATTCAGGTTGGAAATGCCACTTTCTGTGAGGTTTTTGATAAGCTCCTCGTAGTTATCCACCAAAATGATGCTAACCACAGGACGGGAGCGGATATATTCGTCCCGAACCAGATACAGCTCCGTCAGGTCGCTGAAATACAGCATGCCCAGGGCCGTTCCTTCCGGATCATCCGCCCGGAGGGCTGTACCGTACACCCGGTAACGGCGGTCAGAAATGGTGATATCGTAGGGGTACTCCGGCTTGCCGGCGGTCAGCCAATCCAGACTAAGGCCGGGCAAAACACTTTCCAATTTCTGATGCAAATATTTATTCTGATAGCCTGTGATAGAAGCAAATGCATCGTTGGTCCATATAATACTTTTGTCACCCAGACGCACCAACGCCATGGGCAGCGGAACATCCGCACCGGCGCCTACACCGGCGCTGTCAAAAGCAGTTTTCACATACTGCTGGATCTCCCGGCGGCGGTATACGCGGCATATGACATAGTAGATTCCCAGAACGGCAGTCAAGCCGCCTTCCACTGCGGCCAAAACATAGTTTTCCATCACTGCTGCCGCAACGGCAAAGCCTGCCATCACAACAAAAAAGACCCACAGTCCCGGCCAAAGCAGCCGCCCCAGTTTCTTGTTCATATGTCGCACCTCCTAAAAATAGGTATACTTTCCACATTACATTGATCCTAGCGTATATTATAGCAAAAGAAAACACCGGGTGCAACTGTTTTTCATAGTTTTTTCCAAAAGTATCTCCCCGTTTTTACATAGAAAACCATTACGGACGCAAGATAACAACAGCAAAATGCGGATTTTGATCCCGGTTATGGCAAGGAGGTTATGTTATGTCAACTAAAATCACGGTGATCGGTGCCGGCAGCGTGGGTTCTGCCATTACCAACGACATTCTGGTACAGGGAATCGCCAGCGAAGTGGTGATGATCGATATCAACAAGGAAAAGGCCATGGGCGAAGCCATGGATATTTATCAGGGCGCGCCCTTCTGCGCCCCGGCCATCATCCGCCCCGGGGATTATGAGGATGCCGCAGGCTCCCAGATTGTCATCATCACCTGCGGCGTGCCCCGCAAGCCCGGTCAGACCCGACTGGAGCTGGCCCAGACCAATGTGAACATTCTGAAAGGAATCACGCCTCAGATCGTCCGATACGCCCCGGACGCCATTTATATTTTGGTCTCCAATCCTGTGGATATTCTGACCTATGTGTTCACCAAAATTTCAGGCATCCCGGAAAACCGCATTCTGGGGTCCGGCACGGTGCTGGACACCAGCCGTCTGCAATCGGAGCTGGCAAGGCGTTTTCACATCAGTCCCAAAAATGTCCACGCCCATGTCTACGGCGAGCATGGGGACAGTTCCTTTATTCCCTGGTCCCTGGCCACCATTGCCAACAACAAGATCGACGACTACCGCAACAATGTAGCTGATCCAAGCCGCATCCGTTGGAGCAAGGACGATCATCCGGCTGTGGAAGAGTTCGTCAAGCAGTCCGGCGCGCAGGTGATCAAAAGCAAGGGCGCGACCTTCTATGCCGTGGCCATTTCTGTGTGCCACATCTGCAAGTGCGTCCTAAACGGCAGCGGCACGGCCCTGACTGTGTCCACCATGATGCACGGGGAATACGGCGTGGAAGATGTGTGCCTGTCCACCTTGGCCTTGGTGGGCAGTAACGGCGTGCACACCAAGATCACCTCTCCCCTGACCCCCGAGGAAACGGAGAAGATGCAGTTAAGCGCCCGGAAGTTGAAAGAAATCATTCACGGTTTGGAAATCTGAAACGGTACGCTTGGCGATAGGGATTGCCACACCAGTGACCTCTGTCACTGGTTCACAATGACATATCGTAGGGGACGGGTTTTCCGTCCCCTAGGCGGCAGGTTGCCGCTCCTACAAACACACACAAACATCGAAAATGTAGGGGCTGGCACCCACGACAGCCCGTTGTATGAATGAGTGCTATCCTTGCGGGGCGTCGAAGGCGCCGCCCCCTACATATATTCTGTTCGGCGATGGGGATTGCGAAAAGAGTCGAACACATCTTTGAAAAAGAGGTATACTTTTCCCGAAAACTGTGTTATAATACTTTTACAATGCGCCGGGTGGGGCAGTCCCGGGCAAAGAAAATTGAAAAAATCAGCGGGCATTTCCCTCACATTCGCCATACAGGGCGCAAGAATGTGACAAGTGGCTGCCTGCTTTGTTATGGCTTTTTAGCCGCATTTTGAAAGGAGTTACTATACTTTGGCAGAAAAACTGAAAATCATTCCCCTTGGCGGTCTGGACGAGATCGGCAAGAACTGTACCGTTTTGGAATATGGCAAGGACATGATCGTCATCGACTGCGGCGTTGCATTCCCGGACGAAGATATGTACGGCGTTGACCTGGTGATCCCGGACTTTTCCTATCTGGTGCAGAACGCAAAGAAGCTGCGGGGTATGTTCATCACCCACGGACACGAAGATCACATCGGCTCTATCCCCTACTGCATGCAGCAGGTCAATTGTCCCATCCATGGCACCGCCATGACCAACGGACTGATCCGGCTGAAGCTGGAAGAGCACCGTCTGACCGACGCCGTAAAGCTCGTCACCCACAAGCCCGGCGACGTGGTTAAGGCCGGCTGCTTTTCCGTAGAGTTCATCCATGTCAACCATTCCATCGCCGATGCTGTGGCGTTTGCCATCCACACGCCTGTGGGCACGGTGGTTATGACCGGCGACTTCAAGATCGATCCCACCGCCGCGGACGGCATGATCGATCTGGCCCGTTTCGGCGAACTGGGCAACCAGGGTATTCTGGCCCTGCTGGCCGACTCCACCAACGCCGAACGCACCGGCTACACACCCAGCGAAAATCTGGTGGCGGAGAGTCTGGATCGTCAGTTCCGCAACTGCGATCAGCGGATCATCATCACCACCTTTGCATCCAATATGCACCGGATCAAGGCAGTTCTGGCTACTGCCATCCGTCACGGTCGGAAGGTAGCCGTGTCCGGTCGGAGCATGGAAAATATGCTGAAGGTCGCTCAGGAGCTGGGTTATCTGAAAGTGCCTTCTGGCACGATCATCGATTTGGGTGCGGTGAAAAGCCTGCCCAAAAACAAGGTTGTCATCGTCTCCACCGGCTCTCAGGGTGAGAACATGTCCGCCCTGTACCGCATGGCCTTTAACACCCACAAGCAGATCGACATCACCGCCGAGGACCGGGTCATTATCTCCGCGTCCGCCATCCCCGGCAACGAAAAGGCGGTCTCCCGGATCATCAATGAGCTATACCGCAAGGGCGCGGATGTGGTCTATGAAAAGAGCGAAGGTCTCCATGTCTCCGGCCACGCCTGTCAGGAAGAATTGAAGATCTTGCTTGCTCTGTGCAAACCGAAATATTTTATTCCCGTCCACGGCGAGCAGCGGATGCTGCAAATTCACGGACGGCTGGCCCAGCAAATGGGCATTGCGCCCCGGAATGTGATCATCGGAGAGATCGGTTCTGTGATCGAGCCGGGCGTCCGCAGCTGCAAAATCAATGGCACCGTGACCGCCGGCAAGGTCTTTGTGGACGGCACCGGCGTGGGCGATGTAGGAAGCGTCGTCCTGCGGGATCGCAAGCATCTTGCGCAGGACGGCATGATCGTGGTGTGTCTGAACCTGTCCGGTCAGGACGGAAGCATCATTTCCGGCCCGGATATCATCACCCGGGGCTTTATCTATGTAAAGGAATCCGAGGCGCTGATGGAAGAGCTGCGCGCGGTTGCCATGGAAGCCATTGAACGCTGTCAGCGCAGACGGGTACGGGATTGGTCCGCTATCAAGACCGCCATCAAGAGCGATCTGAGCGGTTATCTGTACAAAACCACCAAGCGTAATCCCATGATTTTGCCTGTGATTACGGAACTGTAAACAAAAAAGAAGGGTTCCATAAAAAAGAAGCCGCATTTGCGGCTTCTTTCTTATTCAAAAATCTGTCTGATCTCCCGAGCAGACCCGCGCAGGTGCACAAAATTGCTATTTTCGTCGATTTGCGTCATCCCCAGTTTTCCCATCAGCTTGCGGGAACGCAGGTTCTGTTTGACTGCAAAGGCCTCCAAGGTTTCTAAATCTGCCGGAAGCATTTTCGCAAGATATTTGCCAAAGCAATAAAACAGCGTTGTGCGCTGGTATGCCTGCTTGATCTGAACTTCTTCGATCATCAGCAGGTTTCCGTTTGTATAGTACTGGACATAACCTGCAAGGCTGTCATCTGCAAAGCACAAAATGATCTGCCGGGGTGCTTTCTCCAAAGCCGGAGACACTGCACCAAGCCACTGCTGTTTTTCCTGTTCATAGCTCAACTCGCTTGGTGCGATTTTGCGCATATTGTCATAAAAAAGGTCAAACAATTGGGGAAGCCAACGTTCCTTTTCATTTTTGTTTAATGTACCAAACCGGATCATTAATTATGCTCCTTTTATTCTGATCAGAACTATTTCGTTGAAAAGAAAAAGCCTTTGTCTACGACAAAGGCTTTTTCTTTTCTGGAGCGGGTGACGAGGCTCGAACTCGCTACCTCCACCTTGGCAAGGTGGCGCTCTACCGGATGAGCTACACCCGCGGAACAAAAGGTATTATAACAGAAATTTTGTTTTTGTCAATACCTTTTCTTCGTCTTTTATGAATTTTCCTCAATCAATGTGGGATACGCGGAATAATCCCAGACATACTCCGTCATTTCCTCCTGCGCGTAGAGGCGGAAGCCGGTATCGGCGCTGTTGAGAAGGTCTATGTAATAATATTCCCCATCCAGCTGCACCGCATTCCACACCCAGGGCGTGCCTGAGCGTGTGCCGGTTACCATATAACAGTTCAATCCCGCTTCCCGGCACATGGCGCCGTAGACCATGGCAAACGCCCGGTGGTCTCCCACGCCGTGCAAAAGCAGGCTGTATGCCGGTGTGATGGAAGTTTGAATATTATACTCATAACGCCCCATGAGGAATTCATAGAGCCGCTGGGCTTTTTCTTCTGCCGACCAATTTCCAGACACATACTGAGCCGCAGAGGCAAAGACCGGCGCGACTTTGTTTTGCAATGTCCGCAGCTCCGCCCGGCTGGTCTGGTAAGAGAATTTCAGCTCCACGATCTGCTTCTCCCCCTCTTCCGGGTACAAACTGACCGTCACCTCTGGTGATTCCATCACACGCTGGGGATATTCCAGGGCATAGTCTGCCACCATTTGGACATAATCCGGCTGTTCCGGGCCCTCGAAATACACCACAACGCCTGCCGCGCAGGCATCCAGCTGCTGCTTTATGATCTGCTCTGCCTGCTGCAGATTTGCCGCACGCTGGATCTTGTCCAACTGTGTCCGGTTCTGCAAGTAGGAAATCTGGACGCTCACCGCTTTGCGGCCGCCGCTGGTGCCGAACTGGTAATCGATCTTATCCACCCCATAGGCGGCGAAGGGATTGTTCCTGCTGACCTCGGATACTGCTGTATCCAAGTCATTCTGCGCCCTTTCTTCGGACTCGTACTGCATGGAGAGCATACCGCTTTCCTTGCCGGCTTCGATCCAGATGCTCAGGGCCGCTGTCACATCTGCATAATCGGAAACCGTAACGGCGGCATCACTTACCTGCTTGGAGGGTTCTTCGTGGGGTTCAACGGAAGAATAACTGCCGTCCGTCCAAAAACTGCAACCGCACAAAAGCAAACTCAGCATCAAAAACAGCGCTGTTATCCGTTTCATTTTACCCCACTCCTTTCTTACAATGCGTCCTTGGAATAGCGGGAGAAGCCGTCGCCCAACACCTGGTGGGCCTCCTGCACGATGATGAAGGCATTGGGGTCAATGCTTACCACCAGTTCCTTTAATTCTGCCAGCTGCTGGCGTTTTACCGCCGTCAGTATGACCTTGGTATCCGAGCCGCTGTATGCGCCCTCCCCTTTCAGGAAGGTCGCGCCTCGGTTCAGTTCTGTGCCGATCCGCCGGGCAACTTCCGCATGCTCCCGGGTGATGATCAACACAACCTTGGAGTAATCGAACCGGTAAACCACCGCATCGATCACCCGTCCCATCACGAACACGGCAATACCGCAGTACAAGGCTCTGCTCATATCCCCAAAGGCAATGCCTGTCAGGGTGACCACAACCAGATCAAAGCAGGTGTTGATGATTCCGATGGGCACATTGGGCCATTTGCGCTTCAACAAACGGACGATGATATCCGATCCGCCGGTGGTTGCACCGGTAGCAAACACCACACCCAGTCCCAAGCCACACAGCACACCGCCGTAGAGCGCGGCCACCAGAGTATCGATCTCCGGCACCGGCAAAACAGAAAATGCATCAATGGCAACAGAGCTTGCCAACATACCCAGCAGCGACTGAAAAAAGAACTTTTTGCCCAACTTCCAGCCTCCAAGGGCGAACAGCGGGATATTGATGAGCGCGGTCAACGTACCCACCGTACCGAAGTCCAGCAGGTGCACCAGTATCATGGACAAACCGGTAAGTCCGCCCACATTCATGTTATGGGACAGCATAAACATATTGAAGCCTACGCCAAACACAGCGCATCCCAGTATGATCTTTACGGTGCTGCCCAAAAATTGGAGTTTATTCTTCATGGATCAGACCTCAAAACTGATTTGCTTTTCCGGTGCGTCCTCTTCTTTCAGGGGAGAGCCTGCTGAGGGGATATTTCTGCTGCGGTAACGGCTTTGATTGACGATGCCGCAGTCAGCGAGCTTCTGCACCTGGGAAACAGCAGCCTTTTTCTTCAAGGATACCACGGATACGCCGATGGTATTCCGGGTGGTCTTGGGAAGCAGCTGGGCTGTGGAGAAGATGACCGCCCGGCTGTCGGTAGTGAATACCGCCATTTGGGTATCCTCGGTCATAGCAAACACTTCCACCAGCTTGCTCTTATCCGAATAAGCACCGGTGAGTTTCTTTCGGTTGGTCTTGGTCTCATAGGCGGACAGAGGCACTTTTGCTGCCTTGCCATTTTCAAAGAAGAACAGCACAAAGCCCTTGTAATCCCCGGGCAGCACCACCTGGACTACGCTTTCACCGGGATCCATACCCAATTTCTGAGGCAGATAATCGCCCAACTGGGATGCCTTGCCGTCCTCAAAATCGGAAAGGCGGGTCTTATAGCACTGGAACTGATTGGTGAACACCAGCAGCTCTTCCTTGTTGCTGGTTTCCACGCTGTAATGCAGGCTGTCGCCCTCTTTGAATTTCTGCTCGCCGCTCATCCGCAGGGACTGGGCGGTGATCTTCTTCAGATAGCCTTCCTTGGACAGGAACATGGTCACCGGGTAATCCGGTACCTGCTCCTCTTCCTCTTCCAGCTCCACAGAGCCTGATTCGTAGATGATCTCCGTCTTTCTGGGCTGGCCGTACTTCTCGGATACTTTTTTCAGCTCGTCCACAATAACGCCCTGCAATTTCGCATGGCTCTTCAAGATGCCGTTGAGCTCCTTGATCTCCTTTTCCAGATCGGAAATGGCCTTGGTCTGCTTCAGGATATATTCCTTGTTAATATTGCGCAGTTTGATCTCTGCTACGAAGTTTGCCTGCACTTCATCAATGCCGAAGCCGATCATCAAATTGGGGATAACTTCCGCATCCAGCTCGGTTTCCCGGATGATCTTGATAGCCTTGTCGATATCCAGCAGTATCCGTTCCAGACCCTTCAGCAGGTGCAGCCGTTCTTCCTTTTTCTGTACCTGGAAGAAAATGCGGCGCTTGACACATTCCATCCGCCAGGCAGTCCACTCCTCCAAAATCTCGCCCACGCCCATGACTCTGGGCATACCGGCGATGAGGATGTTGAAGTTACAGGGGAAGCTGTCCTGCAAAGTAGTCAGACGGAACAGCTTTTGCATCAGCTTTTCCGGCTCTGCGCCCCGTTTCAGGTCGATGGTCAGTTTCAGACCGCCCAGGTCGGTCTCGTCGCGCATGTCGTTGATCTCTTTGATCTTCCCGGCCTTGATCAGGTCCGCAACCTTATCCATGATCACTTCCGTGGTGGTGGAATAGGGAATCTCGTAGATCTCGATCAGGTTGCCTTCCTTGACATAGCGCCACTTTGCCCGCAGCTTGAAGCTGCCACGGCCGGTCTGATAGATCTCCCGGGTGGCATTTTCGTCAAACAACAGCTCGCCGCCGGTGGAGAAATCCGGGCCGGGCAGGGTCTCCAAAATGTCATGGTCGGGGTTTTCCATCAGGGCAATGGCAGTATCGCAGATCTCTTTCAGATTGAAAGAGCAGATGTTGGATGCCATACCAACAGCGATGCCCTGATTTGCGGAAACCAGCACATTGGGGAAGGTTGTGGGCAGCAAAGCGGGCTCTTTCATGGTAGCGTCGTAGTTGTCCACCATGTCCACGGTATCGGAATCGATATCCCGGAACAGCTCCTCGCAGAACTTGTCCAGTTTCGCTTCCGTATAACGGGACGCGGCGTAGGCCATATCCCGGGAGTAGACCTTGCCGAAGTTACCCTTGGAGTCCACAAAGGGGTGGAGCAGGGTCTCGTTGCCCTTGGCAAGACGCACCATCGTCTCATAGATGGCAGCATCGCCGTGGGGGTTCAGCCGCATGGTCTGACCCACAATGTTGGCAGATTTTGTTCTGCCGCCGTTGAGCAGGCCCATTTTGTACATGGTGTACAGGAGCTTGCGGTGTGAGGGCTTAAAGCCGTCGATCTCCGGGATGGCCCGGGAGACGATAACGGACATGGCATAGGGCATGTAGTTGATCTCCAAAGTTTCGGAGATCGCCTGCTCCGTGGTGGAGCCCACCAGGCCCATAATGCCGCTGGTGTCGATTTTTTTCTTATTCTGTTCCGGTTCTTTCTTCTTTCGTGCCATATGCACCTCTTTAAGATATATCAGCCAGTTCCAAATACTTGGGGCCGTTTTCCGCGATGAAATTCTTACGCTCGTTCAGAGCATCGCCCAGCAGAACGTCAAAATAGTGGCTGGTACGCTCTGCATCCTCCGGCATGACCTTGATCAGCCGACGGGTCTCCGGGTTCATGGTGGTCATCCACATCATTTCCGGGTCGTTTTCGCCAAGGCCCTTGGAGCGCTGGATGGTCACCTTTTTGCCCTCCAAGTCTGTCAAAATCTTCATTTTTTCGGCTTCGTTGTAGGCAAACCAGGTCTTGTCCTTGCAGGTGATCTCAAAAAGCGGAGATTCCGCGATATACACATAACCGTCCCGGATCAGAGTGGGACACAGGCGGTAGAGCATAGTCAAAATCAGGGTGCGGATCTGGAAGCCGTCCACATCCGCGTCGGTACAGATGACCACCTTGTTCCAGCGCAGCTGGGAAATGTCAAAGCTGCTAAGATCCTTGGCCTTTTTGCCCTGGATCTCCACTCCACAGCCCAGCACCTTCATCAAGTCGGTGATGATGGGAGAGGCGAAAATCTTGTTGTAGTCCGCTTTCAGGCAGTTGAGGATCTTACCGCGAACAGGCATAATGCCCTGGAACTCCGCGTCGCGGCTGAGCTTGACGCTGCCCAATGCGGAGTCACCCTCCACGATATACAGCTCACGCTTGTCCGTATCCTTGCTGCGGCAGTCCACAAATTTCTGCACCCGGTTGGCAATGTCCACCTTGGCAGACAGGTTCTTTTTGATGTTGCTCTTTGTCTTTTCCGCAGATTCCCGGGCGCGCTTGTTGATGAGGATCTGCTCCGCGGCACGCTCCGCCTCCTGCTTGTTCTCGATAAACCAAACCTGCAGCTGATCCTTAAAGAACGCAGTCATGGCCTCTTGTGTGAACTTGGAATTGACGGATTTTTTGGTCTGATTTTCAAAACAGCCGATAGTTGAGAAGCAGTTGGTGACAAGAACCAGAGAATCCTGAATATCCTGATAGAGGATCTTGTTCTCGTTCTTGGTGTACTTGTTATTTTCCCGGAGGAATTTGTCGAAGGCCGCCGTAAAGCCCAGGCGCACCGCCCGATCGGGGCTGCCGCCGTATTCCAGCCAGGAGGAATTGTGGTAGTATTCCACATGGCTCACCTGCTTGCTGAAACAGAAGGAGCAGGTGATCTTCAATTTCATTTCCGGGCGGTTGTCCGCATCCCGGCCGCGGCGCTCGGTCTCCCAGTAGGTGGGCATGGTGAAAGCGTTATCCCCTACCAGCTCACCGATGTACTGCTTGATGCCGTCGTCGTAGCAGAACTCCTCTTCCTCGAACTTTTTGCCCACCTGATTGCGGAATTTGAAGCGAACGCCCTTGTTTACCACCGCCTGACGGCGCAGAACATCCCGGTAATAGTCCGCAGGAATGTTGATATCCGTAAACACCTGCTTGTCCGGTTTCCAATGGAACAGGGAGCCGGTCTTGCGGCCACGGTCAGTGGGCTCTTTCTTCAAGCCGCCCTTGTTGCGGCCCTTTTCGAAGTGCAGGTCATAGCGGAAGCCATCCCGGCGGATGGTGGCATCGAAAAATTCGGAGGCATACTGGGTGGCGCAGGAGCCCAGGCCGTTCAGGCCAAGAGAATACTCGTAGTTCTCCCCGTTTTCGCCGTACTTACCGCCGGCGTACATCTCGCAGAACACCAGCTCCCAGTTGTAGCGCTTTTCTTTTTCGTTATAGTCCACGGGACAGCCGCGGCCGAAGTCCTCCACCTCCACGCTCATATCCTCGTACCGGGTGACGATGATGGTATCACCGTGACCTTCCCGGGCTTCGTCAATAGCATTACTGAGGATCTCAAAAACCGCATGCTTACAGCCTTCCAGATCGTCTGAGCCAAAGATGACCGCCGGGCGTTTGCGCACCCGGTCCTCGCCTTTGAGCATGGAGATACTGGAATTTCCGTATTGTTCCTGTTTTTTAGTAGCCATAATGTTTACCTGCCAAACTTATCCATAATAATTCTAGTTTATTATACGCATTTTTTCTAGAAAAGTCAACGATTGGCAATTGTGCATACTTGCAATCGGTGAAAAAGTGCGTTATAATGTGCGAAGAAAAGGAGATGCTCATATGAAGCTGACCGCAAAAAATGTAATGTTTATTTTAATGTCCGCTTTGCTGGTGCTGACGGTGATGATGGTTTTCATCACTTTGGGCCGTGTAAGTGATTTTTTACAGCCGGGCGGAGATACCAATGTAAATGTGCCTCAGGGAAATGATAATAACAATTCCATTCCCGACGATGTGTCCATCCCCTCGAATTCCACCCAATATATCCCAGGCCACGAGCACGAATACACCATAGAAGGCAAAGTCATTTCCCCTAAATGCGATACCCTGGGCTATACGGAGTATTACTGCGAATGCGGTGATATGGATTTCCAGGACTTCCGGAATCCGCTGGGTCACAAATATGGTGAGTATTCTGTAATCGCCGCCACCTGCACCACCGACGGCTGGACGGAGCGTACCTGCAGCCGCTGCAATATCGTGGAAAAGACCAATCCCGTTACCGCTTCCCACAGCTTTGACGAGTGGGCGGCTATCAATTCTCCCAACGGCGAATTTACGCAGGAAGAGCGCATTTGCTATGGCTGCGGCATCACTGAGCTCCGCAGTTCGGATCCTGCCAACACCTGGGTGCTCCGGGTGACCGAGCTGGAAGCCGTTGGCGCGTATGCCCATTATCAGATCGTTGTGGATCTGGCAGATAACGAAAACGATCCCGTCCATGATGTCTACTCTGCGCTGATCGATCCTTTGTGGTTTGATTGTGTGGATGGGGAGCTTTGGATCTATTTCTCCACCGAAGAGCTCTTCTATACCCCCTTCTCCGTGTCCCCCGGCAATCCTGTGGTGACCTTCTTTGAAGATGGCAATATCTCTTATGCAGTGCCTGAGATCCCTGATGATCCGGACACCGGCGGCGAAGATATCGGCGGTGAAGATATCGGCGGTGAGGACGTTGGCGGTGAAAACGGCAGCGGCGAAGATGTTGGCGGCGAGGACGGCGGTGAAGAAATGCCCTCCGATCCTGATACGGAAACTGAATAATCTCAATTTGTAGGGGGCGGCGCCTTCGACGCCCCGTATATGAAAAGGCGTGTTGCATTTGCAACACGCCTTTTACATTGCCGTATTTTTCAGCACCTTTGTGCCGTTGATGGCATAATGAATGGAAACCAGTTGGACGGTTCGGCCCTCTAATTCCTCGCACAGGCTCAGATACTCTTCCAGACAGTCCCTGTCGGCAGGGGCCAGGGATTCCAAAATCTGAAAATACTGCTCGGACAGGGCATAGCTTTTTCCCAGCAGCTTCTGGCAACGGGCATCGTTTCTTCTTAACTGCGGAATGATCTCTTCCAAATCCTCAGGCATCTACACGGCATCCCCTTTTCCATAAAATAAAAAGTGCGCAGCAGAGCTGCGCACGAAAAACGCAAGCCCCATTGCTGCGACACAATTCCATCTACTCACAAAGAAGTATGCTGGGTAGAGCATGCATTTTTGCCAAAGCAAAAACGCACACTTCTTTACTGAGTAGGTTATTGAATTGTGTCGCAAGAGTATGATACCACACCCGTCAAGAGAATGCAAGGGAAATTTGCCGACAATACCTTCCCCCGGGAGAGGGTATTTTTTGCTGCACGCCAAAAATCCGGGGAACGCATTTGCGTTCCCCGGATTCCGCTTTTCGGGATATTTTTCACCTTTTTGATATCACTTGCCAGAATGGGCGATTTTTCCACAGGTCAGATCATCCATAGAAATGGCTACATTATGCTCAATCGGTTTCCATTCCACCTTAGCAAACAGAGCTTGTACAGAAATGGGGATATAGGTCATCATGAACAGGGGGAATGTGAAAAACGAAAGTATCTTGCGGGGTGTAGAGCAATGGATTTGTTTCCATTCGGTAACACCCGTTGAAAGGCCGACTACAAACAGCAGCAAGTATGCGGACAGAACCGTATAAACCAAACTACCTATAATGGTTCCGACGATAGTGGGGTTGCACGCAAGAGCATAAACCAGTGCACATAAATTAGAGAGCAAGCAAAACAAGGTAATGATAAAGGCAGGTGCGATGGTCATAAGCATGTCAAAGGCAGAAAAGTTCTTGACACTCTGCTTAAACAGGGAACCGCCGTAGTCTCGCATAACCTGCAAGAATCCCTTAGACCAACGCAAACGCTGTCTCCAGGCGACTTTAAAGCTGGAAGGCTGCTCGTCATACAACATGGCGGTGTGGCAATAGCCGATCTTTTCACCCTGCAAAACATTATCTACAGAAAACTCAATATCCTCTGTAAGCAGGAAATGTATCCAGCCATTTTGCCGATTCAGTATATCTCGGTGGATCAAAAAGCCCGTTCCGGAAATGGCACAGCTGGTCCCCAAAAGAGAGCGGGGGTTGTTAAGGAATTTCGCCTCCCGCAAAAACCAAAGTGCATAGCCGGCAGAGATCCAGTTGGTACCGTAGTTCTTGGAATTGCGGTAACTTGTAATAACCCGGTTTCCGGCACTAAAACATTTATCCATTTCCGTGATATAATGCTTGTCCAGAAGGTTATCCGCATCAAAGACGAAGAAACCATCGTAATACTGCGTTCCGTGAAGATCGGCAATATAGGAATACAACTCATTCAGGGCATAACCCTTTCCGATCAGCTTTTTATTAAACCGCTGATACACAGTCGCTCCGTTTTCAGCCGCAATTCGCGCCGTTTCGTCCGTACAGTTATCCGCCACCACATAAATATCTACCAATTCCGACGGATAATCGCAGGCTTTGATGCTTTGCAACAAATGCCCGATTACTTTTTCCTCATTTCTTGCTGAAATCATCACGGCATATCGATTTGTCTGCTTGGTTGCACCGTATTTTTTGGGAGATACAAAAAAAGCATATGCCAAATAAAAGAGTTGGTACGCATAACACAATGTGAACAAAATGCTCACACAAGTATTGATAGTTACGACCCAATCCATTGAAATTCACCGCCATTTTTATAATTCTAAGCCAGCTACTCGCATGTGCTCAGCCAAGGCTATCGAGAGTTTACATTTTAAAAAACGGCCTGTCAAGGAACTTAAATCAAAATTAATCGCTTTTTAAGGAAATCTTAATGAACCTGAAAATACAAAATCCGGGGAACGCATTTGCGTTCCCCGGATTCGGTTTGTTGGGATATTTCTTACTTCAAAGCTTCCTCAACAGCAACAGCCACGGAAACGGTCATGCCGACCATGGGGTTGTTACCTGCGCCCAGGAAGCCCATCATTTCCACGTGGGCAGGGACGGAGGAAGAACCTGCGAACTGTGCATCGCCGTGCATACGGCCCATGGTATCGGTCATGCCGTAGGAAGCGGGACCGGCAGCCATGTTATCGGGGTGCAGGGTACGGCCCGTGCCACCGCCGGAAGCAACGGAGAAGTACTTCTTGCCCTGCTCCATGCACTCTTTCTTGTAAGTGCCGGCAACGGGGTGCTGGAAGCGGGTGGGGTTGGTGGAGTTACCGGTGATGGAAACGTCAACGCCCTCGTAACGCATAACAGCAACGCCTTCGCGGACATCGTCACAGCCGTAGCAGTTAACGGCAGCGCGCTCGCCCTTGGAGTAAGCGATTCTGTCGACGATCTTCAGCTCGCCGGTGTAGTAGTCAAACTTGGTCTGCACATAGGTGAAGCCGTTGATACGGGAAATGATCTGTGCAGCGTCCTTGCCCAGGCCGTTCAGGATGACACGCAGGGGCTCCTTACGGGCCTTATTGGCGGAGCGAGCGATGCCGATCGCGCCTTCAGCGGCAGCAAAGGACTCGTGGCCGGCCAGGAATGCGAAGCACTTGGTCTCGTCACGGAGCAGCATTGCGCCCAGGTTGCCGTGGCCCAGACCGACCTTGCGGTCCTCAGCGACGGAGCCAGGGATGCAGAATGCCTGCAGGCCGATGCCGATGGCCTCAGCAGCCTCAGCGGCGCTCTTAACGCCCTTCTTGATGGCGATGGCAGCGCCTACGCAGTAAGCCCAAGCCACGTCCTCAAATGCGATGGGCTGAATGCCCTTGACGATCTCATAGGGGTCGAAGCCCTTAGCGGTGCAGATGTCGCGGCAAGCCTCAACAGATTCCAGACCGTACTGAGCCAGGACACCGTTGATCTTGTCGATTTTTCTTTCGTAACCTTCAAACAAAGCCATTTTCGTGTCCTCCTCTTATTCGTGACGGGGGTCGATGTACTTAGCGGCATCGGCAAAGCGGCCGTAGGAGCCCTTGGCCTTCTTCAGTGCCTCGTTTGCATCGTCGCCCTTCTTGATGAAGTCCATCATCTTGCCCAGATTGATGAACTCGTAGCCGGTGATCAGGTTGTCCTCGTCCAGAGCGATGCGAGTGACGTAACCCTCAGCCATTTCCAGGTAACGGGGGCCCTTTGCCTTGGTGGCAAACATGGTGCCCACCTGGCTGCGCAGGCCCTTGCCCAGGTCTTCCAGGGATGCGCCGATGGCCAGGCCATCTTCGGAGAATGCAGACTGGCTGCGGCCGTAAACGATCTGCAGGAACAGCTCGCGCATAGCGGTGTTGATGGCGTCACACACCAGGTCGGTGTTCAGAGCCTCCAACAGAGTCTTACCGATGAGGATCTCGGAAGCCATTGCGGCAGAGTGGGTCATACCGGAGCAGCCCAGGGTCTCCACCAGAGCCTCTTCAATGATACCTTCCTTCACATTCAGGGTCAGCTTGCAGCAGCCCTGCTGAGGAGCGCACCAGCCGATGCCGTGAGTGAAACCGGAGACGTCCTTGATCTCCTTGACCTGAACCCACTTGCCCTCTTCGGGAATGGGAGCAGGACCGTGATATGCACCCTTGGCAACGCTGCACATATGTTGTACTTCGCTACTGTAAATCATGGCAATTTTCCTTTCTTGTTGGGGGAAATGGATTTCACCCCTTAATTTCCGCATATATTATACAGGCCGTGGCAAGAAAAGTCAATTCCTTGCCACGGCTTTTTGTCACATTTTCGTATTATGCCTGAATCTTTTTGACGAAGGCCTGACGGTCTGCCGCTTTGAAATAGGCAGAGCCGGCAACCAGCACTTCCGCACCGTTTTCCTTGCACACGGTGCAGGTGTTCTCGTCCACGCCGCCGTCCACTTCCAGGATGCAGTCAGGATTCACTTCATCCAGCATTTGGCGGAGCTTTTTCAGCTTGGGCATCATGTCCGCCATGAATTTCTGACCGCCGAAGCCGGGCTCTACGGTCATGACCAGGATCATATCCACCTTATCCAGGTAGGGAATGGCTGCTTCCGCCGGGGTACGGGGTTTCAGGGAGATAGCGGCCTTGCAGCCCATGGCGCGGATCTTTTCCAGGGCTTCCAGGGTGTTGTGGGGCTGGTCGGCTTCGATGTGGATGGTCAGCCAGTCCGCACCGGCCTTGACAAACTGCTCCACATAGCGCAGAGGACGGTCAATCATCAGGTGCACATCCAGTACCATATCCGTCAAGGGACGCACAGCCTGGATCAGCGGAAAGCCGAAGGAAATATTGGGCACGAAAATGCCATCCATTACATCCATGTGAACCCAGTCTGCGCCGGCTTCCTTCAGTTGGCGGATGTCCCGTTCCATATTCGCAAAATCTGCGGACAAAATAGAAGGTGCGATTTTTGCCATAACAAAATCCTCCTTGTGGTGTTTTTTATTATCATACCACTAAGGGCGTTCAATTGCAAGATGATGAAAAAATTTCCCGTATTTCTTTTGCGGCGCGGGACATACTAATGCAGAACCCAAATCAAAGGAGGAAAAAACAATGAACTGCAAAGCTAACAAGTGCATCGAATGTACCGTTCAGCAGTGCGCATACCACTGCGACAGCGAAAACTACTGCTCCCTGGACCGCATTCTGGTGGGCACCCATGAGCAGAATCCTGCCATGGACCAGTGCACCGACTGCAAGTCCTTCCGCAAGAAGTAATTTCCCGGTGGCGGCTGAATACCGCCACCTTTTTTCTTGACTGCATGGAGAAAAAATAGTATGATGAATGAGAATTTCCCTTGCAAATGTTCAAAAAACCTTATTTGGATGTTTATATTTTTTTCACATCCAATCCATACCATGAACATGTACATAAAAATCCGGGAGGAATTACCATGGAAAATATGGAAAACATTGAAAACATCCCGCAGGAAGAACCTTACAAGGAGTCCCCCTTTGCCGACTCTCCCTATGTGATGGAAGAGCCCGAAGAAATCGAGTGCGAAGCGTACATCCCTGAGGAACTGCCTTGTGTAAAGAAGAAAAATCGCTCCCTGAAGGGCTTGAAGATCTGTATTGCCATTATGCTCGTGATCGCGCTGGTGGCTGCCGGCTGCGGCATCACCGCCTACTGTGTAAACAGCTACTGGGATTACCAAATGCGCCACATGGTTGCTTATGTGAATTACTATGTGGCAGATCTGCAGCAGCAAATCGAGGACAATTCCTTCACCGGCAACGGAAATTCCATTTCCGGAACACCCGGGGTGTCTGATGGACTGACACCCGGACAGATCCACGCTCAGAACAAGAACAGCGTGGTTGGCATCGCAAATCAAGGCATCTCCACCAATATTTTCGGTCAGGTCACGGAAACTGCCTCTTCCGGCTCCGGCTTTATTATTTCCGAGGATGGCTATATCATCACCAACTATCATGTGATTGAAGGCGCAACGACCTTGACGGTCATTATGAATGACGAAAAAGAATACGCAGCTACTGTGGTGGGTTATGACAGCAGCAATGACTTCGCGCTCATCAAAATCGATGCCACAGGCTTGAATCCCGTAGTTTTGGGCGACAGCGATGATTTGATCGTCGGTGACCAAGTGGCGGCCATCGGTAACCCTCTGGGCGAGATGACCAACTCCCTGACTGTGGGCTATATCAGCGTGAAGGACCGGAGTGTGACCATCGAAAACTCCATTATCAATGTGCTGCAAACGGATACCGCCATCAACCCCGGCAACTCCGGCGGCCCTCTGTTTAATATGAAGGGCGAGGTCATCGGCATTACCACTGCAAAATCCACCGGCGACGCCGTGGAAAGCATCGGCTTTGCCATCCCCATCAACGATGTCAAGGGCATGATCGAAGAATTGCTGGAAAAAGGCTACATTTCCACTCCCTACATGGGCGTCAGCATCACCAACGAGTGGGACGGTGTGGGCGTGTATGTTGCCAGCGTGGAGCCCGGTTCTCCCGCTTTTTCTGCCGGACTGAAAAAGGGTGATCTCATCGTCGGTCTCGGCGAGTATGCCACCACGACACTTGCCGAGCTGGACAAGGCTTTGCACAACTTTGAGCCCGGCGACACCACTACGGTTTCCGTATACCGCAACCGTCAGGTCGTGGAACTGTCCATCACTTTCGGAGAGAAAAATCAGTCTGCCGGCTGACTAAGATAAGTCATCCCGCTCCGTAGGGAGCGGGATGACTTTTAAACTTTTTGCATAATTATTTTTCCTGTCTGATACACTAAATCAGACAACATCGGAATAATTTTCTATAATTATAAATTTTTTGTGAAAGTACTGGCTTTTTTTGTCGAACAGAGGTATAATGTGAAAAAACACTTTTGACAAACTGTCAACAAATTGGAGGCTTTACAATGAAAAGCGCAAAAGATCCGGCACAGGTATCCTGGCAGCGGATTATTTTGATCGTTCTGTGTGTAATACTGGCTCTGGTGCTGTTTGTTATGCTCTTTGCCACGGCCTATGTGCATCATCTTCTGGGGCTTGTTACCGGAAATGAGAATTCCATGAACGAAACCATATCTCCGGAAGATTTAGCTACTTTCTCGGAGGCAGCTGATCCTACCTTTACAGGATCCAGCGTTGGACATGAGGAGGTCCCTCAGGACACCGTGCCCAACACACCCGTTGACAATGAGGACATTATCAATATTCTTTTGATTGGCGAGGACCGCCGGCCGGGTCAGAGCCGCCAGCGCTCTGACTCCATGATCCTGTGCAGCTTTAATACCAAAACCAACACCCTGACCATGATCTCCTTTCTGCGGGATACCTATATTTCCAATATCCCCGGCTACTGGGCAGAGAAGCTGAATGCTGCCTATGCCTTCGGCGGTGCCAAGACTCTGAAACAGACATTGGCGCAATACTTTGGTGTCCATGTGGATGCCTGTGCTGCCGTACAGTTTGACGGCTTTAAGGGCATCATCGATATGCTGGGCGGTGTGGATATCGAGCTTACGGAAAAAGAAGCCAATTATATGAACAAGGATTGTGAAAAACATCAGATACCCTGGCGGGTCACCCCTGGTATGAATCACTTAAACGGTGACCAGGCTCTGGCCTATTCCCGTATCCGGAAGATCGACATGGATGCCAAACGCGCAGAGCGTCAGCGCAAGGTGCTTACCGCATTGATTAACGCATACAAGAATCAGCCCTTGACGGAAATGCTTACTCTGACAACCGACATTTTGGAAACCGGGTTCCTGCAAACAGATATGTCCTCTTCCGAAGCGTTGAATTATGTAAAAACCCTGTTCCCCATGCTGGCAACTACAACGATCAACAGTCAGCAGATCCCGGCGGCCGGCACTTACAAGGAGATGTCCGTTGGCAAAATCACCGCCACCAAGGTGTGTGACCTGGAAGCCAACCGCAAGATCCTGCAACAGATCCTGGGTAACTAAAAAACATCCCGGAAGTGCAATGCACTTCCGGGAATTCTTTTACTTCAAATACTTGTCGAAGCCAAAGTAATGCAGGGTGTTGTTATAACTGATGTTTTCCACCATCTTGCCCAAATAGGCCCAGTCGGCAGGATACTCGCCGTCCTCCACCAACTGGCCGAAGAGGTTACACAGTATTCTGCGGAAATACTCGTGACGGGTGTAGCTGAGGAAGCTGCGGGAGTCGGTGAGCATGCCGTTGAAGGTGCCCATAGCGCCCAGGCTCATCAGGCTCTTCATCTGCTCCTCCATGCCGATCTTGTGATCGTTGAACCACCAGGCAGAGCCCTGCTGGATCTTGCCGGGGATGGCGCTGTCGGTCTGGAATGCGCCCATCAGCGTGCCGATGATGCCGTTATCGCAGGGATTCAGGGAGTACAGAATGGTCTTGCCCAGAGCATTGGCTTCTTCCAATGCATTCAGCAGCTTGGAAAGGCCCACGCCGTTGGCGGCATCGTTCATGGAGTCGAAGCCGGTATCGGGACCCAGCTTGCGGAACATCTTTTTGGAGTTGTCCCGGAGGCAGCCGAAGTGGAACTGGGTGATCCAATCGCGCTTGTAGTATTCCTGGCCCACGCTCAGCAGCAATGCGGTGTGGTAAGCCAGCTGCTCGTCCCAGGTGATGGCCTTGCCGGCCTTGGCACGGGCAAAAATGTCATCCAAAGTGGCTTCGTCCGCTTCCACGCAGAAGCAGTAATCCAGGGCGTGGTCGGAAACGCAGCAGCCACGGTCTGCAAAATAGGCGATCCGGTCGTTCAGAGCCTTGCGCATATCGTTAACGGTGTTGATGGCGTAGCCAACCACCTTTTCCAGCTGGGCAACATATGCCGGGAAGGTCTCCTTGTCCGCGCGCATGGCCTTATCGGGCCGGAATGCAGGCAGAACGACCGCAGGTGCAGTGGGATCTGCAGCCAGCAGCTCGTGGGCCTTCAGATCATCCACCGGGTCGTCGGTGGTGCAGATGAGCTTGACGTTGGACTTACGGATGATGCCGCGGACGGACATATCCGGCTGAGCCAGAATGGCGTTGCACTTTTCGTAGATCTCCATGGCATTCTCGCCGTTCAGGGGCTCTGTAATGCCGAAATAACGCTGCAATTCCAGGTGGGTCCAATGGTAAAGAGGATTGCCGATGAGCATAGGCATGGCCTCGCCCCACTTCTGGAACTTCTCGGCAGGTGTTGCGTCGCCGGTGATATACTTTTCAGCCACACCGCAGGAGCGCATGGCGCGCCACTTGTAGTGGTCACCGCCCAGCCACACCTCGGTGATGGTATCGTACCGCTTATCCTCATAGATCTCCATGGGATTGATGTGGCAGTGATAGTCGATGACGGGCATTTTTGCCGCGTGATCGTGATACAGCTTCTTGGCGGCTTCTGTTTTCAGCAGAAAATCCTGATCCATAAATTGTTTCATAGAAAATACTCCTTTGCAGTTTTTACAGCACCACGCCGTCCTTGAAAATGGAGATCTCACGGAATCCCCGTTCCTCGGCGCGGGTCTGCTTGCCGGAAGCCACTTCCAGCACCATATCCATCAGATCCCGGGCAGATTCGTCCAGGGTCTTTGCGCCGTCAGCAACTGTACCGGCGTTGAAGTCGATCCAGTTTGCCTTTTGGGTAGCCAGAGGGGTGTTGGTGGACAGCTTCATGGTGGGCGCAGGGGCGCCGAAGGGCGTACCGCGACCGGTGGTGAACAGGATAACATGGGCACCGGCGGCGGTCAGCGCCGTGGCAGACACCAGGTCATTGCCCGGGCCATAGAGCATATTCAGGCCCTTGGTGGTCACCGCGTCGCCATAGCCGATGACATCCATGATGGGGGCAGAGCCGCCCTTCTGGACACAGCCGCAGGACTTGTCCTCCAAGGTGGTGATGCCGCCCTGGCGGTTGCCGGGGCTGGGATTGTCATAGACCACCTCGTTGTGGCGGATGAAATAAGCTTTGAAGCCGTTGATCATCTCCACAGCCTTGTTAAACACATCCGCGTTGACACAGCGGTTCATGAGGAAGCCTTCCGCGCCGAACATTTCGGGAACTTCTGTCAGCACGGTAGAGCCGCCCTGGGCAACCAGCATATCGGAGAACCGACCAACCACCGGGTTGGCGGTGATGCCGGACAGACCGTCAGAGCCGCCGCACTTCATGCCGATCACCAGCTCGGAGGCAGGGATCTCTTCTCTCTGGAACTGCTTGGCGAAGGCGGCACATTCTTCCAGAATGGCTCTGCCGTCGGCCATTTCGTCCTGGGATTTCTGGCACACCAGGAATTTTACCCGATCAGGGTCAAAATCACCCAGCTCTGCCAAAAATTGTTCCTGGGTCAGGTTTTCACAGCCCAGACTCAGCACCAACACCGCGGCGGCGTTGGGATGGCGGACAAGGGATGCCAGCAATTTCCGGGTCTGTGCGTGATCCTCGCCGGTCTGGGAGCAGCCGAAGGGATGGGGAAATGCGTACAGGCCGTCCACGGAGCCGGACACCAGATCCTGATTTTCCTTGACCAGTGCTTTTGCCACATCGTTGACACAGCCCACGGTGGGGATCACCCAGATCTCGTTACGCACACCCACCTTGCCGTCCAGTCTGCGGTAACCCCGGAAGGTCTTGGCAGGAATGGATGCCAGAGGATGCACATCGGGCTCATAAGTGTATTCCATCTCGCCTTCCAGATTGGTGGCCATATTGTGAGTATGCACCCATTGACCGGGCTCAACCGCGGCGGTGGTATGGCCGATGGAGAAGCCGTACTTCACCACCTGCTCGCCCTCGTTCAGAGTAAGCAGAGCCATCTTGTGTCCCTGGGGGATCTGGGTCTGGGCGGTCACGCCTTCAAACACCGTACCGGGTTCGATGGCATGCAGCGCCACCGCCACGTTGTCCTTGGGGTGGATTCGGATAAAATCGGGCATAGGTTTCTCCTTACAGGCAGGAAGCGTAGGCTGCCAAAGCGCCCTGCTCCCGGATCATCTTCAAATTCTTCACAGTCAGTGTCTCGAAGCCGGCAACCTCTGTCAGATCCTGACCCCACATCTGGGTGTTGGTCATGACAGCGTGCACCAGGTCTTCCACGGAATCGTTACGATGTGCGTAGTAGAACTCCAGTACCCAGCGATCGTCGACGCAGGTGTAGGTGTTGCCCTTGGGACGGCGGCAGACCAGGCCTTCCTCGGTCAGCTCCTGAATGTCGCTGCTGAAGAATGCGATGTATGCGGCATAGCCCATGCTCAGGCAAACGGGCAGCTTGCCGTTCTTTTCGATGTATTCCAGGAAACTGGGCATATTTCTTGCACGCCACTTGGAGGTGGCGTTCAGGGAGATGCTCAGCAGCTCATGGTTGACAAAGGGATTGTTGAAGCGGTCCTGCACAGCGGCGGCGAACTGCTTGCAGTCCTCCTGATCCAAGGGCAGGATGGGCACGATCTCGTCCTGCAGGGCCTTGTTCATGAAGCCCAGCACAGCATCGTCGTGCATGCAATCACGGACGATATCGTAACCGCCCAGGTATGCGCCCAGAACAGTGCCGGTGTGAGAGCCGTTGAGGATACGAACCTTGCGCTTCTTGTAGGGGGTCATATCGGGAGCGACAAATACACGGTCTTCCAGGCCGGCCTTACGGAAGGGCAGAACATCGTTCAGAGTGGGGTCACCCTCGATCACCCACAGGCCGAACACTTCGCCCACGTCCAGCAGGGGATCGGCGTAACCATGCTTTTCTTCCAGTGCGGCGACCTCGGCGGCATCACGGATGCGGCCGGGCACGATACGGTCAACCAAAGAGCCGCAGAAGGTGCACTTTTCGTTCACATATGCTCGGAACTCTTCGCTCAGACCCCACTGGTCGATGTACTTGTTGACGCACTTCTGCAATTCCTTGCCGTTGTCGTCGATCAGCTCGCAGGCCAAAATCAGCAGGCCGCCCTTGCCGGCATTGTAACGCTCCAGCAGAACCTGGGTCATCTTGCCCGGGAAGGATGCAGCGGGCTTGTCCTCCAGCTTACAGGCAGGATCGTAGACGATACCGGCCTCGGTGGTGTTGGAAACGATGATTTCCAGGTCGTCGCTGACGGCCACTTCCATCATCTGGCGGTAGCCCTCATCCTCATAGGGGTTCAGGCAGCGGGACACGCAGGAGATGACACGCTTGTCGTCCACCTTCTGGCCGTTCTGGCTGCCCCGGAGATACAGGGTGTACAGGCCTTCCTGCTCGTTGATCATCTTTGCCAGGCCGGGAGCGATGGGCTGCACCAGGCAGCACTTGCCGTTCCAGCCGGCCTTTTCGTTGGCCAGGTCGAACCAGTAGTCCACGAAGCCGCGCAGGAAGTTGCCTTCGCCGAACTGCAGCACCTTTTCCGGTGCTTTTTCCAGGATGTAGCCGTCATAGCCGGACTTTTTCAGGGTTGCGTAATTCAATAATTCCATAATAGATTATCCTCCGTATATTTTTTGTTGATATTTTTATTATATATCATCGTTTTCACATTGAAATAGTGTTATTTGCGATAAAACATTGTGATTCTTGTTATTTTTCGGTTGACAGCACCCGTCCAGCGCGCTATCATGGTTAACAGAGAGGTGACAGACCATGAATACGCCCCTTTCCACATTTGACCCCCGGCAAAAAATGCTCCGGCCGGATTTTGAGGTTGTCCACAAATGGGACACCGATCTGAAAGAAGTGGAAGTGCATCACCACGACTTTTACGAGGTGAATTTCCTTGTTTCCGGCGATGTGACCTATGTTATCGAAAGCCGGGTCTATCATGTGAAGCCCGGTCAGATTTTGATCATCAACCCCCGGGAGCTGCACCAGGTCTACATCCAGCCGGACGCCGCCCCTTATGAACGGTACATGCTCTGGATCGCGCCCAATCTTTTACAGGGCCTGTCCAGTCCCCAGACGGATCTGTGCCGCTGTTTTGACATGCGCCGCTCCCATTACAGCAACCTCCTGCATTTGCCGGCAGAGCAGCGCCGCATGATCCCGGCCATGTTCGAAGCCATGCTGGAAGCGCAGGGCAATTCTGCTTACGGGGCCGATCTGCTTCAACGGAATTTGCTGACGGAAATGATGATCCATGTCAACCGCCTTGCGGATATGCCCAGCGAGGACACCGCAGATTCCAAAAACAACTCCGTGGTAGCCCGGGTCATTGATTACATCAATGAGAATTATCAGGAGCCACTGACTCTGGATCTGTTGGCGGAACGTTTTTTCGTCAGCAAATATCACCTGAGCCACGAATTTAACCGGCAAATGGGCACGGGCATCTACCAGTATATTCAGAAAAAGCGATTGCTCATCGCCCGTCAGCTGATGCTGGAGGGGCAAAAGCCCACTGAGGTATATGCGCCCTGCGGTTTTGGCGATTACGCCGCCTTTTTCCGGGCATTCAAGAAGATCTACGGCATGTCCCCCCGGGATTATGTGCAATCATTATTACCGTAGGGGATGGCCCCTGGACATCCCGCAAAAACAGTTTCCAATACAACGGGGCGTCGTGGGCGCCGCCCCCTACAATCACTACATCATCGGAGTCATTCTATGCGCTATTATTTTGCTCCCATGGAGGGCGTGACGGACAGCGTCTATCGCCGTCTCCATCACCAATATTTTGGCGGCGTTGACCGCTACTATATGCCCTTTCTCTCCCCCACCATGCACCGGACCCTCTCCCATAAAGAAGATCGGGAGCTGCCCGTGGCAGACACCCTTCCCTTTGTTGCCATTCCCCAGATTTTGACCAGATCGGCGGAGGATTTTCTCTGGGCGGCACAAGTCTGCCGCGATCGGGGATATGAGGAAGTGAATCTAAATACCGGCTGTCCCTCGGGCACGGTGGTTGCCAAGGGCAAGGGCGCAGGTATGCTGAGAAGTACCGACGAGCTGGATCGTTTTCTGGACACCATTTTTAAGGACTCCCCCATTCCCATTTCCGTCAAGACCCGGCTGGGTCTGGCAGAGCCCGGGGAATTCCCTGCCCTTTTGGAAGTGTTCAACCGCTATCCCATCCGGGAGCTGACCGTGCATCCCCGGGTGCGCAAGCAGTTTTACCAAGGGGATGTGGACATGGAAATGTTCCGTTATGCCGCTGCAAACAGCCGCAATCCTCTGTGCTACAACGGCGATCTGAATTCCCGGCAGGACTGCGAACAAATAGCGGCTGAATTTCCGCAAATCGGGGCTGTTATGCTGGGCCGATGGCTGGTGGCAGATCCGGGTATGCTCCTGCCCGGCGGCACGGATGTGCAGGTTTTGGAGCAGTTCCATGATGCCCTTTTGGAGGAATATCTGGTTTTGTTCGGCGGAAGCCGCAATGCCATGTTCCGGCTGAAAGAAAATTGGAGCTTTCTGCTTGCTCGCTTTGAGGACAGCGAGAAATTGGCAAAGCGTCTGCGAAAAACCACGGATCTTGGGGAATACCGGGCCATTGCCGCAGAGATTTTCCATACATGTAAGCTGAAATAAAAAATGCGATGCCAGAGCATCGCATTTTTTCATTCTTCTGTCAACAGTTCTTCCAGAACGGGGGTCAGGGTCTCCGTAATGACCACGTACCCCTCGTGGGTAAAGTGACCGCCGTCTGTGGTGTAGCTTTCCCGGAGCTGGCCTGTGGTGATATCCATCAGCGGTGCGTACAGATCCACGAAAGTAAAGCCGTACTTCTCCGCCAGCTTGCGGATCAGCACAT
This sequence comes from Oscillospiraceae bacterium, assembly GCA_015067845.1. Lineage (GTDB taxonomy): Bacteria > Bacillota > Clostridia > Oscillospirales > Oscillospiraceae > Faecousia. The sequence goes on from SVLT01000008.1 coordinate 48,971, forward strand.
TGTTGTAGGCCGCCAGCTGGTTTTTGTGTCCCCAGTCCATGCTCATGGATGTGAGGGACAACAGCACGATCTTCGTATCCGGCAGATTTTTCTGCAAGCCCATGAGGATGCTTTCGTAGTTTTCCATCATGGTGTCCATATTATTGGCACCGATGAGCATCACCGCCACCTTGGGCTTCAAATCGTAGACGGATACCTGCAAGCGCTCTTCCAGACCATAGGTGGTGTCACCGCCGATGCCCCGGTTGGCTGTTTTGAATTGGGGGTAGTATTTGGCAAGGTTGTAGCCGTCCGTCAGACTGTCGCCCAAAAAGGCCACATCTATCTCATAATCGGCATACTGTTCGTTTTCCTGCCGGTAGAGGGCCAGCTTGTCCGCATAGTACTGCGCCACCGCTTTTTGCTGTTCTTCCTGCTGTTTCTGCTCCGGCACAATGACGGCAAAGTAGTACACGATGCCCGCAATCAGCGCAACCGCCAGCACAATGGCGATAATCAAAAAAACTTTTTTCTTCATATTACTTGTTAATATCCAAGAAGTAGTCGGCAATACCCTGAGCAATGGCGGTTGCCTTGTTTTTCACGACCTCAGCATCCATCATACCGGCCAGGTCATCGGCGTTGGACATAAAGCCGTTCTCCGTCAGCACCGTGGGGCAGACAGGCAGTCGGTTCAGGAAGTAATTGGCCTTCCACTGTACGAACTGCCGGGTGTAAATTCCGGATTCCTTGGTATATTTGAAAATATTTTTTGCCAGGGGCTGAGACCATGTCGTGAAGAATTGACTGTAAAAGCCCCGAACAGAACGGGTATCATTGGAATTCTGATGGATCGCAATACAAATATCCGGTGAGATCTCCTGGAGATGATCCTGCCGTTCGTTGATGGTAATTGCACTATCGTCTGTCCGGTTGAGAATGACGGTAGCGCCTACGCTTTCCAGCTCCGCCTTCAACGCATTGGCCAGCATCAGGTTCAGGTTTGCTTCCTCCGCAATGGTGTCCACCTTGCCTCTGCAAGTGGGACACTTGCCGCTTTTTAGGTCGTCGGCCATGATATCCTTATTGCAGGCCGGGCAGAACATGACTGCCGCGCCGCCGTCCACACCGCCGTGGCCCACATCGATCATGATCTTCGCGCCGGTAAGGTCTACGCCGTACTTATTGTCGGCGGCGGTGACCTTGGTGGGGTTCAGGAACTGGAAGCAGAGCTGACCGTTGTCATTGTAGTAGGCATGCCAGCCATAGAAGCCACCGGTTTTCCGCAGGAACAGCCGCAGGGTATAATCGGACTCGTTTTTGATGATCTCGGCGGATTTGAACAGGGGGTGTCCGGAAGGAATGTTAACCGCACCTTCAAATACGGTGGCATAGCAGAAGGTAATGTCGATATATGTTGCGTTAAGGGACACCACCTCATAGTCACGACCGGAACCGGCATTGGGCTTGGCATAGCCGGACTGGTTGGTCTCGAAATAGAAGGGCGCTTTCCACAAAGTATCCAGAGTCAGCAGGGAATGGTGGCCAACGATCTCAAAAGATGCCACGCCGATCTCGTTGTGATCCGGCAGCCAGCCATCATACTGCTTGACTTCCTTGATCATTTTGTAGTAGCCATCGGGGAAGGGGTAGACCTTCTTATCGTAGTAGACCCGGTGGCCGCTGCGCAGCTGGACATATTTCATGTTATTTGCATAGATTATGTCCTTTTTGCAATAATCCACGGTGCCTTCCGGCAGGTAGTTATTGGTGGGGTGGGAATAATCGTCATAAGTATCCCCGTCGAAGGTCTCGATATTGGTTTGGACGACCTCCACGATGTATCCGGAGCCCACATCCACATAGTTTCCGCCGCTGGGGGTTACCGGTGGGGGCGCTGTGGGCGGTACGGTGGTCGGCTGCGTTGCGGCACTGCTGGACGGCTGTGTCGTTGTGCCGGTACTTCCGGTACTGCCGGTGCTGCCGGTACTGCCGGTGCTGCCGGTACTGCCCGACGAGCTTTCCTGAGAGCCGACGCTGTTCATCCCCTCGCTTCCGGGGTTGGTGGTATCGTGATTGATCAGGCTTCCGCTGATGACCAAAAGCACCACCAGCACAGCGGACAAAACGCCCACCAGGATCAGCAGTGTTTGATTATTCAGCATAAAACCGGAATTATTTTTCCGGCGCGGTCTTCTTTCCGTGGCCATTTCTGTCCTCCTGCACGCTTGTTTCTCCCGTAACTATATCATTTTTTTGTCTCGCTGTCAATGAAAAAGGAGCTGTTGCGGCTATGGCAACAGCTCCCAAATTTTACTGTACTGCCGGTGCGCGATTACTCAGCGCGATCGCCCAATAGCGAACATCCATGGTCCATTCTTCCAGGCAGGATTCCAGCATTTCCTGAGATGCCAGGGTCCGCAGGCCGTTTTCACACCAAACTTCCCATTCCACTTCGCTGCCCACATAGTAAAGGACTTGGTAACCCACATCCGTTTTCACTACGGCAAGGTCTCCGCCCTTGCGGTCTGCGTCAAAGATCCATTCGTCGATGGGGCCGTTGCGGTCCACGAAGTACATGATATGGTAGCCGTAGGGGGTCTTCACAAGGCCGGTCTCGCCGGGGATACGGGCTTCGTCGAAGATCCAGGCATCAAAGGCTTCCACCATATCTCCCTGAGAAACATCCTCATACAGACCGCCGTTGGTCACCTTGCCGTCCTGGTCGTCGCTGTGCTTATTGGCCAGGTCGCCAAAGGCCTTTTCTGTTTTGTCGCCGGCCAGATACTGATCCAGCAGGGACTGTGCGGCAATGCGGCAAGCTTCCCATTCTGCATCGGAGTAGATGATGGTGCCGCTCTCATCCTTTTTGCCGCCCTCGGGCATGATCAGAATGTGGCGAATATCCACAGTTACCAGATCATTCTTGCCGATATACTGATACAGACCGCCGTTGTCTTTGCTGGCAGTATCAGAAGATCGGATCTCAGCCACGCCTGCAAAAATTTCTTCCGTCAGATTCATGCTTTGCAGGGATTCCAAAATGGCTTCGGCTGTATATTTGCATTCTTCCCAGGCCTCATCGGTATAAACGGTATTGCCGTCTTCGTCCTGGCTGGCAATGGGCTTGATCAGGATGTTGCGGAAATCCACCAGATTGCCGCTGTCCTTGGTGACGCCGTAGTATTTCAGGGTTTCTTCGTTTTCTTTGAAATATTCTTCCAATTCACCGTCTGTAAACTCCATTTCGGAAACCAGCTGGTTGTAATATCCGTCGCCGATGCAGTACAGCTCTTCGTAATAGTAATAATCCTCAAAGGTTACGCTTGTACCCAGATTGGCCTGCACAAGGGCATCTGCGCTGGCGTATCCGCTCTCCTGCGCTTCCTTGATAACAGCCTCTTCCAGTCCGGCGAGATAGCTCTTGTCCTCTGCTGACATCTGATAACCGTTCTTTTGGGCTACATCCGCAAAAGCCTGATAGCTCTGCCAGGTATTGATGGCGGCTTGCAGGAAGTACTGCTCCCAGGTCAGGCCGGTTGTTTGGTTGTAGATCTGCTCGCTCAGGGAGGACTCCCAGTCGAAAGGAATATAGTAGCTGGCGTAATTGCCGTACAGTTCAACATATTGGTTGACCTGCTTGACGATCTGCATCCAGTAGAACACCTGCAGCTGGCTGTTGGTCAGCTCGTACTCACCCATGGTGGCAACCACCGCATCCCGGGCGGCATTGGACCAGTACTCGGAGGTCACATAAACAGCCCGCTCCCCTACTTCCTTCTGCCAGGGGTTGATGATATAAAGGGCAACGCCCACCACTGACAGCAAAATCGCCAGCACCACGCTCACCGCGATGATCGCAACGAGGGTCTTTTTCGACATTTTCTTTCTCGGCTTTTTGACCTTGTTATCTTCCCCGCAGGAAGGGCACAGAGTTTGTCCCTCTTCCAGCGCTTGTCCGCACTTCTTGCACTCCATAGTTTCCTCTTTCTCCCGCTTCCGGGCATAGAATACGAGAATTTTACCATGTTTGCCCAAGAAAAGCAAGATAAAACACAGATTGTTTACAATTCTGTGTCTTTACATTCTCATTCCCATTGTAGGGGCTGACGCCCACGACAGCCCGTTTTGCAAAATAGAAAATACTCTTACGGGGCGTCGAAGGCGCCGCCCCCTACATATGTTTCGTGGTTTTTTATCGACAAATGTCCCCCTACCCCTTGAAAAAAGTGCAGAAAAATGGTATCATTTCATGTTGAGAAAGTATGACCCGGAGGATACCCAATGAACACCAAAACCACCGTTATATCCCAGGCGCAGTTGGATGCCCAATTCGCCTTTTGTGATAAGATCAGCGCCTACTGGCTGCGTGAGGGCCGCACCCCCACTGCCTATGTGGAGACCTACGGCTGTCAGCAGAATGAAGCGGACTCCGAAAAGCTCCGGGGTTACCTTGCCCAAAGTGGCTACACCGTCGTCCAGGAAGCCGAAGGGGCGGATGTGGTGGTGATGAACACCTGCGCCATCCGGGAGCACGCCGAGCAGCGTGTATTCGGCAATCTGGGCGCATTGACCCACACCAAGCGTCGCCATCCGGCGCAGAAAATCTTTCTGTGCGGCTGCATGGCCGGTGAAACAAAGGTTTCGGATCGTATCAAGAAAAGCTATCCTCATGTGGACGGCTGTTTTTCCACCCACCATCTGTGGCAGTTCCCGGAGATTTTGTGGAATGTGCTGAGCAAGGGCAAGCGGCAGTTTTACATTGAAGACGAGCCCGGCTCCATCGCCGAGGGCATCCCTCAGGTACGGGACAACACCCTGAAAGCCTGGGTGTCCATCATGTACGGCTGCAACAATTTCTGCACCTACTGCATCGTGCCCTATGTGCGCGGTCGGGAGCGCAGCCGCAAAAAAGAGGATATTTTGGCAGAATGCCGCTGCCTGATCGAAAACGGTGCCAAGGAGATCACCCTGCTGGGACAGAATGTGAACTCCTACGGCAAGGATCTGGACGAAAGCGTGGATTTTTCCGATCTGTTGGCGGAAATTGCCGCACTCCCCGGAGAGTTCCTCATCCGCTTCATGACCAGCCACCCCCGAGATGCGGGCAAAAAGCTGTTTGATACCATGGCGGCTTCTCCCAAGATCGCCAAGCAGCTGCATCTTCCCTTCCAGTCCGGCTCTTCCCGGGTCTTGAAGGCCATGAACCGCCACTATGATCGGGAAAAATATCTGGAACTGGTGCGTTATGCCAAGTCCGTCATGCCCGAGCTGGTGCTGACCAGCGATGTGATCGTAGGCTTCCCCGGAGAGACGGAGGAGGAATTCGAGGAGACCATCTCCCTCATTCAGGAAGTGCGCTACGATTCTTTGTTTACCTTTATCTTCTCCCCCCGGGTGGGCACACCTGCCGCATCCATGGATGACCCCACGCCCAAGGAGGAAAAGAACCGCCGTTTCGACCGGCTGTGCGCCGTGCAAAACGGCATTTCCGAGGAGATCCACGAAAGCTATGTGGGAAAAACCATGCGCTGCCTGGTGGACGGCACGGACAAGGAATATCTGACCGCCCGTACCGAAGGCGGTCGGCTGGTGCGCTTCACCGCTGACCCCAAATACATCGGCACCTATCAATTTATTACCGTCACCGGCTCTACCACTTGGAGTCTGACCGGTGAACTCGCTGACAAGGAGGCATAATATGGCCACCGAAAATACAGAACTGACCCCCATGAAGCGTCAGTACAATGAAATCAAGGAACGCAATCAGGACTGCATTTTGTTCTTCCGGTTGGGTGACTTCTACGAAATGTTCGACGAGGACGCAAAGGTTGCATCCCGAGAGCTGGATCTGACCCTGACGACCCGGGATCGGAACAAGCCCAAGGAAGAACAGACCCCCATGTGCGGCGTGCCCTATCACAGTGTGGACGCTTACATCGCTCGTCTGGTCGCCAAGGGCTACAAGGTCGCCATCTGCGAGCAGATGCAGGACCCTGCCACCACCAAGGGCTTGGTGGAACGGGACATCACCCGCATCGTCACCCCCGGCACCGTCACGGAAAGCTGCATGCTGGAGGAAAGCCGAAATAATTACTATGCCTGTCTGTATGCAGATGCAGGTAAATTCGGCATGGCCTTTTGCGACATTTCCACCGGCGCGTTTTATGCCACCACCTGCCCCGATGCCGCTTCTGCCGCATCGGAGCTGGGCCGTTTCTCCCCTGCGGAAATCCTGCGCTGGGGCGAGGGCGCACACGATCCGGTGATCGACGATGCCCTGTTCCATCGGCTGAGCTGCTGTGTCAACGAAGGCCGGGAGGGCCAATTTGACCGCAACCGGGCAGAGCTGATCCTTACCCGGCATTTTGGTACATCTTTGGAAGAACTGGGTATTGCCAGCTTCCATGCGGCTACCGTCGCCGGCGGCACCTTGCTGGAAACTCTGGTTTCTCTGCAAAAGAACGAGCTTGCACACATTCGCACATTGCAATACTACACCACCGGTCGGTTTATGGAGCTGGATATGGATGCCCGTCGGAATCTGGAGCTGACGGAGACTATGCGGGGCAAGGAAAAGAAGGGCTCCCTGCTGTGGGTGCTGGACAAAACCCGTACCGCCATGGGCGGCAGACTGCTGCGCTCCTGGCTGGAAAAGCCATTGCTGGACGCCGCTGAGATTCAGCGCCGTCAGACGGCTGTTGAAGAGCTGACCCAGTCCACCATTTGCCGCAGTGAATTGTCGGAAACCCTGCGGGACATCTCCGATCTGGAACGGGTGATGACCCGGATCGTCACCGGCAACGTCAACTGCCGGGATCTGTTGGGCCTTGCATCCGGATTACGGGCACTGCCTGCTGTCAAAAACCATCTGAGCCAGCTGGAATCCCCCCTGCTGTGCAAGCTGAATGAAGCCATTGAGGATCTGACCGCCTGCGCGGATCTGATCAATAACACCATCGTGGACGAGCCTCCCCTGACCATCCGGGAAGGCGGCATCATCCGGGTGGGCGCGGACGCGGAAGCGGATCGCCTGCGGGAGATCATGAACGGCGGCACCAGCATCATCGCCGCAATTGAGGCATCGGAACGGGAAAAGACCGGCATCCGCACCCTGAAGATCAGCTACAACCGGGTATTCGGTTATTATATTGAGGTTTCCAAGTCCTTTATTGATCAGGTGCCCGAGGAGTATATCCGCAAGCAGACCCTTACCAACTGCGAGCGTTACATCACCCAGGAGCTGAAAGAGCTGGAAAACCAGATCCTCAACGCCAAGGAACGGCTGACGGCTTTGGAATATCAGATCTTCACCCGGCTTCGGGAGACTCTTGCTCAGCAGGCAGGCCGTGTGCAAAGCACTGCCGCCGCCGTTGCGGCTGTGGATGTGCTGTGCAGCCTGGCTACCGTTGCGGTGCAGCGTGGCTACTGCCGTCCGGAGATCAGTCTGGGCAATGAAATTTCCATCACCGACGGCCGCCACCCTGTGGTGGAAGTGGTGCTGAAAGACAATCTGTTTGTTCCCAACGACACCGATCTGGGCCGCGCGGATCATCAGGTGAGTATCATCACCGGCCCCAATATGGCAGGTAAATCTACCTACATGCGACAGGTAGCGTTGATCACCCTGATGGCGCAGATCGGCTCTTTCGTGCCGGCCCGCGCCGCCACCATCGGCATTGTGGATCGGGTGTTCACCCGTATCGGCGCCAGCGACGATCTGGCCTCCGGTCAGTCCACCTTTATGGTGGAAATGGCGGAAGTGGCTTCCATTCTGAAGTATGCCACCGCCAAGAGTCTGCTCATCCTGGATGAGATCGGCAGAGGCACTTCTACTTATGACGGCATGGCCATTGCCCGGGCGGTGCTGGAATATGCCGCGGATACCAAAAAGCTGGGCGCAAAGACCCTGTTTGCCACCCATTACCATGAGCTTTCCACCATGGAGGACAAGCTCCCCAATGTAAAGAATTTCAACATTGCCGTGAAAAAGCGTGGGGACAAGATGATCTTCCTGCGCAAGATCGTCCCCGGTGCCACCGACGACAGCTATGGCGTGGAAGTGGCGAAGCTGGCTGGACTTCCCAACGCTGTGATCAACCGGGCCCGGGAAATTCTGGAGGAATTAGAGAGCGAGGCCGGTGTGGTGCATATTGCGCCTGTACAGGAAGCGGATGATCAGATCAGCATGGTGGATCTGACGCAGCAACAGGTGTGCAATGCTTTGCAAGGTATTTCTGTGGAAACCTTGACTCCCATTGAGGCTATGAACGAGCTTTACAAGCTGAAAAAGATGTTAAACGGATGAGTATTTCTGATTTTCGATCCCACTGCCTGAATACAAAAGAGCTGTATTTCGGGGCGGCGTATTTGGTGTTTGATGCCGTATTTTTGGCCCCGATCTTACAGGCTCTGAACCTTTTGCTCCCCACGCCCCTGCCCCAGTCCATGGTGAACTTTCTATTCTTTTCCATCAACTTCGGTGCGGTGGTACTGATCCTGCGCAGGTATCTCTGCGAACAGCTGAAGCTGCTTCCGGATGTCATCGGAAAGATGCTGGGGGTTGCCGCCGTTGGCCTGTTTGCTTACTGGGCGATGTATTTTGTGTTGGTGCAACTGCTTTTGGAAATTGACCCCGGTTTTTTCAGCGTCAATGATGTAAATATCCAGTCTTTGGTGGCGGAAGATTATGCCCTCATGTTCATCGGAACGGTGATCCTTGTGCCGGTTGCTGAGGAGAGTCTGTTCCGGGGACTGCTATTCCGGGGGTTTTATGACCGCAGTCCGGTTTGCGCCTGGCTGCTGTCCGTGCTGCTGTTTGCCGGGGTGCACGTGATGAACTATCTCGGCGCTTACCCAGCAAGCACCATTTTCCTGTGCTTTTTGCAGTATATCCCCGCCGGAATCTGTCTTGCCGGCGCTTACCGGATCTCCGGCTGCATTTTCTGTCCCATTCTCATTCACGCCGCTGTGAATTTCATCGGCGTGATGGCATTGAGGTGAATTTTATGCCCAAAATTATTAAGCTTTCCCAACATGTTGCCAACTTGATTGCCGCCGGTGAAGTGGTGGAGCGTCCTGCGTCCGTTGTCAAGGAGCTGCTGGAAAACGCGGTGGATGCCGGTGCGTCCAAGGTCACTGTGGAGATCAAGGACGGCGGCATGACCTTCCTGCGTGTCACCGACAACGGCTGCGGCATGGCACCGGAGGATGCCCGGACGGCATTTTTGCGCCACGCGACCTCCAAACTACGCACCGCTGAGGATCTGGCCGCCATCGGCACCATGGGCTTCCGGGGTGAGGCTTTGGCAGCCATTGCTTCCGTCAGCCGCATTGATCTGATGACCAAAACTCCCGGCAGCACAGCAGGAACGAATCTTTCTCTGGAAGCCGGAACGATTACCGAGGAGTCCGAGGTGGGTTGCCCTGATGGCACCACCATTATCGTCCGGGATCTGTTTTTCAACACCCCAGCCCGGATGAAATTCATGAAAGCCGATACCGTGGAGGGTGGCCGTGTCACCGCCGCTGTGCAATTGCAGGCGCTGGCCCATCCAGAGGTAGCCTTCCAGTATCTGCGGGACGGAAAGCAGATCCTCTCCACCCCCGGCTCGGGGAAGCTGGAGGATGCGGCGTACTGCGTCTATGGCCGGGATCAGGCAAAAATGGTGGCTGTGGAAAGCCGCTGGGAGGGGTATACCCTCACCGGCTTTGTGTCCAAACCCACCGACGCCCGGCCCAGCCGGAATATGCAGACATTTTTCGTCAATGATCGCCCTGTGCGTTCCAAATTGTTGATCTCCGCCCTGGAAGAAGCCTACCGCAATCAGCTGATGGTGGGCAAATTCCCGGCTTGCGTGCTGCATTTGCGGCTGCCTGCCAATGCGGTGGATGTGAATGTCCATCCTGCCAAAACGGAAGTGAAGTTTTTGCAGGAAAAGGCGGTTTTTGACTGTGTGCACTACGGTGTGCTGGGGGCGCTGAACAAACAGGTGGACAGACCTCAGGTGCAGTTCAAGCCCAACACCACTTACACCGCCGCACCCACTGCCAACGATATGTCATTGCAAGCCGGTGCGCACACCGGTGCGGCAATCCCCTCCAATACTGCAACACCCAAGAAAGAACCCTTCTTCCGCACCATGACTGCGGATGAATTCAAGAATTTCTCCGCCGCTGTGCAGTCCGCCCCTCAGCCGAAAAAGGAAACTGCCGCGGCAACATTCCTTGCGGTAGAGCGTCAGCAGAGTGTTTCTGTACGGGAAACTGTGGCGATTCCCTCTGCCGCACCTCAAAAAACAGAATGTCATCGCGAGCCAGTGGCCGATGTCAGAAGTGTCCGGGAGATCGCCACGGAAGAACCGGAACAGACCGCCATAGAAATGCCTGTGGAGATCCCCTGGCGGATGGTGGGTGAGCTCTACAATTCTTACATTTTAGTGGAGCAGGGCGAGGACGCATTCCTCATCGACAAGCACGCCGCCCATGAGCGAATTCTTTTCGAGAAGCTGAAAGCAAATCAAGAGACCATCTCCTCTCAGATGCTCCTCTCCCCCATTACTGTTCGGCTCAGTCCGGAGGGCGCGGCAGAGCTGCTGAGCAATACTGCCATGCTCCGGGAGCTGGGCTTTGAAATCGAGGAATTTGGCGACAACACCGTGCTTCTGCGGCAAATTCCCATGGATCTGGATGCAGCAGATGCACCGGATGCAGTGGAAACCCTGGCTGCCGATCTTCTCCGGGGACGCCGGGAAAAAGCAGACACCGTCCGGGATGAGATATTGCATACAGTGGCCTGCAAGGCCGCCATCAAAGCCGGCTGGGTCAATGACGAAAAGGAGCTGTTGGCTCTGGTAAAACAGGTCATGGCCCGTGAGGATCTGAAATACTGCCCTCATGGCCGACCCATTTGCATCACACTCAGTAAAAAACAACTGGAAAAACAGTTTAAACGTTCGTAAGCCTGCGGCGCAGCCGCCTTGGCTCCCCTTGTGAGGGGAGCTGGACAAAATCTTCGATTTTGGACTGAGGGGTAGTCTCTCCCCCAGTCAGCCTATTGACGAATGTATACTTGCCACTGGCAAGTATGACAATTAACATTCGCTCCGCTATGGCTGACAGCCCCCTCCTCAGAGGGGGCCAAGATACTGCAAACAAAAAGGAGATATAGCAATGGCACGATCAGAACAGGCGATCTTCACCAACCTGTGCATGGTATATGACGACGCCGGAAATATTCTGGTGGAGGATCGGCTGGATCCCAGTTGGCCGGGGCTGTGCTTTCCTGGCGGACATGTTGAGCCGGGCGAATCCTTTGTGGAGGCGGTCATCCGGGAAGTCCGGGAAGAAACCGGTCTGACCATTGAGAATCCTAAACTCTGTGGTACCAAGCAATTCCAGACCGAGCGCGGAGAACGGTATGTGGTATTCTTTTACAAGACCAATCAATTCTCCGGCGAACTCCATTCTTCCGATGAGGGCAAGGTGTTTTGGATCCCTCGAAAAGATTTGGACAAGTACACCCTTGTGGATGATTTTCTGGATATGGTCAAGGTATTTGAAAGTGACGATCTGTCCGAATTCATGTACTACATTGAAAACGACCAATGGAAATTGAAATTGTTATAATATATCATTGCGGTGCAACCGCAAAACCTTCCCCCGAGGGGAAGGTGGCCGAGCATATGCGAGGTCGGAAGAGGAATACGGGCAGTAATGTTGGATGATTGCCGCTGTATAGGCATATTCCTGTTTCGGTTCTGCCGCCGTTCCTCTCCCGTCTTTTTGCTTCGCAAAAATCCACCCTCCCCCCGGGGGAGGGGTCATGAGGAGGTATCGTCCATGGACAACATCATATGTATCGCCGGGCCGACTGCCTCCGGAAAGACTGCGTTGGCGGTGGAGCTTGCCAAGGAATTGAACGGCGAGGTCATCTCCTGCGACTCCATGCAGATCTACCGCCGCATGGACATCGGCACCGCCAAGCCCACAAAGGAAGAAATGCAGGGCATCGTTCATCACATGCTGGATGTGGCTGAGCCGGATGAGGATTTCTCCGTCAGCCGGTACTGTGAGATGGCTACGCCCATCTTGGACGACATTCTGGCCCGGGGTAAGACCGCCATCATTGCCGGCGGCACCGGGCTATACATGGACTCCCTCATCCGGGGAAATGATTTTGCCCCCTATCCCTCCACCGGCGCAAGAGAGCGTCTGGAAAAAGAAGCGGACGAAAAGGGAATGGATGTTATGTTAACCAAACTGCGGGCCATTGACCCGGTGGCTGCTGAAAAGCTCCACCTTGCCGACCGTAAGCGGATCATCCGGGCATTGGAGGTTTTTGAGGAGACCGGGGAGACCATCACCGCCCACAATCTGCGCACTCAGGCCATTCCGCCCCGGTACAGTCCCTTGTGGCTGGGGCTGGATTTCGAGCCCCGGCAGGCTCTCTATGACCGCATCGATCTGCGTGTGGGTCTGATGCTGGAACAGGGCTTGGTGAAAGAAATCCAGGAGCTTTTGTCCTCCGGAATCCCGGCCAAATGCACCGCCATGCAGGCCATCGGCTACAAGGAATTTGTGGCTGCATTGGAAGGAAACGGCACAATCGAAGAGGCCGCAGACGAGGTGCGCAAGGCCTCCCGGCATTACGCCAAGCGGCAGCTGACCTGGTTCCGCCGCAATCCCGCAATGAATTGGCTGACCCGGCACGGGGGCGAAGATTTTTCTGAAATTCTCCGGCAGGCCAGACAGCTTGCGTGCCAATTCGACAAGTGAAATCTGTTACCATATGTATATCCCAAAGAAAGAAGGTATACATATGTCAGAACAAATCAATTTACAGGAAGCCATTTTAAAGGAAGTCCGCCGTGATAAGGTGCCGGTGACATTATTCCTTATGAATGGCTTTCAACTCCGTGGAATCATCACAGGCTATGACAGCTTTGTGGTGGTGCTGGTAACCGATGGCAAGCAGCAGATGATCTACAAGCACGCCATCTCCACTCTGGCACCGATTCGACCGCTGAAAGCAGCCGCGACTGCATAAGCGCACAGGCGACGGAGTAATATCCGTCGCCTGTTTTATTAATATGCCCCACCCAAGCCTTCCCCCTTGAGGGGAAGGTGTCAAAAATCTCTGATTTTTGACGGATGAGGTGTAGCCACCGTCGGTGGCGTAAAAAAACATGACGATTGCTACGCAACCTACACCTCATCAGTCAGCCTTCGGCTGACAGCTTCTCCTCAAGGAGAAGCCTTGTACGATCTCTTTATACACAGAAAGAAGGCTTATTATGTCCATCGCTGAAAATATCGCCAAAATCCGGGCGCAAATGAACGAGGCCGCCATTGCCGCCGGTCGTGAACCCAAGGAAATTCTCCTCTGTGCCGCCACCAAAATGAACGATGCCGACGCTGTCCGCGCCGCCATTGCCGGCGGTGTGGATGTATGCGGCGAAAATCGGGTGCAGGAGCTGACGCAAAAGCTGTCCCAGCATGCTTATGACGGCGCGCCGGTGCATTTTATCGGCCATTTGCAGACCAACAAGGTCAAGCAGGTGGTGGGAAAAGTCGACCTCATTCAAAGCGTGGACAGTCTGCGGCTTCTGGAGGCCATCCAGAAGGAGGCCCAGCGTCAGAATATCCGTCAGGATATTTTGCTGGAAGTGAACATCGGCCAGGAGGAGAGCAAGTCCGGTTTTCATGCGGAAGAAATTCTCCCTCTTGTGAAAGAGTTTTCCAAATATCCTAACATTTGCCTACGGGGACTCATGGCAATTCCCCCCATTTCCCAAAATTCGGGGGATAATCGCAAATTTTTTGAAAAAATGTGTTCCCTCACTGTTGACATAACGACTAAAAATGTAGATAATATATGCGTGGATATATTGTCTATGGGTATGTCCGACGATTTTGCCGACGCCATCGCCTGCGGCAGCACCATGGTGCGCATCGGAACGGCGATCTTCGGACAGCGACACTATGCCTGACATCCGAAACGATGAGAACATACAGGAGGAACCAATATGAGTTTTTGGGATAATGTAAAGAAGTTTGCACAGCCGTACTCCGAGGACGAGTACGATGAATATGACGAAGAGGCCGAAGGCTTCGAGGACGAACAGGAAGAGCGTCCTGCCCGCGTTCGCCGTGCACCTTTGTTCGGCGGTTCCAACGAAGAGACCCCCTCTTACAGCAACCCCAAGCCCACCGGCACCACCGCTTTCAGCGGCCAGGTTGTGAGCATGGGTAACAAGCAGGAAGTGGTTCTGTTCCACCCTGCCAATTTCAACGACACTTCCAAGGCGGCTGACGATCTGCGCAGCAGACGGGCTGTTATTGTGAATATGGAAAATGTAGATAAGGCCATGGCTCGCCGCGTGGTGGACTTCCTGTCCGGCTGCGCCTACGCTCTGGACGGCAAGGTCAAGAAGGTGGCTCAGTCCACTTATCTGTTCTGCCCCCATAACATGGAGGTTGTGGGCGATCTGGAGAATATGCAGGCCGAAGCAGAAACCTACATCTAAACTGATTTACAGAGAGAGGACAGCATATGATTACACCTCAGCAAATTGAGCAGATCTCTTTCGGTCGCGCCACCTTTGGCGGCTATGATATGCAGTCCGTGGACGAAGTCCTGGGACCCCTGACCGAAGATTACATCACCCTCTATAAGGAAAACGCCCTGCTGAAAAGCAAGATGCGTGTTTTGGTTGCCAAGCTGGAAGAATACCGCAACAACGAGGAATCCATGAAGGATGCCATCGTCAATGCGCAAAAGACCTGTGACATCATGGTGAAAGAGGCAGAAGCCAAGTGCACCCAGATGCTCCAGGATGCCAATGCTCTGGCAGAGGAAAACACCAAGCGCGCTGATGCCCTGATCGAAGCAGAGAATGAGCGTGTGGAAGAAGCCCGTCGTGCTGCAGCCGACAAGATCGACCAGTTGGCCGAGGAGCTGGCTTCCTGCATTCATGCGCTGAACCGGATCAAGACCGCCAACGCACCTGCCCCCATCGGCAGCTCCTTCTATGATTACGACAAGGAGCCGGACGCTGATCCCACTGCCGCTGTGGCAGATGAGATCGCCATCAATCTGGAAGCGTTGGTAGGTACAGCGGAGGATGTCGCTCCCAAGGCGGAGCCCCAGCCCCTTGTTGCTGACAATGCTCCCAAGTTTAGCGGCCTGGCTGACAACTTTGGCCCCGGATACAACCCCACCGCAAAATAATATTGCAACGACGAGGACGCGTGCTTGCTTTTCCCTATCCTCAGAGAGCCGTCATTTGGTGAGAGGCGGCGATACAGAAGCAATGCATATCCCCTCTGAGCAGCGCACCGAAGCCCATATGGGTGTGTAGGCTGTGCCGGATTTGCGCCCGTTACAGCGCACCTAAGTGCCGGGAAACCGGAACAAGAGTGGTACCGCAGAGGTATATTACGCCTTTGTCTCTTATTACGAGGGACAAAGGTGTTTTTTATTAAATCAACACAACTCCCCACCTTCCCCCTATACCCCTGCAAGGAGGCAATAACATGCCGGCAAAGAAAATAACATACGGAATCGGAGCATTCATTTTAGATTGTATTTTGTTAGTTGAATTGATCAGCGATATCAAGACAGGGAGAATGACATGGTTTACATTGCTCGCTTTCCTTTTATTTGCCACGATTCTAAGCTATGCTCTTGTTGTATTAGCCAGGCAAAGAAGGAGAAAAGAAAGAGAGCGGTTTAGTGTAAAGACAAGCGAAGAAGAGAAAGACACGAAAATTATGCAGGAAGAATAAGTTCATTCTTTTTGCCACACCAGTGACATAACTATGAAATTACTATGGAGGTAACATTCCAATGGACTACAAAAACACTATCATCACCCCCAAGACCGACTTCCCCATGAAGGCCGGTCTGCCTGCCCGGGAGCCGGGTATGCTGGCAGCATGGGAGGAAATGGATCTTTACAGCGCAATGCTGGAAAAGAACAAGGATCTGCCCCCCTTCGTCCTGCATGACGGCCCTCCCTTCTCCAATGGCTACATCCACATGGGCCACGCCCTGAACAAAACGCTGAAGGACTTTATCGTCCGCAGCCACGCCATGATGGGCTTCTACACCCCCTACGTCCCCGGCTGGGACAACCACGGTCTGCCCATCGAGCGCGCCATCGAAAAGTCCAAGAGCAAGCTGAACAAGGACATGACCGTTCCCGAGTTCCGCAAGGCCTGCGAGGACTTCGCCGAGGACTTCATCCAGAAGCAGATGGGCGGCTTCAAGCGGCTGGGCGTCGTGGGCGACTGGAAAGCACCCTACCGCACCATGGACAAGCATTTTGAGGCTCAGGAAGTCAAGGTCTTTGGCCGGATGTTCGACAAGGGCTTTATCTACAAGGGCTTGAAGCCCGTTACCTGGTGCCCCTTCTGCGCGACTGCCGTTGCGGAAGCTGACATCGAGTATCAGGATGATCCCTGTACTTCCGTCTATGTAAAGTTTGCCATGAAGGACGATCAGGGCAAGCTCTCCCAATTTGATCTGAGCAAGATCTCCTTCGTGATCTGGACCACCACCATCTGGACCCTGCCCGGCAACATGGCCATCTGTCTGCATCCCCGGGACAACTATGTATTGGTCAAGCCCGATTACAGCGACGAGATCTTCATCGTGGCAGAGGCACTGTGCGAGAAGGTTATGGGCATGGGCTGCTACACCAGCTACGAGATCCTGGCTACCTATCCCGGTCAGTTCTTTGAGAATATGCTGGCACAGCATCCCTTCCTGGACAAGACTTCCCGTCTGGTGAACGCCGAGTACGTCACCATGGATTCCGGTACGGGCTGTGTCCACACCGCCCCCGGCTTTGGTGCGGACGACTATCAGACCTGCATGCGCTACGGCATGGATCTGGTTGTCCCCGTGGATGACTATGGCCGTCACACCGACTACGCCGGCAAATACGCCGGACTCAAGACTGAGGACAGTAATCCCATCATTCTGGAAGACATGAAGGCCAGCGGCGCGCTGTTCGCCTCCGAGCAGATCGTCCACTCCTATCCCCACCATGACCGCTGCAAGAAGCCCGTTATCTTCCGGGCAACGCCTCAGTGGTTCTGCTCCGTGGAATCCTTCAAGGATCAGGCTGTAAAGGCCATTGAGAATGTCCAATGGTTCCCCGCATGGGGCGAGGATCGCATGATCAGCATGATCCGGGAGCGCGCGGACTGGTGTATCAGCCGTCAGCGTCGCTGGGGTCTGCCCATCCCGGTGTTCTACTGCGAAGACTGCGGCAAGCCTGTTTCTACCCCTGAATCCATTGCTAAGATTTCCGCTTTGTTTGACGAGCACGGCTCCAACATTTGGTTTGAAAAGGAAGCTATGGAGCTGGTTCCCGATGGCTTCACCTGCCCTCACTGTGGCGGCAAGCAATTCACCAAGGAAACCGATACTCTGGACTGCTGGTTTGACTCCGGCTCTACCCACTTTGCATCTCTGATGCACCGCACCCCCGAGCTGTGGCCTGCGGATGTATATTTAGAGGGCGCTGACCAGTACCGTGGCTGGTTCCAGTCCTCCCTGCTGACCTCCGTAGGTGCGCTGGATAAGGGCGCTCCCTTCAAGCAGGTGCTGACTCACGGTTGGGTGGTTGACGGTCAGGGCCGGGCCATGCACAAATCCCTGGGTAACGGCGTTGACCCTGCCGATCTCATTAAGGACTTCGGCGCGGACATTGTCCGTCTGTGGGCCGCGTCCTCCGACTACCATGTGGATGTGCGCTGCTCCAAGGATATCTTCAAGCAGATCGCCCAGAACTATCTGAAATTCCGCAACACCGCCCGTTACTGCCTGGGCAACCTGGCTGACTTTGATCCCAACGATCTGGTGGCTGCCGCTGACATGGAAGAACTGGACAAGTGGGCGCTGACCAAGCTGGATGAGCTGGTGAAGCTCTGCCGCAAGGCTTACGAAAACTACGAATTCCATGTGATCACCCACACCATCAACGACTTCTGTGTGGTGGAGCTCAGCTCCTTCTATCTGGACATTCTGAAGGACCGTCTGTACTGCGAGGATGCCACCGGTTTGCGCCGCAGAAGCGCGCAGACTGCCCTGTATCTCATCGTGGATGCTATGGCGAAGCTGTTTGCTCCCATTCTGGCCTTCACCTGCGACGAGATCTGGCAGTCCATGCCCCACAAGGATGGGGACGATGCCCGGAACGTCCTGCTGAATCAGATGCCTGCCGGCTTTGCTGCTTATACCCTCAGCGATGAGGCCATGGCAAAGTGGGAGACCGTGATGAAACTGCGTCAGGATGTAAACGGCATTCTGGAAAAGGCCCGCGCTGACAAGCGGATCGGTAAGGCTCTGGAAGCCCATGTTTCTCTGGCTACCGACAATGCCGAATTGAAGGCCGCCTGCGAAGGCTTGAATTTGGCTGAGATCTGCATCGTGTCCGCCTGCGACTGGGCGGATGCTGAGGAAGGTGCGGAGGTTGGCTGCGGTG
This sequence comes from Oscillospiraceae bacterium, assembly GCA_015067845.1. Lineage (GTDB taxonomy): Bacteria > Bacillota > Clostridia > Oscillospirales > Oscillospiraceae > Faecousia. The sequence goes on from SVLT01000008.1 coordinate 67,447, forward strand.
TCAACTATCCCGACCTGACCATTGCCGTCAGCGAAGCCAAGGGCGCTAAGTGCCCCCGTTGCTGGATGCACTCCGAGCAGGCCGGTGCAGATGACCTGTGCCCCCGTTGCGCTGCTGTTGTTGCCAAGCTGGATATTGAATTTTAAGCACAAACCGCCCTGCCGTTTGGCAGGGCGGTTTCAGTATGTGTAAAGGTTATCCATTAGAGGCGATCATGTCGCCGGATATGCAAAATCGGAAATCAATTCATCGGTTTTCTTGTCATACAATTTCCCGTCTTTTGAATAAAAGTATTTATTTTCATCAGAACAGGTAATGTTTACAACCGCATGATAGAAAGTAATACTGCCGTCCTCATTGATGTGCGGATAATAAGCATCCATATCCACCCACTCAATGACTTCGATATTCTTTCCAATGTTCAAGGTAAATACAACATCTTCCACGGTATAGTCTTCCGGATTCTCACACTCCACTGCATCACGGGAAAATGTTCCACAGTATTCACCGCCTTCCGGTGAATTCACATATAAATTGTAAAGAGAAATGCGAAACGGAGCAGGAAAACCTGAGCCGGAAGATCCACCGATTCGCTTGATCGGTATGCCATTATAATCATCCGGAATTGTAATCTCAAGATTTTCCGTATACTTCGTACAGTCATAATGGCTAACGAAACAACAGCGGGCTACCTTATTGACAGCAAATGTAAACCCATCTGCTTCTACATAATCCGTGTAAAAGAATGAACTTCCTTCCAATAGACAGCCAGAAAGAAAAAGAGTTAAACACAGAAACAATGCAATCGCGCAAAGCTTTTTCATAATTATTTTCCTCCTATAATTGTATTATAGCACAGTTGGTGTCATTTTTCAAGGAACGGCAGAATTGCTGAACACAGGCAATCTTCCCGTCCCGTTTTTTCGCAAAAATGCGAAAATAATGCTTGACAAAACGGTCTCTTGTGACTATAATAAGCATGTTCTGTTTGAGCCGCCGGTATAGCTCAGTTGGTAGAGCAGCTGATTTGTAATCAGCAGGTCGGGGGTTCGAGTCCGTCTACCGGCTCCAAACGGAGCGGACTAAGTTCATATCTGGGGGAGTTCCCGAGTGGCCAAAGGGGACAGACTGTAAATCTGCTGCGTATCGCTTCGATGGTTCGAATCCGTCCTCCCCCACCAGAAAAAAGCACTTGCAACAGCAAGTGCTTTTTTCAACGAAATCCACCCTAACGGGTGGGTAAAATATTGCTTCGCAATGTGAAATACGCCTTCGGCGTGTGAAATTCGCCTCGACGGCGAATAGGTGGATTTCATTTCACTTGATGCGTAGCATCAAATTTCACAATTTACGAAGTAAATTATTTCACCGTGAGCGCAAGCGAACGATTTCACTAAAATTTAGATCAACATTGTAAAGACCAATCCTTTCGGATTGGTCTTTTGCTTTTGCATATTCAGCAGAGCTTACTTAGCAATCCGCATCCTCCACAATGGTTGCGATGAGGGTTGCATTGTTGATCGTGACTGTTCCGGTGGTGTCGTCGCCTACTACGGTTGCCGTCACGCTGTAATTGCAGCAGCCGCAGTTGCAGTTGTCACAATCGCAGAAGGCGAAGCCGAAGTAATTGGCTTCATCAGCGGTAGCTACGGTTCTGCTGAATGTCCAGACTGCGCTGGCAGGGACAGGGACGAGTTGCCCGTTGCATTGCCGGAAAACCTGGAAATTCAAGGTGGCTGTGGCCGTATCGGTGAGGATGTTGCTCAGAAACTCCAGCTTGACGCAGGGCTTCTTGTATTCCCGGGTGTCTACATTCAAATTCACCAGGGGGAAAACCGTTCCCAATTCGGTGCCCTCAGGGATGGTGACCGTGCCATAGGTGCGGCATTTGATCCGGACATTCGAGGATGTTTGTCTGGTCTCCTCATTGCCAGCGCCACATACGTTGGCGGTACAGTATTGATATTCCCGCATATCGTTCACTCCTACTATCAGATTTGGCGAAATACATATTCTGCCTAACACAGAATATTCCTTTCCCTGCCCCAATGTTCCCCAGGAATGTCGAATCCGCAAGAAAAATCTCCTTTGCATTACGCAAAGGAGATTTTAACTGTTACATATTCAAGACGGAATTCCAGATCTCTTCCACCACCGGGATGCCGTTTTGCATATTGTCCTGCATGCTCTTGTAGGAGCGTTCGCCGGGATAGAACACTTCCCCACCCTCGGCAACCGGCTCGGATGCTTTCACATCCTCCAGGATCCGCTGAGCGATGGCATCCGTTTCCTCCGCCGTGTTGAATTTGGCGGGGTCGATGGCGATCATGATCTGGGTCACGCCCACTTCATCGCCGAAGCTGCCCACATCCGCCACGGAATTTCCGCCGGAGAGGATCGTTGCCATCAGGTCCATCAGGATGGACAGGCCGCTTCCTTTCCAGTAGCCCATGGGCAGCACACGCCATGTCTGCTCGATCTGCCCGGGGTCTGTGGTCAGCTCTCCATCCTGATTGTAGCCGCCCGGCACGGGCAACTGCTGGCCGCTGAGGCGGTGGCTTTCGATCTTGCCGTAGCTGAACTGGCTGACCGCACAGTCCACCACAACATGCTCCCCGTTGGAACGGGGGATCGCCATCACGATGGGATTGTTGCCGATGCGGCAGTCCTTCGCGCCCCAGGCAGGCATATTGGGCATGGTGTTTGTCCAGCAAATACCGATGCAGCCTTCCTCAGCTGCCTGCCAGCCGTAGGTGCCGCCGCGCATCCAGTGGTTGTTGTTTCCAAGGGCAACAAGGCCGATTCCGTGAGCCTTGGCAAGCTCACAGGCACGGCTCATGGCTCGCTGGGCATTCAGCGGGCCAAAGCCTCGGTGGCCGTCCCAGCGCTCCATATTGCCAAAAGATTGGACACAACTTGCCCGTACTTTTGGGTCGATCACGCCTTTTTCCAGATAGCTGACCAGTCTGGGAAACCGATTGAGCCCGTGACTGTAAACACCTGCAAGAGAGTTTTGCGCGAAGATCTCCGCAGCAGCCCGGGCATCTTCGGCGGAAAATCCCCGTGCGGCAAGCACCCGCGCAAACTCGTTCACCATTTCCTCATATGCTACCCGTTTCATAAAAACACCTCATTTGATCGTTTTGGGAATGCTCTTTCTGTAAGCATACGCCCCCTGCTTCCCTTTGTCAAGCAGAAAAAGCAGCCACCTTTCGGTGACTGCTTTTACATTCGGAATTACACAACTTTCAGCGCAATCAACACCTGCAAAACCACAAAAGCTACGTAAATACACAGCAGTGTGATGCCCTGCCAACGGCGCAATTTTCCTTTGAACAAAGTAGGCAGCGTCATCAGCGCCATCACGGCGACCATCAACGGAATCTCGATCAGCTGAGAGGTGTTGAAGCCGAACAGCTTGCTGCCTTCCGGGATGACAAAGGGCGAAATGGTTACAGCTGCGCCGGAAACCAGCACCAGGTTGAAAATATTCGCGCCGATAATATTGCCCAGGGACAGCGCGCCATGACCCTTGGCCAGTGCCGTAACGGCCGTTACCAGTTCGGGCAGGGATGTGCACAAGGCCACCACGGTAACACCGACGACCTCCGTGGGAATGCCTGCCATCGTTGCCAGAGATACAGAGGAGCCCTCCAGCATATCCGCGCCAATTGCAATCAGTGCCGCGCTGATCACCAATACGATCAGATCTCTCACCAGCGAACCGCTGGGTGCGTTCTCCTCTTCCTCCTCGTGCTGCACGGGATTTTTGAAGCCCTTGTAAATGGTCATCGCCATATATGCGCCAAAGACCAGCAGCATCACGATCCCCAGCCATCTGTCAAAGCGGCCGAAGATATAGGCGGCGATCATATAAATAGCGGCGGAAACGAAGAAGAATAGGATGGGTGTTGCAATCGCTTTCTTATCAACCGGTGCGGGACGGATGGCAATGGTCAGAGCCGCAATCAGTGCGGTGTTGCAGATGATCGAGCCAATGGCATTGCCGTAAGCGATGGCGCCGTTGTTGTTGATCGCTGCGGTAACAGAAACCATGACCTCCGGCAGGGTCGTGCCGATGGAAACCACGGTCGCACCGATAATGATCTCCGGCACCTTGAACTTCTTAGCAATACCCACTGCGCTGTCCACAAACCAGTCGCCGCCCTTAATCAGCAGAACGACACCGACAGCAAACAGCAGCAGAGATCCCCAAAGACCATCGGTCAGACCGTTGTACCAAGCAAAAAATTGTTCCAGCATTTTAAAAAGTCCTTTCATTCTGATTCCTTCTTGGAGGACGCAACTGCGCCACGCCATTATCAGAACAGAAGAATGGTATCATATTTTTGTGAAAAAATCAATGTTTTTTTGTATTGGCGGAAGATAGAGCAAAACAAATCTTTCTTTCGATGCAGCAACACGGGGAGCACACAAAATAACAAAAACAAAAACTGTTGCCGGAATCATGATATTCCGGCAACAGTCTTTCTCAAATAACTAGTCTAACGGGTATCGATCAAGCGTAAACGGTGTATCGTCGCAGGACATTGCCTCGCGAGACAACGGGTACTTGTCCTCATACATGCAGAATCCCACGCCGTATTCGTCCTGACGATTTCTGGTGATGTATTCTTCGCGTTTTGCCACGTTCGTCTCACCAACCAGATACAAATACTGAATCTCGACCCACTTTGCCATACCCTCGTAAATCAAGAGTCGCTTATTCTTGTCGCATTGCGCAAGCCGCGGATTGTTGTCCCAGTGCGTATACTGCCAAATATGCGTCAGCTCATGTGCAAAGGTTGCAAGCAAAGAAATACGCGGCGCACCATTTTCCAAAATAATGCTATACTTTTTCTTTTTATTAATTGCAACACCCAAAATCAGCATACTTTGAGAATCTCTGGTTCCCAAAGGCACACCGACTTTTTTCTTGAGTTTTCGCTCATCCAGCACCTCAATAGAAACCGGAACATCAATGGTCGCTCCGAAGAAGTTATCCATGTTTTCGATAACTCTTTTGCAAAGTGCCTCTACCTCAGCCTTATCTTTCACCACGGTGCTGCTGCAAGTGGTACACCGCATACGGCCATCAGGCAGACGGTAAAACTCTACGCCGGCAATCTCCGTACCGCAATAAGAACAATACATTTGGTTGTTCCTATTTTTCTCTGCGTTACGAAAGTTCTCCGCGCAATCCTTGCCTTCACGGGCCTTCCGAAGTTCACCACCGTCAAATCCAAGGACTTGTAAAAAGGATCGTGTTCCATCCAAATCCATAGGAGTACTGCGTTTGCCGTCGTGATATTTCAGGTAATATCTCTCGTGATAGGGTAGCGCTTTCTTGTCCGTAGCTTCTGATGCATCGTCCGACGACTCCGCTTCTTCAGAAGGATTTTCTTCGGAAGACGGCTCTGACTCCTGTTCTTCTGTGGGTTCTTCCTGAGGTTGCTCCTCAGTCTCGGGAACGATTTCCGCGGCTTCTTCCTGTGCTTGCTCTTCAACCGACTCTTCCATCAAAGAAGTCTCTTCCTGTTGCAATTCTTCCAGCACAGCATTTTCATCACGCATCTTCGTTCACCTCGCCTTCAGTCTTTTCCACTTCCTGCTCGTCTTCCGTACTTTCCTCAGTCAGTTCTTCCTCAGCAGGGTTTCCTTCTACCACATCTTCTGTGGATGTCGCTTCAGGATCTTCCGACTCAGCAGCCACTTCGACTTTCTCGGACTCTTCAACCTGTTTTTTCTGCTTTCGGGACGCCTTTTTTTCAGCCCAAGAGGCCTTCATTCGCGCGAACCATCCCTTTTTCTTTGGAGGTTCTTCCGCAACCTCTTCTTCGGTTTCTTCAACAGCATCCTCTGTAGCGTCTACTGCTGCAGATTCCTCTGCTGCTTCTTCTGCGGCCTCATCTTCCGAAGTTTCTTCGGATGCTACTTCATCCGCAGCTTCATCCTCCTCAGCAGCCTCACAGGCCTCTTTTTTCTCCTGTTCTTGTTCTTCAAGGATCTGGTGACGGGTTGCTTTCTTTTCGTCAAACTCTTCCTGAGAACAAGGAACCCACTTGCCGTTGACCTTCTTATGGGGCTTGCCGTAAATCATCATGTAGTCTTGCTCAGGCACTTCTGTGGGGTTCTTGTCTTTTTTCTTAAACAAGTTCTTAAACCAGTCGCCAATCCGCTTAAAGAAGCCCTTCTTTTCCTGCTTGGGTTCTTCTTTAATCTCCTCGGTTTTTTCTTCCTCGGCGACTTCTGTTTTCTTGCCCATGCTTTCAGCAATCTTTTCTTCATTCCATGCCAAATAATCGGCAATGATCTGAAGAATTCGATTTACATTCCGCTCCACAGCAATCAGCAGACCGATATCAAGCTGGCTATCCTCGATAATGAAAATACATTTTTCAGCATTTTCCATATCCTCATCCAATGCCAGACTATAGGTCAAAGGTGCTTCAAAGGTTCCAGGTGTCACTGCGGAAATAAAATGCTGGTTATCCGCAAACAAGGTAGCGAAGGACTCGTTCAGCAAGTTGGTCAATGTCATTCTTACAGAATCTGTAAAGGCATCACCCAGTTTAGAGAAATCAAACTTCAAGATCTGCTTATGGTGGTACTCACGCTTGGGTACGCCGTTGACCTTTACCAAATCACCGTTGTCAAAATCATTATAAGCATGCAGTTTCCAATAGCCCGGTGTTTCCACACTGAAATCTGCAAACTGATAGTGAATATCAATATTGTTGACCGTCTTCAGCGTGCCCATTGCAGAAGCATTCTCGGCATGGTGGATCGTATAATTACGGACTTGCCGATAGGCCAATCTACCACCGATGTGTTCCGATGCACGGCGCACCAAAATGCGATTATCCTTTGCGGTAGAGATCATTTCATAATATTTGCCATTCAGCGTAAAGAACTGACCAGGCATATATTTCTGATATACATGACCCTTCAATTCCGTGCCAATATACACATCTTTGCTTTCTTGCTCTGCAATGTAACTGGCGTTCTGGAGGTCATCCAAAATCATTTGGGAAAAATCTACATTTTCGATGGTGTAGACACTTTCAAACTTGCCGCTTTCTACACAATACGCACGTTTATAAAGAATTGTGGAATCCTTTTCAAAGCACACTGTGTTACCATCGGCATTCTTAACCGCAAGAACGGGATTGCCTTGCTTGTCCGTCCGCGTTTCTTCACCGAAAATGACGCAAACTTCTTTCCAGATTTCAGAAATGGGATCCTTGGTGTCAATGTTCAGCATGACCATCTGTCGATGCAGGACATCTTCCTGTACCGAGTCAATGCACAAACGCAGACACAGCGACAGTATTGCATTACGCTTTGTACGGGCATAGTCTGCTGTGATATACGGTATCGCCTTGGCATCTGCCGTAAACACTTCCGTATTATCCGCCATGTACTCGCGCAGCATATACTCAGAAGAAATAACATTAACAAAGCCTTGCTGTTCTGCAATAGTAGCAAAGTTTCGTCTGGTTTCAAACAGGTTGTTACGGTCATCTTCAACAGTGACAAACGCATAATTGCTAACGCGCTCATTACACATATTGAAGGAAGTCTGGAATACTTTATCAAAGGTCTCCTGAGTAGTAGGGAGCTTTGCATAATCCAGCAAGTCGTAATAATACTGTTTTGCAATCCAGTGCGCATCCAGCACAGGGAAAGTTTCCCCACCGTACCATACCGTCTTTGTAACCTGGTTTTTTAAGGCAACCATAGAAAGCTCTGTGCCCATACCCAAGCATCTGGAAACGCCGGGCAAAATACGGTGTTGCAGATAGTCGTCATCTGCAGTCCAGAACATGTAGGAACTCATACCGTGCGGGTACTCTGTTGCAGAAACCTCGGTGATGTTTGTCATCAAAATATGAGACAACGCATCCACAAGGCCGTCACAGTTGCGGTCGATAGAGCAGAATGTAATCGCCCGATCTTTTCCGCAGTTCTTAACAAGCAGGTTTAAACCGATCTGTGCGGTTGTTACCAATCTGGAGGGTTCTACCAAAATCACAAAGGAAACCTTACGCAAGAATGGCAGGTTATTTTTGTGAATATCCAGATCATGAACGCCGGAGCGAGAAATAATGCCTATATCCGGCATATCCTCCTCATCCGTCTTCTGGCCGTTCAAAATGCGAATATTCCAAAGACCCGGTATATTGGATACCGACCGCATTCCCGTTTCTGTCCACTCCCGCAAATCTTCTTCAGTGCCATGCCGGCCCAAAACAACCAGGATTTTTCCGCCTGTCAAAAGTTCACGGTTGATGGCATAGAAGCAATAGGGATTCAGTTTATCATAAAACGGGGTATTAAACAGCAGGCTCTTTCCCATGGACAGATCATAGCCACAACGGACATAATCCACATTGGGTTTTAATCCGAGGGCCATTTTTCTGCGGATAAATGCAGCATAATTCTTGCCGACATGGCCGCCTGTTCTTTCCAGGTTGGTCAAAATATCCTCCACCGAACCGCCTGCTACAACATCATTGTTGACCGTTGTGCCTTCAGCGGAAAGCTTGTCACCAAACAGTGCTTTCAAAGGCTTTCTCAGCAAAGGATACATCGCCATATGGCGGGACCGATCCGCCTGCATTTCCAGAGTTGATTTGCTTTTCTGCTTGCTGACACCATCAATAAAGAATGCCATTTCTCCAATGATGATGATCGCAAAAACAGGATAGAACGGTGCGCTGATCTTATGATCCATGCACAAACCGCAGGAGATCAACATTGCCAGGCCCGTCGCAGCGCAGCTGCCATAGTAGACCGCCTTGATAAAGGTGCGAGCTTGGCCAAAATGTTCCTTAATATACCACGCTTCGTCCTCCTGGTCATAGGTATAAAACACCTCTACCAGTTTTCCTATTCTTGTTTCAGGGTCAATTCCGATTTTTGCCATTATGGCAGTAATGATCCGTTTTACTATGATATACGCCAAAAGTGCTGCTGTGTTGAACAAAATCAGCGACAGATACACACCCCAGCTATAATAGATATCACGGATCGCATTCGCAACAAACTCAAGGAAGGACACCTTGCCGATCAAATCTGCAAGCGCCAAGAATCCCGCTTTAAGCAATTCTGATATCTGTTGCAAGAGAATGAATACCACAACACTGTAAACTACTGCAAGCACAGGCATGGGATACTGTCTGCAACGGACCTCTTTTTTCGTATTCGCCTTTCCGTTTAGGAAAGCAAACAAAATAAACGGTAAAAAGGATACAATCAATTTAATAAAGGAAGTTATATCATTTCTCATATAATTCCTCCATTCTGACTGTTACTTTTGTCACATAGCTTGACGGAACCGTTACAAAGTTACCACTGCTCATAAACTCGATCTGGCGGCAATCTCCTGCCAGGAAGGGAGCGGGATAGGTATACTCTGTTTTCTGGCCGAAATCGTATTCGTACGGACGGGACATCACTTCATCGCAGTCGGCGCGATCACCAAAATAGTCGCCATACTCTTCTTCCAGATATGCTCTCTTTTTGCGGATATCCTCTTGGTGCTTCATACGGATACGAATACCCGTTGTATAGACATCCACATTGTTTTTTGCATGATTCTGAACGAAATGACCTCTGCGAACATTGCAAACCGCACTAAGATACCTTGAGAATTTCGCCAAGCCATCCTGAATTTCATTCATGATCTCGCTGACTTTATCATTATAATTGCTCACCGCCGTTGTTACAGACGAACGCAAGAAGAACAGCGTAACAATCATAATCGCTGCAAGTGCTGCGAGCATGCCCAGCGTCAAACCAATGGCCGTGCTGGTGATTTGCACAGAACCGCTGTTATCAAACAGGAACGGGCAGAAGCAAATGAAAAACAGGCTCAGGCAGACACCTGCCAGAATCAGCGTGGTCTTTTGAGACATACGCTGGCGGATAACCTTTTTGACCTCTTTGGACGCCTTTTCCAGTTTTTTGGTGTAGCCGCTCATATCTTCCAGATCCGGAGGAATGGATTCCACCATCTTGTCCTCCGCTGTATCTGTATAGTCACGAATATCGTCAATCTGCAAGGGCGTCAAGCGGTTGATGTTGACATCCACCACTTCGCTGGAATAATGCATTTGATTGACACTTTTCCGCACAGCACGACTTTGCTGCTTCACGATAAACGCAAGGGCAGTTTCTGTCTTTTCATAACTGCGATCCCATTTTTGGAACTCGTTTTCAGGGCTATCAAAGAACAGACCATAATCCTTTTCTGCATAAACTTTATCCGGTTTGCAAGCAGAATCCAATACCACCGGCACATGTGTAGGTGTGCAGAACAGTTCTTCCGCAGCCTTATCGGTGAGTTCCCCAGGGATCTCGCTGCGGATTTGCTCAATTTCTGCCTCAATGCAATCATAGCTGGCAGCCAGTTTACGGTCATAAGATGTAACCAATGTACGCAATGGTGTCTCATCAGTTTTCATCTCGATGCGATACATCCTTCTGGCTTGCATTGTACTGCCAGGAACAGGATTGCTGGCAAAAATCAGCAGAAATGCCAAAAAACGGATATAGTCATTGCGGAAGTCGCGGTGAATCGTAGGCAGTAAATCGAAAACCATAAAGCGCATCTTGTCGAAGTACATATTACGATCCGCAAATGTGGAATATTCATTTTCTCGGCGGACACTCCAATAGGAATCCGGGTCAAAGAAATTGTTTTCCGCAGTACGGGTAGAAACACATTGTACTTCTACGGGATAGGCAATGTTCAGATATACTCCATCTACAAATTCCCGGCGAATCAGTTCTTTCATGCGCTGCTCGCACCTATACTGATCGCGATTGAGAAGTTCCAACCGCACACTGGGCTTTTCATCAAGTCTGCCAAGCTGCTCAATTGCCCATTCATGCGTAGACTGCTTTTCCTCCACCTCCTTGAGGATATAATCCTCAGGGCGGAAGCAAAGCCAGGTACTCAGCTTTTGTAAAGGCAGTTCCATTGCGCTTTTATAGATGACTTCCTTGATCTGGGTGCGCTGTGCAAAATACTCTTCCCACTGCTTTTCCCATGCATTTACATCATCGTCCTTGTTCAACCGGGACGGAGGCTCCGGTAGTTCCTTCAGCGCAGTAAAATCCACAGCATCGAACGGATTTTGGGTTTTTCTCAACTCAGGTGTTCCCTCATTGAGAATAATGGCACGCCACTGACTGCATCTGCCTACGGCGTCATAGAGCCCAGGGACAGCCTCAGACAGAGACTGCCCCGCAGGGTTCCACTCACAAAAAGCCAGTTCCTTGTTCTCCAGAAACGGTTCGAAAAACAGTTTGTTTTCCTTGCGTATGGCATTGATATGTTCTTTTTCAGCTATTAAAACTGTGAACAAATCTATCAACTCCGTTTCTTTTCAATATTACTTATTTGCCCTCTTTAAATTCCTTGGCAACTTTATCCAACAGTGCTTCGTAATCATCGGGCTCGGGAGCGGACAAGATCACATCACGGATCTTGCGCTGGATGATGTCGATGACCATATTATCACCGGCGGGAGGCGCATTCAAACGCTTTTCGTATTCTGCGTAGTTACGCTGCAACAGATGCAGTTCGTCGGTCAGACGAGTGCACAGCACGAACTTTGCGTCTTCTTCCTTCTCCCACTTGGAATACTCTTCACGGAACACATCGATAACTGCATCAACCATTGCGGTGATTTCAGCGATGTACCGACCGGAATTAGGCAGAGTGCAGTAGAACATCAGAGGAATTGCAAACAAGCTGGTAGCATTCTCCAGGTAGATCTTGCCATCGTCCTGCAGCTCGTAAGCCTCCGCCATACCTCTGGCTTCACTCTGAAGCTTACTGCGGGCCAGCTTATTATCCCGGATTTCCTTCTTCAGTCTATCCAGATCCTTCTGGGAGCCATCATGTGTACGGCGAGCCTTGCACAGGTCTTCCACAGTGGGTTCACTCATATCGCTCAACTCGGGCAGGAGATATAGCAGGTTGAACTTTGCCATATCGCGGAAGAACTCTGTATTCTCATAATTGCAGTTCTTTGCCTCGGACATTGCTCTCTTCCGGTTCTTGATCAGATTGATATCTTCAACAACCTTGGAGTTTACATACAGCGCATCCAGAACCTCATAGAACTCATCACACAAGGTGCCATTGGGAACTTGCAGCTCCACATCCCGGTTATCGGAATCGCGGTACATAAATACCTTCTTACCATTGGCAACAACAGACAGAGGTCTCTGCTGAATTGCATCATGGATCAAGCCATAGATAAACGCCTTATGTACCTTGCGAATAACCTGATTCTGGTACTCAAAGTCCAGTTCGGGCATGCTCTTGATGGAGTCCCAAGACTTATCAATATGGGTAGAAATTGCAGCATTCTTGGTGGAGTCAGGTCCGATCAGACGGCTGTACTCGCTGTATGCCTTGTGGTAAGTACCTGCATTCTTCTTGCCGGTCTCAGTTTCAAAAGGTGCTGCAAACTTCTTCAGCTTGTTGGGAGTCAGGTTGTACAGAGCGTTGTAGAAATGAATCTCATACTTAGAAACAGTATCTACCGCTTCGCCGTTGGGCATCAGGTCCTTAACGCGGAACTTGCGATTATCCAGCAGGATCTTGTTATAAGCGCAAACCTTGATTTCTCTGGGTTCTTCATTGCTTACACGCTGCACGGAAGGTGCTGCAATACGGGCGCCCATTGCGACCACTTCAGCGATATGGCGCTCGGCATCCTTAGTGGAAACCTGTTCGAAGACCTGCTTGTCACCGTTGTTCTCGTTACGCAGGCGGATACGCTCCTTCAAACGCTGCTCCAGTTCAATCGCGCCGATAATATCCTTATCGATATCGTCGCACTTTTCGCTGACACTCTTCTTGAAGTAGCCGATCAGGATATCATCAAAGATATCCACACGACGGTCTTCTTCAATATAGCCGCCATTGGAGTTATCCAACTCTCTCTGGAAAACAGCATTCTTCTTCACTGCATCAAAGATAGCACCGTTGATTTCGGTGTTCAGCATGGTGGTACCCTTCTGTGCTTTCTGCAGGGAGAAGCCGCTCAGTTCCTTCAACAGCTCTTCAGTAGCACAGATATTCACGAAGGAGTCGCCCTTCTTGTACTTCAGAATATCAATCAAGTCGATCTTCTTGCGGCTCAGATCCTTAACCTTATTGACAAAGGTTTTGAAGAACCGCTCATACTGATCTACGAATGCATCGATAAATTCAGAACCTCTATCATATGCAGCATGGATAGCCAGTTTCTGAGTGAAATCTTCAATCTTATTGTAGTAGTTTCGAACAGCACCGGCTGCTGTTTCATTCAGCGCACCGTAGCCCTTCAGCTTATCCATGAAGCCAGGAGCATCCTTTTCCAAGGAAGCCAGGCCGTCCACGCCCCTAACGGAGCCCTTTGCAAACTTGAACTCAACATATTCCTTGTTGCGGCATGCCTGCATGGCCTTGCGTGCCTCTTCATGCTCTGTGGAAGCCTTCTTATCGCGGAAGATCTGCTGGAGCTGATACAGGACAAAACGAACGGCACAGGGGTGCATCATATCGCCCTGAGCATTTCTCAGCAATCTTTCAATGCTATAGGGTTCCTTGATAGAGATAGACTTCTGCTCGTTGGTCATCATGCCTTCGATCCAGTTACCAACAGTGCTCTCAAGGATGTAGGTGCCATCTTTGTTCTTTGCCTCGGCCTTGCCAGCATAGGTTTTCAGCAGATTGGCAGCAGTCTTGATCTTATTGCTGGGACCAAAGGTCTGGAGTTTTTCATACTTGGTTGCATTGTTACGGCTGCTTGCCAGGCTGCTTTCGGCAGTTGCAACAAATACAGCTCTTGCCTCAAACTCGTCCATGAACAGCTGAATTCTGTCTTCCAGATTCTCCAGCTCATAGGTCATTCTCAGATCCTTGGAGAAATTGTCGCTGAAGCTCAACAGCTTCTCACAGTAAACAGTGCCGTCCTTCTTGCGTGCAGAGCGTGCAACGCCGCGCTTCTCTTGCTCTTTGTGATAATCCTCAACAGCTTTATCATACTTGGTCCACTTGGTGGCATCGCCTTCGCCGCCAATGCTGTCAATAGCCAAATCGTAAGCAACATACTCTGCGATCTTCTCGTAGGGATAGCGGATAACACCAGCACCAATGCCGCCGAAACGGTTACGGCCGTAGTTACCGGGCTTTGTCATTTCCTTAATAATGTTGTCCTCAACAGAGAATGCCTTCTTCTGCATAGGACCGATGTTCTGCTCATAAAGAGCCTGAGCAGCCTGCTCGATGTACTGGGAAATGCTGATCATGGTGCTGTCTTCAGCATCCTGACCATCCATCAGGAAGCAGAAGTCCATGGGCAGCAAGGACAGTGACTTCTGGGCATCAGAGCCAGCGATGGACACATCGACATGCATATCGCTGAACTGCTTGAGATCCTCATCCAGATCGATGAAGCCGGAACCCTTCATCATGAAGGCATTCAGTTCCTTAATGGTAGCGTAAGCATTACGAGCCTGGCTGTCCCGCTCGGTCTGGGAATCGATAACGCTGTCCAAAGTTTCAGGCAGCAGCAACAGAGAACGGACAATCAGTGCTGTGTTGGGATACTTTTCCTTCACATAGTCACGGATGAACATACTCAGAGGCAGGATAATACCGGAGCCTGTACCACCGGAGGCAGTAGATGCAATAACCACACGCATTGCCTGCTTCATGTCCTTGCCGGTCTTACGGAACAGGTCATCAATAGAGTCGTACAGAGGACGAATCTTGCCGGTCTTGATGGTTGCATTCAAAGCCAGACGAGAAATTGCACGAACCTGGCCTGCGCCCTCAGAAACGGTCTTATCATACATAACCGCATTCTTGGGGAACCATCTCTTACGAGCTTCTTCGTCGTAATCCAGGTAGCTGCCAACAGTCTGGGTATTGGATGTCTGAACCCAGTAAATGTTGGATTTACCATTGGCAATGTCATTCAAATCGTTGACGTTTGTATCCAAGCACAGGAAGTTGATATTTTCCTTCTCTGCAGGTGCGCACAGGTCAGCGACTTTCTTCACGATTTTACAACCGGTGCCGCCAACACCAACGAACAGGGTCGGTGCAGGAACTTCATTGGTTTTCAATTTTTCCTTCTTGATTTCTTCGTTATTATTGTTTGCCATGGTTTTCTCTCCTTCTGTTTATGTTTTTTTGTATGTAATCGGTATTGTCGCATTGACAGTAGTATCTTTACCGTTCATTAGGATTTTACCACTAAAGGTGACGATAGCATCATTTCTGATTTCAAACGCCATTGCCTCCGAATCCTTTGGCATAAGTTCGCCGTCTTTGTTCATAACATAAGTTGATCCGTCAATATCCGCAGTTTTGATATCACCAAAATATCCTGCAGGAGCTTCCGGATGGGATACCCGGATGCTGCGCTGATGGGACGGCTTATACAAGAAGCTCTCTTTGCCCGGTTCCAGGCCGCTGAGGGAAACACCCATCTCTTCGCCGCCGTATTCGACCCTGCATTCCAGTGTATTGCCAGAAAGTTTTGCCGTAAACTCTGCGCCCTCTACAGGTCTGTTGCCAACCCGCAAAACACAGTTCTCAGTATCTTCTTTTACATGGGCAGGGAATACACGGATGTGCAAAATCAGCCAGATGATAATGATCAGCAGCAGCAAGAGGGCCAAGCCGATCAACCACTTGAGCCATATCGGCAGCTTGCTCAGGGTAATGGTTACTTCATCATCCGCCCGGGTTTCTCTGCCGATGTGGTCCTTGTACGAAACCGAGAACCTGATGGGATAGTCATCTTCCGCAACCCCTTCTGTGGGCAGCAGTTTCACCAGGAAAGACGAATCCTGGGCTTGCGGTGTAACCTCATACTCAAGGCCGCCGCTATCCACCGTAAGCTCTACATTATTGAAATCTTCCGGTGTCAGCTTTTTATCGTTCAGTGTTACCGTTACAACGATGGGCTGGCTCTGTTCCAGTTCATCGATGACAATATATGTCTCAGGAACAAACAGCTCCATTCTCACCGGAGCAAAGTCATCCTTGATATTATAAGTAAGGGGGCATTCATCCCGGGCTTCGGTACTGGCATGGGCCGTGTAGGATGCCTGAATGAATACCGTGCATTCACCAGTCGCGGTATTCTGCGGTGCTGCAGAATCTTGATAACCCAGTGTCAGGGTGTAGTGATCATTGGCAAATTCCTTGGTGATTTTTGCATTGGAGCTTTGTTCATTCCAGGTCAACGATACTTTTTCCAGTTCTGCACCTGTAAGCTGCTCGCCCTGATAATATACCTTAACAGTATAGGAAGATCCCTTTTCCAGGTCCTGCAGAGGGTAAACAGAATCTCCGCCTGTAATTTCCACCTTCAGATCCCGGGCGGGTCTTGGCGCCACTGTAAGGCCGCCCTCCGGCCATCCGAAATCCGCGGTATTCTTGGAAATGGTGTAACCGCTCAAATAGGTAACCGTCAAATGCGCATCAAATGTTTCTCCCATTTTCAGCGGCACTTCTATGCTGTCATTGAATCCCACATAGTCAATCGGAATTTCCTTGACTGTTCCGTCGGTTCCTTTCACAGTATAGGAACCTTTATAAATCGGATTTCCCAATTCTGCCGAAGAGATCATCTCTCCGGTTTGGCGGTCGATCATACCGAATTTGACCATGTATCTACCTTCATAGAGGGCATCGGGTGCGACCTTATTGCCATCCATATCGGTAAATTCAAAATTCAAATCGGCATCCGGCTCGTAATAAATTTCGATGCTGGATGCTTTTCCCTGGTGCGCTATGTTATACGAACCTGCAAGGCACGAACCATATGTAACAATCATACCTTGCAAACTGGTATCCGCTTCGTTATCATATACATCCGTACCCTTGGTCGAGTACTTCACTTGCTGCGTTCCCAGGACCTCACCGATCTGCTTTCCGGAAGAATCTGTCAGCTTCAGGTCCGAAATGTTTTCTCCCTGTACGAACACGATCAGTTTCTTCATGGAAACATTAAACTTTACTTTACTGCCTGTAACCTGATTTTTGGGCAATGTGTCCCGACCAAAAATCAGGTTGCACATATCTGTCAGCGAGGACAGTACATCCTCAGTATTTTTGGCAAGATTCTTTACAAAGACATCGGACTGCGGTGTATTGGGCAAAATCGCAACATCGCCGATGCCCAAATACATCATCTTGATCTCATTACTGGCAGTCTTGAAATACTCATCCAGCTGTCTAATGGATTCATCCTTGCTAAGTTTTTTCTGATTGCGATAGAATACATCGCCGTCAGATACGACAAGTACATACTTTTGGTCCGCCTGCAAACTCTTCACGCCGCTGATGGCGCGATCAATGCTTTCAATATGCGTATCGCCACGGCCCTTTGTATAAATGCCTCGAACCATAGAAGCTTTGGATGCATCCGTAATGACAAGTGGATTATCCATGGTGTACTCTTTGCCCTCAACCTCAAAGGGGTTCATGGGATAGATCTGCAAAATATCGCCGGCATTCAACATAGATGCGAACACCTCTATTGCATATGTTGCACGACACCATGCTTGATTCTTGTTTTTATACATCGATCCGGAGTTATCGAAAACAATACTGATTGCCCTCGTCTCTCCGGTTTTGGTCGCCGCCTTAGCTTCTGTTCCGCCCACCCATACGCAGGTCAGCAGAAGCGCAGCTATCAGGAGCATGCTTATACATCTTTTCAAAACCGTCTTTCCCTCTCTTTCTGTGCAACCGAATCAGCTGTTCCTCTTTTCAAATGCCATGCCGGCAACAAAAATAGCATTATATGTTGCCAGTCATTGGACAATTGTAGCCGACTGGTGTAATATGACTAGTTTATTATACCACAGCATTTCAAAAAAACAATGCTTTTGTTAAAAAAATATAAACTTTGCAGTATTGTCCAAAAAAACAACAAAAATTGCAGAAAGCGCCTGTTTTATTAGCAAAAAAGTCCTCTGCCCGGCTTGTTTTCCTGGATTTATGACACAAAATCCTCATGAAACCAGCCGTCCAAGACCGGTTTCGGCAGAAAAGCATCTGCCCTTCAGAGAACATATGCTATATTGCCTATTGGCCGTTAAATAGTAAAAGCGCCACCTAACCAGGCGGCGCTTTTCAATTTCAGATCAAGAACCTTAGGGCTCTGTACCCGTATAAGCTTCGAACTTTGTCTGGATCAAGGGGTATTCTTCTGCCTTGACCTTTTTTGTTTCCTCAGATTTGTTTGTAATCTCGGTCGCCAGAAAATATCCTCCTGAATCTATCTCTTCTTAATAATATTAAACTTGGTGCCGCTGACTTTCCATTTATCACCAAGGATGTCAGGTATTCTGATGATCAATTCTTTATCGTATACCGTAGTATCTTTATTTTCCAACTCCAGAGACAGGTCTTTGAGCTTCTCGTACTCACAAATATAGGGGTGCATCTTCAAAATCGGGCAGTTATGCCGGCCCTTACTAATGCCGCTATCCTTATACGCCAGAACCTCTTCTCTTTCTGCAGGAATCCAGCCTTCCGTTTCCAGAAACGCCATCCAACGGCTATGTTCGGAATAAGACATACTGTCCAGTGCTTCCTCTGTGTAACTGTCCTCAAGACAGACCGGCTGCACATTGGGGTCCTCTGTATAATCAAGGCCAAGCATATTCAGCTTATATCGGATATGCAACGCATTGGCACGGTTGGAGCGCTTATTCACCTCGAAGATATTGTAACGCTTCAGCGCTTCCTTGACATTAATTGGACCGTCGCTAAAAATCTCTTCGTAGGCCAGGTGGACATTTTTCGCCAGTTTTTCTAATGGGGAGTCCACAAGCCTTTGATATGTATACACTTCTTCCAAGCTGCCAAACGGAATCAGGTCGTAATTCATTTTCCGCTTGGGATTTGCCTCTGCCGTTGTCAATTGCGCAAGCAGCTCAAACTTTGCCGGTTCCCTGACATTACAGAAGATGGGTGGACAAGCTGCAAACTCTCGATCCAGCTTATAAAACAGCCGGCGCAGCAAGATTCCCTGTTCCATGGTCAAGTTATCAGACTCAGCGCTTACGATAACATAATTTGCGTCCGGACACTCTCTGCTGATGGTATCTACGATTTCCTTTTCACTCTTGCAATCATAGAACCGAATGTCATATCTGTCCGTAAACAGGCCGGGAACCTTCAGCTTGATGTCATCAATTTCTTTAGCAATGTCGACACCAACCACCGAAATACGCAACGAAAATCCACTAACCTGGCCACACCAGGCAATCGCCCGCAGCGCCACCACATTCACGGGGGACAGTCCATGCAACAGCACATGGATGCCAGACTCTCCGTACTGCATCAGTGGATACCGATCCAGCAAATTGTAGATCAGGGTTTCATATTCGTTGACACAATGTACATCGATCTCGCCTTTATCCGCGGAATCAATATAGGTAGAAAAATCATTGTGCTTAGAAAACTGATAAATATGTATATGTTCCTGCTTGGTTTCTTCTTCTGCCGCATATTGCTTAATCAGTTGCAGTGTGTTGCTCAGGGAAACATCTTCATCCTCAGAAATGCAGAAGAAATAAATATCTTTCGTTGCCTTACATTTAATACCCAATTCAGAAATGGGCTCTTCCTTCATCACAATACCATGTTGACTCTTAACCTCGCTATTCAAGGCATCGGATGTACTGTTGGCAAAAACAATGTCACAATTGACATGTTCCAAGCTTTTGGCCAGATGTAATGTTTTCTCATTTGCTTCGGAAAAAACAAACAATGGTCTTCTGCGGTTATTTGCAAAAAACAATTCCATCGTGGAGAAGCACCGAAAGAAAACCGTTACTGCGGTCAAAGCAGACAAGGCCGGCAATGTAACATGCATAATGCCGATCAGCAAAATATAGCACTGTGTCAAAGGTCCATTGCCCATTCCTGAAATAATGGCATCAAAATATTCCGTGACACCTGCATCCACAGTGGCAACCTGCAAAACATGGGCCAAATTACCCACCAGGCCGGGCAGCACACCATACTCCGTAAGAAACGGCGGCATATAGATGATGAATGTTGCAACAAACATGCATCCCAAAACCAACGCAATTCTGGCGATGCTTTTGGCCTTATTCAAATATGTCTTTATGCTGACTGCAATCAGTACCACGACCGTAAGCATACAAATGATCCAAATCATTTTTTACCTCAACATAACTTGTTATATACAGCGATCTTCGATCGTACAGCCGACTTTCTTACATCGTTCAAAGGATATACCATCCCTCATACAATCGTCATTATACGGCAGTCAAATTCAAATTTCAAGCATCTAACAAAAAAACATGGAATTGCGGCTGTTTTCGACACCGCGCTCCCCCATAGACTATACATTGCCCATGCTGATTCCACAGATATTTTTCTTGCTTTTCCGACGGAGGATGTTTGTAGAAATAGCAAGGCAAGGGTTATTAGTACCGGGGTGAGAGCAAGATTTACCCCAGAAGCCGGACAGATTTTCGCATAAAAAGAAGCCTTGCTACCATAAGATAGCCAGGCTTTCCTTCTGGTTGCGGAGGCAGGACTCAATTTTCGTCTTTGTGACGGGCATTTTCTGAAATTAGTTCTGCGTATCTCCCCGTTTGCGGTGCCCGGCGGAAGCTGCGCTCCGCGAAGCGAGCTTGCTTCCTGCCGACCGCGGCACTCGCTTGCCCCCTCGCTCCTCCCGTCCCCGGCGGCGCTCGGGCGCGCGACCCAAGTGATAGCTGCGAAGCATGCTATCACAACCAAAGAAAACACCACCCGTTTGGGTGGTGTTTTCTTTGGTTGCGGGAGGAGGACTCGAACCTCCGACCTCCGGGTTATGAAGAAACGCGCCTATTGGTTTTTGATTTTTTATTCCAATAAAGGTCTATGTTTGCTTTGTTTACGTATGTAATCCAAACATTTTCATATATAGCTTTTTGTAAAAATCCTACGCGTTGGCGTCATTTATTGGCGTCAAAACAGCAGATTGAAGTCACAATGAGATAATGGTATTATTAAGATTAAGTACCAGGGACTTCCCCCAAACAGTATTTCAAATTTGATTCTGCAGTGTTTAATAAATTGTATTTTGATTTCCAGTCCTACTTATTTAAGTCCTGTGGCGGCACCGGAGCAACTGTATCAGAAGAAAACAGTAATGTAGTGAGTTCGTCGCATCATTTTAAATCTCGATATGCATCGTTCTGCTGCACATAAGATATATGCCCGCACGAAGGTGCGGGCTATTCTTTATGCATCAGGAAACATTAAAATGACTGTGATCAGAAATATTAATGTCAATGGTTCAATATTTAGATATATTTGGTTTATTTACTGAACATGAATAATAATAAGGAATAAGAATAATAATCATATAATGAGAATCTTTCAGCAAAGATTTTCATTATAATCTATTAGATCAATAGCAATTATCTTGAGCAAATAAAAATAATAATAGTTATTCAAAAAATGAACAACTGGTGTTGTGACGTAGCTTGAAGGGGAGAGCGGGCAATATTCCGGCGGTGGCAATGGAGCAGTTTGCTGCGGGATTGGAAACGCTGACCCCCACCAAGCGGATGATCTATCGGGCATATCTGGAGGGCATATCCACGAAGGAGATTATTGCCGGATGAACATCACGGAAATCACCTTAAAATTCCATAATAAGAACCTTTACGGAAAGCTGGGTGTTTCCTCCCGGAAGCAGCTGCTGGAGGTTTCCAGAGCGAGCAATGCGATGCAGAAAACCTGATCCGGAAGAATGGAATACATAAAAAGAAGCCTTGCTATTTTGCGATAGCAAGGCTTTCCGTTCGGTTGGGGCGGGAGGACTCGGCTTTCCTACATAGATAAGAAAGACAGTCACCGCAAGGTGACTGTCTTTCTTTAAAGCTATTTCGCCAAGTGCACAGTGAATTGTTCTTATTGCTTCTTTTTCTTCAGAACGATTACCAGCACAACACCGCCTGCCACAAGCACGACACCTAAGCAGGAAATAAGAATAATTACCCAAGTCGGAATACCATCATTTTTCTGCGTCATATCGTTGCTGTTCTGTTCGTCGTCTGTTGTAGGTTTCTCGTCAGAATTGGATGGCTGTTTGAGAATATAGCCGCAATCATCACAGATATTATTCTCATCTGCATCCGTATGATTGTCCTCGCCACAGTCCATCCATACCGGCACAATTTCAATGTTTCCAGTGAGTAAATCGCCCTTTTTGACCATCTCGCCCGTTGCTTTGTTTGCCCATCCGGCAAAGAAGTTTCCCTCCGCCTTCGGAGGAAGTATCGGAAGTGCAGGGATTCTGCTCTCTTTGCCCTTGGTCACAAGCTCTTTTATAGACGGGGTAGCTTCGCTGCCACCCGGAGTAGATGTCGGATCATCAGGATTAGTATCCGGTGTGACATACTTATCATAATCCGGGATAATAACTACAACCTTACCATCCGGAACAGTCAGCGATGGGATTGCCTCTTTGATTGTATATCCGCATATCTTACACGCACACTGTTTTTCTCCCTTGAAGGTGTAGCCCGGTTTTACAACCGTTATCCAACCCCTGAACTTATGGGCAGCTTTTTCAGTGGTAATGTGGCAGTATTCACATTCCTGCCAATGCTCAGAATCGGCATACTTGTTGATGTAGGAATGCTTTACCGCAGGCGTCTGCATATCCACATACGTATGTCCGCACTCGCAGGTATGGGTGGTGTATCCGCCTGCCAAGCAGGTCGGCTTCGTTACAGTATCGGTATATTTGTGGATATGGTTGTCAGAGAGCTTGGGGATGGCTTCTTCCTTTGTGAAGTCGCAGAATGTACAGGTGAATTCCATCACACCTGCGGCATCCTTTGTAGCCTCTTTCGTAACCACGCCTGCGCCGAAGGTATGAGACTCGGAATTCAGCCGGACATTGCATTCGTTGCCGCACAGCGTCCAGTGTTCATCCGCATCGTACCCAATCTCACTGGATTCTCCTGCGCAGTGACCGCCCTCGCTGCAGTAGTGGTATTTCCATTCTGCGCTTTCGGGGCAAATTTTATGTTCGCATCCCATATCCGCTGCTACCTCTGCACAGCACTCCTGGCACAGATCGCAGTCGG
>SVLT01000009.1 GCA_015067845.1 Oscillospiraceae bacterium
TACAATGTGAGCGTTGAAGCATATGCCAAGACGAAGCTGAATGCAACCAATATTACAGCAGAGAGCATTGAGCTGATCAATGCAATGCTGAAGTACGGCGATTCCGTAAAGAAGCTCCTGTAATAAAACATAAGGTAGCTGACGACAATGTCGTCCCTAAATCCTACACTCTCAGCATGTTATTCTTGTAAAATCGCTGGTGATAATACACGAGTAACTGCTGTTTGTGAAATTCAAATACTTAAAGATTGGAGGAAAATGCAATGAAGACTTATTTCACCAACCCCAGCGTTGAAGTGATCAAGTTCGCAGTTGAGGACGTCATCACCGTTTCCGGTGAGGAAGAAGAGTTCGATCCTCTGGAACCCCCCTGCCTGTAATCCACTGAAACGCGTGGGAGGAAGGAGTACAACTCCTTCCTCCCATAGCACTATTTAACAAGGAGAACAACATGCAAGGACCTGCCTACAAAATGATGAGAGAACGTCTGGTCAAGGCCGCTAAGGCAAAAAGAGTACCAGTACTGGGACATTATGAATTGACTGCCCGTTGCAATTTGAATTGCAAGATGTGTTATGTCCATACACAGGATCATTCGGCGGCGATGAAGAAAGAACTGTCAACAGAACAGTGGAAACATATCTTTGACGAAGCATGTGCATGTGAAATGCAGTATGCAACCCTGTCTGGCGGCGAATGTTTGCTCCGTAAGGACTTCAGGGAGTTGTATCTGCACTTATGGAATAAAAATGTGTTAATCACGGTGATGACAAATGCAACGTTGCTCGATGCAGAGTATGTAGAATTTTTTAAGACCTATCCGCCGGAGCTTGTTCAGATTTCTCTATACGGAAGCTGCGAGGAAGGATATCTTAGTCTGACCGGTCACAAGGGATTCCAAAAGGCAACAACTGCTGTGCTGGCACTACAAGATGCGGGCATCAATGTGCGGGCTGTGGCAACACCTAGTCGATACATGACGGATGATTACATTGAGACGGTTCGCGTGAGCAAGGAGATGGGGATTAATTTTACCATGTCAGATATGAACCTTACGCGTAACAGAGAAAACCCGGATCAGGATGACTATTTTCTGACAGTTGATGAAATTGTAGATTTGATGGTTCGCCGTAGTGAACTGTCTAAGAAGCTCGTACCGGTGGATTCGACACCCGAGCCTTGGGGTTGTATGTGTGAGGAGCCGGCCGTTGGCCTAACCTGTAATGCAGGCAATTGCTTGGCAACGGTGACCTTTGATGGAAGGATGTATCCTTGCAGTAATGCCATCATTGGGGATGGATATTCAGTTTTAGAGTTAGGCTATGCAGGGGCTTGGGAAAAGACTAAGGCGGTGGCCGATGCGGTGAAATATGGCATTGAATGTGTGGGTTGTCCCTATGACAAGCTGTGCTCAAAATGTCCTACATTCCGTTTGAAGGATCTGCATAGTGGACACTGCAATCCAGATATGTGCGAACGGACACGGAAGCTTGTCGCAGCAGGTGTCAAGAAATTAAATAAAGAATAATGGCGATATATGCGCCTTGCACACCTCGGAGAAAATTCTCCGAGGTGTTTGCTGTTTTTTAAGTAAGATTCCCAATTCGTGTTCCGAAATTATGGGTATTTGTCACATAAAAGTGAAATATATAACAAAGAAAACGGCAATTTAGTGGTAAAAATTGACCTTTTCGGCATTTTTCTATTATTTTAAATTTATATGGAAATTTACCTTGCATTCTTGCGCACATAGTGGTATACTTATAGTGTATCATTATGGGTAGCAGTATACCCTTTTTCGACAGGAAAATACTTTCTGCCGGAAATGAAGAGTTAGAATGGAGGAGTTGTCATGAACTATTTGACACACGGGACAAAGCGTTGCATCGCCATGGTGCTGGCAGTGGTTATGGTACTGTCGCTCATGCCGGTGGTGCCGGTTTCACTGGCCAACGCAACGGAAACACAGGGAGACTCTGTGAATCTGAGTGACCTGCTGGTAATGGATGAAAATTACGGCGGGAAACTGAGCGATCTGCAACAGATCATCACTTCGGGGATGCTGAAAGCAGAAAAAGAGATCACCTACAACCAACCGGAGGAGGGCATCATCGAGGTAGATAGTGCCAGCAAGACCATTACTGCTCACAAGAGCAATGGTTGGATTCCGGCATCTGCCCAGATCAAGGTGGGCGATGTGGTCAAGGAGGATGTTGTACTGAACGACGGCGTGGGTACATATACCTATTCCGGCAATGCATTCTCTGTGGTTGTGAACTATGAACTGTATGTGGATGTGGCAGCGGCAGACCAACTGGCGCTGATGAATGCTGCCTATTATCTCGTACAGGATATCGCTACTGTAGCCTGCCTGCGGGACGGCACCGTCGAGATGATCCTGTCCACCCTTACTTCCGAAATGGAAGAATTGAAGGATGTGGAAGGCATCGAGCTGGATGGCGCTACCGCGGTGGATCTGATCAATCAGCTGGCTACTACCGGTATCGAACTGCCCGCACTGACTTTGGGCGGCAAGACCACCACATTGAAGTTCCTGGACATCGTTTCTGAGAGCATCGACGATGCTGCCGCACTGCTGGCTGACAAGAACGATGACGGCGTGCTGGATCTGTACAGCGTGCTGAAGAAGTATGCTGCTCTGAGCAACCTGGAACTGGTTGACCTGCACAGCGCAGAGCTGATGGCAGCCCTGAACAGCAACTACGAAAGCATTAGCGCACTGGCTTACGATGATTACGGCCTGACCTATGTGCAGAAGGTGCTGAAAAAGTACAACACCGATGCCGTTAAGGCCATCGCAGATGCCAAAGCTGAATTGGAGACCGCAAAGGCTCAGACCGCTGAGGCCAGAGCAATGCTGGAAGAAGCCAAGACTTTGGTAAAGACCTATGATGAGAACAAGGCAAAGCTGGATGCTGAGCTGGCCAACTATTTGGGTACTGCCGACTATGCATTGGCAAAGCAATATATCGCAATGTTTGGCGATCCCACTGGTGGCAAGCTGACTCAGGCAATCGCTTACGTTGAGGATTATGCCGACGACGTAGAAACTGCCCGTGGCTACATTGCAGAGTATGAACCTCAGCTCGAGGCTGCAGAAAAGGAAATCGCAGAAGCCGAGGCATACCTGAACAATGCTGAGACTGTGCTGCTGCCCCAGCTGGTAGAGGTGGAGTCTGCTCTGGGCACTTTGATCACCGCCCTAAAGAAGTTCGCCACCACCGTCGAGCCTGCTCAGAACTGCGCAAGCTGGAATGTAGTGGATAAGGACATTCTGCGTGACGATCTGGCTTCCAGCCAGTACACCAAGCTGAACAATTGGCTGAATGCGCTGGAAAACACCAAGCTGTTCAAGAATGCAGATGTAGAAGAGAAATTGTATGTTGCTTCCAAGGAAGTACAGTACAATATGTCCATGTTCGATGTAAACATTGAACTGACCGTCTACAAGCTGGATGGTACTGTTGGCTCCAACAACCTGATCGAGGGTGAAAAGGTTGTCGGTAAGGTGACCCTGACCGATGGCGCGTCCAGGGCAGAAATCCAGGCTGCCATTGATGCGGCTAATATCAAGGCCTCCGCTGATTTGACCTACTACGGCGAGCCCGTGGTGTCTGCTCTGCCTGATGCACTGAGCGAGGACATCACCTATACAATTAAATATTATCCCAACTCCTATACATATACAATTATGGATGGCGGTAATGAACTGGTATCCGATACAGTCTACTACGGCTACAAGCTGAGACTGCCTGCTTATACTGGCACTGAGAACCAGGTTTATGAGTACAAGGTGAACAGCACTGTGTACACCCAGGGCCAGATCTTCACAGTTACGGACGATGTTACCATTGCCCGTGTACAGGGCAAGCCCCGTACAGTTGTGCTGATCAAGGATATGCTGGCAAACAACCTGAGCAGCGGCATGACCAGCAACGGCGCTGAGTTTGGCCTGTCCAACGAGGCTGTTGCAGTTCTCAAGAGCGCTGCGCTGATCAGCGGCGACATCAAGCTGCGTATCCCCGGCGAGGATGCCTATGTGGCATTCGTGGGCGACAAGGTCGTTTCCAACACCTACGCTTCCGACCTGGGCGGCCTGTACTGGGTACCCGTGGCTGCGGAGTATGTTGCAGAAAACGGCAAGGTGGTTGACACCATTCCCATGGTCAACGGTGAAGCTGACCTGAGCAGCAAGGATTATGCAAAGGTCGTTATCCGCTATGAATTGGTCGTGGAGTCCTCCGCAGTTGATTCCGCGGTGCTTCTGAACATGCTGAATATGCCCCATACTCTAGTGAACGAGTATGTTGCACAGGCAGAAGCTCTGGAAATCCTGAACAACAAGTATGGCCCCCTGGGTCAGCTGGACAGCTCCAAGGTTGGCATGCTGGTTGCGGCTACCAAGGACATGGATCCCGAAATTTACCAGGCTGCGCTGGCCATCCAGCAGAACTGCATGGACGGCGAGCAGCTGGCTCTGTACAACCTGCTCACCGGTTACCGCGCAGAGGGCATGGCTTACTACTATGTCAATGACGAGGCATTTGTCAAGCAGGCAGGTCTGCTGACCGATGCTCTGAACACCCTGTGGGGCGATCTGGATAACCGGAATGCTCTGCTGGATGTGATGTATGAGTACGCAGACATCCTGAGTATGTCCAAGGAAGAGATCGACGGCTATGTCGAGCCCCTGGGCCAGCTGCTGGATGCATTGCAGGGCATGGATTTGCTACCCCATAATGCAGCTATCGATGTTGACAGCGACGAGCTGCCCGCTTTGGTCGCGGCCATTGCTGCGGCTAAGGGCAACACCCAGAAGTACAATGCGCTGAGCGAGACTCCCGCTCTGTACATTGCCCCTGTCAGCAAGGACGCTCCCGATTATGTTTCCGTCAATGTGCAGTTCTACATTGATGGCAAGCTGATCGTTCTTCCTGAAAGCGTTCTCAGCTCCCTGGCATTCCGTCTGGATAAGTCCACCAACTCTTACATTGTAAAGACTGAGGACGCTGCTGCGATCCAGAAGCTGATTGCAGATGCCCTGAATGCAGTTCAGGCTGGCAATGCTTACGATCTGAACGCATTCTACACCGTGAATATCACAGGTGAAGTTCCTGTTAAGGACAGCGTGCTGACCGGCGCAGTTACCATCACCTACAACTACACCGCCAAGGAATACGCTGTCAATGTAGAAGGTACTGCACAGCAGACCATCTCCGTGGGCTCCACCTTGAAGGTGAACCTGCCCGCCGGCAGCAGCCTGATGCGGTATGAGTATATCATTGACGGTCAGACCGTTCCCGCAGGCAGCTATACCTTTACTGCTGAGCAGATTGAAAGACTGTTTGTAAACGGTGCTTACAACGTGGAACGCGTTGAAACCAAGCTGAACCCCGTGGGCGACAAGCTGCAAGGCGTGGTTGACGGTATGAACGGCGATATCGCTGTGGATCTGGAAATCACCGAGAATGCAGATGGTACTTACAGCTATGTGATGAACATGGTGGTTCCCACTACCGTTATGAGCAACCCCAACGCAATGAGCCAGGTCGGTATGGCCCTGTTTGGTGGTTATACCTACATCGAAATGAACGGCAAGGTTCTGTTGGATGGCACCAAAATGTACGCACAGACTCTGTTGGATGGCATTCTGAACAGCGGCATGAGCAGTGAGACCTTGATGGAAGTTGCAGCCAATAACGGCGGCAAGCTCATGTCCTTTGAGCTGACCATGGGCGCTTCCTCCGAGGATCCCAACATGGTAACCACCACTCTGAATGTCTATATGAGCGGTGACAGCGCTGAGTTGGACACTCTGGCAGACAGAATCGCATATTTTGAAAACTACGTAAAGATTTCCTGTGTTGACGGCGGTCTGGTCATGGATCTGACCCTGCCCGAAAAGGCATATCAGGCTTATTTGGCAGCTATGCTGGTGTTGGATCAGAGAGACCTGAAAGACATCAATGATATTGATGGCAAGGTGGCTCTGGGCTACATGCTGGATGTCATCGATCCCGTACTGACAGATGAAACCCTGACACTGAAAACCTTCACCAATACTCTGGCCCTGTTGGGTTACGATATCAACGCCGATAAGTTTGAGCCGTACTTCCAGAGAATGTTGGATGCATACAATTCCTTGCAGTGGAATTACGACGAGAACGGCATTGCAACCTCTTTGACTGGTCGCGAAAAAGCGGTCAACCTGCTCAAAGAAAAGGTTGGCGCATTGGGCGGAATGATTGCAGATGATGAGATCACTGCAAAGATCACCCTGAATGTCACCAACCTGCAGAAAGATTACGAGGCTGTATTTGCAGATGTAAGAGCAGCAGGAATTTCCAATAAGGTTGGCTTGACCACTGATCTGGCCGGCAAGAAATTGGCCGGTGAGGCAGTTGTTGTTCTGCTGTCCGATGTGGGCTCTGCAAAGGCTCCTGTAACACTGAACTTCAACGACCTCACTGTGATCGACCTGAATGGTTATACCATTTACGGCGATGTCAACTGTAAGGCCGGTAGTGTTTATATCATTGACAGCTCCGTGGCTGATGCGGAGGCAGGCCGCATTACCGGCAACATCACCGGCAACGTGAAGATTACTGCCGGTACTTATGCCAAGGACATTACTGCCAACTTGGTAGACGGCTACTTGCAGAGCAGCAATGGCTGTGTTAAGAACACCTATTACTCCATCGACAAGGATGCCGCTGATAACTATACCATCACCCTGAACCCCGACGCGGTCAATGTCAATCAGCTGCCGGACATTAAGGCTCTGGCTCTGGATATCCTCTTTGACCTGATCGTCAATGGCTACGACAAGGGAGCTATGTGGATCAACGGATTCCAGGTATATGACATTGTGATTGAGAATGTTGTGGATATCTACACTTCCGACAGCAAGCTGGATGCAATGCTGAGCACTGTTGTAAACGGTACTGCAAACCAGGCACCCTGGTTCAATGTTTCCGAGCTGGCTGAACTGTACAATGTTCTGGTTGCAGATCTGACCAACTTTGACAACATCGCAAATGGCGAATATCTGGCACAGTATGAAATCGCTACCGCTCCCTGGGAGATTTCTGTCTTCGTTGATGGCGATCACATCTCCGGCGGCGTAGGCGCTCTGGGCGGTGCAACCGAAAAGCACACTGTTACCATCGTTCTCGGCGAAGGCAGCAGAACGAATTCCATCAAGGATCTGGCCGCTGAGCTGGATAAGGTTGTTACTGTCGAGTCCAATCTGGAAATGAGCCAGAATAAGCACGGCAGCACCATCCGCTTCGATGCAAACTACAACAAGAGCTCCGTTGTGATCGATTTGACCGGTGATAACAACTACATTGTCATGATCGGCACCTTGCTGGCTGACGCTGTGGACAACAACGCCGCACTGATCGCTGGTTTGGAAGCTTACAAGAATTACGGCACTACCAATGCTTTGAAGTCCGCAATCGACAATTGCACAGTCAGCGATGTACTGACTGCCCTGGCCAATATCGACAGAGGTTACGACTTCTCCGAGTTTGGCAAACTGGGTGATACTTACGGCGAAGTGCTGAAATTGGTGGGCGCAGTGATCCGCAAGCTGGACATTGCTGATCGGGGCAGCCGCAAGCTGGGCTCCTTTGAGTCTGATGACTATGCAGCATATGTACTGGATAAGGAAAACATTAGCCTGTCCAAGTCCATCACCAAGCGCGGTTATACCGTAACTGTTAACGCAAAGGCACCTTTGGTTTCTGTGACTCTGCTGCTGTGCAATGCATGTCAGCATAGCAACCCGATTTATGTGCCGGAGAAGTACCCCAATTGTACCGATGACGGCAACATCGCTTACTGGTATTGCGAATCCTGCAATACTTGCTTCGAGGATGAGGCTTGCACACGGGTCATCGCTAAGGAAGACACCGTGATCCCCGCAACCGGTCACAACTACACTGTGGATTGGACCTGGGCAGAGGATTACAGCAGTGCAATTGCCACGTTCACCTGCACCAATACCAACTGCCCGGACAGCATTGGTTATGCAAAGGACGATGAAATCGACAGCGAGATTACTGGTAAACCTTCCTGCGATCAGGCAGGCACCGTGGTTTACACCGCATCCGTCGTGTTCAAGGGTGTGACATACACCGACGTTCAGTCCGACAAGATCGCAAAGCTGGATCATGTATATACCACAGCTCCCATCGCATGGGCTTGGGCTGCGGATTACAGCAGTGCAACCGCTACCTTTATCTGCGACAACTGCGGTGACGAAATCGAGGTTGCCGCTCGGGTAACCAAGAGCACCATCGGTGCAACCTGTACTGTGGACGGCAAGATCGTCTACACCGCTGCGGTTTCTGACAGCAACGATGTCCAGTACACCGACTCCAAGGAAGAACCCATCATCGCTGAGGGCCACAAGTACGAAGTGACTTGGTCTTGGGCTGCCGATTACAGCAGCGCAACTGCCACCTTCACCTGCGCCAACTGCGAAGAGGTTCATGACGTTCTGAACGCAGCTGTTACCGACAACGGCAAGGGCGTCTATGTTGGCACCGTCACCTATGAAGGTGTTGTGTATGTGGATGTTCAGACCGTAAATCACAACTTCGTGCTGGATGGCTGGACATGGGCTGCTGATTACAGCGGCGCAACCGCTAACTTCACCTGCGCCATCTGCGGCGAGCCTCTGGCTGTAAACGTTATTTCCACCAGCGTGACTGTGGATGCAACCTGCACCGTTGCAGGCAGCATCACCTACACCGTCACCCTGACCCTGGACGGCGTTCCCTACACCGATACCAAGGTAATTCCCTACGGTACTGCACAGCACAACCTGACCTATGTTGCAAAACAGGGTGCAACCTGTACCGTGGACGGCAACATTGCTTACTGGTACTGCGATGCCTGCGGCAAGTACTTTGCAGACGCAGCAGCTACCCAGGAAATCACAAAGGCAGACACCGTGATCACAGCCGGCCATAAGTACACCGGTGAGCCTACTTGGGCATGGTCCGAGGATAATAGCAACGCAGTTGCCAAGTTCACCTGTGATGTATGCGGCGAGTCCTGCTATGTGGAAACTGCCACAACCAGCAAGACGGATGATCCTTCCTGCACAGAAAACGGCAAGACCGTCTACACCGCACAGGTTACCTTCGGCGGCAACCTCTACACTGGCACTAAGGAAGTATCCATCCCCGCAACCGGTCACACCTATGCACAGCTGGGTGACTTCGTATGGGCTGCCGATTACAGCAGCGCTACCGTGACCATCCAGTGTAACTGCGGTGATACCCAGGTGATCGACGCTGTGGTAACCAGCAAGAGAACAGAACCCACCTTCGAAGCGAACGGTCAGATTCTGTACACCGCGATCGCTGGCTACAACGGCCAGGTCTTCCGGGATACCGCTGTGGAGCCGCTGTATTATCAGCTGAGCATCGATTCTGTGGCTGTGGGTACGGATGATAAGATCGTGGGCACCAAGGTGACCGCAGATAACTTCATCTATCTGGATCTGCAACCTTCCGGTGTCACTGCGGATGAATTGCTGGCCCTGCTGAATGTGCAGTACAAGGCAGATAAACTGACCTTGACTCTGACCAACAGCAAGGAAGGCTCCGGTCTGGTCTGCAACGGTTCTACCCTGACCATCACCGCAACCAATAATGACGGTCACAGCGTAAGCGTCTCCTATGTAATCATTGTTCTGGGTGACGTAAACGGCAACGGCCGGATCGAAGTTGCAGATACCCATCTGATTGCTTCGACTCGTGTCGGTACCAGCAGTGTTGAATTGAGTCGGTATGCTTTGATGGCTGCTGATGTAAACATGAACGGCGGACTGGATGTGGCGGATGCTTCCAGAAATGCGAACAAGGTCGTATTCTGGGAAGACTACACCACCAGACTGTAAGCCGTAGATCAGAAGCCATAGGAGGTTTATGGAATGAAAATCACAAAGAAAATTATCGCGGTACTCATGGTAGTTGCCGTATTAGCAGTTCTGATGCCTGCCGTTTTCGCGGCAGGCACCGGAGCCGGCTCCTATGTGGCAGGTTCTGCCGTTCAGGTTCGTTTTGCTTACAAAAACGAAACCGGTGTGGAAGGTACGATTTCTTTCAGTAACCCGGGCCTGTTCAAGGAAAATGTGGATGCGCTGTCTCCCACTATCACCGGCAACGGTTTCTATAATCCCAGTACAAAGTACTGGATGAGCTACTTGCCCACCGCAGGTGACATCGGCATTGCATTCAACCTGACCATTAAGGACAATGCACAGGTCGGTGATACTTGTGTGATCACCCACACCTATCAGGTCAGTATTGACGAGGGTATGGATCTGTCCGAGGTTCGGACAGAGAGCATTACCATCACGGTAAAGGCTAAGCCCACCACACCCACCACCCAGCCCACCACTCCCAGCACCAAGCCTACAACACCTTCCACGAAACCCACCACCCCTGCAACGAAGATCGATTACACAGAGCTGAATAAGCAGATCGATATTGCAAAGGGTCTGGATGAGAAGCTGTACACCGATGAATCCTGGGCGGCTCTGGAAGCTGCATTGAAGGATGCAAAGGCCAAGAAGTCCAGCAAGAGCCAGAGTGCTGTGGATGCAGCAGCAGAAGCACTGAAAAATGCCATTGCTGCACTGGTAGAGATGGACTACTCCGCATTGACCGGCGCATTGGAGCAGGCTGAAAAGCTGGGCGACAATGATGCACTTGCAGAGCTGTTCCGTCAGCTGTGCGAGGCTGTGGCCGAGGGTAAGGAATTGCTGAACAGCGGCGATCAGGCGGCAGTCAATGCCTCCGCCGCAAAGATTCTGGACATCCTGGCACAAATTGCCGAAAAGATGGAGCAGATGGGCCAGTCTGAGATCGTTGAAGTACCCGTAGAGGTGGAGAAGGAAGTCCTCCCCAGCGGTGAATACTGCAACATTCCCATGCACAAGGTATGGCCGATCCTGTTCTGGATCAGCCTGGCGCTGAATGCCGGATTCATTCTCTTCTTCGTTATCTACTTTGCCAGAAAGAAGAAGAACCGTACCGACAATACACCGTTGGTAGATTACGACATCAGCGACGACGAAGTATAAATTGTGTCTGAAAGACTCCGGTCAGTGTCAAAACTGGCCGGAGCATCAGGCGTTTTTTCGAGGGTGAAGAAAAATGGACAAAAACGAGCAGACCTGGAGCAGAAAAGAATATGAAACTTGGGATGAGGCGTTCCGCGGACAATCCGGCGTGATTCGTCAGCAGTCTGTCCGAGTTGCCGCATATACGCAGGCGCTGTTCGTTCAGGCCTGTGCCAGCGGCTTCGGTGCATCAACGGACGACGGGGCAGAGCGCATGCAGGGTGAATATGCGGATCTTGCTTACAAGTGCGGCATGTATCACCAGTTAGGCAAGGCGCTTGTACCTCCGGAATACCAACTGTGGAGACCTGACTTCACGGAAGAAGAGCAGGCTGTGTACCGCAAGTATACTTCCGATGGCCGTTTGCTGGTGGCAACACTGCAAGAACGTGGCACCCGAGCAAAGGAAAAGCGGAAAGGCGAATACACGGAGCTTCCGACAAAGAACATTCCCTGGTTGATGATCCGGGAAACCTGTCAGCAGCATATGGAACGCTGGGACGGCTCCGGTTACCCGGATGGCCTGACAGGAAATCAGATCAGCCCCATTGCCCAAATCGTTGGCTTGGCCAAGGAGCTGGACCGTTTGTCGGCAGAAACCAAGTCCGAAACACCCTTTGACGACGCTTTGACCACTCTGATTTCTCAAAGCGGTACGCTGTGGTCCCAGGAACTGATCGCTGTTCTGAAAGCAGCAAAAAATAAGTGCCGCAGCGTGTATAACAAGTATATCCACTACACATTGACCCTGCCCAAGACCATTCCCTTGGTGGAAAAGAAGAAGGACCGTCCTATGGGCCTGTCCTACCGCCCCATGGTCAAGGACAAGGAGGGAACAGTGGCCGCATACGAAGCCATTCCTTGGTTTGCCGGTATTGCGGACCGTCCCGATGAGACAGAAAATGCTGAGGAGCTGGCGGACATGCTCCGCCGCACCGAATTGGTGTCGGAAATGAGCCTGTATTTCCTGTACGAAGCCGCGGATGCGGTGCTGCGTATGGAAAACTGCAAGCTGGATCGGCAGGGGATCCTGCTGCAAATGATGCCGGACTTCTATTTGGCAGGCAGCCAGCTGCAGCGGATCAATCAGGTGTTTAAGGATCAGGGAATCGGGAAAAACAAACTGATGCTTACCGTTCCGGAACAGCTGCTCAAAAATGCCAATAAGGCAACGGTTGAAACCCTGAGTCGCTATTTGCGAAATGGCATCGTTCTGGTGCTGGATGGCTACCATCCGGATGACATCTCCCCGAAATTGTTGCAGGAATTGGGCTTTACCCACTTGCGGCTGGCCAGTGAACTGCATTTGCAGCAGCACACCGCCAATGCCATGGCAAGCCTGCGTCGGATAGGCTTTACCTTGCTGGGCGGCGGCGCGGATTCTCCGGACGCCTTGGCCTGGTTGCTGGACAGCGGTGTGCGCTTTGCTGGCGGCACAATGACCGGCGTGCAGGTGAGCGAGGATGAACTGATCCGTGATGCCCTTGCCGCGGAGAAATAAGCTATGGCAGAAATGGAGCAAACTGTCCCGAAGGAGCAGAAAATAACCGGCGCAGAGCGAAAACAGCACGGCCTGTTCAAAAAACGGCGTGCCGGCATTGTTCTGAGCAAGGATGAAGTGATCGAGATCAATGCGGGGCGGAAGGCCCTCAAAGCGGAGATGAAAGACCGCGGGCTGTACAACCGCAAGGATTTCGAGTTAACGGCATCCTCCATGGGACTTTATTTTGATAAAAGTCGATTTTTAGGCTTTCTGTGGTTTTTTAAGGGAAAAGGCCTGTGGATATTGTTGGCGGCGGCAGTAGCCACGCTGGCGGCCATCTGGTACGCTTCCCAAATTACCCAAATGCGTGGACATTTCACCATCAATATGTCGGATGATATGTTCCGGGAAGGCTTTGTCCTCAGTGAGACTGCGGATTTCGCCAAACCCACCACCTATTTGTTCTGCGAGCCTGCGGTGGATGTGCCCTGTATCTCCATACAGGATCTGCCGGAGGATCTGGACACCCACGAGGGCCAGCATAACGCCAACTATTTTGCCTATACCTTCTTTGTCCGCAATGAGGGCGAGTCTACCGTGGGCTACACATGGCAAATCAGCCTGAATTCGGAAAGCCAGAGCCTGTCAGATGCC
Source organism: Oscillospiraceae bacterium (assembly GCA_015067845.1). Taxonomy (GTDB): domain Bacteria; phylum Bacillota; class Clostridia; order Oscillospirales; family Oscillospiraceae; genus Faecousia. Next base: position 13,302 of record SVLT01000009.1, read on the forward strand.
TGCTGGGTCATGGTATTCGAGGACGGCGAGATGGCGTTTTACGCAGAAATGGGCGCGGACGGACAGGCAGAAGCATTGCCGGCTGTGGATGACAATACCCGTGGCTACATAAAAGCGCCCTTAATGGAGTTTGCAAAAGATCCTGAGCGTCAATACCAGGTCATCGCAGAAAAAGGCGCACTGACCTATTATCGGCTGACACCCATTCCCTTTGAGTCGGATACGGTGGTGGCAAGCGGCATCCAGACGGAAGTGAAACCCATGGATGTACACCGTTACACCGTGGTGATCTGGCTGGAAGGGGACGACCCCGAATGTACAAACGATAAGATCGGCGGACATGTGGGTATGCAAATGGACATGAAGCTGATCGAAGAATAAAGTTATGTATATATTTCGATTACCGATACCGTACTCCGTGTCGGTAAAAGAAACCATATAGTTCCGTCGGGAACTGAAACACGAAAATATTTTGAAAGGATGACTTACAAATGGTTAAGAAATCTAAGCGTAAGCAGGATATCAAGTCCAAGCTGTTGGCCGCCATTGCCATGCTGATGGTAGCGACCATTATGATGGTATCCTCCACCTATGCGTGGTTCACACTGTCTACTGCACCTGAAGTGCAGGGCATTACCACCAACGTAGGTGCAAACGGCAACCTGGAGATCGCACTGTCTCCTCTGAGTGGTGACGCCTCCGAGATCAGCTCCGCAGTGGGTGATTACAACCTGGTGTGGACTGACAAGAACCTGACCTGGGGTAACCTGTTGGATCTGTCCGACGCTTCCTACGGTCTGGGCAACATCAACCTGCTGCCCGCACAGCTGAACCTGGGCTCTCTGGGCTCCAACCCTCTGAAGACTCCCATCTACGGTGAAGATGGCCGTATCAGCACGCTGGAACCCAACACCTATATCGGTGGTTTGGTTGACGGTGAAGAGGGCTACATTGTTGGCGGCGGCTACGGTGTCCGTGTTGTTGGTACTTCCTCCAGCATGACCGAATACCAGATCGCCTTCCAGAACAACTTCTCCGCTATGAACACTGCGGTCAAGAATGCTCACGATCTGGCAGAGGTGTCCCTGAACGCCAACGGTGTTTCTCTGGCTGAAATCGCCATTGCCCATGCAACTGTTGAAGGCACCGATTCCAACAACTATGCTTCTTATGTTCCTGCTTTGACAGACATGACCGCCAAGCTGCAGGAATCCAATGACGAGCTGGAAGCTGCTATCCGCGCAGCTCTGTTGGCTACCGCAGCCAGCGACCTGCTGGGTGACGATACCGACGCTGCTATCCAAGCCTATGAGGCTATGGTCGCTCTGGTGATCGACGACAACGACCTGCCCACGATCTGGGGTCAGGTCAGCGGCATTTCCAGCGCGATCTCCAGCACTCCCATCGGTACTGCTTACAACGTTTGGGAAGGTGTTGATGATGATCTGAACAACACCACCAATGGTGCAGCTGTTGTTCTGGCTGGTCTGGATGCCAATGGTACTGTAGGCTGGGATGCTATTTCCGGCGTTATTGGCAAGCTGATGAACGCCTCCAATGTTACGATCAACAACATGGATCTGAGCACCTTCAGATCCCAGATCAACCTTTGGAGAGCAGGCGAACCCGTGATTACTGACTATCAGACTGCTGGTGCCTGGGGCGGTACAAAGGGCGGCGAGGCTGAGTATAATGCTGATTTGGCAGCATACACCGCCGCAGAAACTCTGGTCAGCAGCCTGGCCAGCGGTGTAGCACTGCAGCTGGGTACCGGCTCCGGTGTTTATGCCGATCTGGCTTCCGTTGTTGGTAACATCCACGCCGGTGTTGAAAAGGTCAGAGTTGAAGTGCCCGGCATGGGTACTCTGAGACCTGACGTGGACATCGACACCACCACTGGCAACAACGCTGCATTGGTTCTCTTTAAGACTCAACTGCAGGGCCTGGGCGCTCTGGAGGTTGACAACTCCGGTGCCAGCGACGTGATCGACGTTGAGTATGCTTACATCGTGGACTTCCTGTTCCGCACCAATGCTTCCGGCTCCAGCCTGAAGCTGCAGACTGAAGGCGCACAGCGCATCTATGACGACAGCAACAATGAACTGACTCAGGGTGCAGGCAGCACCATGACCTTCTACAGCACTGCCCTGAACGAGCAGGCTGTCAAGGGTCTGATGGACGCTATGCGTGTGGTATTCATGGATACCACCACCGGCGAGCTGTTGGGCGTTGCAAAGCTGGATATGAACGAAGTTACCACTGCAGATGATACTGTGGGCGGCGATGCTGTGAAGAAGATCACAGCTAATCTGTACCTGTATGAGTACACTCAGGATCCTGTCTCTGGCATGCTGACCTTCACAAATCAGATCGCTGCCGACCAGGCAATCCTGTGCGATCTGCAGGCTAACACTGCAAAGGCTGTTTCCGCTATGGTTTACCTGGATGGCGACTATGTCACCAACGAGGACGTAGCAGCAGAAGCTAGCTCCATGACCGGTGAACTGAACCTGCAGTTCGCAAGCACTGCAACTCTGGTTCCCATGGAGAACTCTGCTCTGAAAAACGGCACCAGCAACAATCCCTAAGTTCTAACCCCCTTCTGTCCCGGGGGGACAACCCCCGGGACAGAAGACGACCGGAGCGGCTATGAGTATTCTGTTGGAGTACACAGATACTCATAGCCACCCACCCAATTTTTAACAGATACCAACCTTTATGGAAAGGAGCACACCGTGGGTAAGAAACAGCGAACAAAAAAGCAAAAGATCCGCTTGATCGTATATATATGGGTGCTGATCGTATTGCTGTCTCTGCTCACCGTCGCGTCCTATTCCTGGTTTTCCCTCAGCAAAACCCCAAGAGTCAGCGACATGAATATGTATGTCAACGCAGGCACCGGTCTGCAAATCGCCCTGGAATGGGACAGTGATGACTGGGGGCAGAGACTGGACTTTGTGGATATGTCCGATGAGACAGCTCCCTTACGCCCGGTTACCTGGTCTGAACAAGACCAACGCTTTTATGCGGCCGTTTACGGCATTGACGGCCGACTCACCGACCGATGGGACCCCCTGTCGGACGAGATCAATGCCAACAAAGACAGTGTCTTCGGCTACTATTGCAAGGGTACATTTTATGCCAGAAGCGACCAACCTGTGTCTGTATCCCTGGCACAGGCGGCAGTATCCGCCGACGGCCATGACGGCCACGGCACCTATTTGATCGGTACGCCCCTTTGGAACGGGGAGACGATCACCCACGACAACGGCGGTGTGGGCGCGGAAAGCGCCATGCGGATCGGCATTCGCATAACACCCATTGATGAATTCGGAAACCCCACAGGGGAAACCCCTGTTTTCTATATCTATGAACCCAACGCGGACAGCCACATGGATGGTTCCGTCGGGTATGTTTCCACCCCCAGCATTGACGGTGCGGAGTCCCTGGTCAGCGAGGACAAGCTGATCACCCAGTCCACCACCTTCTGGACGGAAGCCTATCCTGTAGAGCGTGATGTGTTGGTCTACGAAATGGGAAAATTCGACAGCGACCCGGAGCTGTTTTCCTTGAAAGCCGGGGAAATAGTGAAGTTGGAATTGTATGTCTGGCTGGAAGGGCAGGATGTGGACTGCACCAATCAGATCAAGGAAGCTCAGATTTTTGCCAACATCCAATTTGAAACCGCGCCGGGCGATCAATCTGGTTTGAAGCCCATTGAATAACATCGAATATTTTGCAGAAATGCATTATAGATAATTGCCTTTTAGTAAGAAGGGAGAGTCTCCATGAAAAAAGAAAACCATCCCAATGAAATCAACCAAGACGAAGAAGTACAGGTTATGCCGAAAGAACCCAAGGGCAGAAAAATTGCCAGCACCATCATCAATGTGATCCTGGTCATTGCCATTGTGCTGGCGGCTATCTGTACGTATGTGTCCTTCGTTTCCACATCCGGAAGCGGCGTGCCCAGCATCTTTGGTGTACAGATGTTCTCCATCCAGACGGACTCCATGTACCCCATTCTGCTGCCCGGCGACCTGGTCTTTGACCGCGCTGTGGAGGATCCGTCCACGCTTCAAAAGGGTGATATCATCACCTATTGGACCGTGATCAACGGCGAACGGGTGCTCAATACCCACAAAATCCACGAGATTTACGACGGTGGCGACTATCTGATTTTCTCCACCATCGGTGAAAACAACCCTACTGTTGACTCGCTGACCGTTCACGAGTCCGAAGTGGTGGGTAAGTACTGGTTCCGCATCGGCGGTGTTGGCAAAGTGTTTGACTATTTGCAGACCAGCACAGGCTTCCTGCTGTTGGTTGTGATTCCTGTCTTCATTTTCTTCCTGTTCCATCTGATCCAGTTCTTCCGGGTGCTGTTTGAGTACCAGAATGTGAAGAACCGCATCAAGTATGAGCAGGAGCGGGGAAGAACCGAGGATATGATCGCCGCATCTCAGGCACTGCAGCAGGCAGATGCCCTGAAGGCCCGGGAAGCAATGGAAGCCGAGCTGCGGGAAAAACTAAAAGCGGAAATCCTGGCAGATATGGCAAAGCAAAACGAACAGGATTCCCAGACAACAGCAGATACGGAAGAGCAGGCATAAATCAAGGAGTTTTCTGCCTGCTGACACAGTAAGGAGATAACCATGGATAATTTCTTGCGCTATTTTTATGCGGATATTGGGCAGGTGTTCCAGGCGTTCGTTGATTTGATCGCCGCCATTGGAAACTTTTTGAACTACCTCCTGAATTTCCCCATGCGTATGGATAATATTAAAAAGTATTATCAGGAATTTAATACCTTGGAATGGGTGCTGCTGTTGCTGGTGAATCTGGCATTGCTGGCCCTGGTAGGCCTCATGGTGTGGGGAATTATCCGGTTGTGTAAGAAGATCTTCCGCTTCCGTATTTCTCCAAAGGAGTATGACGAGATGGCCAAGCAGGTGCGCAATTTGCAGCGGGATCTGCTTCGCGCCAATTACGAGAAGGACAAGCTGCTGGCCATGCGTGTGGCAGAGGTTGGTCTGGAATTTGGCCAGAAGCCGGAAGGATTGGAAGAAGAACAGCCCGAGGAAGCGGAGCAGACAGATATTGCAGAATATGTGCCTGAATCCAACAGAAATACCGTGGCTTCCCCCTGTGTGGATCCTGCGGAGAGCCGTTTCTTCCGCCTTACCTCGGTGGATAACTTCTACAAGACCCAATATGTTGCACCCCCCTATAACAATACGGTCACCCTGGAACAGATGTGCGAGCAATTCCGTATGTATTCCGCTTCCCAACTGGGATTGTATTACGACATCGACATGATGCGTCACTTTGTCGCGGCAATGGGTACAGCAAGGATTATCATTCTGCAAGGTATTTCCGGTACCGGTAAAACCTCGCTGGCATATGCGTTCGGCAAATTCGTGCAGAAAGATACAACTGTGGTATCGGTTCAGCCTTCCTGGCGTGAACGTACGGAATTGTACGGCTACTTTAACGAATTTACCAAGAAGTATTCCGAAACGGACTTTCTGCGTGCCATTTATGAGGGTAACTACTACCGGGATCCCCATATCGTGATCCTGGACGAAATGAACATTGCCCGTGTGGAGTACTACTTTGCGGAAATGCTGTCCATTCTGGAAATGCCCCGGCAGGATGAATGGAAGGTAGATATCGTAGCCGCTACATGGGACAACGACCCCTGCCTGATCGATCGCGGTACCGTTCAGGTTCCCAACAACATCTGGTTTGTGGGTACCATCAATAACGACGACTCTACATTTGCGGTGGCGGATAAGGTGTATGACCGTGCGATCCCCATTGACCTGGACAGTCGCGCTGAACCCTTTGAATGCCCCTTCACACCCCCACTGTATATCTCTACAGATCATCTGAATGCGCTGTTCGATGAGGCGAAAGAGCAGTATCCCATTTCCCAAAGCATGCTGGATAAGCTGGAAATGCTGAATGCTTACCTGAACAAGAACTTCCGACTGGCGTTTGGTAACCGTATCAACAAGCAGATCCGGGATTATGTTCCTTGCTTCGTTGCTTGCGGCGGTACAGAGATCGAAGCTGTAGACTTTATCGTCGCCAAAAAGGTTCTGCGTAAGTTCGAGTCTTTGAGCTTGGGCTTTATGCGGGATGAACTGACGAAATTCAATACTTATCTGGACAAACTGTTCGGAAAAAACACCATGGTCACCTGCAAGGAGTATGTTGAGTACTTGAAGCGGAACAACTGACCATAGAAAGGAGTGCGACATGGCCAATGCAACCGGTCCTAAAAATAAAAAACCGGGTTTGATCGATCCGGTCTATCAGAAATTCACCAAAAGTGTCATTCGTGCTCTGGGCAGTAACGATTTTTATACTTTCTTTATGGACTCTGTTTCCAAGGCGGATAACGAGTTCCAATTTTCCAACCGTCGGATGGAGAAGACGGTGGATACCGCTTGGGTGGATGCCATCGAGGAAGCGGTAAGTGCGTTCCAGAATATCATCAATATGCCCCGGCGTGTGATCCAGGAAGAGGAACTGGTCGTCAATGTTGCCAATGCGAAAAAGGGCGGGGCTGATGTTGTACAGCATCTTGCGATGCACGCAGGTTTGGTGGACAATTTTAACCCCAAAAGCGGAGATATCCAGCCCAACCGACTGATGCAAAAGTACCGGGAGGATTCTGCCGGTCTGTACGAAAACCGTTTGGTTTTCACAACGATGGAGTATGCCTATCAGTTTGTACGCATTCGCCATGATGCATTGTTTGCGGCGATGAGCGACGAGTTCGGCGCAAAGCTGAAAGTTCGGTCGGACATGGACAGCGCAACAGAATCTGTGCATATGGACTTGTTCCTGCACATCAAGGATACGGAGAGCGCGTTGGAAACAGATGCGAAAAACGGAGAAGTGTTCTCCCGAATTTCCCGTTTGTATCGGCTTTTGGCCATGATGATGACCAGCAATTTTGCCCAGGAAATGGCAAAATTGCCCCGCATCAAAGGAACAGTCACGAAGACCAATGTGCTGAAACGCAACCCGGATTATCACCGCATTTTGTTGCTGTGGGAATTCCTGCGCAGCTATACGGACATTGGTTATTCCATCCGCGTGACGGAGCAAAATCCCCAGATCGACGACAAATTTCAAACGGATATTTATCACAATATCCTGTTCAACTACCTGATCCTCAAGGGGTATCTGGAAAATGAAAAAGACCGGCGCGTACCTGCCCCGGTTACGGAACATAAACGGGTATTGAAGCCCAAGTTTATCAAGCAGATCATTGAAGAATTGACAGAGGACTACGATCTTCCCGATGTGGAGATCCGCAAAGTCCTGATCGAGGAGCTGACAAAAGAACAGCTTATGCACGAGGAGGCGGAAGAACGCCGTCGCCTTGTGGAGGAGCGGGCCCGTCAGAAGAAGGAAGAAGAGCAACGCCTCCGTGCGGAAAAGGCCGCGGAACGGGAACGGCTGCGCCGGGAACGGGAAGCGGAAAAGGAGCGGATCCGTCAGGAAAAAGCGGCAATGGAAGAACGCCGTCGCGCCGAGGAAATGGCCCGTCGGGAGGAAGATCGCCGCAGAGGCAACCTGTTCCGCAAGGAGCTGAGCAGATTTGCCACAAATCTACCCAATCAGCTGGCAGCCAGAGAAAAGGCCGCTCAATTGGCGGAAGAACAGATGCAGGATTTTGCGGATGCTGTTCAAATTCTGGAAATTACAGAGCAACGCCGGGCAGCGGCTGCGGAGCGGGCAAAGAAGCGAAAGCAAGAAGCCAAGGAAGAAAAGATCCGTCAGGAAGAGCTTGCGCGTCAGGCGCGCCTCGCGGAGCAAGAGCGAAACCGTCAGGCATTGCTCCGTCAGCAGGAAGAGGCGGAGGCCAAGCGCCAGCAAGAATTGCTGGAACAGGCCAACAAGGCAGTAGAGCCATATCGCTACGAGCTGGAAGCTTTCTTCAGAAATCTGGATGTGCGTATTGTGGAGCGCTCCCTGAAAAAGATCGAGGAGCAGGAACAGCAGGAAGAGCGCGCTCGGGAATTGATGCGCAGACGGGCAGCCAGAGGAGCGAATGTGTAAATTAAGGAGTTCTGCATGAACAAAACGCTGACCAAATTAATAATGGCGGCGCTGGCGCTGATTTTGGCGGTTTCTGTGGCCGTAATGGCCACATACGCCTGGACAGTCCTGTCCACAACTCCCACTGCGGAAGGCATTCAGATCAACATTGGCGGCGGCAATACCATATTGATCGCGCCGGATATCACACAGACGGTGGGTGGCAACACCTACCACTATCCCGGGGCATTCAGCGAAAAACTGAATTTCTCCCAACTGGACAGTTACAGCTATTTGAAAACCTTGGGCGGTCTGTCCCCGGTTTCTACCGCCAACGGCCTGGATTGGTTCTTGTCCAATTCCGATGGCTATACGCTGGATTACAATCTCGCTCATGCCAATCGCAGTGATTACGGCGAGGAATTGAAGCGCGGTCATTATGTTTATGTGGATTTTTGGGTGGTATCCCCCAATTCGGATTACACCCTCCGCGTGTCTTCGGACGGTAACGGCGGCAGCTTTGCCATTGATCTGATGAATGTGTCATCTACAGACGGCGGCTATGAGCTGGTCAATGATACGCAGGGCGCGGCAACGGCCAGTGTGCGGATCGGTTTTTTGACAGATCAGACCCCGGCTCAGGATGCCTATGCATATTATCAGAACAGCCAGTATGCCCGGGAGCAATACACCCGGTTGAACGGTCTGTTTGGCAGCGACCGTGAGCAGTATTCCTTTTATATCTATGAACCCAACGGAGATTACCACCCCAATACGGATGTGGCAGAACAGGGAAGTTATGTAATCACACAGCCCATGGGCTTTGTTGACGGAGAAATCTCTCAAACAGACCTTCAAAACCTGAGCGTCCAGCTGACAAACCGTTGGTTGAAGACGGGCGGCGGCGCTTATGAGCTGGCAGAGCGTTTCCAGACGGCCATTGCCGGCAGAAACATGTCCGGAAAGACAGAGGAAGAACTGGAAGCATTCTTCTACACAGAGTATTTGCAAAATCAGGTGGGTACTTATGTGGACAGTGCGGCCTTCATAAAAAATACGGACATTCTGTATAGGGCGGCAACCGGGAATGTGGTAAATGCCAATACAGTGTCTGCGTTGACCACAGCCGGTGCAACCGAGGATGCGTATATTATCAAATTAGAGAAAAATGTGCCACAGCGTGTGCGGATGTTTATTTGGCTGGAGGGGCAGGATGTGGATTGCGCCAGCAGCGCATTTGCAGACAGTTTTGCCTTGAGCTTGGAACTGGCCGGTGGCAGTACGTAAGCTATGGGAGAAAAAACACAAAAGAAATCAATCAAAAATAAGATCAAAAATACAGTTATCACAGTTACACTCATTTTGGCTGTATTGCTGTGCCTATATATTGCAATTCAGGTCATGACGACCGGCCGCGTCAGCATTTTCGGATTCAGCATGTTCCGGGTAGTGACCGGCAGTATGGAACCGCAGATCCCTGTTGGTTCCCTGCTCCTGTGCCAGGATACGGAAATTGATGCGGTGGCGGTAGATGACATCGTTTGCTTCTATTCCCAAGAGGGGCAGCTGCAAGGAAAGGTGATCACCCACCGGGTGACCTATATCCTGACAGGTGCCGACGGCCAGCGTTTGCTGGAAACAAAAGGAGATGCAAATGCAGTTGCGGATGTTCAGTATGTAACTGCTGAAAACCTGATTGGAAAAGTGATTTATCATGCCGGGGAGGGAAATGTTATGTCCGGAATCGTATCGTTTTTGACATCGCAAACGGGATTCTTTTGCTGCATCGTGTTTCCTTGCCTGATTTTGGCCGGTGTGATATTGAAAGACTGCGTGAAAAATATCCGGGGTGAGCTGAACCAGATCATGGAGGATATGGAGCAGGACGAAAATCACCAGAAACAGCTGAAAGAAGCCGCAATGACCGAAGAAGAATATGCCCAAATGGCCGAGCGGATTCGCGCCGAACTAACCGAGGAGTTGAAGCAGGGTGGGGAAGGACAACCGGACAATTAAACAGTGGTTTCAGCAACCTGTGTCCGTTGTACGGAAACTGCTGGGCAACAGCGTTTACCGCCAGGCGTTGCTGGTGGGATTGGTAGTCATTTTGATTTTGGTGCTGATTTTTGCCATGAGTGCTGCCTGGTACACCAATGTGGTCAAAACCGGTGATTTGGTGTTCCAAGTGGAGCAATGGGGATTTACCGGCAATGTTGAAGTGTCGGATGTACCCATTTTGGCTGCCCCCGGCGACAGCGGCGTGATCGGACTGACCATGTCCAATACGGGCAACGATCTGGTAGCGGCAGATGTAAGCATTCTGAAGACCACCATGTCCACAGATATGCAGAAACGGCTGTATTTCTACGCGGACACATCTGCCAAAATTGAGGATGAAACGGTAGAGCGCATCTATTTGAACAGCCAGCAAAGCTATACCTACGAAATATTCAGTCAGGGCAGGTTGTCTTTGACGGAGACAGTCTACAATGATGTGCAGATCAAGTGGTGCTGGGTTTACGATGTGCTGGGATACTATGTCCAGGGCACCTTGGACGGTACCACAGGCAAGGTGCAGGTAACGGAATATCTGCGCCCCGTGGAGTACAAATACGATGAGGCGAAAACCACATTTGATAAAAACGGAAAGCTTCTGACCGTTGACGGCGTTACCACGACGGCAAAGTTTTTGGAAGAGTTGTCCAAAAAGGACGGCTATCAGGGAACCCTGACGGTTACGGATGAAAATTGGACTGTGGACGGATTTTACCCGGTGAGCGTGGATGCAAACGGCACAGGCGTATGGGTAAAAATGCTTTCTTACAGCGAAATCGAAAAGGAAATCATCACTGATACAGCCATGGGCACCGGCGAAGCGTCGGTGGAAGCCAAGGCAAGAGTGGTCATCACAGCAGAAAATGTGCTGATGGATGCAGAGGAAGTCACAAGTGCGGAGCAATTGACGACCCTGCTGGCCCAGGAGGGTACAGTGGCTCTGGAATTGGGTGAAAATGTGGAGCTGGATCAGGTGACAGTTCCGGCAGGAACCCGGGCAATTTTGAATTTGAACGGCTATACCATCACCGGCACAGCCGATACCAATACATTCCAGGTGGCCGAGGGCGGTTCCCTGACCCTGCTGGATGGCGAAATGGTGGGTTCCGGCGGTGCAGCGGTGACGGCTGCGGGCGCAGAAATTATCATGAGCGACCTGAATATTACCGGCTATGCAACGGCAGTTAATGCACGGGACAATAAATCCAAAACAGATTCTGCGGTTCGCGTGTTGGATTGCACAGTGGAAACCTCCGGCGTCTCCTTCTTTATTTGGGGCAACGGAAATGCAACCCGCACAGAATCCAATTTGGTCATTGAGAATTCTACCGTTGTCAGTGACTACTTTGCGATCAGCGGCAACGGCAATCCTGACAGCTGGGGTACGGATATACAGGTAATCGGAAGCCGACTGGAAGGCAAGTGGACGGGCATCTACCAGCCCCAGCGTGAAAGTACAGCAACGATCTCCTCCAACAGCACCGTAATCGGCTATACCGGCATTGCCATAAAGGCCGGCAGCCTGTATGTCATTGACAGCACGGTCATCGGCACAGGCGCATATACACCTGCCGCATATCAAGTCAGCGGCTTTACGGATACCGGCGACGGCATTTATGTGGAAGCAAACTACGGCCACAGTATTTTGGTGGAGGTAAGCGGAAACAGCGCGGTCACCGGCTCACAGGATCAGACAAAGGCAATTCAGATTTACGAACCGGATGCGTCCAATGTAACCGTGCAGGTCTACGGCGGGGCATTCAGCACCAGCGTGGAAGTGTTCCTGGCAGAGGGCTGTTCGCAGACCGAAACGGATGGAATATTTACCGTTAACAACAATTAAGAATAACAGATAGGAGGCAAGCTTGTGGGACAAAAGAAACCGGATAGGCTCCATGCCCTTGCAAGTCCCATAGCTGCTCTGCTTCTGCTGTGCTGCATATGCTTGCTGGTTGGTACGGCGTGGGCGCGGTATCGATACCGGCAAATCACAGATGTTGAATTTTCTCCCGAAACAGCCCCTCAGGTATATCTGTTCGGAGGAAAAACCGCAAATGGGTTTACTCCCATGGCGGATACATTAGCGGAAACAGAAAACGGACAAGTGCTGGATTTCGTTGTGTCCAACGGAGAATCCAAGACACAGTTTTCCAAGGAAGACCAATATGCCAGCGTGCGATTGTATGTCTCATTGAGCTTGGGAAACGGAGATAATCTGGCCGCCACTTTGACGGTGGACAGCCAGCAGTACACCGCGGTTGCCCGCCGGCTGGATGGGGATTCCCCCATTTGCCAAAGCTTTGGCGAGGGCTGGATCTACTGCTTTATGGATGAAAACGGCGAAGAGCTTCGCTGGTTTTTAGAGGGTGACAAGCTCTCCGCCATCGATATGTCCTTGTTGGTGGAGGCAGATACCGGGCTGGATTCCAGCCTTTTGCGGCTGATGGTCACAGGATAAGCGAACAGAAAGGAAAGGCCAATATGAAGCACACAGTTAAAAAAGCATATTGGTTGTTCCTTGCAGTCGCAACAAGCATTTCCTGCGTTTTCGGACTTCTCCCCAATGACAGCTATGCAAGTTTTCGCAACGAAGCAGTCTGGGAGACCGGCCTGCAAACCTCGGCGGTCAAAGTGACAGCGGACTATTTGCATGAGGACGGACAGACGGTTCTCATGAAGGATCTGACACAGAGCCGGACGGTCCGGTTGGTACTGACAGCCAATCGGGAAGCACTGAACGGCACACTGTCCTGTTCCGTGTCTCCTCAAAATGCCGCAACCGTGGCGGCACCGCAAACAGTTACGGTTACGGATGCAGGCACTGTGGTGGAGCTGGTTTTGACACCCAATGCAGTCGCACAGGATACCGATGCGGTGCTGTCGGTGAGCTGGACTACACAAAAGGGACAAAGCTTGCAGGGGAATTTCTACTTTACCGTACCGGCACAAGGTGCGCAGCAGGAAAATTCCACAAGCCCGGAAAAAACAGTGTCGGGCGTTACGCTCAATGCAATGAAGCAATTTGCTCCCGGCTCAGCGGTGGCGCTGACTGTGAAATATCCGCTGGATAGCCAACAGATTCGGCTGACCCTGGCGGGGGAGGCGTTCCCGTCCGGGACCCGATACAGCACGGAGTATGACTCCCAGGAGGTCCTGCTCTACGACCCTGCACAGATCTGCTTGGAGACCGACGGAACAAAACAGATGACGGTTTTGGTGACCTTGCCCGCGGATTCTGTTGCGGACACCGTCACATTCCAGGCGAATGTCATCGGAACGGACAGCGAAACACCGGTACAAGCCCAATCTGAACCCATCAGCGGCACATTGCTTTTGCCGGACACCTATTTTTACAAGCTCACGGACGGCGGATCCTTTACTGTGCCGTTTCCCGGCGGTTGGAACGGCTGCACACTGTCCTATACCGTGCAGAAGCTGACCCAAACGGAGGAAGGCTTCGTTTACGAAACAAATGTAAGCACAGAAAGCCAAGGGCTTTCCGTGGTGAACAATACAAGCAATATATCGGTAACACTCACCGGCAGCAATTTGCCGGCAGGTACCTACCGACTTTTGTTGGTATGGAATTACCAGATTTACACAGTTGCCCAACGGGAGGTGACGTTCCATGTCAGTTATCCGGAACGCGTCACCGCCCAGACAGGAGGGAATGCAACATGACAGAAACTCAAAGAAGAATAAGAGAATACAAAAAGGCGTTGCCGCACCTGAAGGAACGGGTGATTGCCGTCGCAGTTTTGTTGGCAATATCCGTGACGATGATCACCTCAGTGTCCTTTGCATGGATGACCTTGTCCCAGGCACCAGAGGTGAACAGTCTGGCGACCACCGTTTCCACCAACGGCAACCTGGAGATCGCTCTGTCCGATATCGACGGCCTGGCTCCGGATGAATCCGCAGTTGGCGACGGTTTGGGCAGTATTCTGGAAACCAACCTGAAATGGGGCAACCTGGTCAATCTGTCCCATGAAAGCTATGGCCTGGATTATTTGACCCTGCGCCCCGCAGTGCTGAACACCAGCTCTTTGCTGGATTCTCCCCTGTATTCCGTGGAATACGGCGATGACGGTCGTGTAAAGGATACCATTTCCGACTTCGCCTACACCAATTTCCGGGTTGAAGAAAGCGGTGCTAAGGCATTCTTCGTGCCGGAAGGTGGTATTCAGTACGGCGTGCGCGCGATTTCCTCCGTCACCTACGACAGCGTCACCGGCGATGCCATGCTGCTGAGCCTGAAGAATGCAGTCAGAAGCAATCTGACCCGCGCGGTTGTGCAATTTACAAGCGTCTACAATAACACAGACTACATGAACTCCATCACCGGCCTGGCAGGTGTCTACCTGACCTACCGTATGGAGGATACGGACCAGGATTGTACCAAGTACGTCGAACCTATCTACCTGATGATGCAGGACTACATCACTTGCCTGGATTATGTGGGTCAGACCTTGCTGTCTGCGGCAAATTTGCATCATTTCGTGTACTGCAACAAGAATAACAAAACATATGCCGCATTCACCATTGAACAGCTGAATGACGGCACTGTACAGACCCAATTGGCAAGCGAAAATGTCACATTGTCTGCCATGGCAACCTACTTGAACAGCTACAGAAAATTCTACGGCTACGGCTCCGATGTGGGCGCATATGCCCCCATCAAAACCGCCTATGACAATAAGAGCTCCATGGGCTGGGAGGCTATGCGTACTCCTGTCAATGTCATGGCAAACATCCAAACTACAACAATTAACGGCAAGGCGGCACAGAGCCTCGGCGCAAGCGATATGGTCAGTTTGGGTTTGGGCGGCGGCACGAAGGACGTTGTGGTCCAAAGCGGTCTGATCGTAGACATGGACAAGATGCTGGGCACCAAAATGGAGGTTCCCGGTTTGAAGGTTACCTTTATGGGTGTCAGCGTATCCGCAGACGTTAGCACAGTTGCTACGGAGCCCTACTATTTGGTCGATGACACAGTTGCCGCAGAGACAAAGGCTGCCGAGGGCGGCTTGGCGGCTACCGATGCCATTGCCGCGGATACCTACGGCATGGCCCTGGACTTCTGGCTCCGTACCAACGCCTTCAACAGCCGATTGACACTGGAAGGCGAACTGATTTGGGAAACCCGGGACGTTCTGGACGAAAACGGCGACCCCGTTTTGGATGACGAGGGCAATGTCAAGACAGAAACCGTGGTAGTCGGTTACTCTGGCACCAACCGTATCTGGGAGGATGACGATCCGGAGCTGCCCGCATTGGGTACCAGTACCACACAGGGCTCCGGCAGCTGCTATGTCTTCTACCCCAGCTCCCCGGAAGACCAGAAGCAGAGCTTGGAACTGCTGAGCGCCATGTGCGTGGCCTTTGTGGATGAAAACGGAAACCTGTTGGCGCAAGCTGACCTGGATACCGCCCATCCCATTGAGGAAGCCGGTCGCGTGCTGGTTCCTCTGCAGCTTCGCGCAAAGACCACCACAGTTATCAATCCTGAGACCCAGGAAGAGGAGACTGTGCGTGAGTACTACATCACCAATTTGACCCAAAACCAGCCCACCCGGATCACCGCCATCGTGTATATGGACGGTTCCCGGTTGGACAACAGTAAGGTTTTGGCGGCTGGTTCCATCAACGGTCACCTGAACATCCAGTTCGGCACCGACGAGGATCTGGTCTCCATGGACGATCCGGATCTGAAGGACGATTACTATCTGGTCAGCATTTCTGCGGATAAGACAGAATTCACCAGCTACGATCCCGAAAATCCCCCCAAGGTCAACCTGACCCTGACCCTGAACGGAACAGAGGCCGATAAGATCACCGGCAACTTCGTTTCCTTCATTTCCGCAACGCAGGGCGCGCGGCAGCCCACCTTTGAATTTACGAAGGAAAGCGGCAGCACATGGACAGCCGAGGTGACACTCACCGGTGCCGGTAAGTTCCAGCTGCGAAGCGTCCAGATCGACGGCGTGGACTACAAATTCAGCGAAGAGGATATCATTGAAGTGACTGTCCCCGGTGTCACCGTTGAAAGCGTTGTCTGCCGTGATTGGAGCAACCCCAACGACTTTACCTATATGAGCACAGATCCCTACTACCAGCTGGAAATGGAGATGGATCTGCTTGTAGGCCCGAACATTCGCAATCCTTCCTCTGTGCAGGCGGTCTTCGCCCACGAGAGTGGACAGAACGTGTCTGTGAAGTTTACCCAAACTAATGACGGTTGGGTAGGCAAGGGCAACTTCATCACCAGTGGTAGGTACGAGCTGAATTATGTCATCATTGACGGGGCTTACACACCTCTGACCGCTGCACAGAAGAAGACCATGGAACTGACACTGGGTATCCAGGTGCAGGTCTTCCTGGATAAGCCTGTGGATGAGGCATATAAGGATCTGGCGGCGGAGATGAACGCAGCATTGGCTGCGGCCACCAGCGATTCTGAGAAGGAAACCATCCGCACCAATTACACAGCGCAGCTTCAGGCACTTCTGGACCAGCTGTATGTGGGCGATCCGAGCAATCCTACGGACAGCCTGGAGCTGACGGAAACCACCGGCGGTTACCGGTTCTATCACGACGGTTCCGAGTCCTACTTCATGGGCGTTACCTGTATCATCACCGATGACCAGGGCAACGAATTGAAGAATATGTCCAATGTCAAGCTGTATTACGGTATCGGCGCATCTCTGGCCAACCGTACAGACACCGACTTGACATGGAATTCCTCCGTAGGCTGCTATGAAGGTGAGCTTGAAGTGGCAAGACCCGGTACTTACAACTTCCAGTCCATGCAGATCGGCACCGGAAGCGATATCAGTACCATCACTTCTGCACCCAGTGCACCTAAGATTCAGGCGATTTCTCCCACACCCATCAGCTATGTGGGCAAATCTCCCGTCAACTATACGGAAGCTGTAAACAACATCAGCAGCGATCCCAACCGCTGGATCGGTCTGGTCCTCCGGGACGCACCCTCCGCGGAAGCCCTGCTGACTGTGCGCCATACGGACAAGGCTGCCAATGCGAACGCATACAGAACCCTGCTGGGTCTGGCGGATACCGTAGAAGTGATCAACAATGGCGACGGCACCTTCTCCTATGACCTGACGGTTCTGGCCTCCAAGGTCAACGATGCCAACGCCACAGACTGGTTCTTCTATGTGGATGTACCGCACGACGGCACATGGCAGATCATGGATATGCAGATCTCCTCTGCCTTCTATAAGGGCACGTTCTACGATGGTGTACCCGTTGAGGAAGGCGGCACCGGCTACCTGACTGCTGAGGCTATGCTGGGTGCAGGCAAACTGGTGGAACAGAATATCACAACCGACTTCTTCACCACCATCAATTTCAGTGCCAGCGCAGAGCCTAGTGCGGAATACAGCAAGGAGTTCATGACTGAGAACTTCAACAAGAACATCCAGTTCATGTTGACGGACTACATGGGCAATGCCATGGAAAATGCTGCGGTTTCGCTGACCTATACATGGAATCCCTTGTCCATGCAAAGCGGCTACTCCTTGGCCAACGGTACAATTCCGGATGCATGGAAGAACATGGGTGGTACATTGACCGCATCTGCGGATGGAAAGACCTTTACTACGAGCAACTTGGTATTCCTGCTGGACGGCCAGTATGCATGTAATTTCAGTCTGACCATCAACGGTGTTGCGTATGAAGTAACGGACTTCAACAATATCGGAGATGTGGAATTCCGAGCCAACAATGTAACTGTCCGTTGGACAAGGCCCGATATTCAGATCACCGCCGTGACACCGGATATGAACACGAGCTTCAGTGTCAATCTGGGTTCCGGTACGAATACGGATGCTCTGTCTGGTGTTAAGAACTATTTCGAACCCTATTATGCCAACACATACATTTATATGTCTGGAAGTAGTGCATGGAACGGTTATACCTTGCCGCAACTGACCATGGAGTTGAAGTCCGGTTATGGTAATGCAGGCAGTGCATCTGTGGTAGCGGTAAACGGCTCTGATACGAAATACAACAGAACCTTTGCCTTCAGCGGTAACAATACGAATGACACCAAGCAGATTGGTGGATTGGACGGATATACCCGTAAAATGGCCGGTAAGAACAAAACCATCACGTCCATCAGTATGGCGAAAGACGGTATAACATTCACATTGCCGTTGAAGCAGACGATTACCATCAATCAGGAAAACTCTCCGATTTATTTGAAGTTCAGCATCTCCGATGGTAATGCTACAGTTCCCGGGATGATCATCAGTCCGGATGGCAGACCCATCAAGGATCTGGTGTTGCCCAGCGTAAATAATTGGAATTCCAGTTCTACTTCCACTACGGATAAGACCGGTACGCCTTCGTACTATGATACTTCCAACTGGACCATCAGTAAGTCTGCAAGAGGTATCTGTAACGGTAGAGACGGCTATTATAACTACACGCGTAACCAGCGGTACCATAATGCGACTTACTGGGAGACCACTACGGAAAGTGTATTGAGTATAACCTCTTGGACCATTGGCGGCACCAGTTATACTCCGGGTCAAAAGGTGACGATTTCCAGTGCACAAACAGCAACCGGAAATGTAGGCACCGTCTCCGCCACCAGTACAACCTATGAGGTTGTCTACAAGATCCAGGAGTTGTACGATGACTATCTGGATGGAGAAGACAGCACTTCCGCAATGGGCACTGTGGAATCTACGGTTTATGAATCTGGTTGGACGCAGATTGGAGATCCTGTCGAGATCAGCAGAACAAAAATATCCTAAGCAACATAAAAATATTTGAGCAAGGCTGCTTGGCAGCCTTGCTCAAATGAAATGATAAGGAATTATTTCTATGAACGGTGCGACAAGCGGGATAAACATTTCCGCAGAATGGGATTTTCGCTTAAACACAAGATGAGGTATATCAGATTACAGAATGTGGCAGCAAGCATAATGCCTGTAAGCCAAGGTGCTTTCTCAATGGTCAGCATAGCAAATATGTCGCCAAAGAGTTTGGTAATGGCGATAGACGTCTTGAATACAGGAGATATTTTCCGGATTTCCACCAAATATATGATGGCCATAAGCAGCGAACTGATATATACGGAATAGTACATTCCCCTGAAAAGACTGA
Source organism: Oscillospiraceae bacterium (assembly GCA_015067845.1). Taxonomy (GTDB): domain Bacteria; phylum Bacillota; class Clostridia; order Oscillospirales; family Oscillospiraceae; genus Faecousia. Next base: position 32,550 of record SVLT01000009.1, read on the forward strand.
AGATGTAGGAAAATGCAATACTGGCAACGAGGAGCGAAACCCCGTAAACGATCCGCTTTTTGTTTGTCAGGAAGAGCATGCCGAATATCACAATACCCACGTCCAGCGCGAGCCATATCAAGTGTCCCCAAAAACCGCTTTTTATAAAAGCACATAGTTCCCAAGCAAAATTAAGGACGCCCGGTAAGTAAGGCATAGATATTTGCTTAGTTTTGCGGCTGCAAAAACCGGCTATGATAATCAGGATGTACGCGATCGACCAAAACGCAATGGTCAGCAAATCAGGTGTTGTAGGACCCATATACTCATCTCCTTTACAACATATTACTAATATAGCATAATAATCGGAAAAAGCAAGAATCGGTTGCATATAAAGAGAATGAGGGCAAAAGTATGACAGAAAGCTTAATGAAAGTGTTGGCAATTGGTACAGTCTTTATGTTTATTCCAATTGTGATTCAATCAATATGGAGAAAAATACCCGTATGGAAAAGTGCAATCGTCACAATTTTGCTGACCATTACAGGCGTAGCCGGAATCTATATTTGGTTCTTTGTTGAGAATTTGGAGTGGGGTGGACGGTCCTTTTACGGAGCTATATTTTTTGTCCCGTTGATGTGTATCCCGGCGGCAAAACTGTTGCGTATCCCTTATAAATCGCTGACAGATATTAGTGCACCTGCCGGTTGTGCTATGCTGTCGCTGATGAAACTCAAATGCTATATTGACGGTTGCTGCCGCGGAATCCGCTTATATCGGGATGCGGAAGGTGTTTCGCATTTCTTTCCCGCACAACTTGTGGAATTTGCAAACGCACTGATTTTGTTGGCGGTATTATTGTTTTTGTCTCGCCGCAATAAAAAAGAAGGCACGATATATGCGTGGTTTTTAACGCTATATGGGGCCACAAGATTTGTGTTAAACTTTTTTAGGGCCGGGGCAAAACCATACCTGTGGATACTGCCTGCTGGACATGTCTGGTCGCTCGTGGCCATCGGTATTGGTATTGCATGGATGATTATTGTGAAGCACGAGGGGAAGAAAACACCAGCGGTGAGCGATGCTTGCATTGAGGAGACCGTCTATGAAGAAAATGATAAGTAAAAACAGAAAAATCGTGGCGGTGGTGCTGATTGCCATGCTTCTGATCACGCTGATTCCCACCGCAGCAGCCGTCGAAAGCGGCAGCTGCGGAAACGGCGTCACATGGAGCTTATCTGCCGGAACTTTGACGATTTCCGGCAGCGGTGCCATGTACGACTATGGCGAACTGAACAAAGCCCCCTGGATGGCATATGCGGATTCCATCCGCAGTGTCGTAGTGGGGGACGGCGTGACCAAAATCGGCAGCTTTGCCTTCTATCAGCTGGCAAATCTCACCGCAGTGACCGTGGCGGATTCCGTACAGGAGATCGGCAATTATGCCTTCTTCGAATGTGCCGGTCTGGTAACGCTGAATTTGGGCAATGGCGTCAAAACCATAGGGCAGAGCGCCTTTGAGTGCTGCACCGGCCTGAAAGCCGTCCGGCTTCCGGGTTCCCTGGAAACCCTGCGTTTTCACGCCTTTTATCGCTGCGAAAGCCTGCAGAGCATCACCATTCCTGCTTCCGTCACAACCCTGGAAGCTACGGTCTTTGCCTACTGCACCAATCTGTGCACAGCCGTGGTGCAGGCAAACATTACGGAGCTGCCCCACTGGACCTTCTACGGATGCTACAATCTGCAGTCCGTAACCATTACCGCAAAGATCACCACCGTGGGTGCGGAAGCATTCCACGATTGCTCCGAACTGAAGGATGCCTACTACGGCGGCAGCGGTGATGTAGCTGAGAAGATCCAGCAGCAGATCGCCGCGGATACGAATACGCTGAAAAATTTTGTTACCGGACATGAGCCGGAACAATCCACCGGTCACAGCTCTGTCACAACGGAACAAAAAGAGGAATCCCTGGTCACTACCGACCGCACCCAATCCACGGATGCAGACAGCATCATCCACTCCCAGACCGTGACCACCCAGACCACCACCGGCACCACCACCTCCGTGGTTGTGGATGCGGTGCTGGAACCCGGCTCCGGTTGGGAAGATGTGAACAACGCCCTTGAAGATGCGATGAACAAAGTTCCGTCAGGGTCCAATGTGAGCGAGGTTGAGGTAAATATCCATCTGAAAGAGGACACCATCTCCGGTTCAAACCTGGGACAATTTGCCGGAAGCAATGCGCAGTTGAATATCCACACCCCCCAGGGCGCCATCTGGCACATCAATGGGGCAGATCTTTCCAATGTGGAGCTGGCTGACAGCTACCGTCTGTCCTTTTCCTTGCTCCCTCTGTCGGAAAAGAGCGAAAAGCAGTATGCCACAGTAGGCGAATACGATGCGTTTACCGTGGTGTTTGATGGAGTTGTGGATATCAAGGTAGAGGTGGAATTGCCTCTGGGACGGGCCTACGCCCTGGATAAGGCCGTATTTTTCTCCCCCGAGGGCGATGCTTTCCAGAGAAAGCAGGCCGTCGTGGTGGATCGCGCCGGCATGGCCCACTTCTATCTGGGTTATGTCACAGCCGGAACGGAATACCTCATCGGCATCAATGTGGGAACGGCAGAAGTTCCCGGCGACTCCTATACGGATGCCATCATCCCCGATTCCATGCAGGATATGTTCCCTGGCTTGGAGCATCTGCAACCTCTGGAATATGTGATCACGGGCCAGACCTCCTCCTGGGGCATGGACATCGGCCAGGTCACCTTGATTTTGGTGATCGTGCTGGTGGTTGTGGTTGCCGGAGTTGGATTTACAATGTTCTACATGAACAAACGTCGTTTGAAAAATGGTTATGTGCCGGAAACGGACGATGAAGATGAAGAATAAGAAAAAGCAGGTATCGTGAGATACCTGCTTTTGCGTTTATAAAATACTTGCCAGAGAGCAGACCCCAATGCCCAGGGAGCAGGAGATCAGGATCAGCCAAACGGCGGACAGTTTCTTTTTGAACAGCTTTTTCGCGCCGAAATAGATGCCGCACAGCAGCGCGAAGATGACAACGCAGATCCAATCCACCTGGAATTCCTGCAAGGACACATAGCCAAAGGCCTTGGCAAGCAAGGTCGCGCCCGTGGACAGGATCAGAGCGATGACCACTGGCTGAACGCCCTTGATGAAGCCCTTGAAGAACTTGTTTTCCGTAAAGTTTTTCAGTACGGATGCGATGAGCAGAATGATGAGGAAAGAGGGGAGAACCGTACCCAGCGTGGCGCACAGACTACCCAGAAAACCGCCCTGCAAGGAGCCGATGTAGGTGGCAACATTGACAGCGATGGGGCCGGGGGTGGATTCGCACACGCCCACGAAATTGTAGAATTCTGCCTCAGTCAGCCAGCCGTAGGAAACTACTGTTTCCTCGATCAGCGGAAGCATGCCGAATGCGCCGCCGAAGCAGAACAGACCGATCTTGAAAAATTCCAAAAACAGAGTCAGGTAGATCATTTCGCAGCCTCCTTATTCATAAGGGCATAGGCCACGATGCCGATGATACCGCCAATGAGGATCAGAACGATGGAACTGAAACTGATACTGAACAGCTCCATGAAAAGCAGCCCCACAAAGACGATGGAAAATACGGTCAGGGGAAGCGCCTTTTTATCCAGCTTGGCAAACATATTCAAACCGGCCCGGAGGATCAGAAATGCCACGGCGCATTTGATGCCGGTGAAGGCATAGGCCACATACTGATTTGCCATAAAGGCGTCCAAAAACTGAGAAATGGTGAAAATGATGGCGAGGGACGGCACGATAACACCCAAGGTTGCGCAGGCGCTGCCCCCAAAGCCCCGGCGTTTGTAGCCCACATAGGTGGCCATGTTGATGGCGATAGGGCCGGGGGTGGACTCGGCGATGGCGATGACCTGGAGAAATTCCTCCTCCGTGAGCCATTTCTTTTTTTCGACGACCACTTCCCGAACCGTTGCGATCATGGCGTAGCCGCCGCCGAATGTAAACAATCCGATTTTCAGAAACGTCAGAAATAACTCCAACATTATGTAGAACCTCCTGCAAAATATCTCCTAGCAGTATACCACTTAACAGGGGAGAAGTAAAGGCGAAATGTTGACAAATTTCCGGTTTTGCAATATATTATAGACATATACAGCAAATAAAAATAGGAGGAATCCATATGAAAAGAATTATGACTCTTGTGCTTGCTATGCTGATGTGCTTCGGTTTGCTGTGTGCCTGCGGTGAACCCACAGAGGAGGGCAACGAGGGTGCACCCGGCACAGATTCCGCAAAGGAACTCATGTCCAAGATCCACTATACCTACATCCAGGAAAGGAACGGCAAAACTACTGAAAGCGAGTATGTCATCGATATTCAGTGGACAGAAAACGGTGCTGTCGTAGAAGGCTATCAGGACGACAGTGAGGAAGGCCGCTACGAAAAGACCATGGAGCTGACCCTGGACGATCAAAAACGCCCGGTCTCCATGATTTCGAAAACGACCGATCCGGAGGGCGAAACGGAAGAGTACAGCGTCGTGCTGTCCTATGAAAAGGATCGCCAGATCAAGCAGACGGTGACATACGAAGAGGGCAATACAAGAGTTACCACCTATCATTTCGATGAAAACGGTCGTTTGATCCTGCAAGAGACTGAGGGCGGCACTGTCAGAACCTACGAATATGACGCCCAGGGTAACCAAACATTGTACCGCTACGAGAATCCTAATTCAGAGAGTGTGGCGGAGTATAGAACAGACTATACCTATGACGATGCAGGGAAAGCGGTTTTTGCTACATATACCAATTATTCAGACGATGAGCAGACCCAGATCCACTACTATTACTACCCCAACGGCAATGTGATGATGGAAATGAAAATCAGCAACCGGGGGGAAGTGAATTTTGGCTTCCGTCCCAATAATCCCAAGGATACAATGGGATGGGGTTACGGCATGAGTGCTGGAGTCGGTATGAATATGGAATATACCGTGGAGACGGATGCCAACGGCTATTACACCAAGATCATCCGTACCAATACCCAGAGCGGTGAATCACAAACGGCGACAATGGAGTATGACGCAAACGGCAATCTGGTGAAGTATACGGGCTTTTACGGAGACACCAAGCAGTGGGAGTATGACAGCCAGAACCGGCTGGTGAAGTATACCTACAATGAGGATGTTACAGAGTACGCATACGATGACCAGGGCCGCCTTGTCAGCGAAAAGAGAATGGAGGCAGACGAAGACAACGCAACCCAGACCCGGGCATACAACGAAGCCGGCATGACTGTAAAGAGTATGAGAAGCAGAGTCTATGCCTTTGACAATGGCGAAGAAACTATAGAAGAGATCATGGAGATCGAATACACCGAAAATGCCAATTGTTCCATCAACAACGAGTGGGCAGACTTCTTCCTGGCAAATCTTTTTGACGTGACATAATTCAAAAATCCCGCAGTGCGATGCACTGCGGGATGTCTATGTATTGGCTTAGAAAATGCGGGATGCGTCGGCGTAGACAGCCTCTACCACTTTCAGCTTGGAGGTGGCTCTGCGCTTGTTCAGCTCTTCCAGGAACAGATCCTCGTCCATGGGCAGGGTGATCCGCTGGCCGGTCCAGTCGGACAGGTACATGGCGTTGGATAAGGTCAGGCTGTTGATGCCCTCCTCGCCGTTTGCGATCATGGGTGTGCCACGCAGGATGGCACCGGCAAATGCGTTCAGCACAATGCTGTGGCCCATGAGGTTGGCCTTGGGGAAGTCATAGTTGATGGTGGTCACCAGGGGACGGGCGGTATCATCCGCGGCCATGGTTGCCAGATTCTTGCTCAGGCGGTTCACGGTCAGCTTGGTGCCGTTGCCCTCAATGACGATGGTGCCCAGGTCAGTAGCGATCTCCAAACGGTTGGAGCCGGGGTGGATGCCGGTGGAGGTGATGAATGCGCCCTGCGCGCCGTTGGCGAACTTCATGGTGGCGATCACATCGTCCTCGATCTCCACGTCATGCCACTGAGCAACGGAGCAGGTAGCACTGATGGAAACGGGCATGCCGCAGATCCACTGCAGAACGTCCAGATTGTGGGGGCACTGGTTCAGCAGAACGCCGCCGCCTTCGCCTGCCCAGGTTGCACGCCAGGAGCCGGAATCGTAGTAGGCCTGGGTGCGGTACCATGTGGTGATCTGCCAGGTCACACCGCGAAGCTGACCCATCTCACCGGACTCCAGCAGCCGCTTCGCTTCCTGATAGCCTGCATTGGTGCGGGACTGGAACATAATGCCAAACTTGACGCCTGCCTTCTTGGCGGCTTCATTCATTTCACGAACTGCCTTGGTGTAAACACCGGCGGGCTTTTCCAGGATAACGTGCAGGCCGTAAGAGAATGCCTTCATAGCCAGCACGGGGTGGTCATAGTGGGGGACAGCGATGTACACAGCGTCCACCAGACCGGACTTCATCATTTCTTCTGCGTCGGTGAACACGGCGAAATTCTCGTTGGGGTAGGCACCCTTGGCCCATTCCAGACGCTTCTCGTTAACATCGCAGAGGGCGGTAACTTCAATTTCGGGGCACTGCTTATCCTTCAGGATGTAACCCAGAACGGGAGTACCCATGTTGCCGATACCGATCATACCAAGTCTAATCTTTGCCATTTTTTCAGTCTCCTTTACTTTGTGTGGGGGAAGCGGCTGACGACACTCTCGTAGCTTCTTCTCAAACAGTCAAATTCGTCTTCTCCGTAGCAGTGATCCTGCTCCACCAGCATGTACTTCACGCCCGCGGGCTCCAATGCCTTGATGATGGCATCGTAATCCACCTGGCCTTCGTAGATGGGACGCAGGTACACAGCAGTCTGGGGCTCCAGTACACGGTCAGTGGGCAGGGGCAGGTAATCCTTCAGATGCACCCGGGAGATGCGGCCCTTCAAAGTGTCGATGAGCTTCAGCACATCCGCGCCGGCGGCATCCGCCCAACCCAGATCCAGGGTGAACTCCAAAATGTCTTCAGGAATGTCCTCAATCAGACGCTCCATCATGGTCTTACCCTCCAGCAGATCAAACTCGAACTGGTGGTTATGATAGTGGAGCGTTACGCCCAGATCCTTGAACTTTTTGCCGGCGGTGATCAGCATATCACGGAATTCGATGTAGCCTTCCATGGTGCCCCGCATGGTCTTGGGCATCATGCCGATGCCGATGTTCTTACAACCGAAGACCTCATGCTCTTTGATCAGATTTTCCGCATCGTTCATGATTCTGTCCAGCGCAATGTGGGTGATGGCGCAGGTCAGGCCGTTTTCCTGCAGCTTGTCGCGCATCCATTCCGGCTCATAGGCGCAGACACCGGAAATCTGAACACTACGGTAGCCAATGTCGGCAACCTTTTTCAGACCGGCATCCAGATCTTCCAGAGTTTTCAGCCGCTTGTGCGCAGAGTAAAGCTGTGCTCCGATTTGCATAGGTACTTTCCTCCTGTTTTGTGTTTTTAATGTGCCTATATCATACACCAGAATTTCATGCAATGCAATTGCATTTTTTTACATGATCATATTGCATTTTCCCTCATTTTCTACTATAATCGCCTTGGAGGTGGTCTTATGGCCGAACATATAAAGCATAATTCCTGCGCATCGCCGCTGTTGAAGTTCAGCACAGGCTTAACATATCCCCCTTTTCCTCCCCACAGACTGCATACCCACGAAATCTGCGAATTGTATCATGTGGTGCGGGGCAGCGGCCATTATATTACAGAAGGCTCCCGGCACGAATTGAAGGCCGGTCGGATCATTTTGATGCGCCCCGGTGAAATGCACAAGGCGGAGTTGACCGATGAGGAAGTATATGAAACTGCCATTTTTCACTTCTCTCCGGCTGTTGTGGATGGCTTCGATCCCAAGCGTCGTCTGCTGGCGCCGTTTTTCGACCGCCCCCTGGGTCAGCACAATGTGTATGACCGTGCGGCCCTTGCCACTACGGACATCTACTCCTTGATTCAAAAAAGCCGGGAAAGACACGAAAACGATTATGACAATCAAATCCACGCGACGAGTATTCTGATCGGTATTTTAGAGCAGCTGAAAACCCTGTTTGACAGTGAGCAGTACACGGTTTCCTCCAAAAGCTCCGATGTGATGCACAATGTCGTTGCCTATGTGAATCAAAACCTGACGCAAAATCTGACCTCAGAGCAAATTTGCGAGGAATTCAATTTCAGCCGCGCGCAGATGGATCGGAATTTCAAAAGCACCACCGGCTCCACCATACGGGCTTATATCACCACTAAGCGGTTGCTGATGGCAAAGGCGTACCTGCGGGAGGGAATGTGCGCCACAGAAGCTGCCACCGCCTGCGGATTTCAAAATTACTCCACCTTCTACCGTGCGTACGCAAAGCACTTCGGCATCACCCCTTCCGGAATCCCCACCGTTCAGGACAGTGATGCGGCTATCTTGTACCGGGATTAAATAACAAAACCCCACAGCACGTGCATTGCGCTGTGGGGATCGCTTTTGGTTACAGATCACAGGTAAGCAGATCTTCGTAGGTTTCACGGCGTACCGCCACATACGGCCCATCCGCGCCCAGCATCACGATGGGAGGCCGGGGGATACGGTTATAATTGGAGGCCATGGAATAATTGTAGGCACCGGTTGTGAGGACAGCCAGCAGATCTCCACGGGCCATGCGGGGCAGGGGAACGTTCTCTTGCAGAATGTCGCCGCTTTCACAGCAGCAGCCTGCAACGGTGCAAACGATCTCATTTGCATCGGTCATGCGGTTGGCCGGCAGGATGGTGTATTCCGACTGATAAAGCGTGTAACGGGGGTTGTCGGCCATGCCGCCGTCAACGGACACAAAGGTCTTGAAGCCGGGGATGTCCTTGACGGTGGAAACGGTGTACAATGTGATACCGGCATCCGCAACAATGCTGCGTCCGGGTTCCATCAGGATCACCGGCGCTTCCAGATTCAGTCTGGCGCAGGTTTCCTCAATCAGCTTGCCGACCTTTTGGATATTTCCAGCATAATCGATGGAGGGATCTTTGGAAACATAGGGTACGCCCATGCCGCCGCCCAGATTCAGCACCCGGGCTGTGTAGCCATGGATGTCGCGGATCTTTGCAATGTACTCCAGCATGGTTGCAGCGGCATCGCAGAAGGGTGTGTGATCGAAAATCTGAGAGCCCACATGGCAATGGAAACCGTCAAGGCAGATGTTCGCCTTGGACAAGGCCCGCAGGGTCAACTCCTCGGCCTGACCGGTAACGATGGCAGAGCCGAATTTGCAGTCCACCCGACCGGTATTGATTTTTTCGTGGGTGTGGGGGTCAATGCCGGGGGACAGCCGCAGCAGAACCTTTTGGCAGATGCCTTTGCGCGCAGCTTCGCGGTCGATGGCGTCCAGCTCATCGAAATTGTCGCACACGATATAGCCGATGCCATGCTCAATGGCAAAACGGATATCGGCGTCGCTTTTGCTGTTTCCGTGGTAAAAGGCATTTTCCATGGGAAAGCCTGCCCGGACGGCGGTGTAAAGCTCGCCGGAGGAGACCACATCAATGCCCATATTTTCCTGCACCATAAGCTCGTACATCCGCTTGATGCTCAGCGCCTTGCTGGCATACAGGGGACGGGAGCCTGCGGGCAGGTATTGCTTCATGGCATTCTGATATTCCCGGCAGCGGTCACGGACCAACTGTTCGTCCATGAGCATCAGGGGCGTGCCGTATTCCTTTGCCAATTGCGTGGTGTCGTGACCACTGAAAACCAGATGACCCTGGGAACTGACTGAAAGATGTTCGTAGAGCATAATTTGTCCTTTTTCTTACAACATATGTGCCAACATTTCCTCCCGGCTGAGCATACTCAAATCAGCGGGGGCGATGTCGAAAATGGTGCGGCAGCCGGAAACGCCCCGGTAAGCCATACGCATGGCGGCGCGGGCACAGGCTACCAGAACGCTGGCAGTAAACTGAGGATTGGAATCCAAGGTGAGCTTGTATTCGATGGTTTGACGGTTTTCACCGTTCCAGCCGGTAATGCCGCTGCGGATCACGCTGCCGCCATGGGGCAGTCCGCTGTGAGACCGCTTCATTTCCTCAGCGGTGATAAATTCCACGGTGGTGTCATAGTCGGCAAAATAGTTGGGCATGGTCTTGATGGCCTGCTCTATGGCGGCCTTGTCTGCGCCCTCTTCTGCCACCACATAGCAATACCGAGTGTGCTTCTGCCGGGTGGTGAGCTGGGGCTGCGCGCCGCTGCGCACCGCATCCATTGCCTCGGGAACGGGGATGGTATACTGGCGGCAATCCAGAACACCGGGCAATCTGCGCACCGCGTCGGAATGGCCCTGGCTGACCCCCTTGCCCCAGAAGGTATAATCCTGACCCTGGGGGAGAATGGCGGAGGCGTACAGCCGGTTCACGGAGAACAGACCGGGATCCCAGCCGACAGAGATCACGGCAATATGGCCGCTTTGGGAGGCCGCTGCGTCCACTGCCTGATAATGGGCAGGGATATTGGCGTGGGTATCGAAGCTGTCGATCACATGAAAGCTCCGGGCAAATTCCGGAGTCATTTCCGGCAGATCTGTGGCGCTGCCGGCGCACAGGATCATCACATCGATCCGATCTTTCCACAGTTCGGCTTCTTCAACAGAAACTACGGGGACATCGGGGGTCTGAATTTGCACTTTGGTGGGGTCACGGCGGGTAAACACAGCTTTCAGAGCCATGTCCGGGTTCTGGCGAATGGCACATTCCACGCCCTTTGCCAGGTTGCCGTAGCCGACGATTCCAATATTGATCATAGTTTTATCATCTTCCTTTATTAGGCATCAAACGTTCAAACCCACATCCCGCATACAGGAAAGAAGGGTCTGTCTGTGGGGTTCCTCCATGGGAACCAGGGGCAGCTTGAGATAATTCTCACAGAAGCCCATTGCGGCCATAGCGGCCTTGACGGGAATGGGATTGACTTCGCAGAACAGTGCGTTGATCAGGGGCAAGTACCGCTTCTGCAGCTCCATGGCACCGGCCACATCACCGGCAAAGTACTTGCGACAAAGCTCCACGGTCTCCTTGGGCGCAACATTGGACAGCACGGAGATCACGCCTACGCCGCCGCAGGCCATGATGGGGACGATCTGGTCGTCGTTGCCGGAGTAAATATCCAGCTTGTCGCCTACCAGAGCAGCCGTCTCCACGATCTTGGAAATGTTGCCGTTGGCCTCCTTGATAGCGCAGATACGGGGGTGATCCGCCAGACGGGCATAGGTGGCAGGCTCAATGTTCACGCCGGTACGGGAGGGAACATTGTAAAGAATGATCGGCTTGGTGGACGCATCCGCAATGGCGGTGAACATGGCAACCAGACCGTTTTGCGTGGTCTTGTTATAATAGGGCGTGACCACCAGCATGCCGTCATAGCCCAGCTCGCAGGCATACCGGGTCAGGTCAATGGCGTAAGCGGTGTCATTGGAGCCGGTACCGGCGATCATAGGTACACGGCCTGCTGCCACTTCAATGGCAAATTTCAAAATCTGACGGTGCTCCGCATCCGACAGGGTGGAGGACTCGCCGGTAGTGCCGCAGATCACAAGAGCATCGATGCCCTGCTCGATCTGCCAGTTGATCAGACGCTCAAAGGCGGCATAGTCCACGCCGTCTTTGGTTATGGGGGTGATCAGCGCGGTGGCAACACCCTTAAAAATAGAATCCTGCTTCATTAGTATGCGCTCCTTTACAGTCATTCTTCCAATATAAAAATAAGCCGATGCAAGCATCGACCATCAAAATACGGCAAACTATCCTCCGGATACCTGCCTAATCTTGATAGCACTTCACAAGCATTTGTGACAGTCCGGCAGATGTTCTCTGCCGACCCAGCAAAAAGGATTCAGGCGTCCTTTCCACTTCGGCGGTCTTCCCTTTCCCCAACAGCGGCTGCCTGGCCTTGCGGATGGGTACTGATGTGTACCGCGCCTCTATCAATGATTCAGTTTTTCTCATTCTAGCACCGAAAAGGCCATATGTCAACATTTTTTGGCATATTTGGCTACCTTACAAATATGGACTTGAAAAAAGTTGGGAAATTGGTATAATATATGCAATGCTTAGAAGTGTTTGTATTTTCGGAAGGGGGGGGAAATTCATGCCGGATAAGAGAGCATTGGGCAAGCGGAAACTGCGTCTGGCGCCCACGCAGATCATTGCATTGGTCTTTGTGGGGATCATTTTGCTTGGCGCACTGATTTTAACATTGCCGATTTCCTCCCGGGACGGTACTTCCCCCGGTTTTTTGCCTGCGCTGTTTACAGCCACCTCGGCTACCTGCGTCACGGGCCTGGTGATGTTCGATACCTGGACCCAGTGGAATGGCCTTGGCCAAACGGTGATCCTGTGTCTGATCGAGATCGGCGGACTGGGCTTCATGTCCGCGGCTTCTCTGGTCATCTTCCTGTTTCGCAAACGGGTGGGCCTGAAACAGAGAATGGTGATGGCGCAGGCACTCAGCGTCAGCGACATGGCAAGTGTGGTACGGCTGCAAAAGATTATGATTTTTGGCAGCTTGCTGGTGCAGCTGATTGGCGCGATGATTTTAACAGTCCATTTCTGGCCCGTATACGGCCTGGGGCAGGCAGCCAAGTGGGGCGTGTTTCACGCAGTTTCGGCCTTTTGCAACGCCGGCTTTGATATTTTCGGCGTTTTAAAAGCCGGCAGCAGTCTGATGCTGTTTCAGTCCGACCCGGTGGTGCTGCTGACCTTGGGTACTCTGGTTGCCGTTGGCGGTTTGGGCTTCTTCGTGTGGGAGGAGGTCATCCGCGTCCGCAGCTGGAAAAAGTTCTCGGTCTATACCAAGCTGGTTCTGCTGATGAGCGCCATTTTGCTGGTTGGCGGCACGTTGGGCTTCTGCCTGCTGGAATGGAACAATCCCGAAACCCTGGGGGATCTGCCTTGGTATGACAAATTACTTGGCGGTCTGTTTCAGTCCATGACCGTCCGTACCGCAGGCTTCGATGCCTTGGGTCAGGGCGGACTGACGGAGGGCGGCAAGGCCTTTTCCATGATCCTCATGTTCATCGGCGGCGCATCCGGCTCCACCGCCGGCGGTGTCAAGATGGTGACCATGATGGTGCTGCTGCTGTTTATGTGGTCCCGGATCCGGGGCAAGGGCAGCGTGAGTGTGTTCAAGCACTCCGTGCCCGATAATCAGGTGTTGGATGCTATGATGATTGTGACACTTGTGGCAGGTCTGGCAATCTTTGGCGGACTGTTCGTCAGCGCCACATCTCCCATTAGCTTTACCGACGGTCTGTATGAATCCGTATCGGCCTTGGCTACGGTGGGACTGACCACCGGCGTGACCACCAGTCTGAGCCTTCCGGCCCAGCTTTTGATGATCCTTTATATGTACTTTGGGCGTGTAGGCGTTCTGACATTGAGCCTTGGCTTCCTGATGGGCAATCAGGCGCAGGAACGCTTCCGCTATGCAAATACCAATCTGTTGATCGGATAGGAGGAATACGATGAAATCCTATGTTGTTGTAGGTCTTGGCCGTTTCGGCAGCGAGGTCGCCCGGCAGTTATATCGCTGTGGCTGCGAGGTGCTGGCCATTGACCTGAGAAGTGAATTGGTTCAGCAGATATCAGCCGATGTGACCCATGCTGCTGTGGGCGATAGCCGGGACAAGGAAGTGCTGCGCGCGCTGGGCGTAGGAGATTTTGACTGCGCCATTATTGCCATCGGTGAGGATCTGGCAGCTTCTGTGCTGATCACCATGAATTTGAAGGAGCTGGGCGTGCCGTATCTGGTTTGCAAAGCCCATGACGATGTCCACCGCCGTGTGTTGGAGAAATTGGGTGCTGATCGGGTGGTGATCCCCGAGCAGGAAAATGCGGCAAGATTGGCGAAAAGCTTGTCCTCTCCCAATCTGCTGGATTATATTGAGCTGTCCGAGGAGTACAGCATTATCGAGCTGCCTGCGCCCAAGAGCTGGGTGGGTAAAAACCTGAAAGAGCTGAATGTGCGTGCCAAGCTGGGTGTGAACATTTTGGCAGTTCGCCGTAACGGCAAGCTGGACGTCTCCCCTGCGGCGGAGTTTACCTTTGCTGACGGCGATATTGTGGTGGTTTTGGGCGATGCTAAGGCACTGAAAGCTGTTGAAAGACTATGATGGAAACAAGAATTACTTCCCGGAAGAATCCGCTGATCCAGCAGGTGCGGCGGTTGCTGACTTCCAAAAAGGAACGGGAGACCGCCGGGCTTTTTGTGGCGGATGGAACAAAACTGTTGGAAGAGGCCATACGGTATTACCCCGGCCTTGATACGGTGATTTTGTCCGATGGCGTGACTGCTGACCTGCCGGAGCAGGTGACGGTGGTGCGTGTGCCGGAAGATGTGATGGCCTATGTATCCCCAATGGAAACGCCCCAGGGTGCGCTGTTTCTGTGCCGCTTACCGGAGCAGAAGGCGTTTGATGCCCAGGCAGGGATGCTGATTTTAGACGGCATCCAGGATCCAGGCAATCTGGGCACGATCCTGCGCACAGCCGATGCCCTGGATGTGCCGGTGGCGCTTCTGGAAGGGTGTGCGGATCCGTACAGTCACAAGGTGGTGCGTGCTTCCATGGGTGCGGTCCTGCGCACACAGCCCATGCTGTCCGACTGGGAGCAGGTGCACAAGCAATGCGCGGAAGCCGGTATTCCTGTGGCGGTGACCGCCCTTTCTGAGAAATCCCAGGACATCCGCAAGGCAGACCTCTCCAAGATGGCAGTGGTCATCGGCAGCGAGGGCAGGGGTGTGCGTCCGGAGATTCTTTCGCAGGCGGATGCCCAACTGATCATCCCCATGAACGACCACTGCGAGTCGCTGAATGCGGCGGTAGCAGCTACCATCGTCATGTGGGAAATGAAAAACTGACAGAGACAGAAGGTAAAAAGCATGCTGATACATTGGATATGGCTGGCCACCCGGCCGGAGCTCAGCGACCGACTGAAATTGGCTACGCTGGAAGCGTTCCGCGACCCGGAAGACATTTTTTATAGTGACAAGGAGCACTATGCCAATGTGGAAGGCATGACTCAGGCCGGCGCGGAGGCGCTTTCTGACAAAAAATTGACCCAAGCGCAGGAGATTTTGGATGACTGTGTAGAGAAAGGCATCCAGATCTGCACCTTTCATGACGCGGCATATCCTGCCAGATTGAAAAATATCGCAGATCCGCCCCTGGTGCTGTACTACAAGGGCAATCTGACCGGATTGGACAGCAGTCCGGTGATCGGCGTGGTGGGAACGCGGAAAGCATCGGCATACGGTCTGAACACCTCCAAGAAAATGGGCTACCAGATCGCCAAATGCGGCGGTATTTTGGTGTCCGGTCTGGCGGAGGGTAACGACGGCAGCGCTATGACGGGCGCACTGATGGCCGGCGGCAAGGTCGTGGGCGTACTGGGCTGCGGCGCGGATGTGGTGTATCCGGCTATTCACCGATCCTTGTACAAGGATACGGAGCGAAACGGCTGTCTGATTTCAGAATTTCCGCCGAAAACGCCGCCCTATGGGTGGAATTTTCCCAAGCGCAACCGCATTATCAGCGGACTGAGCAACGGCATTTTGGTGGTGGAAGCGCCCCATAAGAGTGGTTCTCTCATCACAGCCCGGGATGCGTTGGAGCAGGGCCGGGATGTGTTTGTCGTACCCGGAAACATCGATGTGGATACTTTTGTGGGCAGCAACGCCCTGCTCAGAGAGGGTGCGATCGCGGTCAGCAGCGGATGGGATGTGGTCAGCGAATATGCGGCCTTGTATCCGGATAAGATCCGAGAAGCAACCGGGGAGTCTGTATTCCTCAGCGAGCACGAAAAGACTGTGCCTGAGGTGGCGCAAAAACCTATGCAACCTACCCGAAAGCCTTTGTTCGACAGAAAAAGGGATAAAAAACCCATTGACAAGGACGAAAAGAAAACTTATAGTGTCCAGCAGGATGTTCTGGATTCCCTATCTCAGGAGGAGCAGGAACTGCTGAAACCTTTGCGCAAGGGCGCAGCCCTTGTGGATGACCTGATTGCCGCCAGCGAACTGCCGGCGGGCAAGGTGCTTAGCATGCTCACTATGCTGCAAATTCGCGGCGTGGTGGAGCTTTTGCCGGGCAAACGGGTCGCGCTAAAATAACGAGAATGGAGCAAATATATGGCAACACCGTCAAATCTTGTAATCGTAGAGTCGCCTTCCAAGGCTAAGACCATTGGCAAATACTTGGGACCGGACTATCTTGTAAAGGCCAGCATGGGCCATTTGCGGGATCTGCCCAAGAGTACCATGGGTGTAGATTTGGAACACGACTTTACACCGAAATACCTGCCGGTATCCGGTAAGGAAGACCTGATCAAGGAGCTGAAAAAAGCGGCGGCCCAGGCGGATACTGTCTATCTGGCAACTGACCCGGACCGGGAGGGCGAAGCCATCTCCTGGCACTTAAAGGAATTGCTGCAGCTGCCGGATGACAAGGCCCGCCGTGTCACCTTTAACGAGATCACCCAGAAGGTGGTCAAGGAGTCCATTTCCGCGCCCCGGGACATTGACTATGATCTGGTGGATGCGCAGCAGGCCCGCCGGATTTTGGACCGTATCGTGGGCTACCAGCTGTCCCCCTTGCTGTGGAAAAAGGTGCGCCGGGGTCTGTCCGCAGGCCGGGTGCAGAGCGTTGCCACCCGTCTGGTGGTGGACCGTGAGAATGAGATCCGGGCCTTTATCCCCAAGGAGTATTGGTCGCTGGATGTGACGCTGAACCTGATTGGCAAGCCCGGTTCTTTTGTTGCCCACTATTTTGGCGGCGCAAAAAAGAAGGAACTGGAAAACGAGCAGCAGGTACAGGCGGTCATTGATGATATTACCGGCAAGATCTTTACGGTGACCAATGTAAAGCGCGCCGATAAGAAGCGCAGCGCCGCGCCCCCGTTTACCACCTCCACCTTGCAGCAGGAGGCATCCCGAAAGCTGAACATGACGCCCAAGCGCACCATGGCCATCGCCCAGCAGCTGTATGAGGGCGTGGATGTGGCAGGAGAGGGCACTACCGGTCTGATCACCTATATGCGTACCGACTCTCTGCGCCTGTCCGACGAGGCTATGGCCGCCGCGGCAGATTTCATTAAGCACCGCTACGGAAAAGAGTATTATTACGGAAAACACCATGTGTTCAAAACCAAGTCCGGTGCCCAGGATGCCCACGAAGCCATCCGTCCCACCCGTGTGGAGCTGGATCCGGAAACGATCAAGGGCAGTCTGACCAAGGAGCAGTACAAGCTCTACAAATTGATTTGGAGCCGCTTCTTGGCCTCTCAGATGGCTAATGCGGTGTATGATACTGTGGCCATTGATACCGAGTGCGCCGGTCATGTGTTCCGCAGCACCCACCAGAGCATGAAGTTTGCAGGCTTTGTTGCCGTCTACGAAGAGGGACGGGACGATGAAGCGGAAGCCGTGGGATCTCCCTTGCCGGATCTGGAAGAGGGGGATACAGCGGATGCTGTGAAGATCGAAAAAGAGCAGCATTTCACCCAACCCCCGGCCCGGTATACCGAAGCCACCCTGGTCAAGGCCATGGAGGAAAAGGGCGTAGGCCGCCCGTCCACCTATGCGGCCACAGTTTCCATCATCCAGGATCGGGAATATGTACTAAAAACAGACAAGCGGCTGGCCCCCACGCCCCTGGGCGAGGTGGTCAACGGCTTGATGATGGACCGTTTTAACGACATCGTGGATGTGGAATTCACCGCCAACATGGAAAACAAGCTGGACGATGTGGAGGCCGGCAACCGGAAGTGGAAAGAGGTTCTGGGTGAATTCTATCAGGGCTTCCGTCAGGAGCTGACCGATGCGGAAGCAGCATTGGAAGGCACCCGGCTGAAAGTGCCGGAGGAGGAGACTGAGGAGATCTGCGAGGTCTGCGGCAAAAAAATGGTCATCAAGGATGGTCGTTTTGGCAAATTCATGGCCTGTCCCGGTTGGCCGGAGTGCAAGAATACCAAGCCCATCGTGGAGAAAATGCCCGGTCGCTGCCCCAATTGCGGCGGCACGATTTTGAAGCGGAAATCCAAGAAGGGCTATCCCTACTATGCCTGCGAAAAGGGCGCAGAATGTGGCTTTATGAGCTGGGATGTGCCCACGGACCAGGACTGCCCGGAATGTGGACAGACGCTGTTCAAAAAGTCCGGTCGTGGCCGGATGAAGCCCTTCTGCATCAACGAAAAATGTCAGAATTTCCTGCCGGAGGACAAGCGGGGATACTACAAAAAGGCGGATTCTGCCGAATCCGGCGAAAAGAAAACCAAGAAAACTACGAAAAAGACCACCAAAAAGAAAGAGGCAAGCAAATGAGCGTAGTGAAAGTCATCGGCGCGGGTCTGGCCGGCTGTGAAGCGGCCTGGCAACTGGCCCAGCGGGGCATTTCTGTGGAGCTTTATGAGATGAAGCCACAAAAAATGTCTCCTGCTCACCATAGCGCGGATTTTGCCGAATTGGTCTGCTCAAACTCTTTTCGGGGCGACCGGCTGGAAAATGCGGTGGGTCTTCTCAAGGAAGAGCTGCGCCGGCTGGACAGTCTGATCATGCAGTGCGCAGAGGCCACCCGGGTGGAAGCCGGTGGATGTCTGGCGGTTGACCGTGGCGGCTTTGCGAAAATGGTGACGGAAAAGATCCGCAGTCATCCCAACATCACCGTTATCGACGAGGAAGTGACCCAAGTGCCGGAAGGCCCGGTGATCGTGGCTACCGGCCCGCTCACCTCTGATGCCATGAGTGATGCCATTGGCGCATATTTCGGTCAGGATCATCTCCACTTTTTCGATGCGGCGGCACCGCTGGTCACAGCGGAGTCCATCGACATGACCAAGGCTTGGTGGCAGAGCCGTTATGATCGGGGAACACCTGATTATGTAAACTGTGCCATGGATAAGGCGGAGTATGAGGCCTTTGTCACGGAGCTGGTGGCGGCGGAGGAAGCGGAAGTCCACGGTTTTGAGGACAAAAATGTTTTTGAGGGCTGTATGCCCGTGGAAGTCATGGCCCGCCGTGGCTTCGACACATTGCGCTACGGCCCGTTGAAGCCGGTGGGTCTGACTGATCCCAATACCGGCAAAGAGCCCTATGCGGTTGTTCAGCTGCGGCAGGATAACAGCGAGGGAAGTATTTTCAATTTGGTGGGTTTCCAGACCCATTTGAAATTCGGTGAGCAGAAACGGGTCTTTTCCATGATCCCGGCTCTGGCCAACGCGGAATTTGTCCGCTACGGCGTGATGCACCGCAACACATTCCTCCAATCCCCCAAGCTGCTGGACTGTTACTATGCCGACCGTCGGAATCCCATGGTTGCCTTTGCCGGGCAGATGACCGGCGTGGAGGGCTATGTGGAATCCACCGCCTCCGGTTTCCTGGCGGCGGTTGCCATGGCGGCAAAGGTGCAGGGCAAGGATGTGCCCGCATTCCCCAAAACCACCGCCATCGGCGCGTTGGGACATTACATCAGCGACGAATCGGTGGTTTCTTTCCAACCGATGAATATCAATTTCAGCATCATTGCTCCTTTGGAGCAGAGAGTCCGTAAAAAGGCAGAGAAAAATCTCGCCATTGCCAACCGTTCTCTGGCGATCATCGACGAAATGATCGCTCGGGGATTATAAAGAAAGAGGTGCGGATATGAAGATCATTATTGACGCTATGGGCGGCGACCACGCTCCGGAAGCTCCGGTGCTGGGCGCCATCGAGGCCGCAAAAACCTATGGAAGCCAGATCACCTTGGTGGGCCGTGGAGAAGAAATCCTGAATGTGATGAAGCAGAACGGCATTGACACACTTCCTGACGGGGTGGAGATCGCCAATGCCGAGGATGTGGTGGATATGCACGACGATCCTGCCAATGTGATCCGCAAAAAGCCCAACTCCTCCATGGTGGTGGGTCTGAAAATGCTGGCAGAAGGCCAGGGCGACGCATTTATCTCGGCCGGAAGCACCGGCGCATTGCTCACCGGAGCGACCCTGATCGTCAAGCGTGTCAAGGGCATCCGCCGGGCGGCTATGGGCCCTGCCATGCCCAACAAGACCGGCGGTAAGACTGTGATTCTGGACTGCGGTGCCAATGCGGAATGCACACCGGAGTTTTTGCTGCAATTCGGTTTGGTGGGTTCCCTCCATGCCAAGGCTACTTACGGTGTGGAAAGCCCCAAGGTGGGTCTGCTGAACATCGGCACAGAGGACACCAAGGGTACCCCCTTGCAGAAAGAGGCCTACGGCCTTTTGCAGCAAGCCTCCGAAAAGGGTCTTCTTAACTTCGTGGGCAACGTGGAAGCCCGGGATGTACCCCTGGGCGCGGTGGATGTGGTGGTTTGCGACGGCTTTGCCGGCAATGTGCTGCTGAAATCCATCGAAGGCACCGCCATGTTCATGGGCAGCCTGGTGTCCAAGATGTTCAAGAAAAACCTGATCAGCAAGCTGTCTGCGGCATTGGTGATGAAGGACATCAAGGGATTCAAGAAGCTGCTGGACTACCGTGAGATCGGCGGAACCCAGTTCCTGGGCATCCAAAAGCCTGTCATCAAGGCCCACGGCTCTTCCGATCAGATCGCCTTCCGCAACGCGGTGCGTCAGGCAGAGGAAGCGGCAAGCCGGAACATTTCCGAACAGTTGGAAGCCGGTCTGGCCGCATTAAAGGAGATCAGCAATGATTAACGAACTGGAAAAAGCCATCGGCTATCAGTTCCGGAATATCACCCTTTTGCAAAATGCCCTGTCCCATTCGTCCTATGCCAACGAGCGTTGGCACGACAGCCTGAAAAGCAACGAACGGCTGGAATTTCTGGGGGACTCGGTGCTGGGAATGTTGGTGGCGGAGCACTTGTTCCGCACCTTTCCTGACCGCCCGGAGGGCGAGCTGACCCGGATGCGGGCGGACATGGTCTGTGAAAAGACCCTGGCGAAGGTTGCAAACCGACTGGATCTGGGACGGCATCTGATGCTGGGCAAGGGTGAGGAGTCCGGTGGCGGACGAAACCGGGATTCCATTCTGGCGGATGCGGTGGAATCCGTGCTTGCCGCCTGCTATCTGGACGGCGGCATGGACGCGGCGCTGCAATTTGTACAGAAGTTTATTCTGGTGAACGTGCCGGTGACCAAGCTCCACAATGCGGACTACAAGACCGCCTTGCAGGAGCTGGTGCAGCAAAAAAAGAACCAGACGATCGCGTACCGTCTGGTAGGGGAGAGTGGCCCGGATCACGACAAGGAATTCCGGGTGGAAGTGACCCTGAACGGCGAAACCGTTGGTTTTGGCATCGGAAGCAGCAAAAAGCGCGCAGAGCAAGCTGCCGCCCAGGCTGCTATTGAGAGATTATATCCCAACAACTAGATGTCATTGCGAGTTGACGATTTTTCGATGCGAATTGTAGGGGCGACTATTAGTCGCCCGCGGGCGGCAGGTTGCCGCCCCTACATATGATCAAGGGCGTGTTGCAGAGTTTGCAACACGCCCTTACTTTGTCATTTATTCTCGGTAACTTCCTTATAGTTTTTCAGCACATCGTCCACAATGCCCTGAATGGTAATCTCCCGGATCTCCTTGGCGTATTCCGGCGTAAACAGTTCGAATTCCTTCTTGGCAGGACGTCTGCTCTCGGGAGTGTAGTAATTACGCAGTGCGCCGTAATGCTGGGGATACTTGGTTTCGTCCAGATACTCGGGGTGATAGTAATCGGGATTGATGGCATAGTTTAGTGCCATTTCCCAAACACCGCCGTGATAAGGCTTGGGTAAACCGTTCTTTTGGCAGTGATCCATGATATAACCAATATTGTAATCCAAGGAACTGCAAGTAACCACGCGCATACCGTGGAAATCACCGGAAACAGAGCCTCTTTTCAGTGCGTCCGGGGGTTCCACGCCGTTTTCCTTGCAAATGATCTCTTTGATCAGCTGGGATGCAGGGCTGTGAGAGCCGACGAACATACACAGCTTGAATTCCAACTCGTCTGCCAGCATTTCCAGCAGCTCTTCGTATATGGCATAGCAGGCTTCGCGGCTGAAAAATACGCTGGGATAGACGCTGGCAAAGTCTTCATCATATTCCTCACGGAAGTGGGGCTTGAATCGTGCTCGCAGTTCTTCCCGGCTCAGGTGGGGGCGACGACCCTCAGGAGCAATGGGCAGCATGGGAAATACGATACCGCCGGTAATTTCGGCTGCGGCCAAACACCAGTCATAACCCTTGTTGGTATCCAGACCCAGAATGTTACATTCCTCGTGATATTCCAGAGGACCTGCGGCCACATAGATAATGGAGGCCCGTTCCTTCTCCTGGTCAAACTCGTAAGGAGTCAGTTCCTCGTATTTGTGCATATTTCTCGCCATGGTTCCTCACTCCTTCCTAAATTCAGGCCTTTTCCAGAGCCAGAGTACGGGTGGTCAGGTCGCAGACCTCGCTGGGTCCGAAGTACTGGATGGCACCTGGGTAGACATAGCAGGTCTCCACGGCCCAGGTTTCCCGGTTGGCCTCGAAGAACTTGAAGGGCGCGCCGTCCAGCTCCACCAGAGCCTTGCGGATAACGGGCTTGTCGTGACCGTGGCGGCGTTCCATGTTCATCATCTTGGTGATGGGCATACCGCCGGCGATCCATTCATCGGCAGGCTTGCTCAGGTTGGAAACCTTGGAAAGATAGCCGTTGAAGCCGTACTGGATCAGCATAAAGGCGTTGTAACCCAAGGAGTAGCAGTAGTCAGCATCGAAATTGGAGGGGAAAGCGCAGCGGCCCTCGTAGCCCAGGAAGTGATGCAGGGCAGAGAATTTGCCCTTATAGTTACCGGCAGCCTTACGGGCAGCCAGGTTTTCCTTCACCATGGCAGAGAACAGCTTTTCAGACTCGATCAGAGAGACCTGCACATTGCCGTGGGGATCGCGCTCCAGGAACAGCTGCTGCTGAATGGACTGGGGCAGAATGGCGAAAACAGCCATGGAGGCTTCGGTCAGACCGGCCTTGATGAAGGCGTACTTGTCCTCCCAGGAGGGCAGGGCGTTGAAGGCGTCGGCCTTTTCGCCTGCCAGCAGCTCGTTGATCTCAGCGATCAGCACGGAGAATTCGGGGACGAATTCCACAATACCCTCGGGGATGATGGCAACGCCGAAATTCCAACCCTTCGCGGCACGGGCAGCCACGGAATCGGCGATATAATCGGTGATCTGGGCAAGAGACATCTTCTTCGCGGCCACTTCCTCACCGATCAGACAGATATTGGGCTGGGTCTGCAAAGCGGCTTCCAGAGCAACATGGGAAGCACTGCGGCCCATGACCTTGACGAAGTGCCAGTACTTCTTGGCGGAGTTGGCATCGCGCTGAATGTTGCCGATGATCTCGCTGTAAGTCTTGGTGGCGGTGTCGAAACCGAAGGAGCACTCGATGTCCTCGTTCTTCAGGTCGCCGTCAATGGTCTTGGGGCAGCCGATGACCTGCACGCCGGTGTTGTGGGCGGCAAAGTACTCTGCCAGAACGGCTGCGTTGGTGTTGGAGTCGTCACCGCCGATGATGACGATGGCGGTGATGCCGTGCTTCTTGCAAACCTCGGCAACCACAGCAAACTGCTCCTCGGTCTCCAGCTTGGTACGGCCGGAGCCGATGATGTCAAAACCGCCGGTGTTGCGGAACTGGTTGATATAGTCGTCCTCAAAGATCACATAGCTGTCCTCCAGCAGACCGCTGGGGCCGCCCTTGAAGCCGTACAGAACGTTCTCGGGATTGGTTGCCTTCAACGCATCGTACAGACCGCAGATGACATTGTGACCGCCGGGGGCCTGACCGCCGGAGAGGATCACGCCAACGACCTGCTTCTTTGCCGCAGAGGTATTGGCACCCTTCTGGAAGGTGATCTCGTTTTTGCCGTAGGTGTTGGGGAACAGAGCCTTGATCTTTTCCTGATCTGCCACGCTCTCAGTGGGATCGCCGTTTTTGACACAGATTTCGGAAATGCCGTTTCTCAGCATGCCTGGCAGTTTGGGCTGATACTGGTATCTGGCCAGCTGAAGAGGGGATATTTTCATGATAAAACACTCCTTGTTGTGAACATAATATATAATTCCACCGGCCATTATACTGCATTTTTGAGGAAAGGTAAATAGTTAATTCTATTTTTTGAGATTTTTATTGAAAATAGAAAAAAGTATGCTATAATGGATTCCATAAAATGCGGGATTCCGCGAAATATGAAAGGATTGATTCCAATGGCTCTTGTAACAACAACTGAAATGTTTAAGAAGGCTTACGACGGCGGCTACGCCATCGGTGCTTTCAATGTCAACAACATGGAGATCGTTCAGGCGATCACCGAGGCTTGCAAAGAGGAGAAGGCTCCCGTTATTCTGCAGGTTTCCAAGGGCGCTCGCGCATACGCCAACCATACTTATCTGGTGAAGCTGGTTGAGGCTGCAGTGATCGAATGCCCCGAGATCCCCATCGCTCTGCACCTGGACCACGGCGACAGCTTCGAGACCTGCAAGTCCTGCATCGACGGCGGCTTTACCTCTGTTATGATCGACGCTTCCTCCAAGTCCTTCGAGGAGAACATCGAGATCACCCGTAAGGTGGTTGAGTACGCCCACGATCACGGTGTTGTGGTCGAGGCTGAGCTGGGCTCCCTGGCCGGTATCGAGGACGAAGTGAATGTGTCCGCTGAGGCCGCTTCCTACACCCGTCCCGAAGAAGTTGAGGAATTTGTGACCCGTACCGGTTGTGACTCCCTGGCCATCGCCATCGGCACCTCCCACGGCGCTTACAAGTTCACTCCCGAGCAGTGCACCCTGAACGAGCAGGGCATCCTGGTTCCTCCCGCACTCCGTTTCGATGTGCTGGAAGAGGTCACCAAGCGTCTGCCCGGTTTCCCCATCGTTCTGCACGGTTCTTCCTCCGTTCCTCAGGAGTATGTGGCTATGGTCAATGCCAACGGCGGCAAGATGCCCAACGCCATCGGTGTTCCCGAGGAGCAGCTGCGTAAGGCTGCGGCTCTGTCCGTCTGCAAGATCAACATCGACTCCGACCTGCGTCTTGCCATGACCGGCACCATCCGTCAGTTCTTCAACGATCAGCCGAGCAAGTTTGACCCCCGTGAGTACCTGAAGCCCGCCCGCGCCAATATCAAGGAGATCGTCCGCCACAAGCTGGTGAATGTTCTGGGTTGCGCAGGTAAGGCCTGATCAATACCCTATTCGTTTGGCCTCCCACTTCGGTGGGAGGCTTTTTAAATTTTAGTTGCTATTCTTGCTTTTTCCAAGTATAATGGTTACAAACAAAGAAAGGGGAATACGCCATGAATGAAAAGCATTGCGTGCCGCTGACCCGGCTGGTGGAGGAATTTCATCTGAATGTAGCATTTCGTTCTACGGACTATGAGGCCGTCCAGCTGACGGTTGAGGATGTAGCCCGTCCCGGCTTGCAGCTTGCCGGTTATTTTGACCACTTTGAACCCATGCGTTTGCAGGTTATGGGTAATGCGGAGATGAGCTATATCGAAAAGATGACCCTTGCTGAGCAGGCATCTGCCTATGACCGGCTGTTCTCCTATAAATTCCCGGCGCTTCTGCTGGCCCGGGGCTTTGAGCCCACCCAGATATGCCTGGAAATGGCAAAAAAGCATAATGTATCCGTTCTGTGCACGAAGAAGACTACCAGTAATGCGATCTCCGGCATCATCAATTTCCTGCGTACCGCCCTTGCACCCCGGATCTCACGCCACGGCGTTTTGGTGGAGGTCTACGGTGAAGGCTTGCTTCTCATCGGCGAAAGCGGTATCGGCAAGAGCGAAGCCGCTGTGGAGCTTCTGAAACGCGGCCACCGGCTGATTGCAGACGATGCGGTGGAGATCCGCAAGGTGGCAGAAAACTCTTTGGTGGGCGCAGCGCCTCCGCTGATCCGCAATTATATCGAATTGCGCGGTATCGGCATCATCAATGTGGCAAAGCTGTTTGGTATGGGCGCGGTCAAAGCGGAAAATGAGATCAACCTGGTGGTAAACATCGTCCCCTGGAAGACCCAGGAGGTCTATGACCGTGTGGGCCTGGAAGAGCAGCACATGGAGATCATGGGCGTGAAGATCCCCATGAACACCATTCCCATCACCCCGGGCCGTAACCTGGCACTGATTTTGGAAGTTGCGGCTATGAATAACCGTCAGCGGAAGATGGGCTACAACGCCGCGCTGGAATTCACGGAGCAAATGAACAGCCATTTTGCGGCACAGGCAGGAAATCAGGTATGAAGGAACTGACCATTGGTGCCAACGATGCCGGTCAGCGGCTGGATCGCTTTCTTGCCAAAGCTGTGCCGTTGCTGCCTGCTTCTTTGGCGCAGAAGTATATCCGATTAAAGCGGATCAAGTGCAACGGAGCGAGAGCCCAGCGGGATACCCGTCTGCAAGCCGGCGATGTTCTGCAACTGTATATCAACGACGAGTTTTTTGACAAGCCCAGGGAGGACAATGCCTATCTGACGGTGGCTGCTCCCAAGTTGAACATCGTTTATGAAGATGACCAGATCCTGCTGGTGGACAAGCGCCCCGGCATTGCGGTGCATCCCCACGACGGCGCAGAGTACGGTCGGACGCTGATCGATCACATCCAGTCCTATCTGTACCAAAAGCGGGAGTGGCGGCCAAGAGAGGAAAACTCCTTTACTCCGGCGCTGTGCAACCGGATCGACCGAAACACCGGCGGCATCGTTATCGCGGCGAAGACTGCCGAGGCGCTCCGTGTCATGAATCAGAAGATCAAGGACCGGGAGCTGGACAAGCGGTATCTGGCCATTGTAGAGGGCACGCCCAAGGCACAGAAGGGGAGTTTGACGGGATATCTTTTCAAGGATGCCAAGCAAAACCGGGTGTTTGTCAGCGACAAACCCCAACCGGGGGCAAAGACTTGCCAGACCAATTACCGGGTGCTGGCCTCACGGAACGGCCTTTCTTTGGTGGAATGTGAGTTGATCACCGGAAGGACCCACCAGATCCGCGCCCAATTTGCCCACGCCGGTCATCCCTTGCTGGGTGACGGCAAATACGGCAAGCTGGACAAGCGTTTTGACCGGAATTATCAGGCGCTTTATTCTTACAAGCTGACCTTCACATTTACCACGGAGGCTGGGGCGTTGGCCCACCTGAACGGTCGGTCCTTCCAAGTCAGCGAAGTGGATTTTGCAAAAGAATATTTCCCGGATACAGTCATAAAATAGGGGCGGCAATCTTGCCGCCCCTCTTGCATATTAAAGAACATAAAAATAAACGCAGATCAGCTGCAGAAGGCATCCTAAAATAACGAAGATATGGAACACGCTGTGGAACCATTTTAACCGGGCGCCGATTCCGAAAAGAATGGCACCAAAAGTATAGGCAATGCCGCCCCAGAGAAGAAACAGGAATCCCGGCTCCATCAAAACCTCCCGGGCCTGCGCCAAAAACGGCAGGATCGCCCAACCGGCGCAGATGTAACAGATCATGGAAAAGGCCTTGTACTTTTTCAGGTCAATGGCAGTCAGCGTGACGGCCAAAGCCACCATCACCCATTGGAACACCGTCAGTCCGTATCCGATGGCCGGATAGGCCGGGGCAATGGCAATCAAAGAAATGGGCGTGTAGGTACCGGCAATCAGCAGATAGATGGCGCAGTGATCCAGAATCTGCATCACTTTTTTGCCGGTTCCGGGGCGCAATCCGTGGTAAATGCTGGATATTGCGTAAACACAGATCATGGAAAGACAGTACACAAGGACAGCCGTAGTATCTACAAAACTGCCTATGGGAATCACCTTGGTCATGCAAGCGGCAAGGGCCAAAATACCAATGCCACCGCCGACAATATGCGTTACCATATTCATAATTTCTTCTCCGACGGAATAGGCGGGCAGGATCCGGGCGGCAAGACGGGTTCGTTTCATGAAGCAACCTCCTTTTGTGTTCATTATACCGCCCGGTGATAAAAATGCACCCTACCGGTGAAAATTACGGCTCTATTTCCGGTGGAACAGGGATTCTACCCCCGGGAGAATGAAAACCTTTTGCTACTTTGAATTATCGGATGGGGCTGGATAGGGGCGGAATTGTGCAAAACAACCAAAATACAGCCTCGTTTTTCGGCATGCAAACAGGCTCCTATTTCATGATTTTTCATACTTCTTTCTGAAATCTATGCTATAATAATAAAGGCGGTGGGAAAGCACCCCACAATGCGCTATGGATAAAGGAGCAGTTATGAATAATAATATTTTGTTTTTCCTGACACCAAAAGCAATGTGTTCCTATCTTTACGATGATTACACCATGCGTCAGGCACTGGAAAAAATGGAGTCGGCCGGCTTTTCGGCTCTGCCGATTTTGAATAAACGGGGAGAGTATCGTGGAACGCTGACAGAGGGTGACCTCCTGTGGGCTATCAAAAATATGTGTTACATGGATATGCGCCAGGCTGAAGCACATAGAATCATGGAGATCTCCCGTAAAAAAGACAATATCCCGGTCCGCGTGACCACATCCATGCATGATCTGGTTGAGCGGTCGATCACCCAGAATTTTGTCCCGGTGGTGGATGATAAGGATACCTTCATCGGCATCATCACCCGGCGGGCAATTATCAAGTACTGTTCACAACATTTGTTTGCAGAATAAAAAGGAGTCTGCCTCGGCAGACTCCTATATTTTTGCATGTCATTGCGAACCAGTGACCGACGTCACTGGTGTGGCAATCCGCATCTTTTGTGGCACCAAAGGTGCCACGCGGCTCTTATGAGCCGCAGGGAAACGGATTCCCACGCCAGTGTGCGCACTGGCTCGGAATGACACGGTTTTGTATGGAGGTTGCAAAGTGAGCGAAAATTTGATATAATATTACCAAGTATCGATTGGAGGCAACCCCATGACGGATGAAAGATTGAAAATTCAGATCGGCACAAACATTTCCAACCTGCGGAAAAGGCAGGGTTTGACCCAGGCCGGTCTGGCAGAAAAAGTGAATTACTCGGACAAGGCCGTTTCCAAATGGGAACGGGGTGAGTCCGTTCCCGATATTTTGACATTGGTATCCCTGGCAGAGGTTTTAGGTGTTACGGTGGATGATCTGCTGCAAGACCCGGACGCCCTGCCGGAGCATACCGGCGCGGTACAGCAGGCCATGGACCATGTGGTGCAAAAGACCCTGAAACGCAAGGCTAACAAGCGGATCATTGTATATCTGTCTTCGCTGCTTGTATGGTTTGTGGCGCTGTTCATGTATGTGGTGCTGTCCTCTGCGGGTATCGCCAAAAGCTGGCTGGCCTTTTTCTTCGCTGTGCCGGCGGATGCCATCGTGGTTTTGAGCCTGCGCTCTGCGTGGCGGGATTTCCGCAGCAATCAGACGCTGATTTCGGTGATCGTGTGGGGCTGCCTTTTGAGTGTTTACATGACCCTGCTGGTGCTGTGGAATGTAAATGTCTGGCGCATTTTCCTGCTGGGAATTCCCGGCCAACTGGCAATTTTCCTGTGGTTTCGGATGTTCCGGCCCGTTGTAGGCAAAGAGGTAAAAAATGAACAAGAAAGCACTGAGACAGAAAATCCGTGAGCAAAAGCGTGCCATGACCCCGGCGCAGATCGAGGAAGCCAGCCGAAAGCTGGCGGAGCAGTTTTTGGCAACGGAAGCATACCGCAATGCACAGACGGTGTACGGCTACCTGCCCTACAACCAGGAGGTGCGCACCGTTCTCCTTCTGGAACGGGCCCTGGCAGACGGCAAGCGCGTGGCGGTTCCCAAGGTCTACGACGATGAGATGCGATTCATCTATCTGACGGACCTGACCCAGGTGGCAACAGGCTACGCCGGGATCTCCGAACCTATTGCGGACGGCCCGGTGGCTGACGATCCCACCGCACTGGTGCTCATGCCCGGCCTGGCCTTTGACCGGGAGGGACATCGCATTGGCTACGGCGGCGGATTTTACGACAAATTTCTTGCGGCAGAGCCAACCCATCCCACGGTGGCGCTGTGCTACGCATTTCAAATGGTAGAGGAATTACCCACAGAGGAATTTGATGTCCCGGTGGACTTGGTTTTGTGGGCATAAGGAGAGAAAAGGATGCACATTCCCAAAGGCGATACCGCCCAGCTGGAGCTGGTGACATTTGAAGAGGCGCTGGCGGCGGCCAACACCCCATCGGCGGAGTACGACATTGAAAAATGGCTCTACGCCCCCAATTTTTATTCGGAATACCGATACATATTGGGCACACGGGGCAAAAATCCCCTGATCTGCATTGGCATAAATCCCTCGACCGCCGCACCGGGCGCGCTGGATAATACCCTAAAATCCGTGGAACGAATCGCGCTGGGCAACGGATTTGACAGCTTTATCATGTTCAATGTCTATGCTCAGCGGGCAACGAACCCCGATGCCATGGAAAAGACCTGCAACCACAAACTCCACAAGGAGAATCTGGCGGCGTTTCGGTATGTTTTGTCCATTTCGGACAAGCCGGCTGTCTGGGCGGCCTGGGGCGCGATCATTGAAAAGCGGGACTACCTTGCGGACTGTGTCCGGGATATGGTAGAGGCCGGGCAGGAATACGGTGCCAGCTGGTACTGTGCCGGCGCGGTGACCAAGAAAGGCCATCCCCATCACCCTCTGTATCTGCGCAAGGATGAGAAAATCAAACCCTTTGATGTGGCGGCATATTTGGCCGCGCGGTAGGAGTGAATATGAAATTACTGATTGCATCGGATATCCACGGCTCGGCATACTATTGCGGCAAGCTGATGGAAGTTCTGGAACGGGAACGCCCGGACAAACTGCTTCTTTTAGGCGATCTTTTATACCACGGCCCACGCAATGACCTGCCCCGGGATTATGCCCCCAAGCAGGTGATCGAAATGCTGTCGGCCCACAAGGATATCATCACCGCCGTTCGGGGCAACTGCGAGGCGGAAGTGGATCAAATGGTTTTGCCCTTTTCCTGTATGGCGGATTTCGCCCAACTGGAAGTGGACGGCAAGCTGTTCCATTTGACTCACGGTCACCACGAAAATCCGGATACTCTGCCGCCCCTGCCGGAGGGCAGTGTGTTCCTTTCCGGTCACACCCATGTAAAAATGGACGAAGTACGCGCTGGCATCCACTGTATCAATCCCGGAAGCGTGTCCATTCCCAAGGACGGAAGCCACAGCTGCATGATTTACCGGGGCGGTGTATTTACTGTCGTTTCGTTGGAGGATGCCCATGGAATGTGAGTGCGAGACCTGCTGGTACTATGATTATGATGAGGAATACGATGAGTATTTCTGCATGATGGACTTGGATGAGGATGAAGTCTACCGCTTTTTCAGCTCCGGAAAAAACCGTTGCCCCTACTACCGCCAGGGCGACGATTACACCCTTGCTAGGAGGCAATAATATGATTCGATATTTGGGCCTTGTCCTGATTTTGGCGCTGCTGCTGTGCGGCTGTGCCCAGGAAACAACAACGCCGTCCTCAACAGGGGATGGTGTGGTCAACAATACAGTCAATACGCAGGATTCTGTGGTATATGTGCCGGAAAGCGGAGCAGAACTGGCCACAGATGGCGCAGTACAAAGCTACGCCCTGAGTGACGACGGCTATTATGCCTGTGCGTCGCAGCAGGATTCCATGATGTTGTTCCGTCAGCAGGAAACGGGAACGGAGCTGACAGTTTTTGACGAAAAACTGACAAAAATCGTGTATACCATCGATCTGGGCGCAGGTTCTGTGCATCCGGAAGCCCGTATGCAGTTTTCCCAGCAGGGCATGGCATATTGCGACAGCGAAAACCGTGTTCTGGTATTTCTCAATACCCTGATGGTGGAGACCGCGCGGATCTATCTGCCGGAGAATCTGCAAGGGGATGCCTGGGTGTCTCCAGACTGGAAAAATGCCTATTTCTGCACTGATAAGGGTATCTGCGCCATGGATCTGCAGACGGGTATTTCCCGCGTCCTGTGCCAGCAGAGCGCTGTCAGTCAGCAGGTTACCGGAATTTTCGGCGAAGGAAAGGCCTTGCGTTACGAGGCGGAAGTGACCGAGGGTGAAAAACAGGTATTCCTGATCGATGCCCAATCCGGTGAGATCCTGCGCCGGGACGATG
The DNA here is from genome assembly GCA_015067845.1 of Oscillospiraceae bacterium. GTDB lineage: Bacteria > Bacillota > Clostridia > Oscillospirales > Oscillospiraceae > Faecousia. The sequence goes on from SVLT01000009.1 coordinate 64,694, forward strand.
ATCTGGTCACCCTGGATACCGGGGCGGAAACCTATTTCTTTGTGCAAAATATCAGCGGTGTTCGCTGTCTGCGTTTCGGAGCAGGGGAGGAGCACAAGGCTTTGTGGCCCCTGGAAGATACCGCCGAGCCGGTGATGCTCTTCGAAGACAATGGGGTGGTCATGGTGCAGTCTGCCGAGAGCCAGACGGAGCTTGCTTGCTACGATCTGACCACGGGCACGCGCGCCGCGGAGGTCGTGCTTCCGGATGTGATCCGGGTATGGGGTCTGGCAGAGGGTGCTGAGAAAACACTTTGGTTCTTCGGTGAGGATGCCGCAGGGCAGACCACGCTCTACTGCTGGGATATGAACAAGAGCCTGACGGAGGACGAAGCGGTCTATACCGCCCCGTGGTACACCCCGGACGATCCGGACACCGATGGCTTTGCCGAAATTCAGAAAAAAGCAGACGAACTGGGAAAGAAATTCGGCGTTGAGATCTTGATTTGGGAGGACGCGGCCAAGACCGCACCCAAGAATAAGACCTTTACCCAGGAACACATGACGCAGCTGTATGCCCACTATCTTTCCCAAATGGAGCAGGTGCTTGGAGAATTCCACAAAACCATGTTCACCAAAACCTCCACAGGCAAGCTGCAAATCGCATTGCTGAATCAGATAGAGGGCGAAGACTTACCTGACGGAATCAACTGCCTGCAATTCTGGAACGGAAGCACCCCCGTGGTGGCGATCACCCTGGGTGAAGATTTTGTGAGCGATCTGTATCACGGCATCTATCTGTATATGGAAGCGCGGATCTTGAGCAAATCCGGCGCGCTGTACGAATGGTATAAATACAATCCCTCCGCTTTTGATTATGATAACGACTACATTGCCAACTCCAAACGGACGGATACCACGTACCTCACCGGCAAAAAGCCCTATTTTATCGACCTGTTTTCCATGAGCTATGCCAGGGAAGACCGGGCGACCATCTTTGAGTATGCCTGTATGCCGGGTAATGAGGAGATTTTCCAATCTTCTGCTATCCAGAAAAAATTGCAGCGGATCTGCAAGGGCATCCGGGAGGCGTACGGCCTGAAAAAAGTGGAAACCGAGTTCCTGTGGGAGCAGTATCTGAACTGATAAAAAAAGAAGACCCTGGGAAGGGTCTTCTTTTTATAATTTCTTCTCGTAGGCGAAGCGGTCACCGCCACCTTGGATGACTGTGCCGCAGTAGTAAAATCCGTTCTTTTCCAGAACGTGTTGCATGCGTTTGTTTGCACCGTCGGTGTCGATACGCAGAAGATGGAAGCCATGCTCTTTGCAGAATTGCTCCACCAGCCCAAAAGTGATTCTTCCCAGACCCTGTCCACGGAATTCCGGGGCAATGGCAATGCGATGCACCACGGCGTAAGGCCCGTCGTGCTTCCACGCACCCTTGATTGCAGGGTAAGAGGGATCCCCGTCAAAGCCGATGTACATATAAGCGGCAATCACACCATCCACTTTCAGCACATACCCCAGGCCGTCCCGGAGATCGCTCCGGACACTCTCTTCATCCGGGTAGCCGTCCGGCCACTGGATGAAGCCCTGCTCCCGCTGAAACTCCCGCCCGGCGTTCAGAATGTCCATACACCGACGAAAATCCCCCGGCTGCGCCAATACCAATTCACAGACTGCCATTTTACACCTCGTCCAGAAGATCCAGCACTTCGTCCAGCAGGTCTTCCAGCTCTTCGTGTTCTTCGGCCCAGGCTTCGTATTCTTCGCTTTCCATATCCTCAGGCTCCCGGGCATCCAACTGGGCAATTTCTGCCAGCAGAGCGGCTTTCTGGGCTTCCAGAGGCCCATTGGGGTCAAATTCAATAATAGGCATAGAGATCTCCTTTTGCTGTGGTATATGTTCGAGAACAATGTCATTGCGAGGAGCGCAGCGACGTGGCAATCTCCCGGTATGATGTATGTTACTGCACAATAGTGCCGATGGATGTTACCAGGAGATTCCCACGGCCTTCGGCCTCGGAATGACATAACGATAGAGGGGGTATTACATTAGAACAATCCGGCAATGGCGAACCAAATAACCGGGAAAATCAGTCCGGGGAGCATGTTGCCCACGCGGATGCGCTCTTTCGTCAGACCGGCAACATTTATGCCGGTGGCAATGAGCATCACACCGCCCACCGCGCTCATTTCTGTGATCATAGGCTCAGTCAGTACCGGCTCGATCACACCGGCCAGCAGAGTCAGCGCGCCCTGATAGACGATGACCGTTACCGCAGAAAAGGCAACACCAATGCCCATAGTGGCGGCAAATGTGACGGACATGATGCCGTCCATTACGGATTTAGCGAAGATGATATCATAATCCCCCCGCAGACCGGCATCAAAACTGCCCATGATGGACATGGAACCCACGCAGAACAGCAGACTTGCGGTGACGAATCCCTCGGTAAAACGGCCGCCATTCTTTTGGGCGACCCGCTCTTTTAGCCAGTCCCCGGCACCATCCAACCGCTGTTCCAGTTTCAGCAGCTCACCAATTACAGTGCCTGCCACCAGACATACAATGACGATGAGCATATTGGAAGTGGTAATGGCCTCGGTCACACCGATGACCATAGCACAAATACCCATACAGGCGACCACAGTTTTGGTGTGATGCGGTTTCAGTCGGTTATGAAGTAAAATGCCCACCAGACTGCCCAAAATGACAGCTGCGGCATTGACAAATACGGCAAGCATAAAATCCCTCCGTTTGATGATATCCGATTTATTATAACATTCCGTTGCGAATAATACAATATAGATTTTTTGAAGCAAATGGGATATAATGAAACAAAAGCACACAGAAAGGTGGTTTTTATGAAATACCGCAAGGACAAATACGGCAATGACATCTCCGTTTTGGGTTTCGGGTGCATGCGTTTTCCCAGAAAGAACGGCAGCATCGACATGGCAGAAACGGAACGGGAGTTGATGGCCGCTATCGATGCCGGTGTGAACTATTTTGATACTGCCTACATATACCCCGGCAGTGAGGCCGCTCTGGGCGAGATCTTGACGAAAAATCAGGCTCGGGATAAGGTATACATCGCAACCAAGCTGCCCCATTACCTCGTCAAATCCCGGGAGAAGATGGAAAAAATCTTCGATGAGCATTTGAAGCGGTTGCAGACGGATCATATCGACTACTACCTGATGCATATGCTCACCGATGTGCCGACCTGGGAGAGCCTGAAAAAGCTGGGAATCCTGGAGTTTTTGGAGGAAAAGAAGCGCTCCGGCGCGATCCGGCAGGTGGGCTTTTCCTACCACGGCAATACGGAGAAATTCATTCAGCTGGTGGATGCCTATGACTGGGATTTCTGTCAGATCCAGTATAACTATATGGATGAACACACCCAGGCCGGGCGCAGGGGGCTGCACTATGCCCATGAAAAGGGTCTGCCGGTGGTGATCATGGAGCCACTGCGGGGCGGCAAATTGGTGACCCGTCTTCCCCGGGAGGCAATGGAAGAATTTGAAAAGTATCCCATCCGCCGCAGTCCTGCCCAGTGGGCATTTCGCTGGCTGTGGGATCAGCCGGAGGTTACCTGCGTGCTGTCCGGCATGAACTCCATGGAAATGCTCATGGATAATGTGCAGACCGCCTCCACAACGGAGGTGGGCGAGCTGGGAGAAGGGGAGCAGGCCATGCTTGCCCGGGTGCTGGATGCAATCTACTCCAAAATGAAGGTCGGCTGCACCGGCTGCGGCTACTGCATGCCCTGCCCCAAGGGCGTGGACATTCCGGGAATGTTCGCCGCCTACAATCGACGGTATGCGGAAGGGAAATTCAGCGGTCTCAAAGAGCATTTTATGTGCAGCGCTGCCCGTCGGGATTCTACAGCGGCCTATAATTGCATCGGCTGCGGCAAGTGCGAAAGCCATTGCCCACAGCATATTTCCATCCGGGAAGAACTGAAAAAAGCATCCAAGGAGCTGGAAGGGCCCCTTTACCGGACGGCTCGGAAAATTGTAGAGATTCTGAAGCTGTACTGACATAAGAGGGATTGGATATGGCAGGAAAGATCATTGGCTGGGTCGTAGCGTTTGGCTGCGCGATCCTGTTTTATGGGATCGGTGTGTATGCGCAGAAGCTGGAAAAGCCCATGTGGTTTTGGTCCGGTACAGAAGTAGATGCGACAAAAATTACGGATGTAGCACAGTACAATGCCGAAAACGCCACAATGTGGAAGTGGTATTCTCTGTGGTATGTTGCGGCAGGAGTGGCGCAAATCTGGAGCTCGATCGCCTATGCGATCATCCTTGTGCTGAGCTGCACAGTCGGCCTTGCCATCCTGATCCGGAAATACCAACGGATTTTGAAAAAATACAGCATCCAATAAGTAAAATCGGCACCCGGATGGGTGCCGATTGATATTACACTGCAACAGGCGTTTTTTGTCGGTTGAGAGCTTTGCGGATGGCCTTGTAGATGCAGTAGAAGCCGATGACAAAGCCGTAATGCACAGCGGTCAGGCCAAAGACATAGATCAGCTGGGCGGGCCAGTAGCCGATGATGGGCTGCAGCATCAGGCGGATTTCCTCAATGGGGCCCACATTGCAATGGTAGAAACCGGCGTAGTTGGTTTCCAGCAGCTGGGACACGATGGCCGCGAGGGCGCAAAAACAAGTCAGAAACAGGATAATGAGCTTGTGCTCGCCCTTGGGAGCCGGAGTGTGGAGATCCAGCGCGACCATCAGCATAAAGGCCAACATGGCCAGATTGTGGAAGGCAACCGTATGGAAATCCAGATAGTCCACGAAAAATCTTTCAATATTTCCGGCACCGTAGATCAGACAGGGATAAATAGCGGTCAGCCAGAAAACCGCGCCGCAGATGGCGGTTCCCACAGCACGCACCTTTTGGACATGCTTGCCCTTGTAAAAAGCCATGGCGGGCATGGTGACCAGCAGCAGGGAGCAGAAATGCAGGGGAATGTGGTAAAGATCATACCCACGGGAGAAGGAAACCACTTGCTTGCCCACTTCCAGCAATAGCAAGATCACGGCGATGACCTGTACAGGAATCATACGGATCTTTTCGTCCTTCTTTCCCAGCCATGCGCGCAGTTCGATGCTTACCAGGAGCATGACGACAAGGGCAGGGAGCAGGGTTTTGATATGTTGCGGTGACCAGAGTTCCATAGTACGGATACCTCCACAGTACATAATTTTCCATTTTCCGACACCATTATAACAAATATACCGAAAAAGGCAAAATTAAGAATTTCTTAAGAGCGGACATAAAAAGTCACCGGATAAACCGGTGACTTTTTTATATTACAGCAATCAGGCGTTCTTCTTGGTGTAGTCCTTGTCGTAGTCGGAGCCGTACCACTGACCCTCGATGCGGTTTTCGTCGCCTTCCAGCAGATCCTTGTAGTTTTCCACTACCTTCTTATAGGCGGCGATGTACAGATCCAGCCATTCCTTCTCAAAGTGCTTGAACCAAGGCACGGAGATGCAGTAGACGTGGTCGGATGCGTCCAGCGCCTTGTCGTACACACCGTCATCGGGCTTCTGCTCGGTGGAGTGGAAGAAATCAAAGGTTCTGAAATACTTATGGGTATGCAGGTTGAAGTTCGCGCCGGAGCCGCACTTCATGGAGCCGTTGAACTCCGCGCTCACAGCTGCGGCAAAACGGGATGCGGAAAGGCCTTCCAGTTCTTCGGGCTTGTAAACCAGTCTGGGGCAGTAGCATGCGCCCAGGTGGGAGCCGATGGATGCGTCAGGACGGCGGGGCTTAATGCCGGGCAGACCTTCCAGGGCGTCGTAGAAATAGTCCAAAGCGCGTCTGATTTCTGCACAGCGCTCGTCGAAATGCTTCAGCTGTCCACGGGCCAGAGCGACGCAGAGCTGATTTGCACGGCCCTTCACACCGCCCAGGGCGATATGATAATAGCCTTTCAACTCGTCTGCTTCCAGAATGAAGTTGTCGTTGTTACGCTCGTAGTGGCCGTAAGCCAGGGCTCTTTCGTAGAGCTTGCGGTCGTCGGTGACCAGCATGCCCAGCTCGCCTGCGGCAAAGCCCTTTTGACACATCATGGACATGGCAGCGATGTGACCGAATGTACCCACCTTTTTGCCCTTGTACATGGAGCCGTGTCCGTGGGAGACATCCTCAATGACATAAAGATTGTGCTTCTTGGCGATCTCCATAATGGGATCCATATCGCAGGGATATGCCATATAATGCACAACCATGATGGCCTTGGTGCGGGGGGTAATGCAGCGCTCCAGGTCGTTGGGGTCGATGTTCATCACTTCGTCCAGGTTGCAGAAGACTGCCTTCGCACCGAAGCAGCCGGCCTGAGAAACGCTGCCCCAATAGGTCTTGGTGGGGCAAATGATCTCGTCGCCCTCGCCCAAGCCGATGGCAAACATAGCGGCAGACAGGGCCATGGTGCCGTTTGTGAAGGCAAGGCCGTAGTTTCTGCCCTGCCACTGGGCATATTCTGCTTCGAATTTGGTGGTCAGGTCGGTGCCGGAGAACTTGTTGTTCACGATAACATCGGTTGCGGCCTCAATATCCTCCTGGGTGATGATGGGCCACTTGAACAGCTCCTCAGGTGCCTTTTTGTTGTTGAATACGGGCTCGCCGCCCAATAAAGCTAATTTACTCATAATGGTTACCTCCATTTGGTATTGGATGGTATTACTATATCACGGTAAAAGGGAGGAAACAATATCCTATGTTGTGATAAATGAAGAATATATTGCTTTTTTTGAGGTTTTTAGTATACGTCTGCCATAATATAAGAAAAGTCACCGGATGAACCGGTGACTTTTTATTGGGATCATTAAGCGTTCTTTTTGGTGTAGTCCTTGTCGTAGGAAGAGCCATACCACTGACCTTCCTGGCGTTTTTCGTCGCCGGGGAGCAGATCCTGATAGTTTTCTACCACTTTTTTGTATGCGCAGATGTAAAGGTCGATCCATTCCTTGTCCAGATGCTTAAACCACGGAACAGAAACGCAGTACAAATCCTCTGCAGAATCGAGGGTGGCGTCTGCTGCATCAACATCGGTTCTGGGAGCTGTGGAGTGCAGGGGGTCAAAGGCTGTAAAGTATTTATGCTTATGCAAATTGAAGTTTGCGCCGGAGCTGCAATTTGCCGCACCGTTAAATTCGGCCTGTACTGCCGCGGCAAAGCGGGCAGCAGAAAGACCTTCCAGCTCTTGCGGTTTGTACATCAGCTTGGGGACATAGAAACCGCCCATGCTGGAACCATCGGAGCCGTCCACGCGACGGGGTTTAATGCCGGGAAGTCCTTCCACACCGTCAAAAAAGTAGTTCATCGCGCGGTTGACCTCTGCACAACGCTCATCGAAATACTTCAGCTGTACCCGGGCCAATGCTGCGCAAAGCTGATTGACGCGACCCTTCACGGCACCAAGGGGCATGTGGAAGTAATCTCTCAGCTCTTCAGATTCATGGATCAGGTTGTCATTGTTGCGTTCATAGTGACCGTAGGCCATGGCTCTTTCGTAAAGCCTGGTGTCATCGGTAACCAAAATGCCCAACTCGCCGGCGGCAAACAGCTTCTGGCTCATCATGGACATTGCGGCAATATGACCGAAGTTACCGCACTTTTTGCCCTTGTACAAGGAGCCGTGTGCATGAGAAACATCTTCGATCACATACAGGTTATGGCGGTTGGCGATGTCCATGATCGCATCCATATCGCAGGGATAGGCCATGTAATGCACGACCATGATGGCCTTGGTGCGAGGTGTGATACGCCGCTCCAAATCAACAGGATCCATAACCATTTCGTCGTCGATGTTACAGAAGACTGCTTTTGCACCAAAGTAGGCGGCTTGCGCAATACTTGCCCAATAGGTTTTGGTGGGGCAGATGATCTCGTCGCCTTCGCTGAGGCCGACGGCGAACATGGCTGCGGCTAGGGACATGGTGCCGTTTGTAAAGGCAACAGCATGCTTGCGGCCCTGCCACTTGGCAAATTCCTTTTCGAATTCCGTTGTGATCTCAGTGCCGGAGAAACGGTTGTTTACAGTAACATATGTTACGGCATCCAGATCTTCCTGGGTAATGATGGGCCACTTGAACAGCTCCTGGGGCGTTTTCTCAGTAAATACGGGCTCGCCGCCCAGTAATGCTAATTTACTCACAATGTTTACCTCCGTTATTTGTCTTCAAGCTTCAACAGCTTGATGGCGTTTCCACGCACGATTTTGTAATAGTTTTCTTCACTGATCATGCCGTCTTCGCACAGCTTGGTGAGGAATGCGTCGAACTCAAATGCAAAGTTGCAATTGCTGGTCAGGCAGATATCGCAGCCGTACAAAATGCGATCAGAGAATTCTGTAATAAACTTTGCGGCATACTCGGGATCCCGCATCAGTGCTCTGGATCCGCTGCCTGCAGACAGGTCGCAGTAAAGATTCTTGCATTCCCGCATCAGCTGAGCAAGTCTACCCTCTGTAACCTTACCGGTGGGATAACCGCCACGGGTTTCAGCGGTCACATCCGCGCTGATCTCGGCCCAGAAGGGCTGAGAGTGGCCCAGGATCTTCAGATTGGGATGCTTCTTCAGCATTTTTTCCAGTCTGGGCAGACCCAGCTCATCCACGATTCCGTAGCAGCCACCGAATCTGGTCGCGATGTGAATGGTCACCGGCATATCGCAGGCGGCGCAGTGGGCAAAAAAGTTGTCCAGAAGGGGATCGTCAGCATAAAGCTGTGCAGTCAGCTCGCCAACACCTCTTGCACCCTTGGATTTGTAGTATTCCAGTAGGGGAGTGAAGTCTGCGTCGGGGCGGTTGAAGCAGGCCCGGGGGTCTACATTACAGAACCACACAAAACGGTCCGGGAATCTGCCAACCGTATAGGCGCACTCGGCGGAGGAGATGGGAGTCGGATGATATTCCGGGGAAATGAGGGGCAGCAGTACGCCCTTCTCAATGTTGAGCTTATCATACAGGTCTACCAGCTCATGTGCATGGATCAGAGAAGAACCTCTGTCATAAACAGGGGCGAGATCCTCAAAAGGCATTGCGTGGGCATGAATATCGATTTTTTTGATAGTGTTCATAATGACCACTCCTTTCTGATTGTAATGATACCATGGCAGACCGGGGGAAGCAAGGACAAAACTGCCATATTCTTGGACTATTTTGCGGTTTTGTCTTTCAAAAACAAAAAATACAAGGGAAAGCAAGAGCGTCTCTTGCCTTCCCCCGTAAACAGATCACAGTTCCTTGTAGTAGACCGCGGTGGGCAGGTTCAGCTGGAAGCCAACTTTGCCATAGGCCTTTCTTGCGCCGGCGTGGCCGTCATCCAGGCCGGTGTGGACTCTGGCGTAGCGATGACCTGCGGCGATCATACCGTTAATCAGTGTGCCGTACAGCAGCTTGGCAATGCCTCTGCCACGATAGGCCGGATCCACCGCGTTGCGGGAGACCACGCCCATTTTTTCCTCCAAGCGATATGCGGCAAAGCCGGCCACCTTGCCGTCCACGATTGCCACATAGCCGTGGCCCTGCATCTGACCGTTACGCACATCCTGCACCAACCGTTCACGCCAACCAGTGTTCAGCGCGTCGTGCATTTCCCGGCCCTGATGCTGAATGTACACATTGTGAATGATCTCCCAGGCGGTCAGTGCGATCCGGGCGCAGTCGTCCAGATGTTTTTCCTCGCAGGGGATCACCTGCACCGTGTCACTGGAAGTGGCATAGGGCTCCATATCTGTATCCAGCTTTTGATAATACATGATGCTGGGCAAATTCCGGTCAAAGCCCAGTTTACTGTACAGATGCCGTGCACCTGCCTGACTGTCGTCCAGACCTACCTTCACATTGGCGTACTTACAGCCTGCGCTGCGCATTGCGTCCAACGCCGCTCCGCAGAGCATTGTGCTGATGCCCTGACCCCAGAGCGCCGGATCCACAGCGTTGTCCCGGATCTGGCCGCAAATACCGGCCGCCCGATAAATGACATAGCCTGCTACCCGGCCGTCAGCCAGCGCCACGAAAGCGCCCTCCGCCCAGTCAGCACGGATGCTTGCCGCTTTCTCCTCGCGCCAATCACCCATCAATGCGCTGTGCATCTCGTCACCGATACACACGGCGTAGGACTGATGCACGGATTCGTATGCACGGATACCCACCCGGACGCAGTCGTCTATGTATTTTTCCTCAGCAGTAACGATTTTGATGTCCATGATCCAGTCTCCTTTGCGGATTGGTTTTTGACATTATACCACGGATCGGCCGGATGCGCAATGAAAATCCAGTTTTGTCGAATTAAATACAAATCGCAGCAATTATGTAAAAACGGAGGCTTCCGGGTGGAAGCCTCCGTTTGGGATATTATCTCTTAACTCTTGCGTTGCCGCCCCAGACGCTCCAAACCACGTCCTCGTCAGCAGGCTGTGCATAGTCAGTCAGGAAGGTGGTCGCCAGTGCGCCGGATGCCCAGCCAAACTGGATCCACTTCTCGGATTCCCAACCTCTCAGGATGCCGTAGAGCATACCGCCCACAAAACCGTCGCCGCCGCCGATACGGTCCAGAACTGTGATCCGACGGGGTTCGACCACATGCCATTCCTCGCCGGCCAGCATGATGGCGCCCCACAGGTGGGAGTTGACGTTTTCAACCTGACGCAGGGTGGTTGCGAAGACGGATGCGTTGGGGAACTGCGCCTTCACACGCTTGATCATCTCCTTGAAGGAGTCGATCTTGGCAGCGATGTCCTTGCCGCCGGCCTCGGGGCCCTGAACGCCCAGACACAGCTGGAAGTCTTCCTCGTTACCGATGAGAATGTCGGCAACGGATGCGATCTCGGTGAAGATGTCATGCAGCTCCTGCTCACGGCCCTTCCAGAAGGAAGCGCGGTAGTTCAGGTCAAAGGAGATCAGAGTGCCGTACTTCTTGGCGGCACGGGCCAGCTCCAGACAGAACACGCTGGTGTCGTGGGACAGCGCGCCGATCAGACCGGACAGATGCAGGATGCCAACGCCCTCCTGGCCGAAGATGCGGTCCAGGTCGAAGTCCTTGATGTTCAGCGTACGGCCGACTTCGCCGGCACGGTCATTGCAGACACGGGGGCCACGGGAGCCGTAGCCGGAGTCAGCGATGTTGAATTGGTGGCGGTAGCCCCAGGGATCGCCCTGCTCCACTTCCTTGCCCTCGTAGTCCATGCCACGGGAGCGCAGGTCGCGCTTGATGAAATCAGCGATGGGGCTGTCCTTGACGAAGGTGGTCAGCACCTTGGTGGGCAGGCCCAGATAAGCAGAGATGGAAGCGACATTGGTCTCAGCGGAGGTTGCCTGCAACATGAACATGTTGGAGGACGCAACGGGCTGACCGTTGGGAGGGGTGATACGAACGCCCATGGAGGTGGGGACGACCAGTGCGTACTTGCAGTTTTCACGAAGTTTCATAGCAATTACCTCACTTTCTTAATTACACCACGTATTGGGTGGCTGCGGTGTCACCGCCGTGACCGGTCCAGTTGGTGTGGAAGAACTGACCGCGCTCCGCGTCGATACGCTCGTAGGTGTGAGCGCCGAAGTAGTCACGCTGTGCCTGCAGCAGGTTTGCGGGCAGGCGGTCGCAACGGTAGCCGTCATAGTAAGCCAGAGCAGAGGAGAATGCGGGAGTGGGCATACCACTCATTGCGCCCTGGGCAACGACCTTACGCCAGCCGGGCAGCAGATCGGCGATCTTCTTGGTGAAGTAGGGATCCAGCAGCAGGTTGGTCAGCTCGGGATTTGCGTCGAATGCGTCCTTGATCTTGCCAAGGAAGACAGAACGGATGATACAGCCGCCGCGCCACATCAGAGCGATGCCGCCGTAGTTCAGGTTCCAGCCGTAGGTCTTGGCAGCGGCCTTCATCAGGGTGTAGCCCTGTGCATAGGAGACGATCTTGGAAGCCAGCAGCGCGCAGCGGATGTTCTCGATCCACTCGGCCTTCTCTGCGGCAGTCAGCTGAGGAACAGCCTCGGCTGCGCCGGGCAGGACCTTGGAAGCGCTGACACGCTCAGCCTTCATGGCGGACAGGCAGCGGGCAAACACAGCCTCGCCGATCAGAGTCAGGGGCACGCCCTCGTCCAGAGCAGCAATGCCGGTCCACTTGCCGGTGCCCTTCTGGCCGGCGGTGTCCAGGATCTTTTCCACGATGGGCTCGCCATCGGTGTCCTTGTAAGCCAGAATGTCACGGGTGATCTCGATGAGGTAGCTGTCCAGGTCGCCCTTCATCCAGTCGGCAAAGACCTCGTGCATCTCGTCGTCAGACATGCCCAGCATGTTCTTCATCAGGTGGTATGCTTCGCAGATCAGCTGCATATCGCCGTACTCAATGCCGTTGTGGACCATCTTGACGAAGTGGCCTGCGCCGTTTTCGCCAACCCAGTCACAGCAGGGAGAGCCGTCCTCGACCTTGGCGCAGATGGCCTGCAGAACATCCTTCACATAGGGCCATGCGGCAGGAGAGCCGCCGGGCATCAGAGAGGGGCCGTTCAGCGCGCCTTCTTCACCGCCGGAAACGCCGGTGCCGATGTACAGCTTGCCGGCCGCCTCAACATAAGCGGTGCGGCGGACAGTGTCGGGGAAGTGGGAGTTGCCGCCGTCGATGATAATGTCGCCATCATCCAGCAGGGGCAGCAGAGCATCAATGGTGGCATCCACAGCGGAGCCGGCCTTGATCATCATCATGATCTTACGGGGCTTTTCGATGGAAGCAACCAGCTCTTCCATGGAGTAAGCGCCGATGATGTTCTTGCCTGCACCGCGGCCTTCCACGAAGTTCTTAACCTTCTCGGTGGTGCGGTTGTATACTGCAACTGTGAAGCCCTTGGACTCCATGTTCAGTACCAGGTTCTCGCCCATAACGGCAAGACCGATCAAACCAATGTCAGCTTTTTTCATGTGTCATTCTCCTTATTATTTTAATTGGGGGTTCCAAATTATCCGTAAATTTTGCAGTGACGTTCCCGAAGGCCGTCCAGTACGCTGTAAGGGATATCCAAATTGCCTTTTCCCTTGCCGATGGTGATGTGAGGCTTGTTGGCTCCGTGATAATCGGTGCCGCCGGAGATCACCAGACCCAGCTCCTTTGCCATGGCGCGGTAGCGCTGCTCCATGTCGGGGGTGTAGTCGGTGTAATAGCCCTCAATGCCGTCCAAGCCGTAGGGGATCAGGGATTTCAGATACTCTCTCAGTTCGTCATCTGGCTTTTTGATCAGATGCAGATGGGCCGCAACGGCGATGCCGCCGGCTTCGTGGATCAGGGAGACTGCCTCCGGGCCGGTCAGTGCCTGACGGTTGGAGTAGGCGTAGCAGCCAACGGACAGATACTGGGAAAAAGCTTCCTTCACAGAGGGGGCATAGCCCTTTCTCACCATGATCTGTGCAAAATGCGCCCGGCACAGGACGGGATTTCCGTGGGCCTCGGCCCGGAGCTCGTCCATGGTGATGTCAAAGCCCTGTTCGTTGAGCTTGCGGCAGGTCTCTTCCTGACGCTCATCCCGAACCTGTAAGGCATACTGCATTGTATCCTGCAGTTTTTTGTTGTGGATGTCCACAAAATAACCCAGAATGTGCAGCTCCGTATCCGACTGGGCGGACAGCTCCACCGCCGGGATCACCTCAATGCCCAGGGCGTTGCCGGTGTCCATGGCTTCCTGTACGCCGACGATGCTGTCGTGGTCGGACAGGGCGATGGCGGCCAAACCTGCTTCCTTTGCGGTGCGAACCACATCCGCAGGTGTCTGGGCGCCGTCGCTGCACAGAGAATGGGTGTGTAGATCGATCGTCTTCACAGCCTGCTCCTTATTCGTCACAGACCCACAGACCCAGTGCAGGGTTGGAGATATAGAAGATCTCCTCGCCGTCCACGGTGTTGAAGCCGTCTACCAGCTTGGCAGGGTCGTACTTGGCTACTGCCTCTTCGTAAGGCATATAGTTGAAGGCCGCGCCCCGGACTTCTTCTTCCGTCAGCTTGCCGGCACAGTAGGTGATCTTGAAGCGACCGTCGGAAGAGCCGTGGATCAGGTGGGCGGCAACGGAGAGATTCTCGCGCAGGTCTTCATTTTCTTCCACCAGCTTCAGGACATTTTCTCTGCCCACATAGCCGTACTTGCGGATGAGACGGTCATTCTGCTCGTCCTCACCGAAGTGGGCAACCGCCGGAGCAAGCACGATCAGCTCGCCGCCGTCTGCGATCGCCATACGGGTGCGATAGATGGACTTGTTGCCCAGCCAGGTGCTCTTGAACTCGCGGGGATCCAGGTAAACGACCACCTTGTCAAGGCGCTTTTTCATGTGGGTCAGGTTGATTTCCTGGCTCTTCTTGACAGCGGCCTCGAACTGCTTGCGCTCGGTGCCGATGTACAGACCGTGGATGGTCACCTCGTCGCCCTTGTTGGTGGTAGTGGTCAGGACATACACCAGGGGAACATTGGAAAGGAAGTGCTCCTGGGCGTAGTCAAAGACACGGCGCACGGGGGAGAAATCCTTACCCATGATACGCTCCATGCCGTAGAAGGCACCCAGCATATGGGAGGAGTTGATCATGGAAGAACCGCCGCAGCCGACAAAGATGTTCTTGCCGTAGTTGGCCATACCCACGACCTCGTGGGGCACGACCTGACCGACGGAAAGGATCAGATCGTAGCTGGGATCCATCAGCCGCTTGTTCACTTCCACATCGATGCTGTTGTTCACAAGGCCCTCGGACACTTCGGAAACGAAGGACGCGGGGACTTCGCCGATCTTCACCACATCGTTGCGCCAGTTGTGAACGATCATCCGGTCAAAGGGCACACCCTCACCGAAAAATGCCACCCACTCTTCCTTGGTCATAGGAACATGGGTACCCAGAGCAGGCATAATGTCCACCTGACAGGTGTCTTTCAGGAGCTCATAATAAATTGCGGTGATTTTGCCGGCGCCGGAGTACATTCTCGTATAATCCGGGGGGAGAATCAGCACTTTTTTGAGATCGCGACCCTCCAGAGATTTTTTCAGCGCTTCCGCCAATACCTCAGCGGGAATACCGTTTTCGTATTCGTAAATCATTTACACGCCTCTTTCCGGCTCTTGATACAGAGCCTAGTTATTGCATTTTCAGTATAACACAAACCATTTCTGAATGCAAGTAGCATAATCTCCTTTTCTTGGCAAGAAAGACCCATTACAACCGGAATGTTTTTATCATAGATGGGGGCTCATTGCGCAAAAACGGACGCTTTTTTCGCCAAATAACAATCTTGCGAAAAACCGGATTTGTGGTAAACTAAATATAATCCATTAAGAAAAGGGGTGTCAAAAATGATTGCGCCGGATATTTTGGATAAGCTGCGGCCTTTGACAGAAGAGGAAATGCAATGCCGGGAGAACAACAATCAAGTGGACTGGTTTACCTACAACGCAGCCCTGGTCCATCAGGTGTGCGCCGCCCGGCTGCTGGAACCGGGGAAGCTGATCTCCGCCCGTCCTCATACCCGTTTTGCCTACTTTCCGCCCCACACCCACGATTATAACGAGCTGATCTATATGTGCTCCGGCTCAACGGTCCACTATATCAACGGCGAGCGGATCACCCTGGAGACCGGAGAACTGCTGCTTTTGGGACCCCATACCACCCAGGAGATCGAGCCGGCTGGGGAAGATGATATTGCAGTAAATTTCATCATCCGACCGGAATTTTTCGAGAGAAGCCTCGCCATGCTGGGGTCGGAAAACACGCCTCTGCGCCAGTTCATTCTGGACGGCCTGTGCCTGGGAAGGGGAGCTTCGGAGTACTTTTACTTTAAGGTCGCCAATGTCCTGCCTATACAGAATCTGGTGGAGAATATGCTCTGGACGCTGGTGTTTGATGTGCCCAACAAGCGCCAGGTAAACCAAACCACCTTGGGACTGCTGTTTCTCCATCTTTTGAACTTCAC
This sequence comes from Oscillospiraceae bacterium, assembly GCA_015067845.1. GTDB lineage: Bacteria > Bacillota > Clostridia > Oscillospirales > Oscillospiraceae > Faecousia. The sequence continues at coordinate 80,637 of SVLT01000009.1, forward strand.
CGACCGGATCTCTTTCCGGAATGACGAACAGAAGGATATGGTGCAGCTCTACCGATATATCGAGGAAAACTTCCTCACCGCATCTCTTTCGGAGGCGGCGGATCTACTGGGCTATGATATCTATCACCTTTCCCGGCAGATCCGGAAGAAAACAGGCAGAACTTTTCTGGACATTGTACAGGAAAAACGGATGCTGCAAGCGGCATTCCTGCTGAAAAACACCGCTTTGCGGGTAGGGGAAGTGTCTGTGGCAGTGGGATATGAAAATACCAGTCATTTTCACCGGCTTTTCAAAGCCTATTTCCAGTGCGCACCAAAACAATACCGTACAAAAACGGATGTTTTCCGTTAAATGACTGTTCAAAACACACAAAGGAGACTTTTGTATGAAAACTGTAAAAGACAAGTATCTGGTAGTAGGCGCCGATTTTGCCGGTTACCCTTTGAAGGAGGCCGTTGTTGCCCACCTGACCGCCAAGGGCTGGAAGATCACCGATATGGGCGTAAAGGCCGACTCGGATCCCAACGATACCGACCTGATGTTCCACCGGGTGGGACTGCGGGTAGGCGCTATGATTTCCGAGGGTGAGTTTGAACGGGCATTGTTGTTCTGCGGCACCGGCATGGGTATTCACATTGCCGCGTCCAAGTGTCCCCATGTCCATGCGGGCGTGGTGGAAAGCGTCCCGGCGGCTCTGCGGGCCATTACCGGAAACGGCGTGAATGTGCTGGCCATGGGCGCGTTCTATGTAGCCCCCGCCATGGGTTGCGATATTGCCGACGCATACCTGAACGCTTCCCTCGGAAGCGGCTACGAATGGTGGCATAATTTCTATGAGTTCCATAAGCTCGCCATCGATGAGCTGGAAGCCTTTGATTACGAAGCCTATAAGGCAAACGGCTTCCATGTAAACAAGCTGGGTGATTTTGACCTCAAACTGGAAACGAAACCGGATTAAAATCGTTTTTAAAAATTCCTCCTGTAATGTGTTGCTTTTGGCGCGTACATTACAGGAGGTTTTTGCAGTCGATTTTCGGAAAAAGAACGAAAATATGTCACGCGGTTGGACACAAATCCGCTGCTGCCACAAAGGAAAAACTGGTTGACGGATAAGACAAAATATGATAGTATACACATTAGAATGAGGATATTGTGTCTATGTTGCCGAAGCATAAGTCTGTTGGCGACGGATAAAATGCAAAAAAATGTCCGGGGCGGGGGAACCTGCCATAGCGAATGTCTTTGTTATGTAAACTAAGCTTGTCAAAGCACAGGAGGAAAACCATGAAGATTTCAAAGAGACTGTTGTCCCTGCTGTTGGCCCTTGCGGTAGTGGTGTCCATGGCCGCAGGATGCAGCAACGAACAGCCCGGTACCCAGGAAAGCACAGGAAGTGCGCAATCCGGTGAACAGGCAACCTATACCGCCAGCATCAAGACCCAGGGCGGTATGGCAATGTCCGGCCTGGATGTATATGTTTATAATGATGATGCCCTGCTGGATATGGTCAGCTACGGCCAGACCGACGCAGCAGGTATGGTTACCTTCCAGCTTCCCAAGAGCGAGAGCTATGCAATAGAGCTGCGGGGCGTGCCCAAGGGCTATGATCTGCAAAAGAGCTACCCCCTGAGCGATTCCACAACAACCATCACGCTGACCTCCGCGCTGATCACCGGCGAGAGCCTTTCCGGTGCAAGTCTGGGCCTGGGCGATGTGATGTACGATTTCAGTGTCACCACTCCCTCCGGCGAAACTGTGACCCTTTCTGAGATCTTCAAGGAAAAAGAAATGGTCATGCTGAATTTCTGGTTCAGCACCTGCGGCCCCTGTGCAAACGAGTTCCCCTACATGGAAGAAGCCTACCAGATGTACAAGGATAAGATCGAGATCATCGCAATGAGCCCCTCTTATTACGATGATAACGCTTCCGTTTCCGCTTATCAGAAGAGCATGAATCTGTCCTTCCCCATGGCAGTGTGCAACGACAGCTGGCCCACCACCTTCGGTGTTACCGGCTTCCCCACTTCCATTATTATCGACCGTTACGGCGTGATCTGTCTGGTAGAAGTGGGCAGCGTTACCAGCCTGAACCCCTTTGAAAGTGCGTTCCGGTATTTCTCCGCTGAGGATTACCAGCAGAAGCTTTGCGAAAACGGCATGGCAGATGTAGTGACTGCCGCGAAGCCCACCGAAACCATGCCTTCTTCTGAGGAGATCTCTGCCGCCATCAACAGCGGTGACATTGAGATCACCTACCGTGCAGAAGAGGGAGAAAGCGCAGAATACACCTGGCCCTTCATCCTGACCGAGCGTGACGGCGTGACCTGCTTGAAGGCTTCCAACTCCGGCATTGAGAACTCCTACGCGATTATTTATGCGGATGTGACCTTGAAGGCCGGTCAGGCAATCGGCTTCGACTATATCGTTTCTTCCGAGCAGGCGGCAGACAGCCTGGTGGTCATTGTGGACGGCGAGGATATTTATCAGATGTCCGGCCATGATGAGAAGGCCAAATGGAAGTCTGCCTATCCCTGGGTCGCGGTGGAAGACGGTACTTACGAGATCGCCCTGTGCTACTTGAAGGACGAATCTGACAATGTGGGCGAAGACACAGCGTACATTAAGAATATGCGTGTAGTGGATGCATCCAAGATCGATGTAGCCAGCTACATTCCCCGTCAGGCTGCCACCAGTGAGGACGGCTTTGAATATGACTACGTGGACATCGTTTACAATAAGAATGACGGTTACTACCATGTAGGAAGCGCCAACGGCCCGCTGCTGCTGGTGAACATGATGAACTATACCGAATTCAGCGAAGAAGAGACGCTGTGGGATATTATCTACAACGGTGACGCAGACGCGGACGGTCGGGATATGTACAACGAAATGGTTGACTATTTCAACTACGCATCCAATTCCAACCTGAACGGCTACTGCTCAGTCAACAAGGAACTGGCAGAGCTTTTGAAGCGTGTGGATGAGATCGTGGGCTTTGACGATGAGGATCCCAACGAATGGCTGAAATTCTGTATGTACTATCAGACATACGGCACAGGAAAGACCCAGCTGGAGGATCCCATTAAGGGCCTTGCTACCTTCTCCGCATATACCGCCACTTTGGGCAAGAATGTAGAGACCAACTATTTCTACTACAACCGTGTGATCATGCCCAGAGGTCTGCTGGCAGAATTCACCCCCACCAAGTCCGGCGTTTACCGCATCACCTCCCGGAATGAGTCCCAGCACGGCGTTGACGGCTGGATCTTTGATGAAAACCGGAACGAACTGATGGTCTATGTGCAGGATGAGCGTCTGTTCAACGATTCTGAAGAAGTTTCCATGGTCTTCTACATGGAAAAAGGCAAGTCCTACTACATTGATATTGCCTTCTGGGATCCCTACGAAGTGGGCTATATCTACTACGATATCGAGTATGTGGCAAGCTCCTTGCAGCACTTCCGTCTGGCCTCTCCCGGCCCCTTCACCTACGATTCCGATGCCACCGGCGATGCAATGTACCATGTGATCCATGGCGGCATTGACGCAGTCCTGGGCGATGACGGCATTTACTATCACGATCTGGGCAACGGCAAGAAGGGCAGCAAGATCTATGTTGACTTTACCGGCATTACCAGCATTTTCAGCTCTCCCATCACCACAGTCAATGCCTACAATGAAGACGGCACCCTGAAGAAGGATGAAAACGGCAATGTGGTAAAGATCAAGGGTATGATCGATCTGAACGGCTTCGATTTCAGCAAGACGGAAGAGGATCTGTATGTTCTGGGTATTCTGAATAAGTTTGACGGCGACAAGGAAAAAACCGTCGCTTATTTGAAGGAGACTTGGGGCGAAGAGTACGATGCCTACGCTGAGGAATATAAGCTGGATGATGTCCTCGCCGGCAAGTATCACGGCAGCGGCAGCAACGATACCGCCAAGATCAAGGCATATGTGTCCAAAATGATCACCTCCGGTCCGGAGGAAGAGATCGGCTGTGTTGTGGTTACCAAGGAACTGGCAGAGATCCTGCAAAAGCTGATGGATAAGTACACCTTCTCCGGTGTTGACCAATCCTGGCTGAAGCTGTGCTACTACTACGACTATTTGGGTAAATAATACTAAAAACGCAAAAATCCCGCAACGGAAAGGGGAAATATGAGTATGAAAAAAACAAAGGCATTGCTTTTGGTACTGGTAATGGCACTGAGCCTCCTGCTGGCGGCCTGCGGTGGGCCTGAGGCGGAAGCCGGCGGCAGCGCGGCCTATTCCGTAAAGGTTACGGATGCTCAGGGCGTGCCCTATACTGACGGTGTTATCGTTAAGTTTATGAAGGATGGCGCTCAGGTCGCCATGCAGCGCGTGGACGCAAACGGTGTGGCCACCAAGGAGCTGGAAAAGGGCAATTATACCGTAGAACTGGTATTTACCAGTGACAATGCCAGCTACTATGATCCTGCGGCAGCGGTGCTGTCTGCGGATCAGACATCCATAGAGCTGCAGCTGACCAATAAGATGGGCGAGGAGTCCACCACACTGTTTGTGGACGGAGAGGAGTGCGCGGCTTATTCCGTCAGCGCAGGCGGCACCTATGTCCCAGTAAAGGCCGGTGTGAGAAATTACTTCCTGTTCACTCCTACAGAGGAGGGTACATATAAGTTTTCTGTTGACAATTCCGCACTGAGCTTGGGCTACTATGGTTCACCGTACTTTGTCCAAAGCCTCAGTGCATTGGAAGTGGTGGATAATTCAATCTCCATCTCTATCAGCAAGTCCAGCCTGGGCGGCGCAACCTATGTGATCGGCATTGACGGCATAGATACAGATACCAACTGTATTCTGTCCATCCTGCGTACCGGCGCGCCGGAGCACAATGTGGCGGATGAGCCCTGGACAGAGTATAAGACTACCGCTGTGCTGGCACCCTACACGCTGAAAGTGCCCACAGGCAAGTCCCTGCTCTACATCGATATTACCGCCGAAACAGCAAAGCACGAGTTCGTTTTTAACGAAGCGGACGGCTACTACCATCTGGATACAGCAGACGGCCCCGTGATCCATGTCCACCTGGCAAAGGGCGCGCCCTATGTGGCATTGCAGACCGTTATCCAGGGCGATGGCGCCATGGGCGGTGCACCCATCCGGAAATACTTCTACGATGAAGCGGGCGAGTTCGTTAAGAAAGAGGATTACACCGATATTTTGATGGACTATTTTGAAAATATGGACTCCGATCTGGGTGTTTATCCCTTGACCGATGATCTGATCTATATCATCCAGAACGGCTGCGGCAGTTGGTGGGATTCCGAGTCGCCCGATTTTATCTTCGAAGACAGCAATCCGGATCTTGCATGGATGTTTGCCTGCTGCTGGGTCGGCTGAGAGAGGGAATGACAAATGACGAAAATGAAAGAATTTTTCAGCAATAAGCTGTACTTGGGTCTGACCGTTGGCGGCGCGATCCTTCTGATTGCAGCGATCCTGCTGGTGATCCTGCAGCCCGGCAGCACCAATACGCCCCCTGCTGACCTTACCGGTTGCACCGTGGAGGTCAAGTCCGTGGGCGGCAAGGCCCTCGAAGGCGTGGGCGTGTACATCTACAAGGATGCGGCCATGACCGACATGCTTGACTATGTCAAGACCGATGCCCAGGGCATCGCTGCGATTTCTCACTCCGTCCCCGTGGGCAGTGTTGCGGTGCTGGATAAGGTGCCTGAGGGCTATGTGGCTCAGGAAAGCTACCCCATCACCACGACCCAGACCGAAATCGCTCTGGAAATCCAACTGCGCCAGCAGATGGGCAAGATCGCCCTGGGTGATGTGATGTTCGATTTCACCGTAACCGATACGAATGGCAATAACCACACACTCTCCAAACTGCTGGAAACCAAGAAAGCGGTTGTGTTGAATCTGTGGTTTGTGAACTGCAATCCCTGCAAGGCGGAGTTCCCCTATCTGAACACCGCGTACAGCAATTACAGCGATGAAATCGAGGTTCTGGCTATCAATCCCGAGGGCGACAGCGAGGACGCTATCGCAGCATTTGTAGCAGAGTATGGCCTGCTCTTCCCCACAGCCAAGGGCGACGAGGCCTGGAAGGACACTATTGCAACTCTGGCATATCCCACTACCGTTGTCATCGACCGCTTTGGTTCCGTTGGCCTGATCCACACCGGCAGCATTGACAGCGCAAAGGTGTTTGAAGATATGTTTGCCTACTTCACTGCCGACGATTATGTCCAGAGTACTGTGGCAAGCATTGCGGATATCCCCGCAGGACCTGCCGTAGATCAGGGGAATGAGGATAATCCCCAGGAATTTGTGGGCGTTACAGAAATAGAGATCACCGTCAAGCCCGGTGAGGATTACCGCTGTAAGGTTTACCGGGTTTCCGGCATGGTTTTGGAGGCAGTAAGCCAGACCTTGAAGGTCACTTACGGCGAGACAGTCGCCGAGAGTGTGGACGGTGTGGTTACATTGCAGCTGCCCACTACCACGGAACCCAGCGTGCCCTTTGAGCTGTGCTTCACCAATACCGGCACCGAGGAAGAGACATACAGGATCACCTTCTCCTATCCCCAGGGCTCCATGGAAAATCCCCTGGTTCTGGAGCTGGGACAGGTGACAGTTGAAGTTGCCGAAGGCAATGCCCAGGGCACTTATCTGACCCATACTGCTCTGAAAGACGGCACTCTGACCCTGAAAGGTTTGAAGAAGAACAGCGGTTACAATGTGGCGCTGTATAATCTGAGTACAAGCGTTCAGAAAACTCTGGAAGAGGATGGGGCAGAGGAAGGTGGCCAAACCATCTTGTCCATCCCGGTGAAAAAGGGCAATAAGATCCAGATTCTGGTGACCTCCAACGTCGACGGCAAGGGTGATTACCCCGCGGTTTCTGTCACATTTACTGCCCAATTGGAGCAGCAGACTGTGGTAGAAGATAATCCTAACCCCAATCCCGATCCCGATCCTGACCCGGATCCCACCCCGGATCCTACACCCAACCCTGATCCCAATCCGGATCCTACTCCCACACCGACCCCTGATCCCACCCCCAATTATGACGGTACATTGGTCAACCCCGACGATCCTGAGCCGTACTACGGCTTTGTGGATTTCTCCGTTGAGGTGGGCGGCGGTGAGAAGAAGCTCATTAACCTGATTCGAACCATCAATGAAGCGACCTTGTGTATTACGGATGCGGATGCCTATGTGGTTTACAAAGGAACGACCTATAAACCCAGCAATGGTGTGATCGAAATTCCTTTGAAATCCGGTGGCAGCTATACGCCAATTCAACTGATGATCGGCAACTCCGGCGCTTCCAAGAAAACCTTTAATGTAGTGTTCCAATTCGCTGAGGGCACCCGGGAGAATCCCATTGAGCTCAAGATCGGTGATAACGCAGTCCACTGCGAGGCCAATAATGAACAGGGCACTTTCTATTGCTTCAAGGCAACCAAAGCAGGTACGCTGACCTTGGAGGTCAAGAGCGTTAGCCCCAGCTCGGTGATTGTGAAGATCAGCATGAGCGACATGCAGGAGGTCCCCACCGTGGTGGAATTGCAAGACGGCAGTAAGATTGTTTCCCTCGATTTGCCTGCGGGCGCTATTGCGGAGATCGTATTCAACACCCAGCATGCGACTCAGGAATGGAGAATTCCTAAGGCAGACCTTGTGATCGCGGCTTCTTTCGCATAATTCGATCCATATTGTACGGGCGGCAGGAGATCCTGCCGCCCGTTTCTCAAAAATAAGGCTTGCCAACTTGGAAAGATAATGCTAAAATACACAATATAGCTTTTCTAGATATTAGGAGTGAAAGACTATGAAAAAAACTATAGCCGCTTTGATTGCTTTTGCCATGATCGTATTCATGGTTCCTGCCGTGTGTGCAAGCGCAGAAAGCAGCAACCCCGGTGCGATTATTCCGGTCCAAAGCGGAACAGAATCCATTACTGAAACCGGTGCGGTGGAGTTCTTCTATACCCCCGAAGCGGACGGTGTTCTGTCCGTCACCCTGTCCGGCGATCCCGGCTACAAGATTTGGGTCTATCGGGCTTCGGATGGAGGAAGTGTTGGCTTGTCCAAGCGCGGTGCTGCAGAGGCTACCTATGCGTATGACCTGGAAGGCGGTGTTGCTTACCGCGTACGCATCGTCGGCTACTATAATTGGGCTGAGGCGGCGGCTACCATTACATACGCAGCTTCCTTTGAAGCAAAGCAGATTGTGGTTGCTCCTGTGCAGATCGATAAATCCGATACGGTTCTGACCTTGGGTGTCAATACAGTTGACCTGTTGGAGAATACCGTTGTTTCTCTGTATGATTTTGTTCCTGCAGAGTCCGGTGTGTACACCATCACGGTGGGTGGCAATGTGACCATGGCCACCTACGGCTTTGCTGCGTGGAATAAGGTCACCGAGGCGGAAAACGGCGTGATCATTCACACCGCTACCGCTGCGAATCAGACCATCATGATCGGTTTGACTGCCGATACGCCTTCTGTCACCGTTACCATTGAAAAGACCGGTGATTATACCGAGATTGCACAAAATGCGTATGTGAACTATGCTCCCAGCTGCCCGGTCGCATCCGACTTTGAGATTCCTGCTGACCTTGTGAGCATTGACCTGAAAAAGGAACACATTGTGGTCCTGGGCAACGACGGCTACTACCATCTGGGCACGGCGGACGGCCCCATTGTCTATGCCAATCTGAACAATGACCAGTTCACCCTGGAGATTCTGTATGATGCTGGCGCGCCCATCACCATGCGTGGTATTTATACGGACGAAAACGGCGCAGTGCATTATTACGACTTCATGAGCATGATCACCGACAACTACTACCAATACAGCAAGGAAAATGATTACCATCCCCTGAACAAGGACCTGATGATCTTCCTGAAAGCCTACGGTAAGAGCCAGGGTTGGTACAATGCCAGCACCTCCCGCTTCGAGGTGATCCGGGGCGGCGAGTTCCTGGAAGAGTCTGCATGGCTGGCAAGCTGCTACAGCACGGTTTCCAGTGTGGAGGTTCCCGGCGGCGATACTCCCGGCGGCGATACTCCCGGCGGCGATACTCCCGGTGGCGATACTCCCGGTGGCGATACTCCTGATGGCGATACTCCTGATGGCGGCGATACTCCTGATGATGCCGGCGATGTTGGCATCATGGGCGCGGTGATCACAATGGTGATCTCTGCGATCTGCGGCACGGCCGTTGTTGTCAAAAAGAAAGAATTCTAAGTAATATACTTATATTTGGAGGAAATAAAATGAAATCTTTTAAGAAAATTTTGGCTTTGGTATTGTCGTTGATGTTGGTTCTGTGCCTTTGCGCCTGCAACCCGTCCACAGAGGACGCAACCGGCGACAGCACCGGCAGCACACCTGCCAGCAGCAGTACGCCCCTAAACCCCGACGATGGTAATACCGAGGACCAGCTCCCGGACGGAATTCAGTACAAGGTCAAGGTCGTAGATGAGGAAGGAAATCCCATTGTGGGTGTGTATGTGCAGCTTTGCACCGAAGAGACCTGCCTGATGCCCGTCAAGACGGATGAAGCAGGCGTTGCAGTATTCACTCCTGCCGAAGAGGAAGCGTACCATGCCAAGTTCACCAAAGTTCCGGAAGGTTACGAGGCAGATGCTGAGGACTTCTATTTCGCAGAGAGCGAAACCGAGCTGACCATCGTATTGAAGGCCATTTCCGGTTAATGTATGCAATAATCCCCGGTGGTTTGAAGTGACCCCAAAAAGTTAGACAAATATTTCTAACCCAAATTGTTTAAGCTGCCGAAAGGGCTTGCTGTCTGTGTAATGCAGGTGGCAAGCCCTTTAGTCTTGCCTTAATTCGCCGGTTGTTG
>SVLT01000032.1 GCA_015067845.1 Oscillospiraceae bacterium
CGTCTTCATGTAGCGGGAAAACAGCAGAACAGTGAAAAACAGCTCCACAGTGCTGATTACCCAAAGCATAGGGACGCAGGATGCAAACAGCAGTTCCTTCATGGTTTTTCCTCCCTATGCAATTTACTCAGCCCAGGCTTTGCAGGTGTCGACGGTTTTCTTGGGGCTGTGCGCCCACTCGTCAGCGCCGATGTTTTTGCAGGCCTCAGCGGACACAGGCGCGCCTCCGATGATGACCTTGCACTCCAGACCCGCTGCCTTGATGGCTTCGACGGTTGCCTTCATGGAGTCCAGCGCCAGAGTCAGCACGCCGGACAGGGCAACGATCTTGATACCCTCTGCCTTGGCAGTCTCCACCACCTTGGAAGCGGGGCAATCGATGCCTAAGTCGAGCACCTCAAAGCCATTTGCCTCCAGCATGGAGCGGACGATATTCTTGCCAATATCGTGGAGGTCATCCTTAACAGTACAGAGGATCATCTTTGTTTTGACACCGCTGCTTTCGCCGCCCGCGAGGTAGGGCTTCAGCACCTCTACAGCGTCGGTCATAAGCTCGCCGGCGTAGATCAGATCGCCCACGAAATATTCGCCCTCCTCAAAAAGCTTGCCCACGGTGTCCATGCCTTTTTGGCAGGCCTCCATGGCCTTTTCCGCTTCCTCCGGGGACGCAACTGCTTCCAGCAGCTCCCTGCAGGTATCCTCATCCAGCTCGCCCATGGCGGCGGCCAAATTTTCAAAATCGATCATAATACTTCTTCCTTTCTTCTTCGTCATTCCGAGCCAGTGCGCATACTGGCGTGGAAATCCCGTGGATATTCCGGAAAGCTAACGGGATTGCCACGTCGGCCTGCGGCCTCCTCGCAATGAGGTAGTTTTGAATTTACTTTTTCTGTCCGAACAGACCCTTGCGGTATGCCCGGTTATACTTTCTGCCGCCCTTATCCTGCATACGCAGAGCCTCGCAGGCATAGACAGTACCCATCATATCCTGGGAACAGGGATCCATAATGGCAGAGTCCAGACCGGCGGCAATGGCGTAGGCCATGCAGTTCATATTGACGTACTTTCTGGCAGGCATTTCAAAGCTGATGTTGCTGATGGCACCGGTGACCTTTACTTCCGGAGCGTAGGCATGGATATTCTCGATACAGTAGGCAAAGTCCTGCATAGCGCTGGGCATCGTGGCCAGCGCCATGACGCAGGGATCGATGTGGAGCTGCGCCAAGGCAACGCCGTAATGATCCGCCTTATCGATGATCCGCTTGGCAATCTCCACCTTTTTGGCAGGATCGGCAGGGATACCATCCTGATCGCAGGTCAGCCCCACCACTTCCCAGGGGGTTCCGGCAATCAGGGGGAAGATGGTCTCACATTTGTCGCCCTCTTCGTTGACAGAATTGACCATGCCGGGTTTGTTAAGGTGTCCTTCTTCGATAATCCGCGCCAACAGCTTTGCGTTGGGGGAATCAATGCACAGAGGCACATCGGTGCAGCTCTGCATCAGACCGATGAGCCAAACCATCGTATCGTACTCCGCCTCTGTCGCAGTGGAGGGGGCACAATCCAGAAAGCTTGCGCCCGCTTGTGCCTGTGCCAGCGTACGCTCGATGATCAGCGCTTCGTTGCGCTCCGCGATGGCCTGCTTGATAGAGGGAATGGCACCGTTGATCTTTTCACCAATGATAATCATGCGCTCACCTCTCAGCCATCGGTGAGGATGGTCAGCAACAGGCGCATCATTTTCTCCCGCATGGGACCGAAGTACCAGGGGACCAGCTTCTTCATCAGCTTCTGATAACCATCAGGGTAGCTCTTGAATTCATTTTTCATAGTCAGCACCTCACAGCTTGTAATTGCTTACAAAATCGCAGACGGCTTTGTAGTTTTCCCGTTTGGCATCGTTGCGGTAGGAAAGCATCTTGCCCTCGGAGAGAATGAAGCCGCCATCCCTGCCCAGCTCATCGCACAGCCGCTTGGTGTAAGCGACACACTCCTCGGGAGTGCCGTTGGACAGAAGCTCGGTGGTCAGACCGCCCATGATGCACACATTGGGCAGCGCCTCCCGGAAGGCAAAGGGATCGTCCTGCTCGATGTGGAAGGTCAGCGTACCCTTGGGGTAATCCTTGAAGTATTCCGCAAACCGAAGGATACTGCCCTCGGTGAAGATGCGGATATTCATACCCTTTTCCGCGTAAGCATCCAGCAGTTCCTTCAGATGGGGCCAGTAGAACCGCTCGAACTGCTTTTTATTCATCACATTGTGGGAAAGCATCAGAATGGAGGAGTCGAAGCAATACTTATAGTTGGGGCCCTTGCCGTTTTTGATCTTCTCAATGGCGGGGGTGATCCGCTCCGCGTCCCAGCGGTTGATGAACGCTTCGATCTTATCGGGGCTGCGGCGCATGGCAACGCTCAACTGCTGAATGCCCAGAAGATTGGAAAACAGTTCCTCAATGCCCAGCACGATAGCGCCGCTCATGGGGTTGTTGGGAGAAAGGCTGGGCAGACCGTACTGTTTTCCGGTGATGCCTGCCATGTGCAGGATGTACTTGGTGTAGCGCATATACTCGGCAAAGGTCTTCTTCCAGACGTCAAAGCCCTTTTCGTCCCAGCTTGCGCCGTATTTCTTGGGCAGGATGACCTCCCATGCGTACTTGGCAGGGTCGTCCAGGTATTCCTGCAGGGTCTCCACGGTGCAGTGGGCGTGATCGTGGATGCCCACCACTTCTTGGTTGTAGTAATAATAGCCGCCCTCGCCGAAGGCTTCGGTTACGGTAAACTGGTTGCGGATGCCCACATCCATCAGTCCGTCCACCGGGTATCGGTCCAAAAACTTGACGACGGTATCTTCCAGTACGTCAAAATTGGTCATGGCCTGATCCAGAGTATAGCCCGCATCAAAAACCTTCCAGGTTACTACGTTGGCAAAATGGGGGATTCGCTCCGTCTTTTTGAAGTTTGCCGCGTCACGGAACAACTGCACCCTTGCCTGCTTTAATTCCTTACCGTTCATGTGCATCTCTCCTTTGTGAACGTGTTCACTATCAAGATAGCATCTTTGAACTTTTGTGTCAATTACCCCTGAAAAGTTTGTATATTTGCACCGCTGAGGTGGTGAGATCTTATGCTTTTTTACCATGGAATTGGGGATCCCGGCGTGGTATAATGGTCTAAAAACAGGAGGGATCGTTATGGAAGGATTTACAGTCGGTTTGGCGCTGGTGGATGCCATTCCGGTACTCAGCTTTGGTATCAGCATGGTGATTATTGCCAGCCGCTTTGATTCCCCGCTTTTTATGATCGGTGCTGCTCTCAGCGTTCTGGCAGGCTGTTGTAAGGTGGCATGGAAAATGGTGCTGGGCATCGCCAAAAAGGATCTGCGGTGGCTGAACAAACCTTTTCTGCCCATGCAGATCACGGGTTTTGGATTCATCATCGGCAGCCTGCTGACCAGTCTGAATAAGATCAACTGGGCAACCGTAGGCAGCGCCATCATCAGCCTCCCCAGCATTCTGTTTTTCCTTGCCTGGATCGTCCTGATGGGTTTTATGGGCTGGTATCGGAAAAATAAGTTTAAAAACGACGATGCCCATTCCAACTGGACTGCCCAGATTATCAACGCCATCGGCCAGACCTGTCTGCTGTTGGGGATTTTGTTCGCCGGATAAAATCCTCACTAAGGCAAAATCGTCCTTAAATTACTCTGCGAAAGCGTGAGGGTTCGGGCTCTGTCACCCGCAGCAATAAGAAAAGCACCCTCCGGGGTGCTTTTCTGTGTAATTCGGCTTCGAAAACGGTAATACCACAGTTGTCTTCCCCGCCGGAAAACAATAAAAATCAAAGATAAGAGCCGGGACTATGCCCGGCTCTTAGATTAGATATCTTTCAGTTCATCAAATTTCCCGATCAGCCATGCGGTCATCCGTTTGTTGATCTCAAACAGCTCTGCGTACTTATCCTGCTCGGCAAACCAAGCCACGCAAACAAACTGGTTGGCAAGAATGATAAAGGGAATGGCCTTGCGTTCCTCCTCCGTCAGCCTTGCCACGCTGTCATAGCCCCAGAGGATATCCCGGTAGATTTCCAGCCATTTATCATTGTGCTGTCCAAAGGTTTCGGACAGCACCGCCGTTGCCGCATAGCAGGGGTCGTAGATCCGGGCATTCCGCTCCGCCAGTTCAAAGTCGATGAAGCCCCACTGATCGTGGCTACATATAATGTTGCCGGGATTGGGGTCCCGGTGGATGATCTGCCGGGGGAGATTGGGATAGAGGTTGGCAAAGGTATCCAGATATTCCTTGCAGAATGCGTCAGACAGGTTCAGGGCTGCTTTTGCCTTGGGCAATGCCCAGTCGCGGACGGTTGCCAGCAGATCCGCTTCGCTGACGCAGTCCTCGATCTTGGCTAGTGCCAGATGAAGCTGCCCGATGATCTCGCCTGCAAAGCGGCCATCCCCATCGGCAAATCGATGAGGGGTCATCTGCTCTCCCGGCAGACGGCGGGTCAGGTAGAAATAAACTTCACCGTCCTGAACGTATTCCTGTCTGTCCGTGGTTGTTACCGGCACGGCAGAGAGCAATCCAATGCTCTGAAGCGCCTTGGATACCTCGATGTGTTTTTTCAGCTTGCCAAGATTGGCGGTGAACTTCAGCACATATTTTTCGCCCACATAGCAGGCACTGTCGTTCTTGTTTCCGGTACCCTCGTAGTAGATATCGGTAATGGTTTCGCCCTCCAGATTCCAGTATTTCAGGATCTGGGCAGCTTTCTTATGGGTTACGGTCATGTGTTCCTCCTTGGTGATATCGATCCGGTAGGGCCGCCTTGCCCGACTGGACTGCAAAAATTCAGAGGGCGTGGAACTGAACTCCCGGCAGAAAGCCTTATAAAACCCGGCATAGGTATCAAAGCCATACAAAAGCGCCGCGTCGATCTTGGTGCTTCCTTGCTTCATAGCATAGACCCCATGGAGCAGCCTGCGCCGCAGGATATACTGCATCACCGGAAGCCCCGTTGCCTGCTGAAACAGCCGGTAATAGTGAAACAAAGAGAAGCCCGCCATATCTGCCAGTTCTGCGGCGGTGATTTCCGTTTGCAGGTTATCTTCGATGTAATCAAGACTTTGCTGGATGACCGTCCGATTGTCCATACTCCCCCTCCTTTCCTGTTGATTCGTAGCTACGCGTAGATCATAACATACGAAAAAGGAGAAATCATTTCCATTCTTGCGAAATTGAAAAAGTTTGAGCCGGGATTACTCCCGGCTCACGGTTTATAGTTTTTGCAGAATCCTGCGGATGCTTTTTTCGGACAGATGGTATCTCCGGCTCAGCGCAGTCACGCTTTCGCCTGATGCGTAGTCACTTTGGATACGGTCATTCCTTATCTTTAACTCAGCTTTGTAGTCCGTTTCCTGTCCCCATGGGTGCCGGGTTCCCGGCTTGCGGGGAATGTAAATGTACACACCGTCCACGTATTTCTGGATCTGACGGATCAGTTCCTCCGGCAGGATCTCTTCTGCTTTTATATAGCTCACGGCTGCCTCCTTGTAGAATTTGCTTCTCAGGAAAGCATCGGCTATACAAAGTCAGTATTCTATTTCTCTTGCATAGCCAACGCTTATGCAGCCATTACATAACGAATCAAAATGCAGATCCTCCTTTTTTCGGGATTCCACCCCGTATTATACGGTAAATTGACAGCATTTTCAATCGCGAAGATTTTTCTGAAAAATCCTTGTCCCGGAAATCGACCTTTAAGAAAAATGTATGGGGATAGCAAAACCGCATTTTCTGTGATAGTATAAAGAAAAACGAAAAGGAAGGTAAATTCAATGAAAGAATTGCAGTACATTACCTTAAGAGAAAACCCTGAACTTATGAACATGGCCGCGCAGTGGTTCCATGGCAAGTGGGGCGTCCCCGAGGAGGCTTATCTGGAGTGCATGGAGGCTTATCTGAAACGGGAAACGGAACTGGGTTGGTTTCTCTGTCTGGATGGTGACCAGATCGTCGGCGGTCTGGGTGTCATCGAAAATGATTTCCACGACCGTCCCGATCTGACTCCCAATATCTGCGCCGTGTACACGGAAGAAAGCCACCGCTGCCGGGGCATCGCCGGGAAGCTGCTGAACATGGCAGTCGAGGACCTGCGTGCCAAGGGCATCTCTCCTGCTTATCTGGTGACCGACCACACCGGCTTCTATGAGCGGTACGGCTGGGAATTTCTGTGCATGGTACAGGGCGATGGCGAACCTGATATGACACGGATGTATATTCACGGATAAACCAAAACCTTCACCAAGGTGACATCTATGCTCCCGGCGTTCGGGGTCGAATCCCACTATCCGAACCATAAAAGAGAGGCCCAGTGGCCTCTCTTTTTGTTTGTTATTTAAATTGTTCCGCAAGATAGCTTTCCGCGTAATGGGCGGCCATTGCGCCGTCCGATACCGCGGTGACCACCTGACGCAGCACCTTGGTGCGCACATCGCCTACGGCGAACACGCCGGGGACGCTGGTCTCGGTGGACTCCCCTGCCCGGATATAGCCGCTTTCATCCAGCGCTACCTGATCCCGGACAAGGCCGGACGCGGGTTTGCGGCCGATGCTGACGAAGATCCCGTCGGCTTCGATGACCGATTCTTCGCCGGAAAGGATATTTTTCACCTTTACCCCGGTGAGCTTGCTCTCAAAGAGCAGCTCCGACACCTGAGAGTTCCAGACAAATTCCACATTGGGGGCGTTCATCAGGGGGTCGTGGTAGATCTTCGTTGCCCGGAGGGTATCTCTACGGTGGACCAGGATGACCTTTTTGGCGATCCGGGAGAGGATCATGGCGTCTGCCGCGGCGCTGTTGCCGCCGCCGACTACAATGACGGTCTTTCCTTTATAGAACATGCCGTCGCAGGCGGCGCAGTAGTTGACGCCTCTGCCCACCAGTTCCCGCTCCATGGGAACGTCCAGCTCCCGGGGATTTGCCCCGGTGGCGATGACCACCGTTTTGCCGTAGAACGTACCCTCACTGGATTCGACCTTTTTTATTTCGCCGGACAGCTCCAGACCCGTGACCTCCGCCAGCTCCGTCATAACACCGAAGCGCTCAGCCTGTGCCTGCATCTGCTCCCCAAGGGTGAAGCCGTCGATGCCCTCCGGGAAGCCGGGGTAATTGTCGATTTGATTGGTCAGTGCCATCTGTCCCCCGGCGGACAGTTTCTCCAGCACCAGCACCGAAAGTCCTGCCCGGGCGGCATACAGAGCCGCCGTATATCCCCCGGGACCGCCGCCGATGACGATCATATCAAAGCTCTGTGCCATAGTGTTCACCTTACTTTCCAAGAGATTCCCGGATGAAGCCTTCGATCACGGCTTTGGACTCCGGGGCGACGATAGAGCCGATGGACTTGCCGTCCTTATAAAGCACCAGCGTGGGGATGACCTCGATCTGCTCCTTGTGGGCGAGCATTGGCTCGTCGTCAATGTTGATCTTGCTGACGATCAGTTCGTCGCCAAATTGCTGGGCGACCTTATCATAGGCGGGGGCGATCCGGCGGCAGTAGCTGCACCAGGGTGCCCAGAAGTCCACCAGAACCACCTTTCCGTCCTGCATAAAGCTTTCAAACTGTTCCTTATTTAATTCCATAGCTGCCATAGCTGCCAGCTCCTTTCTGTTTTGTTTTTCTTTAGTATACCCGAAGGATGGCAACATTTCCGTGATATTATCACAAAGGTTTGGACTTTTTTGATTTCGTAATATATAATGAAGAAAACATCCGGAAAGGCGGAATGAGCATGGAATTCTCGGAATATTTTCCCGTATGGGACAAGCTGACACCGGCGCAGCGGCAGCACATCTCAGATCTGGTGGAGCAGCGCTCGGTGAAAAAAGGCACCCACATCCACGACAGCAGCGCCGAATGCTTGGGCCTTGTGATCGTCCGGTCCGGCCAGCTCCGGGCATACATCCTGTCCGAGGACGGGCGGGAGATCACCCTCAGTCGGCTCTTTGACTACGATGTGAGCCTGCTCAGTGCCTCCTGCGTCATGCCGGATATGCAGATGAATGTGATGATCGAGGCGGAAAAGGACACCGAATTTTGGAGCATTCCGGCGTGCCTGTTTAAAAATCTCATGGAGGAATCCCTGCCTGTGGCGAACTTCGCCAGAAATCTGATCAGCAGTAATTTCTCCGAGCTGATGTGGCTGATGGAGCAGATCATGTGGAAGAGCTTCGATAAACGGCTGGCGGCATTTTTGCTGGAGGAGATGAATCTGGAGGGCAGCCCCGTGCTGAAGATCACCCACGAACGGATCGCCGCCCACATGGGCACTGCCCGGGAGGTGGTCACCCGGATGCTGCGCTATTTCCAGAGCGAGGGTATGGTCAGGCTCACCCGGGGCACCGTTGAGGTGACAGACGAGAAAAAGCTCCTTGCGCTTCAGGGTTGAGTGGACTATACATTATAATAATGTATAGGAACGTTTTGTCCAAAAAACCGGGCGGTTTTTCTGCATTTACAAGGAAAATCCCCAATGCTATAATGTGTGCGAAAGGGGGAGTTTTCCCATGAAGAAGAGTTTATTTACCCGCACCCTGTGCCTTGCGCTGTGCGCGGCGTTCCTTGGCGGCTGCGGCGGTGGCGGCGAAGCTGAAAATAAAAGCGTGATCCCTACGGAAAAGATCGAGGGCAGCGACCTGTATGTGCGGAAGGTGGAAAATATCCCTGAGGACTTCATTATGGGTATGGATGCCTCCTCCGTGCTGGCCCAGGAAGCCAGCGGCGTGAAGTACTATAATTTTGAGGGTCAGGAGCAGGATGTGTTCAAGACATTGGCGGAAAGCGGTGTCAATTACATCCGCGTCCGGATCTGGAATGACCCCTTTGACGAAAACGGCAACGGCTACGGCGGCGGCAACTGCACCATCGATACCGCGGTGGAGATCGGCAAGCGTGCCACCCGGTACGGCATGAAGCTGTTGGTCAACTTCCATTATTCCGACTTCTGGGCAGACCCCGGCAAGCAGATGGTGCCCAAGGCATGGAAGGGTATGACCGTGGAGGAAAAGACCGAGGCGGTCTATCAGTACACCAGGGAATCTCTGGAAAAGCTGAAGGCCGCGGGTGTGGACGTGGGCATGGTTCAGGTGGGCAACGAGACCAACGGCGCTATGTGCGGCGAGACCAAGTGGTTCGACATCCAGTACCTGATGCAGGCGGGCGCTAAGGCGATCCGGGAGGTATTCCCCGGGGCGCTGGTGGCTGTCCACTTCGCCAACCCGGAAAAGGAAGGCAGCTATGCCTCCTATGCATCCAAGCTGGATTATTATAAGGTAGACTACGACGTGTTTGCCTCCTCTTATTATCCCTACTGGCACGGCACGCTGGAGAACTTAAGCAACGTGCTGACCCAGATCCACGAGACCTACGGCAAGAAGGTCATGGTTATGGAGACCTCCTATGCCTACACCCCCGAGGATACGGATTTCAACGGAAATACCATCTCCGAGGGCGGCAATGTGACCAAAAATTATCCCTACACAGTCCACGGTCAGGCACGGAGCGTCCGTGATGTGATCGAGACCGTGGTCAATATCCCCGGCGGCATCGGCGTATGCTACTGGGAGGGCACATGGAACAGCGTCGGCGGCGCTAGCTGGGAGGAAAACAGCGCCCTTTGGGAGAAATACGGCTCCGGCTGGGCAAGCTCCTATGCCGCTGCCTACGATCCCGATGACGCGGGCAAGTATTACGGCGGCTGCGCCGTGGATAATCAGGTGTTTTTCGATGCCGGAGGCAAGCCGCTGGAGTCTCTGCGGGTATTCAATCTGGTGCGCTACGGCAACGAGGTGCCCCTTAAGGCAGATGGAATAGAAGATGTGATCCTGACAGTGGACATCGGCAGCCCCATCGTGCTGCCGGAAACTGTCAATGCCATCATGACCGACGGCAGCACCAGCGGAGTGCCCGTCACGTGGAACGTTACCCCTGATGAGCTGGCGGCCATGGAAGCCAAGGGCGAAGGAAAATACGAGGTCACCGGCACGGCTGACGGGAGACTTGCCAAGGCCTACATCTCCATCGTACTGTTCAATTATCTGGAAAACGACAGCTTTGAACAGGGCGACCTTACCGGCTGGGTGCTGACCGAGCATGGAAAGGCGGACGAGCTGTATGTGGAGGAGAAGCTCACCGACTCCCTGACGGGAAGCTGGCATATGCACTACTGGAGCGCCGCCAAGAACAGCGTGGAATTTACCCTTGAGCAGCCGGTGACCGGGCTGGAATCCGGCACGTATAAGTTCAATATCTCCATCATGGGCGGCGACTGCGGTGAAACGGACATCTATGCCTTCGTGAAGGTCAACGGCGAGATCGTGGCCCGGGATACCATGACCATCAACGGCTACGGTAATTGGGACGCAGGCGAGGTCAAGGGCGTGGAATACACTGCCGGTGACGAGATCAGCGTGGGCATTTACGTTAAGTGCGCGGGCGAGGGCAACGGCGCATGGGGCAAGATCGACGATGGGAAGCTGAATAAGGATACCTAACTATAAGCACCGCGCCAAAGCCTCCCCTGTGTAAGGGGAGGTGGCACGGCGCAAGCCGTGACGGAGGGGTTGTAATGGTACAATCCCCCAGTCTGCCCTTGCGGGCAGCCAGCCCCCTTTACACAAGGGGGCCTTAGGAACGGAAGCTAATTAGCGTATGCAACAAAAAGGAAGTGTGCAATTTGTCTAAGTTGCACACTTTTTGTTTTGTGGTATTGACTTTTTTGGCAAAATGGGATATCTTATTTTATGGACTCACCGCTACGTTTGGAAACGTTTTAGTGAAGTCCGCAAATCCCGTACATACGGAAATTATTATAGGAGGAGAACATGAAAAAGTACTTATCCATCATCCTGGCACTTGTCATGTGCCTCAGCCTGTTTGCAGGCTGCGCCGGCAACGAAACTCCTGCTGGCAACGACACCCCCACTCAGGGCAGCGAACCCGCTCCCTCCACCAACGACAAGCCTCTGGCTGGCACCTACGACATCAAGGTCTGGGTTGCTGAGAACATTGTTGAGCTGACCAAGAGCCAGATCACCAAGTTCAACGAGACCAACGATCAGGGTATCGTTATCAACGCTACCGTTGAGCCCGTTGGCGAAGGCGATGCCGCTACCGCTATGACCAACGACGTCGAGGCCGGTGCTGACCTGTTTGGCTTCGCTCAGGACCAGGCTGCCCGTCTGATCACCGCTGGTGCTCTGCAGCAGCTGGGCGCAGGCGCTTCCGAGTGGGTCAAGGCCAACAACGACGCTGACGCTATCGTTGCTGCTTCCGCCGGCGACGCTGTCTACGCTTACCCCATGACCTCCGACAACGGCTACTTCATGTACTATGACAAGTCTGTTATCTCCGAGGAAGACATCGGTTCTCTGGAAGCTCTGATCGCTGCCTGTGAAGAGGCTGGCCGCAACTTCTCCTTCGAGGTTGAGAATGGCTGGTACATCCCCTCCTTCTTCTTCGCTACCGGTTGTGTCTCCGAGTGGCAGATGGACGAGGAAGGCAAGAAGTTCGTCTCCGTCAACGACAACTTCAACTCCGAGGCCGGTATCGTCGCCGCTACTGCTCTGCAGAAGCTGGTTACCTCCACTTCTTTCGTTAACTCCAGCCAGACCGCTGACTTCTCCGCTGCTGTTCCCTCTGCTATCGTTGTTTCCGGCACCTGGAACTACGCCAATGCTAAGTCCCAGCTGGGCGAGAACTTCGGCGTTGCTATCCTGCCCTCCTTCGAGGTTGAAGGCAAGACCTACCAGCTGTCCGGCTTCAAGGGCTGCAAGCTGATCGGCGTCAAGCCCCAGACCGATGCTCTGAAGGCTGCTGCTCTGAACCAGCTGGCTCAGTACCTGACCGGTTACGACTGCCAGATGGAGCGTCTGACCAACGAGAACGTTGGTTGGGGTCCCTCCAACCTGCAGGCTCAGCAGACCGAGGAGTTCAAGAACGCTCCTCACCTGATCGCTATGTACGCTCAGAAGGCATTCGCCCGTCCTCAGGGCCAGATCCACGGCTCTTGGTGGGATATCTCCGCTAAGATCGCTAAGTCCATCAAGGAAGGCACCGACATCGAGACCGCTCTGGCTACCTACCAGGCTGAGATGGAAGCTCTGTTCACCATGTCTGACGAAGTTCTGAAGGCTTGGACTGTCATCGGCGCTATCGGCGGCACCAACTGGGACACCGACCTGCCCATGACCAAGCAGGAAGACGGCACCTGGAAGTCCGACGAGGCTTACGAGATCGCTGAGGGTGTTGAGTTCAAGGTCCGTCAGGGCAAGAGCTGGGACAACAATTTCGGCATGAACGACGACGGCACTGCTGCTAACAACGGCGCCAACGTCACTCTGGCTAAGCTGGGCGTTGCTGCTGGCAATTACTTCATCGTCTTCGATGAGGCCACCGGCCTGATTTCTGTTGTTGCTGCTTAATTTCGCAGAACCAACTTAATATCTAGAACCATTAAGGGCCGAAGCCGTTTTGGCTTCGGCCCTTTTTCAAAAAGGGGCGAAAACATGAAAAAATACAGTGATCTGGAATACCTGAGACTGTCTAAGTGGGATCGCTTTGTGTACACTCTGGTCTGTACGATCTGCGGTATCCCCGGCGGCATTCTCAATTTCTTCAAGAAGATCTGGGCGGTTATTGTCAAGTTTTTCCTTGGTGTTAAGGACGAGTTCGCCGATATCTTCGTCACCTTCCGCGACGGTGACTGGAAAACCCGCGTATCCTATGTGATCATGGGCTTCGGTAACATTGCCCGTGGCCAGGTTCTCCGTGGCCTGCTGTTCCTGCTGATGGAGGTCGTGTTCATCGTTTACATGATCTTCGGTGGCGCGTATTGGATGTCCATGCTGCCCTCTCTGGGCAAGGTGGGCCCCACCGTCACCTACGACCCCATTCTGGACGTGCCTGTTACTACATACAATGACAATTCCTTCAAGATCCTGCTCTACGGCGTTCTGACCATCTTCTTCATCGTTGGCCTGATCTTCACCTGGAGAGTGAATATCAAGCAGAACAAGATCGCTGAGCAGATCATCAAGTCCGGCAAGAAGCTGCGCTCCGGCAAGCAGGACCTGCGCTCCCTGGTGGACGACAAGTTCCACGCAACTCTGCTGTCCCTGCCTCTGGTGGGCATTCTGGTCTTCACCGTTATGCCGATCGTGTTCATGATCCTGGTGGCCTTCACCAACTATGACTCCCTGCACAACGGCTACACCAACAACCTGTTTAGCTGGATCGGCTTGGATAACTTCAACACCATGCTGAACTGGACCGCCGGCAATGCGGACTATGCCGCTACCTTCGGTGAGATCCTGGCATGGACCCTGATGTGGGCCTTCTTCGCAACCTTCACCAACTACTTCCTGGGCATGGGCGTTGCCATGATGATCAACAAGAAGGGTATCCGGATGAAGAAATTCTGGCGTACCTGCCTGGTCATGACCATCGCCGTTCCCCAGTTCATCTCCCTGATGTACGTTTCCAAGATGTTTGCCACCAACGGCATCGTCAACGGCTTCCTGATGAATCTGGGCTGGATTACCTCTCCCATCAACTTCTGGGGTGAGGTGGGCCTTGCCCGTGTCATGGTTATCATCATCAATATCTGGGTCGGTATCCCCTACCTGATGCTGATGGTCACCGGTATTTTGATGAACATTCCCGCCGACCTGTACGAGTCCGCCAAGATCGACGGCGCGGGTCCCTGGAAGCAGTTTGTCAAGATCACGCTGCCTTATATGCTGTTCGTTACCGGTCCTTATCTGCTGACTCAGTTCACCGGCAACATGAACAACTTTAACGTTATCTACCTGCTCACCGGCGGCGCTCCCACCATGACCGATGTTACCGGCGTTCTGGGAACCCCCGGCAAGACCGACCTGTTGGTCACCTGGCTGTTCAAGATGATCACTGCTTCCGAGCCTGCCGCCTACAACCTGGCATCCGTTATCGGTATCATGGTCTTTATCGTTGTTGCCGGTATCTCCCTGATCGTCTACAATGTCATGCCTTCCATTAAGAACGAGGAGGATTTCCAATGAGTAAGAAACATGAAGTGCCTACCCTGCCTCCTCAGGCTAAGCGGCACATGGGCATTAAGGCCGCTAATACCATCAGCAACACCATTATCTACATCCTTCTGATCGCCATCACCATTATCTGGCTGGTGCCTTTCGTGTGCATCGTGCTCCAGTCCTTCCGCTGCGAGTCCACCCAGATGGTCGGTTACGTTATCCCCAAGCAGTGGGGCTTCGACAACTATGTCAAGCTGTTCAGCACCCGCTTCCCCAAGTGGTATCTGAACACCTTCACCATCGCTGTGGTCTGCTCCCTGATGGGTACCATCATTACCCTGTGCATGAGCTACACCCTGTCCCGCTTCCGCTTCAAGCTGCGTAAGCCCCTGATGCAGTTCATGCTGATCCTGGGCATGTTCCCCGGTATGCTGGGTATGATCATCCTGTACAACGTGCTGAAGGATCTGGGCATGACCGAGGCCAACGCCGTTCCCGGTCTGATCCTGGTCAGTATTGCCGGCGCGGGCATGGGCTACTATGTGTCCAAGGGCTTCTTTGACACTATCCCCAAGTCTCTGGACGAGGCTGCCCGTATCGATGGCGCTACCCGCCTGCAGATCCTGACCAAGGTCATCCTGCCTCTGGCTAAGCCCATCGTCATCTATACCATCCTGACCGGATTCATGGGCCCCTGGGGTGACTTCTCCTTCGCCCGCTATATCTCCAACAACAACGTCGAAGGTATGAACGCGGCGGTCGGTCTGTTCAGCTGGCTGAATCAGGACCAGATCAACAACAACTACACCATGTTCTGCGCAGGCGGCGTGGTGGTCGCACTGCCCGTTACTCTGCTGTTCATCTTCCTGCAGAAGTACTACGTCGAAGGCGTCACCGGCGGTGCCGTTAAGGGTTAATAGATAAGGAGTGTTAATTTATGGCAAGCGTTAAGTTAACCAATGTTAAAAAAGTTTATGATAACAAGGTCGTTGCCGTAGACGACTTCAATCTGGAAATCGCCGACAAGGAATTCGTGGTTTTCGTCGGTCCTTCCGGCTGCGGCAAGTCCACTACCCTGCGTATGATCGCAGGTCTGGAGGAAATCTCCGGCGGTACCATCGAGATCGACGGCGAGGTCGTTAACGACCTGCAGCCCAAGGACCGTAACATCGCCATGGTCTTCCAGAACTACGCTCTGTACCCCCACATGTCCGTTTATGACAACATCGCTTTCTCCCTGCGGATCAAGAAGGTCCCCGAGGATGAGGTCTACAAGCGTGTTACCCATGCCGCTGAGGTTCTGGGTATCAGCGAGTACCTGCTGCGCAAGCCCCGCGCTCTGTCCGGCGGTCAGCGTCAGCGTGTTGCCATCGGCCGCGCCATGGTTCGTGATTCCAAGGTGTTCCTGATGGACGAGCCCCTGTCCAACCTGGATGCCAAGCTGCGTAACCAGATGCGTGCTGAGATCATTCTGCTGCGTCAGCAGCTGGATACCACCTTCGTCTACGTCACCCACGACCAGACCGAGG
>SVLT01000010.1 GCA_015067845.1 Oscillospiraceae bacterium
TTATACGATCTGCAAGGTATCCGTTAAGGCATCTCAGATGCGTGACATCTTCACCATTGGCCTGTACAATGCAGATGGCACAGCGGCTTCTGCGATCTACAATGTGAGCGTTGAAGCATATGCCAAGGCAAAGCTGGTCGGTCTGGATGCAAACAATCCTGAGCATGTTCCTACCATTGAATTGATCAATGCGATGCTGAAGTACGGCGATTCCGTAAAGAAGCTCCTGTAATAAATCTGATTAACATCCCAGTATCTAACCCCGGCGCCCATGCTCGAAAGAGCATGGGCGCTAATTATTTTGAGTGATTTAATGCGGGTGAAAAACTATTCGTTGACAATTTCCAAAATTTGCGTAATTTTCCGAAAACAACTATGTGTTATTTTCTCGCTTTTGGCAAAGCTATGTTTGCGGGAAGAAAAGTCGTTTTCCAACAGGAAAGGGCTTGCCTTTCCGGAAAACGACAAAAGGAGAGAGATTATTATGAAGAACAACAATCAGATCAATGTTCCTCAGGCTCGTGAGGCCATGGACAAGTTCAAGATGCAGGCAGCTCAGGAAGTCGGCGTTAACCTGACCAACGGTTACAACGGCCACCTGACCTCCCGTGAAGCCGGCTCCGTCGGCGGCCAGATGGTCAAGAAGATGATCGAGGCTTACGAGCAGGGCATGCAGTAATTCCCAACCCAAAAGAGCGCGGTGCAAAAGCACCGCGCTCTCATCATTATACCAGTGTTTTTATCAGTTCTGTGCCGGTGGCGATCAGATTTTCTGCAACGCCGGCCTTAAAACGGGAGGAGCGGGCCTCATAACCGCCTTGTTCATAGGAGTCGTACATGGGATAGTAGCCCTCGCCGCCGTTGGTCAGACAGCAGGGCAGGGTAATGTCAAAGGGAGAATTCTCCTTCAAGCCCACGCCGATGTTGTTGAAAGGCTCGCCGGGAATGCCCACGAACACCGCCGGGCCAATGCGGACTGCGCTGACAGGCAAGCTCAAAGATTCGGGACCGTTTTCCAGTTCCAGCATACGATATGCTTCTGCACGAACGGTGGTGAGCATATTCTGATCAATTTCTTTCAGACCGGGGATGATCTGATCGGCCTTTCCGGCCTTGTCCAGCTCCACGATCTCTCTTGCCCGGGGCAGATCCTTGGGGGCGGGCATATTGGTGGGCGTGACGCATTCCAGATTGCCGTAAGTAATCGTGTCCACATCCACCCATTGCACATCTCCGTACACCTGGAACAGCGCGCCGGCTATGGCACGGCCCATGTGCTTCGCGTTTATGTAGGGGGTGAAGTTGTAGCCACGATCCACATCGTCGTGAGCAAGGACAAAGGGGTCGTCCTTGGGTTTGACGCTCTTGAAATCCGCATGGTTCAGGTCGCCCTGGGCGCCGGTGAAGAAGACGCAATGCGCCGGCATGACCGCTTCCACCGTCTCCCGGACGAAACGGGGATAGTCTGCCGAGACCTTTGTTCCGCCCCGGAGCATATCCGCGTGAACGCCAAAGTTGGCAACGGCGATCTCCTTGCCGCCGTCACGGACAAACCGCAGCACATTCACCCGGGTGTCCGCCTCGCTGACCGGGCCAACGATGTCCGGATTGTGGTAGCCGGGGTTAGTGCGGATAGAGCCGTCCTTCATGTGGTATCTGCGGATAAAGGAGATGTTCTCCGCCTTGGCAACGCCGTAGCCCATTTTCGCAGGCTTCAGGTCGGCAATGGCAAGCTTGGCCGCATCCACAAAACGGGCGGTGAGCATCTGGTGATACAAACCGATGATGGGAAATTGCTCGTCCAGGCCGGAGTATCCGGCGGGGCAGGGGCCGGTGTGGGTGTGGGTGCAGGCCATAAAAATGGCTTCGTAGGGGATGCCCGTCTCCTGAGCGACCAATCTGCGGATGGGGTCGGACTGGGCTCTTTTGATATACAGCAGATCAGCGGACATCAAAAGTGCAGTCTTGTCACCGCAGCGCACGGCAACGGTGTTTATTTCCAGAGGATCCAGAATTTCCGAGGTCAGCCGCTTGTCCGCGTTGGCGTGACCCGCCATGGGAACGCCCAGAGGGGGCGTGATATCCACCCGGGAAAACCCGGCGAAAAGTGTGTTTTTCATAGCCACTTACCTCGTTTCTTTGATTGTGGTTTTATTATACTGTGAGGAGGAGAGAAAAACAAGGGGTCATTTGTTCTGTACGCCGGAAGGGACTCGTTTGCATTTTCGCCTATGGCGAAAATTAAGGTGTCGCCGGGGTGGAACCCGGCGAGCAACAGTCCACCGGACTGTTGCATTTAGATTGTTCAAGTCCCTTCCTTACATAAAAATTTAACAGGTTATCCCGGATGGGATAACCTGTTAAATGGTACGCCGGAAGGGACTCGAACCCCCGACCTACTGATTCGTAGTCAGTCACTCTATCCAACTGAGCTACCGGCGCATAACGCTCGCAACAAGCGCCTAAATATACTAGCACAACTTGCGTAAAAATGCAAGACCTTTTTTCAAAAACCTGATTATTTTTTCCAATTAAGGTTTTTGATGTCATCTCAGCGGTCTGTTGACAGAAACCGCCCACTTGGTGTAAAATAGAACGGAAAGGGTGAAGACCATGAGCAAGGACATTTTGAAAAACCTACCCGGAGCGCTGCTCCCTTGGTTTGCGCATGCAAAACGGGACTTGCCGTGGCGGCAGGACAAGCAGCCGTACCATGTCTGGCTGTCGGAAATCATGCTGCAACAGACTCGGGTTGAGGCTGTCAAATCCTATTATACCCGTTTTCTGTCGGCGTTGCCCACCGTTGCCGATCTGGCGGCTGCGGATGATGAACTGCTCCACAAGCTGTGGGAAGGTCTGGGCTATTACAGCCGTGTGCGGAATCTGAAAAAGGCTGCTCAGGTGATCATGGATGTCCACGGCGGCAATTTTCCTCAGTCTTACGACGAAATTCGCGCATTGCCCGGCATCGGCACCTATACCGCCGGTGCGATTGCGTCCATCTGCTATGATCTGCCCACTCCGGCGGTGGACGGAAATGTTCTGCGGGTAATCAGCCGGATTTGCAATGACAACACACCCATTGATTCCAATTCCTACAAAACGGATGTCCAACAGCGGCTTGCAGAGGTCTATCCAGGTTGCGCCGGAGACTTTACCCAGGCGTTGATGGAGCTGGGCGCCACGGTTTGCGGACCGAACCGGGCACCTCAATGTGAGGCGTGCCCCTGCCGGGATTTCTGTCTGGGTCACATCTGCGGCACAGCGGAACAATTACCGGTGAAAACACCGAAAAAAGCCAAAAAACAGGAAGAAAGGACGGTTTTTGTCCTGTCCTGCGGCGACTTTTATGCTCTGAAAAAACGCCCGGACACCGGCCTGCTGGCTGGACTTTGGGAATTTCCCAACGTGCCCGGCTGTTTGGATATGGATGCCGGTATGGAAGCGGTGAAAACCTGGGACCTGCGCCCCCGTCAGCCCCTGCGGCAGGTGGAGCGTCAGCACATATTTACCCACATTCGCTGGCAGATGCGGGGGCTTTATCTGGAAGTTTCCGAAAAGGGCGGAGATCTTCAATGGTTCACTGCCGAGGAGATCCGCCGTCAAACCGCACTACCCACCGCATTTCGTCAATTTTGGGAGGAGATCGACCATGTTTGATTATCATATGCACACCGTCGTTTCCTACGACGGTCACCATACGCCCACGCAAATGACGCAAGCGGCGGCAGAAGCCGGCTTGCGGGAGATCTGCTTCACCGATCATCTGGACTATCAGCTCAGCGCGCCCAGAGAGAACACAACCTATACCCCGGAAGCCTATCGGGCTGCATACGATGACCTGCGCGTACCCGGTCTGTCCATCCGCCAGGGCGCAGAGGTGGGACTGGCGTATTGGAACAAGGATGAGATCAGCCATGATTTGGCGCAGTATCCCTACGATTTTGTCATCGGCTCCGTCCATTTTATCAATGATGAGGATGTGTACTATCCTGAATTCTGGGAGGGTCGGGATTTTCTGGCGACAGAACGCATGTATTTTGAGGAAACGCTCCGCTGTGTGGAGCTTCACGACAATTTTGATGTTTTGGGACACCTGACCTACATCAGCAAGGTCAAGGGCCACCCCAGCCCCCGGATCATCCCCGTGGAAGACCACAAGGAGGTCATTGCGGAGGTTATGAAGGCCCTGATCGCCAAGGGCAAGGGCATGGAGATCAACACCAGCGGTGTGGACCGCTGCGGCGATTTTCTGCCGGGAATTCCGTATTTGAAGCTATACAAGGATCTGGGCGGCAGCATTGTGACTGTGGGCTCCGATGCCCACACCTCTGACCGGGTGGGGCAGTATGTGACCGATGGGTGCAGCCTTGCCCGGGAGATCTTCGGCCATGTATGCACCTTCCAAAACCGGGAGCCAATATTTCACAAACTGTAAAAAATCCGTTGTATCCCAAACCGGACTGTGCTATAATGACGGTAACTTACATTTTTCGAGGATAAACCATGAACATACAAGACCTTTCCATCAATGCCGTGGATCTGCGCAAGCTGCTGGGAACCGCCAGCGGTGACGCGGCCTTGCTGTACCTGTATATCCGGGGCGGCAATGACCCCCAGTCCGCCTGCGATGCGCTGCATTTTACCGCCGCCCGCTATTCCTGCGCTGTGGCTACTTTGCGGCAGCTGGGGCTGTGGCCGGAGGAGAAGCACAGCATCATCGTTCCCGGTGAGCGTCCCCAGTACTCGGAAAAAGATGTGCTGGACGCCATGGATCATGAGGCGTCCTTCCGCCTGTTGCGCGGCGAGGTCCAGCGGCTGCTTGGCCGGAATCTGAACACCGAGGACCTGAAGATCCTGCTGGGCTTTGTCCACTATCTGGGACTGCCCTCCGAGGTGGTCTCCGTGCTGGTCTCCTTCTGCAAGGATCGGGCCCGGCAAAGGGGAAATCTTCGTGCGCCCAGTCTGCGGACCATCGAAAAGGAAGCCTACCGTTGGGCAGAGCAGGGCATCGATACCCTGGAAGGCGCGGCGGCCTATATTCAGACCCAGAACGAACGAAATTCCAAACTCCACGGGCTCTTGAATCTGCTGCAGATCCGTGGGCGGAGCCTGACGGCGGCTGAGGAGCGGTTTGCCAACTCTTGGCTGGAAATGGGCTTTTCTCAGGAGCTGATCTCCATGGCCTACGAGCGCACCTGCCTGAACACTGGCGGACTGAACTGGAATTATATGAACAAAATTCTGACCCGGTGGCAGGAAGCCGGGTTCAAAACAGCGGAGGACATCCGCACAGGCGACCGCAAGGGCGCCGAAAAGGCCGCGCCCCGTCAGCTGGACGAGGACGAAAAAGCGGCGATCGCAAGAATGTTGCAGGAGGTGTAAGCCATGGCATACAGCAAAGAAGTAGTGATCCGTGCCCGGGAGCGCTTGGCCGGCATGAAAGCCGACAAAGAATCCCTGACACAGCAGCGTTTGGCTGAGGCCTATCAGCAGATCCCCCGCCTGCGGGAAATCGACCGGCAGCTGCGGCAGACTATGGCTGCAACCATCCAAGCCGCTTTTACCAAGGGCGAGGATGTCCATGCCGCCATGGAGCAGGTCAGGCAGGAGAATCTGCGTCTGCAACAGGAGCGCAAGGAACTGATCGAAGCCAATTTCCGCCTGGGCTGGCTGGACGAAAGCCCCGTGTGCAGTCATTGCGGCGGCTCCGGTTACATCGGCAGCACCATGTGCCGCTGTCTGGCAGAGCTGTGCCTGGATGAGCAGAAAAAGGAACTGACCCTGCTTTCCGGAAGCGATGCTTCCTTTGACAAGTTCCGCCTGGAATATTACGAAGATAAGGTCGATCCCAATCTGGGTGTCAATATCCGCACAGTCATGGCCAAAACGCTGGACATCTGTGTCCGGTATGCCCGGGATTTTGGAACCAATCCGGGCAATCTGCTGTTTTCCGGTGATACCGGCCTGGGCAAAACCTTCCTGTCCGCGTGCATTGCGAAGGAAGTCGCAACCCAAGGCTATTCCGTGGCCTATGAGAGCGCGGTGCACCTACTGACCAATATGGAACGGGCCAAATTCGAAAATGATGAAGATGCCCGTGGGAAGGTGCAGAGATACACCGACTGCGACCTGCTGATCATTGACGATCTGGGCACGGAGATCATGGGCCAGTTTACTCTCACGGCTCTGTATACCCTCATCAATGACCGCATTTTGCGTGGCAAGGCCACCATCATTTCCACCAATCTGACCACCGACGGCATCGCCCGGCGGTACAATCCCCAGATCGCATCCCGGCTGAGAGGAAACTTCCGCCGTGTGGCCTTCGTTGGGGACGATATCCGTCTGAAAAAGCAGTAATCAGGAGAAGAAAATGGCATACGAATTTTACGCGCTTATGAGCCGTATGCGCAACATCACCCGTTGGAGCTTGATGCGCAATACGTTTTCGGAAAATATCCAGGAGCACAGCCACCAGGTGGCCATGCTGGCCCACGCGCTGGCGCTGATCCGCCGGGAGATCCTGCACATGGACGGCCCGGACCCGGATCGGTGCGCTGTGGCGGCTTTATATCACGATGCAACGGAAACCCTCACCGGTGATATGCCCACGCCCATCAAGTACTACAATCCCCAGATCAAATCCGCCTACAAGCAGGTGGAACGGATCGCCGGAGAGCGTCTGGTGGCCATGCTGCCGGAGCAATTGCAGGCGCACTACGAGCCCATTATCCAGGAAAGCGACCCTGAGATCCGGCTGGTGGTCAAGGCAGCGGATAAGCTGTCGGCGTATATCAAGTGCATCGAGGAGCAAAAGGCGGGCAATACGGAATTTGAGTCCGCCGCCAAGCAGACCATGGACTCCATGAAGGCCATGGAATGTGCGGAGCTGAACTGGTTTATTGAGGAATGTCTGCCGGCATTTTTGTTGAATCTTGACCAGCTGTAATGCTTGACGGCTCAGGCAAAATGTGATACCATAGCAGCACTGTGCCGGTATGGTGAAATAGGTAGACACAAGGGACTTAAAATCCCTCGGAGTAAAATCCGTACCGGTTCGAGTCCGGTTACCGGCACCATGAAACCCGCCACCCCATTTGGGGTGGCGGGTTTCATATTGTCAGAGGGAAACGGACTCGAACCAATGTAGATGCAAGGCTCCGGGGGAGCCTTGCTTGCCGCCGGCTGGACGGCGGCAACACAATAATTTTCGCCAAAGGCGAAAATGCAAATCGAGTCCGGTTACCGGCTATTTTCGCCAAAGGCGAAAATGCAAATCGAGTCCGGTTACCAGTCGTTTTCGCCAAAGGCGAAAATGCAAATCGAGTCCGGTTACCGGTCGTTTTCGCCAAAGGCGAAAATGCAAATCGAGTCCGGTTACCAGTCGTTTTCGCCAAAGGCGAAAATGCAAATCGAGTCCGGGGAGCGATGGGAGCGCCGCCGGTGGCGGGGAAAGCGACCTGAGCGAGTGGCAGCGGTCGGTGTGCTACGCAGCCGTTTTGTCGGCAAGGCGTACACCGGGTACCGCAACAAGGAACGGGCATAATACCTGCGCCTCCGCAAACGGATACCGGCACCAATGAAAAAGCACCCCAAAAGGGGTGCTTTTATTTATATAAGTCTGCGAAATCTTAGGTTTTACGTGATGATCCTTATTTCCGTTTCAATAGGAAGAGCCATACAGCACCACCAATGAGGACAATGACCAAGCAGGCAATGATGATATAAATAGTTGGATTGGGTTCATTTGCCGGTACGTCACTCCCGGACGGATTATCCAGTGCAGCAGAAGATGGTACTGTTGCCTGAGTAGAGGGTTTTGTGGCGGGAATGGAGGGCTCCGTTGCTATAGGTGTGGACGGTTCTGTTACGGGGGGAGTGGACGGCTCTGTCGCAGGAACAGAGGAAGGCACATCGGAAGTATCACCGCTTAGCTTGGGGACTGTGCCGTACTCAATATGTTTGCAAACATTACAGACCCGCTGTTTGCGGCCTTCCTTTTCAGCGGTAGGTTCCTCAATGTTGACCCAACCGCCATAAGTATGTCCATCAACAGAACAGATAGTGTAGGGGCGGAGGATAAAACCACCACTCAGGAAAGGCAGATTTTCATTGGCCCAGGTTTTATTATCCTTTGGATAGTACACAACAGCGTTGGTGCCATTGTAGTTCATACCCGTTGTTTCCGGTAGATCGCCGTAGAAATAAACCGTCTTCAAGGCAGAACAACCGGTAATGATATAGTCACCCATCTTTTGGAGGGTTGCGGGGAAACGAAGCTCTTTAAGCTTCGTACATCCGTTAAAAACAGAATCGCCCATGGTCGTTAGGGAATCCGAGAGCGCAATTTCGGTAATCGCCGTACCGGAGAAAGCAAAAGTGCCCAGTGTAGTAACCTTGTCGCCCATCTTGATTTCCTTTAAGGAAGTGCAATTCAAGAATGCGGATTGTTCAATGGTTACTAAATTCTTAGGCAAGGATACCGAAGTAAGTGCGGTGCAGTCTTGAAAAGCGGAAATTTCGATGATGGTGATGGAGTCTGCCAGTTTTACAGTTTTGAGTTTGGTGTACCCCTGAAATGCCCAACCGGGAACATTGGTAATGCCGTTTTCAATAATAACCTTCTGGATGTTCTTTTGGTGATGTGCCCATAGCACCTTGGTAACCTTGCCAGAGCCGGAGATGGTAAGAGTGCCGTTTTTGTAAGTCCATGTGGCATTCTCGCCACATTGTCCGGAGTTTTCGGAAAAAGTGATACTGCCGGGATCCGCATGGGGTGTCCAAGTACAGCTGCTGCTGAAATATTCCAGAGATGCGGTAGCCCAAGTGGCATTGTTTTTGGGATAGTAGCATTCTGCGGTTACATCCTGCAAGGAATTTCTGTTGAATTCAGGAACATCACCGCTAAAACAAATCAGTCGCAATGTGGTTGCATCAAAACATTCTTCGCCAATTTTAGGTGCGCCTTTAATGGCAACATATTGCAACATTGGACAATCCCCAAAAGCATAATTGTCAATCATAGTAACACTGGCGGGAATTGTTACGGCAACGAGAGAAGTACAGCCGTTGAAAGCGCGATTTCCGATAGTAAGCAGACCTTCTGAGAGGGTAACATCGGCAAGTGCCGTGCAATCTTCGAATGCGGACTGGCCGATTGCGGTCACGCCAGTGGGAATGGTAACCTCTTTCAGTTTCTTAGCTCCGGAAAAAGCGTTGTTGCCGATAGTTTTTAAGGTGGAAGGAAGCTGGATATTGGTCAGATTCTTAAGCGAGTGGAAGGTACAATCGCCGGTATCGGTAATACCTTCAGACAAAACAACGGTCTTGATATTATCCGCCCAAGCCTTCCAGGGAGCCTGGCGATCCAAAGAAGAGGAGTAAGGATAATCCGGCAAATCACCGGTGCCGGAGACGGTCAGCGTACCGGTAGTCGCATCAAAATTCCAGGTCTGACCGGATTCCAGTGTGCCCGTCGTATCCGCTGCGGATACCGGAATGGAAAGCAGCAATAGAAGAACAATAAGCACAAGGGACAAATGATGGAAATGAGCGCGTCGTTTCATAACAAATCCTCCTTATGATATAATTTCTATGCAATATCAATATAGCATAAAAAGCCAATAAAAAAAAGCAATACCGGAAAAAAATAATAAAAAACGGCAAAATGGACAAAAAGAAAGCATGGCACAAAAAATGCAACCTTCAAAATTGTTCATTTATACAACTTAAAAAATAGCTAAAGCGAGCAGAAAATTTCCGTGAGGGTGCCGCGACTATGGTTGTTCGCGGGGCGGAAGTACCGCAATTGTCGCAAAAAGCTTGATTGTCCGCCAGATGTTTTCCACAGTGTTCACAAAACATATCTCTGCCTCCTATGGGTAAACTATATATTTACGAGTATATATTTACCAAAGTATATACCTAAACGAATAAATTGTCAAGTAGGTATACATTTCATAAAATGTACTTACTGAGGTGATGTATATGATTCGAATTTCCTTGGATCACGTTTTGGAACAGAAAAAAATCAGCCGTTATGAATTAGCGAAGCGCACAGGAATTCAGTATCAAATCATTGATAATTACTATAAAAACCGTGTAAAACGGTACGATGGGTATGTTTTGGAACGAATATGCGATGCGCTGGAATGCGAAATAGGTCAACTGCTGGAATACACGAAAGACGAAGAAACCGAACTGTAACGGACAGCTGCCCCCTTGCATAGTCCCTTTTTCGGTGCTATAATCGTTGCAAGAGGTGTTGCTTATGGGCAAGAAACTACAAAAAGAAAGCATCCATGTTCTGCTGACCGTTTTGGCGGCGTTGCTGTCAGCGGTCACATTGCACGTTTTCGTTTACAAGAACAACTTTGCGCCCAGCGGTGTGGACGGTATCGCCACCATGGTGCAGGCACTGACGACCCTGAACGCAGGTATCGTAACACTGGCGATCAATATTCCGCTGCTGATCGTGGCCTGGAAGATCCTGAATAAAAAGTACGTCATTTATACACTGCTCTTTACCTTTTTGTCCTCCGGCTTTATTATGCTGCTGGATTATATCAACTTCCCCCAATACGAGGCGATGTATGAAAAAGTGGTGGCGGCGGTGTTCTCCGGTCTGCTGTTGGGCGTCCGGACCGGCATTATGATCCGCCTGGGCTTTTCCACCGGGGGAATCGACATCATTGCCGCTGTTTTTCAGAAGAACCGCAGTCACATCAATATTGAGCGCATCATCAGCATCATTTGCTATGTGATCACTGCGCTTTCCTACTTTGTTTACTGGGATCTGGGCGCGATTTTGCTGTCCATCATCCAGATGTTCGTCTTTGAAAAGGGCGTTGCCCTGCTGCTCAGCGACCACAGAGACGCAGTTGCATTCCACATCATCACCAAAGAGCCGGAGAAGATCAAAGAGGATATTATCTACAATCTGAAACACGGCGCGACGGTGATGGAGAGCAAGGGTCTGTTTACGGACGCAGAGTCCTATATGATCATTTCCATCGTCAACAAACGGCAGATCCCGGAGTTTATTTCCATTGTGAAAAAGCACAAGGACACCTTTATGTACTATTCCGACATCAACGGCGTTTCCGGCAATTTCCGTTGGAAAAAGGATGACATCGTAAAATAAGTATAAACCGAGGAAGCCGGAAGGCTTCCTCGGTTTTGCAATAACAATGGAAAAACTACTGCTTTTTGTATAATAATTGTAACGTTTATGCTATTTCCCAATCAAATAAATGAAAGATAGTGGTGGCGTGCTGTCTTTGGTAAAGGTTTTGTCCAGTCAATATATGCTACTATTAGGATGAGGGTGAGGATATGCTAAAAAAGGGATTGAGTATGCTTTTGGTAGTAATCATGCTGTTTTCTCTATCGGGGTGTGGGGATATTTTTGGCGGTGCATTTTTCCTCTTTCTGATTTCAACCGGTGATGATCGCACTGACAAAGGTAATATCATTGAATTTGTCTGCGAAAACCAAGATCAATTGCTCAAAGCAATCGATGATGGAGATTTCTCTGCATTCGAGAATCAGGGCTTCATCAAAGGCGTAGACGCAAGCGACACAGTTGTTGACTTTTACTGCGGAGGTTTCGGTGTGGGTTCAGCGACATCCTACGTAGGTTTCTATTATACCCCGGAAAATGATATGGCTGCTATGTGGTGTGCACCATCATCGGCCACTTTGTTGATGCCATCTGGGAACGGGTTTGTGTGGCGAGAGCCAAACGGAGATAATCGGTATTATACAGAGCATATCTGTGGGGATTTCTATTATTATGAGGCTTCGTTTTAGAAACCCTTCCATCTAAGAAAAATAGAAATGTTGGCACATGAAAACCGAGGAAGCCAGATGGTTTCCTCGGTTTATGTACCGGCGGGGTGTTCCTTCCCCGCCTTTTTCGCATCACACTTTTGGCCACCAGCGACACACTTGACGAAAAATGTACCGTTTTTCTCTGTCGTCACAGTCTGAAAGTCGGCTTTCTCCGTCCATGTTCAGTATAACCGCACAAACGGTTTTTATGCGGATTTTTATATATTCAAGGGCTGAATTTATATAAAAAAAGTATTATTCCGCACAGCTATTGACAGGAATTTTTCCTTTGTGCTATAATTTTTTATAGATTCCTATAAAAATGAAAGGGAGAGTTTATTATGTATCAAATCGAGGCAAAACCTCTTGGTAATTTTGATGTCGCTGTTTGCGGCGGCGGTGTTGCCGGCGTATTCGCGGCTGTTATTGCGGCCAGACAGGGCGCAAAGGTAGTCCTGATCGAGAGCGCAGGCGCTCTGGGCGGCACTATGACGGAAAGCTTTATGGGCAATCTGATCGATGCCGACGGAAGAGGCAGCTTGATTCAGGAAATGCGTGATTTTCTGAATGCCCATGATATGACCTGCATCAACCAGGGCGAGCGTCTGGACAAGGACGGAAAGATCATCCCCGGCAACCTGCTGAACGAAGAAGGCGTCAAGTATTTCATGGACAAGATCTGCGCCGAAGCCGGTGTCAAGGTTCTGTTCTTCAGCCGTGTATGCCATGTTGACCATACCGACGGACATATCAACTCCATTCTGGTCTGCTCAGAATGCGGCAATTACAGCGTAACCGCCAAGGTTTACATCGATGCCACCGGCAACGGCTCTGTGGCTGCTCTGACCGGCTGTAAGTGGGAATGCGGCGAACCGGAAAGCGGCCGTCCCAGCCCCGTGAGTATGGAGGCCATGGTGGTTGGCTTCCCAGAGGATTTCAACGGCACCGACGACGAAAAGGACAAGACAAAATATGCAAATATGCTGGCAGAGCATGGCATTCAGCTGTCTGCGCAGCAGGGCTGTATTAAGAAAAGACCCGCACTCAGAGCCTGGGGCATGGGCATGACCATGGGCTACGATGTGATGCCTGACAGCATTGAGTCCTTGTCCAACGCCATCTACACCCTGAGAAAAGAAAACTTCGAGGTCGTCCACGCCCACAGAAGAATTCCCACCTTCGAAAATGTGCGCCTGGTTGCCACCACGCCCCACATTGGCGTGCGTGAGGGCCGCAGAATTTTTGGCGAGTACCGCCTCAGCAATGCGGATATTCTGGAAGGCAGACGCTTTGAGGATGCGGTTTGTCTCGTTACCTTCCACGTGGACGTCCACAAGCTCCACGCTGAGGACACCATCGAGCAGACCCGCGGCTATCAGATGAAGCCCTTCCACATTCCTTACCGCTGCCTGGTCCCCCTGGGCTCTGACAACCTGCTGCTGGCCGGTCGTTGTATTTCCGGTGATTTCTATCCCTTCTCCGCCTACCGTGTAATCGGTAACATGGCTGGTGTTGGTGAGGCTGCCGGATATGCCGCTGCCGTTTGCGCACGGGAAGGCATCCGTCCCAATCAGGTGGATGGCAAGGAAGTCAGCAGCTTCATGAAGCCCTATCTGGACGAAGAATACATCAACACCTTCCACAGCTACTATTGATAAACGTAAAAGGATCGCCCGAACTTCTAAGTTCGGGCGATCTTGTTATTTGTCCAGATGCACATTCAGGTGGGGATAGGTCATTTCGATGCCATCCCGGCGGAAAATGTCGATAATTTTCCGGTTGGCCTTATGGTACACATCCCAATAGTCCTCGGTTTTGACCCAAACCCGGAGGGTGTAGCTGATGGCGCTGTCGCCGTAGCCGGACAGGGTGGCAAAGGGGGCGGGGTCTGCAAGCACACGGTCATCCTCCACAGCTTCCAGCAGAGCAGCCACCACCTTGTCGGGGTCGGAATCGTAGGATGCGGTGATATTCCAGTCCACACGGCGGGTGCCGGTGACGGAGTAGTTGACGATCTCCGCGGATACCACCGCGCTGTTGGGGATGGACACCAGCTTGTTATCTACGGTGGTCAGACGGGTGTAGGCGATGCCCACATCCTTCACAGAGCCGGACTGACCGGCGATCTCCACATAGTCGCCTGCGCTGAAAGGATGGGTGTACAGCAGAGTAAATCCGCCAATGACATTGGCCAGCATATTCTGCAAAGCCAGAGAAATTGCCAGGGTAGCAACGCTGGCCAAGGCCACGATGCCGGTGACATCAATCCCCAGGGACGATGCCAGGATCAGACCCAGCAGGATATAAAGCACGGTTTTGACCAGAGTGCGGATCAAACTGTGTGCCGCCTTTTCCAGCTTGGATTTTTCCAAGATCTTTTTTAGTGTACGATTGATGACGCGGATCAGCAGAGTACCGATGACCGCAATGATGACGACCTTGAAAACGGTGACCAGTAATGGCTGCTGAAAAAAAGCAAAAATAGCATCCCAATTCATAAAAATTACCTCCGGGGTGTTCAGAATGTTACCATTATACCATGGTTTTTGGCGAAATCAAGGCACTTTTCCCAGGCTTTTTGGAAATTCCTCTTTCCTATTGCCCAAAGAAATGCTATAATAGGAAAAGATACAAGGAGGGATGCGCTATGCACAACATTCTGATTTGCGACGACCAGCCGGATATTGTAAATGCCTTGAAGATCTATCTGGCTCCGGAGGGCTACGGCCTTTTTGAGGCGTTCACCGGTGCCCAGGCTGTGGAGATCGTGGAAAAAGAGGATATCCACCTGGTGCTTTTGGATATTATGATGCCGGTGATGGATGGCATTGCCGCCGCTGAAAAGATTCGTGAATTTTCCAATATACCCATTCTGTTCCTGACCGCAAAATCCGAGACCGAGGATCTGGTGCAGGGACTGAATGCGGGGGCGGATGACTACATCACCAAGCCCTTTGTGCCGGCGGAGGTGCTGGCCCGGGTGCGCAGTCATCTGCGCCGTTACGAAAAGCTGGGCAGCCACGTCCAGGAGACGGAGGACGAGTTGACCCTGGGCGGCATTGCCCTCAACGACCGCACGAAAGCTGTGAGCGTGGAGGGGCGGAGCGTATCCCTGACACCTACGGAATACAGCATTCTGCGGCTGCTGATGCGCCATCCCGGGGTGGTCTACTCCACCAAAGCGCTGTATGAGGCGGTTTGGCAGGAAGCGCCCTTTGGCAGTGAAGGCGCGGTGGCTGTACATATCCGCCACCTGCGTGAAAAAATTGAGATCAATCCCTCTGAGCCCCGGTATCTGAAAGTGGTATGGGGACAGGGATACAAGATGGAGGAAAAGGGATGAAGCACAACATCGCTGCGAAATTTCTGGTGATTTTGCTTGCGGTTTTTGCGTTGGGAAGTGCCATCGCCGGCATGGCCGGTATTGCGCTGCTGGAATCCGCCGGACTGTATGTGAACAGTCTGGACGAATTGCAGGACTATGAATACGATTCCATCGCCCAGACGGTTGCGGAGAATTTTGCGAATCTCTACACGGTGAACACCTTGGGGGACATTCCCTATTTGCTTCGGAATGAGCTTTACAGCGACCCCCAGGATCGAACCGATGCGCAGTATTGGTGCGTTGAGCTTTACCAAGGTGAGGAGCTGCTGACGGAAGAGGGAGCAGAAAATGGCTCCAAGCGGCATTGCGCCTTTTCCAAGACTTATACGCTGACGCCTCTGTATCCGGTATACTACGAGGAGCCGGAAGAAGATGAGTCGGATGAGCTTGTAACGGACGATCCTGACGAGATGCCCCAGGAGAATCCCGGCCCCACCGGCTATCTCTATCGGGAAAACAAGACGGTGTGGATCGGCACCAGCCTGGAAAGCTACGAGTTGTATTACTATGAGGCACCGGAGTACAGCGTGACGGTGTATATGCAGGAAAAGGTGCTGGAAAGCAGCCGACTGCATTTGCTGACAAGCATTTACCCCTATCGCCACCACAGTATTGCTGTGGTGGTAGTGGGACTTTTGCTCTTTGCCGCCGGACTGGTGTATCTGCTTTGGGTAGCCGGACGGACACCGGACGGAAAGATCCGTCCCGCAGGACTGAACCTTCTGCCCCTGGATCTGTATATCCTCCTGATGTGCGTGGGCATTTGGCTGCTGCTTCGTGCATTTAATCAGGTGCAGTGGTGGGTGTTTGACACCGGCCCTCACTTCGGAAACCTGAGCATTTGGTTTATCAACCTTTTGGGAATACTGCTGCTGCCCGTTGGTTTCTTGATGGCGCTGTCAGCCCAGATCAAGTGCAAGGATTTCTACTGGTGGAAGCACAGCGTTGTGGGCTTTGTTTGCCTCTGGATCTTCCGGGGTGTCCGTCTGCTGTGGAAGGGTCTGCGGCAGAGCATCGGGATGCTGCCGGTGATCTGGCAGTGGCTGCTGGCAGGTTTTGTGG
This sequence comes from Oscillospiraceae bacterium, assembly GCA_015067845.1. Classification (GTDB taxonomy): domain Bacteria; phylum Bacillota; class Clostridia; order Oscillospirales; family Oscillospiraceae; genus Faecousia. The sequence continues at coordinate 16,283 of SVLT01000010.1, forward strand.
TACTTCTCTGCTTCGGCGGCGCTTTTTGGGCGGCGCAGTATTCTGCTGCTGGCATCATTTTGCTCGTTGTGGCCATGTTGGGCTGTGTTGCGATCCTGCTGTACAGCGGCTACGCCTTTGGCACATTGCTCACCGGTGTGAAGAAAATGTGCGAGGGCGATCTGGAAACCAAAATTCCTACAAAATATCTTGCCGGCAGCTTCCGGGACTGCGCCGATGAGGTCAACGCCCTGTCGGAGACGGCGGCTCAGGCGGTACAGCATCAGGTTCGTTCCGAACGGATGAAGTCGGAGCTGATCACCAATGTGTCTCACGACATCAAAACGCCGCTGACATCCATTATCAACTATGTGGATATTATGAGCCAATGCCGCAACCGGGAAGAGGCCGGTCAGTATCTGGAAGTGCTTTCCCGACAGTCCCAGCAGCTGAAAAAGCTGATTGAGGATCTGATGGAGCTGAGCAAGGCCAGCAGCGGCAATATGCAGGTCAATATCACGCCTCTGGATGCGTCTGAGTCGGTAAACCAGGCCTTGGGAGAATTCTCCGACAAGCTGGAAAAGGCGCAGCTGACCCCAGTGTTCACGCCCCCGGAGGAGCCCATGATGATCGCTGCGGACGGACGGCTGACCTGGCGTGTGCTGTCCAATCTGCTGAGCAACGCGGTGAAATATGCCGCACCGGGCACCCGGGTCCATGTGGACCTTGCCAGGGATGCTGACAAGGTACTGCTGTCTGTGAAAAATGTCTCCCGGGAGGATATCCAGTATTCCGCTGAGGAATTGCTGGAACGGTTTGTACAAGGGGATGCGTCCCGCAACCGGGAGGGAAGCGGCCTGGGCCTGAATATCGCCAAGAGCCTGATGGAAGTTCAGGGCGGCAGTTTGCAGCTGGTGCTGGACGGCGATCTGTTCAAGATCATTCTCACATTCCCCGCGGTGGAAGCATAATACCTTCCCCCGGGGGGAAGGTGCCCCCAAAGGGGGCGGAAGAGGAATGCGGGAGATGATTTGTATATTTTGAAAATGTATAGACATTATGCTATGCTGGTTCTGCCGCCATTCTTCTCCCGACCTCGCTCACGCTCGGCCACTCTCTCCCCGGGAGAGGGTTAATAAGATACCGGTTCCAATACGGGTGGAGGAAACCACTTGACATGAAATGCCCACCATGATAAAATACATCTGTCGCAAAGATCGGAAAGAGTACCGCAGGAAAGTTTCCAAGAGAGCCGGGGCCGTTGGCTGAAAGCCCGGGCGAAACGGAAGCGGGAAAGTGCGTCCGGGAGCGTAAAATTGCATACGAGCGATAAATGAGAGTGGAACCGCGAGTTAATATGACCCGCCTCTTGTACATACTGTACAAGAGGCGTTTTTTATTTTGACAAAAATGGAGGAAACCGTTATGTATCTATATAATTCTACTTCCCACAAAAAGGAACTGTTCGTTCCCAACAACCCCGATTTGGTGAAGATGTACACCTGCGGCCCCACGGTGTATCACTATGCCCACATCGGCAACCTGCGCACCTACATCATGGAGGATGTGCTGGAAAAGGCGCTGCGCTACTGCGGCTACAATGTCAAGCGGGTCATGAACATCACCGATGTGGGCCATCTGGCATCCGATGCGGACACCGGCGAGGACAAGATGCTCAAAGGCGCAAAACGGGAAAACAAGACCGTTATGGAGATCGCCCAGTACTATACCGACGCATTTTTCGCCGACTGCCAGAAGCTGAACATCAAGCGTCCCGATGTGGTGGAGCCTGCCACCAACTGCATCGACGAGTATATCAACATGGTGTCCCGTCTGCTGGACACCGGCAAGGCCTATTTTGTGGGGGGCAATGTGTATTTTGATACCTCCACATTGGAAAAGTACCATGTCTTCGGCGACCACGACGAGGAAGATCTGGCTGTAGGCGTTCGTGAGGGCGTGGAGGAGGACACCAACAAGAAGAATAAGAACGACTTCGTTCTGTGGTTTACCAAGTCTAAATTCGAAGACCAGGCGCTGAAATGGGACTCTCCCTGGGGCGTGGGCTATCCCGGCTGGCATATCGAGTGCTCCTGCATTTCCATGAAGCATTTGGGTGAGGATCTGGACATCCACGCCGGCGGCATCGACAATGCCTTCCCCCACCACACCAACGAGATCGCCCAGTCCGAAAGCTACCTGGGACACAAGTGGTGCAACTACTGGTTCCATGTGCATCACCTGAACACCGAGGGCGGCAAAATGTCCAAGTCCAAGGGCGAGTTTTTGACCGTTTCCCTGCTGGAAAGCAAGGGCTATGACCCCATGGCATATCGGCTGTTCTGCCTGCAGAGCCATTACCGCCGGAATCTGGTGTTCTCCTGGGAGAACCTTGATAATGCGGTGGTTGCCTATGACAAGCTGGTTGCCAAGATCGCTACTCTGAAAAACGAGGGTGAGGTGGATCAGGCGGCTTTCGATACTCTGAAAGAGCGTTTCGTAAATGCGTTGAATGGCGACCTGAACACCTCTCTGGCGGTGACCGCGGTCTACGATGCATTGAAGGCCAAGTGCAATGATGCCACCAAGCTGGCGCTGATTGCAGATTTCGACAAGGTTTTGAGCCTGGATCTGATTTCTGCCGCCGAGAAGCTGGCCGCCAAGCAGGCAGAAGAGGAAGCCGCCAATGCCGATCCGGAGATCGACGCGTTGGTTGCTGCCCGTACCGAGGCGAAAAAGGCCAAGAATTGGGCGGAAGCGGATCGCATCCGTGACGAACTGAAGGCCCGGGGCATCGAGATTATCGACACACCTCAGGGCGCAAAGTGGAGAAAAGTATGAAACTGCTGATTTTAGACGGCAACTCAGTCATTAACCGGGCATATTTCGGCGTGCGGCCCCTGACCAATCGGGAGGGGCTTTACACCCATGCCATTTACGGCTTTCTGAACATTCTTGAAAAGCTGGAAAAAGAGGAACAGCCGGATGCGGTGTGCGTGTCCTTTGACCTGCATGGGCCCACCTTCCGCCATCTGCAATACGACGGCTACAAGGCCACCCGTCACGGCATGCCCGAGGAGCTGCGGATGCAGATGCCGGTGATGAAGGATGTCCTGCGAGCTATGAACATTCCCATTTACGAATGTCAGGGTTGGGAAGCGGACGATGTGATCGGTACTGTGGGCCGTATCTGCTCCAACAACGGCTGGGAGTGTGTCATCGCCACCGGTGACCGGGACTCCTTGCAGCTTATCGACGAAAATATCCATGTCAAGCTGGTGATCTCCAAGCCCGGTCAGACCACAGCCACCCTTTACACGGAAGAAAAATTCCGGGAGGAATATGGGTTCGAGCCCAAGAAAATGGTGGATTTGAAGGCGCTGATGGGCGACTCCTCCGATAATATCCCCGGCGTTGCCGGTGTGGGCCCAAAAACCGCAACGGAATTACTGTTAAAGTTCGGCTCTCTGGACGGGATTTATGAAAATCTGGAGGATGCATCCATCCGTCCCAAGCTCCGGGAAAAATTGGAGCAGGGAAGGGAAAATGCATATCTTTCCTATGACCTGGCCACCATCCGCCCGGAAGCGCCCATCGATTTCGAGCCCAAGGATGCGGTTATTCAGCCCTACAACAAGCCGGAGCTGTACGCTCTGTTCCAGCGGCTGGAATTTGTGAAGCTCATTGATAAGTACGGCCTCCGGGGTGCCGCTGTGGAAGCGGCGAAAACCACTGTGGCAGATGTGAAAAAGCTGCCCCGGTGCGAGGAACTCCCGGCGGAAAAGCTGCCCTGCGCCGTCTATCTTGCAGAGGACGGCACGCTGGGTATCGCATGGGAAAAGGGCGTGTACACCATGACCCCCATGGAAGTGCAGATGGCCTGCCATTGCCTGCTGGGTCGCATGGACTGCGTCTGCCACGATATGAAGACCACCATGCACCGGCTGGATGAATTGGGCCTTTGCTATGGGGAATTTTCCTTTGATACGGCCCTTGCCGCTTATGATTTAAGCCCCTCGTCCGCCGATTATCCGGTTTCCAAGCTGGCTACCAACTTCTTGGGCACCAGCGTGGATGACGGGGATGCTGCTGCCTGCGCAGAGGCCTTGTGGCAGTTGAAGCCCGTCCTGTCCGCCGAGCTGGAAAAGCAGGGGATGACTGCCCTTTATCAAGATATCGAGCTGCCCCTTTGCCCGGTGCTGTACCGTATGGAAAAGGCCGGTGTTGCCATCGACCGGGCGCAGCTGGAGCAGTTTGGTGCCATGCTGGCCCAGCGGATCGACGAATGTGAAAAGCTGATCTACGGCTATTCCGAGGGCGCATTTAACATCAATTCCACCAAGCAGTTGGGAGAATTGCTGTTTGATAAGCTGGGTCTGCCTCCGGTGAAAAAGACGAAAACCGGCTATTCCACCAATGCGGAGGTACTGGAAAAGCTGAAGGGCAAGCATCCCGTCATTCCGGCGATCATGGATTACCGGGTACTGACCAAGCTGAAATCCACCTATGCCGACGGCTTGATGAAGGTCATTGGTGAGGATGGGCGCATCCGCACCACCTTCCAAAATCTCGTCACAGCCACCGGTCGGCTGTCCTCCACAGACCCCAATTTGCAGAACATCCCTGTGCGCACCGACCTGGGCGCAGAGATCCGCAAGATGTTTGTGCCCAAGCCCGGCTGTGTGCTGGTGGATGCGGATTACAGCCAGATCGAACTCCGGGTACTGGCTCATATTTCCGATGATGCTGTGATGCAAAAGGCGTTTATTGACGGCGAAGATATCCACACGGTCACCGCATCCCAGGTGTTCGGCGTTGCACCGGAAGAAGTAACGGCTCTGCAGCGCCGCCATGCCAAAGCGGTGAATTTTGGCATCGTTTACGGCATTTCCGAGTACTCGTTGTCGGAAGACATTGGCGTTTCTTTCTACGAAGCCAAGGAGTATATCGAGAATTACCTTGCCAATTACAGCGGTGTGCGCAAGTATATGAAGCAGGTAGTGGCCGATGCCCGGGAAAGCGGCTTTACCCAAACGCTGTTTGGGCGGAAGCGGTATATCCCGGAGCTCAGCGCAAGCAATTTTATGGTGCGCCAGGGCGGCGAACGGATCGCGCTGAACACCCCCATTCAGGGCACAGCGGCGGACCTCATCAAAATGGCCATGATCCGGGTGGACAAGGCTTTGCGGGAGGAATTCCCGGAAGCAAGGCTGTTGTTACAGGTGCACGACGAATTGATCGTAGAATGTCCGGAAGAGATCGCCACGGAAGTGGCCCAGCTGGTCAGCCGGGAAATGGAAAATGTCGCTTCTCTGAAAGTTCCGCTGACTGCGGAAGCAAAAATCGGAAAGAGCTGGTTTGAAGCCAAATGATTGAAATCATCAACATGACAGCCGCCCATGTGGCGCAAATTGCGGAGATCGAAAAACTTTGTTTTTCCGACCCGTGGAGCGAAAACAGCGTGGCATCGGAGCTGAATAATCCCCTTTCCCTGTGGCTGGTTGCCCTGGACGGTGCAACCGTTGCCGGGTATGTGGGCTCTCAAAGTGTGCTGGACGGGGCGGATATGATGAATATTGCGGTGCATCCCGATTACCGCCGCCGGGGTATCGCCTGGGAATTGGTAACGGGTTTGGCGGACGCATTGGCAGAAAAGGGCGTGAAAAGCCTTGCGCTGGAAGTGCGCCAGTCCAACGCGCCGGCGATTGCGCTTTATGAGCAGTTGGGCTTTCAGCAGGTGGGCCTGCGGCCCAATTATTACCGAAATCCCAAGGAAAATGCCCTGATTATGCGAAAAGAATTGTAAATAAGCCTTCTCCTTGAGGAGAAGGTGTCAAAAATCTTTGATTTTTGACGGATGTGGTGGTGTCGCAAAGCGACGATTCGGAATTTCACGGCTGCTGTGCAGCCTACACCTCATCAGTCACCTGCGGTGACAGCTTCCCCTCAAGGGGAAGCCTTTGGAAACCAATCTGAAACAAGTAGGTGAACCTATGAACATTTTGGCAGTGGAATCCTCCTGTGATGAGACCGCGGTGGCCATCGTCCGGGACGGACGGGAAGTGCTGTGCGACTGCATCGCTTCCCAGGTGGAGCTGCACCGCATCTACGGTGGTGTGGTGCCGGAGATCGCCTCCAGAAAGCATATCGAGGCCATCTACGGCCTGGCCGATCAGGCTTTGGCCCGGACCGGACTGACTCGCGATGACATCGACGCAGTGGCGGTGACCTACGCCCCGGGCCTCATCGGCGCGGTGCTGGTGGGCGTGAATTTCGCCAAGGCCGCCGCCTTGGCCCTGAATAAGCCCCTGATCCCGGTGCATCACATCCGGGGACACATCGGCGCGAACTATATCGCCTATCCGGAATTGAAGCCGCCCTTTTTGTGTCTGGTGGTCTCCGGCGGTCATACCATGATCGTGGAAGTGACCGATTATACGAAAATGCGGATCTTGGGCACCACCTTGGACGATGCGGCTGGCGAGTGCTTCGACAAGGTGGCCCGGGTGCTGGATATGCCCTATCCCGGCGGCGCGGCGCTGGACAAGGCTGCGCAGACGGGGGACGACACCAAGTATGTCCTGCCCCGGAGCAAGCCCGGCGCAAACCCCTACGACATGAGCTTTTCCGGTCTAAAAACTGCCGCCCTGAACCTGATCCACCACGCTGAGCAGGTGGGAGAGGAACTGGACATTCCCAGTTTGTGCGCCTCTTTTTCCGCGGCGGTGTCCGATACCCTGATCCCCAGAGTGGTACGGGCCATTGAGGAGACCGGGCTGAAAAATATCGCTGTTGCCGGTGGCGTGGCGGCCAATTCCCGGATCCGCCGGGACATTTTGGCGGCAGCAGAGAAAATGGGCGCGACGGTTTATATGCCGCCGCTGAGTCTGTGCGGAGACAACGCGGCCATGATCGGCGCGCAGGCGTACTATGAGTTTTTGGCGGGCAATGTGGCAGGTATGGAGCTGAATGCTTACGCCACCAAGTCCATTTTGGGAGAGACGATATGAAAAGTGCAGGAGGCAATCTCGCTTCCTGCATTTTTGAAACGGATGGATATGTGCATAACCATTCTGTATATTTATTACGACATGGGAAAAAATATTGAGAAAAGGTTGGAAAATACCGGTTTCGACCCTTTTCGACACTACAAAATTGGATTTTTACCCTGTGGAAAAACTTGTGGAAACTGTGAATAATTATAGGATGAGACGAAAATTATTTTTGTTATGGAAACTGTATTCATAAATTTTATACAGTTTTTTTACAATTTTTGATGCAAAAATTTTGGGAAGGAGGGCGCGTCGTGCTATACCTTGCAGACAAACTGCACAAGCTGAATTTTTCGCAGCTGATGGCGGTCTACGCCGAGGGCAATGAGGAAAACGGAGAGGAGATGTGGCCGGAATTGCCACGGGAGCAACGGCTTCTCCGGGCGGAACAGGCCTTCTATCAGTATCTTGCAGAGGGATTCTTCCCTGCGGCCGGTGCGGTATATGCCATTTGGGTGGAGAACGGGATCTATGTCAGCGCGCTGCGGTTGGAGCCATATGAAGATGGGTTGCTGTTAGAAGCATTAGAGACCGCGCCCCAATACCGCCGCCGGGGCTACGGTGAGAAGCTCATCCGGGCGGTACTGGATGCAGCCCCCCAAAGGATCTACTCCCATGTGAGCAAGAAAAATGTCCCCTCCTTGGCGATTCATAAAAAGTGCGGTTTTTGTCAGGTGCTGGATTATGCCAAATACATCGACGGTTCCGTGGCACAAAACGCGGTGACGCTTCGTTACAGATAAACAAGCAAGAGCGTGTTGCATTTGCAACACGCTCTACATGTAGGGGCGACTAATAGTCGCCCCTACTTTTTAGTTTTGCCGCGATGGGGTCGCAGGGGGGAGATGAGGTGCACCAGAGTCATACCCAACAGCATCCCGGCGGACATGGCCACCATCAGCAAGAAGGTGTGCAGGATCCGATCCACAAACAGGGGCATATTGTCCTGCATCAGCGCGCTGATGCTGTAATAAAGCATACTGCCGGGGATCAGAGGGATCCATCCCGTGACCAGTAATATGGTAGACGGACACCGCAAAATTCGGGCAAATGCTTCTGCGTACAGGGTCAGAACGGTGGTGGCGATGAGATATTGCAGCGCCTCGTGTCCCACAAAAAGGCCGGCAATGCAGTAGGTTCCCCAGCTCAGTATACCGCCCAAAAATGCAAAGATCAGCATTTTGCCCCGGACCTGGAACATCAGGGCGAAGCCCACAGAGCCCAATGCGCCCATGACGGTTTGGTAGAAGGGATCTATGACGACCGTGTCCTTGGAGACGGTGCTGGCAAGAGTGAAGCCGAAGGCCACCAGGAATGCGATCACCAGCGACCGGAAGAACCGGCTGACACCGGAGAGCATATCGTCCACGAACATATCATGCACTGCGTTGGTCATGGCAATGCCGGGAATCAACAGCATAATGTTGCCGATGGAGATGGCGTCAAAACGCTGACCTAGTCCGGATTTTACCAAGGCCGCATTGCAAAGGCCGGTGAGCAGGGACACCAGGAACACCGTAAATACATGGTCCAGGTTGATCTTTCGCATGAAGTATTCCAAAAAGCAGAGAATGATACCGGTGCCGGCGGCGCAAATACCGTCCGTCCAGGAAGCGCCAAAGAAGATACTCAGAGAGCCGGAGATCAAGGCATACACCAAGGCCATCAACCACAGGGGGCGGTTGACCTGGGCATCGATCTGCCGCAGCTTTAAGGGGATTTCCGTGTCGGTTACCCGGTTGGCGCAAATGTCCCGGGAGAGCTGATTCAGTTTTTGCAGCCGGGTCAGATCATACGAACCGGCGTGAATACGGCGCAATTGGGTGGCGCTGTTGCCCTTGTCGTCAAACGCGGTGACGATGATGGCGGAGGTAATGGAGAATACGTGGGTCTCCACTGCGCCAAGGGCCTTGCAGATGCGGCCGATGGCGTCCTCCACCCGGCTGATCTGCGCGCCGCACACCAGCATTTGCATGCCGATATCCAATGCCAAAGAAATATGGGAATCCAGGCTTTTTCCGTCTTCCATAAGATGCCTCTTTCTATGTAATAGAATACTTATACCACTACAAAAGGGGAAAGTCAACCCATAGGGATGAAAACATAAATATTGTTAGGTTTCAGGCTTGACTTTTACGGTCTGTGCCATATAATGAAGCTAACCGGCCCGTTGCGGCCCAAAATATGGAGATTGGAGCAGTAGTTATGGCAAAGAAATTCCCTACGAGACCCGTGATCCGGAAGCTGGGTACCATCGAGTGCAACAACATTGTGGAAACCACCCCCTTGATTTGGAAGGGTGAGCTGTACCGCTTTGAGGTGGTCCGCCGCAAGAGTTTTACGGCGGCAGCGACTTGCGCGCATTGGCGCGATCTGGACGATTCTCCCTGCCTGCGTTTCGTGCATGTCCGCAGCAACACCGCAACGCCGCTGTTTGCGGAAGACCATACCTTCGGCTTCCCCTATGTAGTGGGGGATACCATGTATGTGGTCACCGGCGCAAGCAAAACCTGGGGCGCGGAAAAGCTGGCATTTTTCCGTTCCAAGGATCTGGAAAACTGGGAGAAGTACGCCGAGGTGGATCTGCCCGGCTGGGCCATCTATAATATGAATATTGCGGAGCGTGGCGGTGTTTACACCCTGATGATCGAGATCAGCAAGCCTGCTGAAGAGACGGGACATAAATACACCTTCCGCTTCCTGCAATCCACGGATATGACCAACTGGACGCTGATGCCCTCGGAGTGTGTGTTCCAAAAGGATCGCTATGCCGGCAGTCCCTCTATCTATGCCTTTGAGGACGATCCTTACTACTATGTTGGCTATTTGGAAGCATATCCGCTTTACCGTTTCGCAAATTCCATTGCCCGGTCCAAGGATTTCATCAACTGGGAATACAGTCCCATCAATCCTGTTCTGATGTACAATGAGTTTGAGGACAAGCAGATCGCATCTCCCTTCCTGACACCGGAGGATCGGAAGCGGATCGAGGAAGCCTTGGATACCAACAACTCGGATATGGAGATGTGCGAATATCTGGGCAGAACCCTGATCTATTACAGCTGGGGTGACCAGAGAGGCACGGAATTTTTGGCAGAGGCCTGGTACGAGGGTCCCATGCACGAATTCCTGAAAGCCTGGTTCGAACCGAAAGAATAAGAAAAAAGCCTTCCCGTTTGGGAAGGCTTTTTTGATTAGTTTTCGCCGCCTAAAATCATTCTGCCGAAGAAGGCAGGGCAGTGGAAGCACAAAACGCCGGGTTCGATGGGATTCCAGGATAGATAGTGTTCCTGTACGGTGAAATCGCCGCATTTGTAGCAGTTGCCGTAGAATTGCAAACCCTCGTAAGCCTTAAATTCCGGGAAGAATTGCTGAATGAAGGTGAAAGGTACGTGGAATGTAAGACCCCAACCGTCTGCTGTGCGATAGGACTGGGGATGGAAAGCTTCCTGCTCGTCCTGCATTACCAGACGCACCAAGCTGGGCATATTCATGCCGTAACCCAGATACAGGCCGCAGGCGGGGTTGAATTCAAAGTTGAAGTAATTCATAGCCTCTGTGGGGCGGATGAAAAATTCCAGGCAGCTATCCTGGCAGATCATGGCCAGAGGGCCGGTCTCCTCACAGCGGATGTGCTCCTCACGGGCCCGGAGATTGACATGGATGCCGGTCTCGTCCCAGCAAAGCTTTGCCCAGGCTTCAATATCCGCAGGTGTGCCGTAGGGGACATTGATCTCCAATTCCGGGATGGTGTTCCAGTCCGGCGCACCGCAGATCTTTTTCAGAGTATAGGTTTTCATAATATGACCTCTTTCGAAGGGTTTAATACCTTCCCCCGGGGGGAAGGTGTCACCGCCTGCGGCGGTGACGGAAGAGGAATGCGGGCAGTAATGCCAGATGGTCACTATTGTATAGACATATTCCAAAGCTCTGTTCTGCCGCCGTTCCTCTCCCGACCTCACTTACGCTCGGCCACCCTCCCCCCGGGGGAGGGTATAGTTGCCGAAGCAATGATGTTAGAAAAACGGGCTGCCCGTTTTTTGATTGGGCAGCCCATAGGGATGGATTAGTAACCGACCTTCTCCCAGCAAGCGAAGGGAGCAGCCAGCTCGTCGCTGATGTAGACCTGGGTCTTCTTGGTCTGCAGCATGGTGCTGGGCAGGTAGGGAGTGATGGGTCCGTGGGTGCACAGACGGGAGATCATTCTCTGCCAGGAAGAGAAGGTGCCGCAGGTAGCCAGTGCGTGAACCTCGATACGCTCCTTGGCGCGCATCACATCCAGAGGTCCGATGGTAGCGGCGCAGGGAGGAACATTTGCGATGTCACCGGACTGACCGAAGGTGCCGTTCAGGGAGTTCTGCATGATGGTCATGGGGTGCAGCTTGACGATCTGAGCAGGCTGGTTCAGCCATTCCTCAATGTCGCCGGAGCCGATGAACTCGGGGATGGGATCCACGAAAGCCATGTGGCCGGCCCAACCGGGAGAGGTGGAAGCGATGTCAGCGCCGCCCTCGGAAATGTCGTTGATGATCTTGGAGTAGTCCTTGATATTCTCGTTGGTGGGGAAGTGGACGTTCTCCATGGGCATACGCAGCTTGGGGTCGATCTGCTGCTGCAGATACTTGATCATGGAGTGAGCAAAACCGGCCTCATAGGTGATGGGGGCGATGTTGCCGTCCTGGTCTGCCCATTCGTCCTCTGCGAACAGGTGTACCTTGGAGCAGTCGATCTGGAAGTAGTTGATCAGCTGAGCCAGAGGGATGTAGGTGTCGGGCTCGGGGTTGCCCAGGATCATGGTGAAGGTCTTGCCGGCTTCGGAAGCGGCGCGCAGACGCTCAAACAGAGTGGCGATCAGCACGGGATGGGGGTTCATCATGACCTTGACCTGGAACTCGGGGTGCCACCACTCCTCGCGCTGCTCCAGCTCCTTGCCGCTCATGTTGCGGACGCGCTCCAGAACTGCCTTGTCCTTGAAGGGGACGAACTCATGGGGTTGGAAATCAAATTTGGTTGCGGGATCGACGATAAAATCAGCCATTTTGAATCTCTCCTTTTAAAATTACTTTTTGAATGTTCATCTTATAGTCGGTAATCACCAGGTCGGCCCGCTTGCCGACGGCGATCTCGCCCCGATCCAGCAGGCCGACGGCCCGGGAGGGGTTATAGGATGCGAAGTTGAATACATCCACGATGGATGCGCCGGTGTGCTTCATCATGTTCCGGCAGGCCACATTCAGCGTCAGCTTGGAGCCGGCGATCTCGCCCTCCCAGTCGAAGTTGATGTCGGTCACGCCGTCGTAGCCCTCGGGAACGGGGCCGTCGCTGGCGTAGGTGTCGGAAATGAGAATGATCCGGTCGTCGCCCTTGATGCGGCGCACCAGGCGGAGCATGTAGGGGTCCACATGGATGCCCCGGCTGTCGCAGATCAGCTCGGCGTAAATTTCCCGGTTGTAGTTCACCGTTTCGTCCACGCACACGCCCCGGCACTCTGGATACTTGGGCAGATCACCGGTGGCGTTGGTGTGGTGGGTGCCGATCTTCAGACCGTAGGGTATCAGCGCCTCAATCTGGTCAGGGGCGGCCTTGCTGTGAGCAACCGCAAAGGCGGCACCGGGATTTTTGGCCTTGACATCCAGAACGAAGTCCAAAATGCCTTCCCGTTCGGGAGCAAGGCACCAAACTCTTGCCAGATCCCAGGCGGCATCGATCACCGGCTGGTAGGCTTCCTTTTTCACACCGTCCGCCCAGGGGTTGGAGCTGCGGTCGCAGCCGAAGCCGGGGTTCAGGTAGGGGCCTTCCATGTAAAGGCCGGCGATATTGCCACACTCCGGTTTTTCCATAGCGTCCCGGATGACCTTTACGGCATCGATGTATTGACTCGTGTTCATGCTGGTGTACAGAGCGGGCATAAGACTGGTAGTGCCGTTTTTCAGGTGGTGCAGACTGCACCGCACCGGGTCTTCGTGGAAAAATACCCGGCCATCGGAGTGGGTGTGAATATCCACGAAGCCGGGGCCTACATACAGACCCTTGGCATCGATGATCTCACAGCCTTCCGGGATGGGAGTGCTGCGCATTTCACCAAAGCCCTTGATGACGCCGTCTTCCATGAAGAGAACGGCTTCCGGGATGGTGTGATTACGCATCACCAATTCGGCGTTGATAATTGCGAGCAAAGGGAAATCCCCCTTTCTTAATTTGGCGAGAAGATTATCTCTTCTTCCACTCGTCGTACTGCTCCATGTAAGCCTTTTCCTCGGCGGGGAACTTACGCAGAGTGTTGACGACTTCGCCGTTATTGTACTTGCGGTCACCCACATCTTCGGCAGTGCCGAACAGGGTCAGGTTAACCTGACGGGGACGTGCACGGACGTGGTCCCAGTCGATGAAGTAGATGTGAGCAAACTCGCCCAGATCCAGCTTGCCGTCCTTGATGGTCAGAGTTTCGCTGCGGCCGAAGAATACGGAGCGCAGATGGCCGTCGGTGTTCATGGAAGTGAAGTTGCCGGGCTCGTCAACATAGCGGCCGAACTGAGCATGAACGGGGCCGGGGTGACGGTAGTCGCCTTCGTTGACATAGTCGGGGATCAGACCGCGCATGATGTCCAGCAGGTCATGCTGCAGGTATTCCAGATCGAAGGTGTCGAAATCGTGGGAACATTCCTGAATCATGACAGAGCAGGTGGTGTGGTGGGAAACCACGGAGACGGTGCCGTTCTTGATGCCGGACTCTTCCACGATCTTATGTACATCGATAGAGATGTCGTGGAAGGTGGGGATCCAACCGCGGGATTGCAGCTGAATTTCTTTCTGAATCATTTTAAATTCCATTTTTGTTACCTCCAAAAAATTATTGATATATTAAGCGTTGCGCTCGTCCCATGCCTTGCGGACGGCGGCGATCATTTCGTCCACCATTGCGGCCCGGTCGGGGGCTTTGGCAATGCCGGAGGAAGAACCGGTAGCATCTGCGCCGGCGATGATGGTGTTGTACACATCCTGGCCGTTTGCGATGCCTGCAGCGGTCAGCACCAGAATGTCAGAATTTACATCCTTGACGCACTTGGTGGCGGCTTCCACATACTCGGGGCCCACGCTGACGCCGGTGCCGATGAGCTCAGAAGGCTCTGCCACGATGATATCGGGGTTCAAAGTTGCGATCTTGCTGGCATCTGCCATGGAGTCGGCGCACACGATGGTGGTCAGGCCCACTTCTTCGGCACGGACGATGGTCTTTGCCAAAGTTTCAAAATCCAGGGGCTTTTCCACGTGGTTCAGCATAACGCCTTCCGCACCGGCGGCCACAAGGGACTCCGGCAGAATGTCTGCCAGACCGCGACCGGGAACGATGGGATCCATGTGGGGCGCAAAAACGTGAATGTTTTTTGTAGCGGCCTTTACCCGGGCAATCTCCACGATGGGCGTGGTAAAGATGATGTCCACACCGTACTTTTCGGAAGCCTTGTCAGCGGCGATGGCCAGGTCGATCACATCCTGACCGTACAGATAGGACTTGGGACCGATCTCAAAAAACGGTGCCTTGATCTTGCAATTGGAAATCATAGTTGTTCACCTCATTTCGAATATAGAAAGCGCATCAGCGCAGTTCTTTCAGCAGCTGCAAACCTTCTTCGATGATCTGCTCGGCTACGCCGGCGCGGTAATTGGAAGACCGGGCCTCGTAGCCACCCTCGTCATAAGCGTCCTGCATGGGGAAGTAACCGTCGTAGCCGTTAGTCACCGCCATGGGCAGAACCAATGTCCAGCCCTCAGCTTCTTTCAGACCTAGGCCAACTCCGTTGAAGGGCTCGCCGGGAATGGAAACAAAACCAATGTTACCCAGGGCAATGGCGTTCATACCCAAATTAAAGAACTCAGGGCCGTGTTCCAGACGCAGCATCCGTGCAGCCTCGGCAATGACGGTGGTCTTTTCCATGCCTGCAAAGGGGATCAGATCGTCCCGACCCTCTTTGTGCAGACGACAATATTCCCGGGCCAGAGGAAGGTCTTCGGGATTGGGAATGTTGGAAGGAATGGCGGCAGTTTTGCTGAGGAAACGCAAGCTGTCCACATCCTCATAATGGACTTTTTCGTATACTTGCAGAACCGCACCGGCAACCACGTTGCCCATGTGGCGGGCTTGCGGGTAACGCACGCCTGTATTTGCAATGTCCGGCAGGTGGCTGCTGGGGTCGTTGACATTGACGTGGTTCAGATCACCCTGGGTACCGGTGAAGAAAATGCACTTCACATTATCCAGCGCCTTTTCTACCCGTCTGCGGGTAAAGCCGGGCCAGTCTGCGGAAATCAGCTCGCCGCCGATCACATCCGGGTGGCAACCAAAGTTTACCAGCACCAGACTGTCGTCTGCCCGGTCAAAACGCAGAACATTTACACGCTCATCCACCTCACCGATGGGATGGAGAATATCGGGGTTGCCGATACCGGGGTTGGTACGAACGGTACCGTCCTTCATACGGAAACGGCGGACGAAAGAGATATTGGGCGCTTTACCCACGGCCCAGCCCATTTTGGCATCCTTCAGATCAGCGATGGCCAGCACGGCAGCGTCTGTCAGCTGACGGCGCAGGAATTGCTCGTATTCTGCTACCAGCTTTTCTTGTTCCGGAAGGTGATCTACGCCGGAAAGGTTGGAGTCGCTTACCTGAGGGGCGAGGTGGGTATGGGTGGTATGCAGCCACACGGCATCCACGGGAAGACCGGTGGCTTGTGCAACCTGTTGCCGCATAGACAAAGCGGTGGGGGTGAAAATCAGGCAGTTATCTGCGCTGAGCAGTACGACGGTGGTATCCTCAGCCCGCAGCGCCAAAGCACAAACTTCCAGATCGTCCCGAATGCCTTTTACATAACGCGTATGAAAGTAACCGTTGATCGGTGTACCCATGGGGGGATTGATATTCAGCTTGGAAAAACCTGCTTGTAATTTATTCATAAAACATTCCACCCCGTTTTAGCGCAGTTCGTTCAGCAGCTGCACACCGTCCGCAATGATCTGCTCGGCGGTGCCTGCTTTGTACCGGGAGGATCTTGCTTCATAGCCGCCCTCATCATAGGAATCCTGCATGGGGAAGTAACCCTCAGAGCCGTTGGTCAGGCAACAGGGCATGACCACTTCCCAGCCTTCGGCTTTCTTGATGCCCAGACCGACGCCGTTGAAAGGCTCGCCGGGGATGCCCAGCATGGCCACAGGGCCAATGGCGATACCACTCAGCATTAACGGGAAGGACGCAGGACCATGCTCCAGACGCACCATACGGCCGGCTTCGGCCACAACGGTGGTCAGCTCCATGCCCTGGAAGGGAATTTCGCTATCCTTGCCGGCAAGGTGCAGATCGTTATACTTGTGAGCCAAAGGCATATCCTCAGGCTTGGGCATGTTGGAGGGCAGATCAGAAACCTTCTGGGCATAGTGCAGGGTGTTTACTTTCCGATAGTGGGCCTTGTCAAAAACCTGCAAGACCGCAGCGGCAACCACGTTACCCATGTGGCGGGCGTGGCCGTAGCCACGATCCACATCGTCAAAGTCATGGAAGGTGTCGTTCTTGTCTCCATCCTTGGCCTTGACATTAATATGGTTGATATCACCCTGAGCACCGTTGAAGAACAAAGTCTTCACATTGTCCAATGCCTTTTCCAGGCGGCGGCGATAGAATGCAGGCCAGTCAGCGGAGATCAGATTGCCGCCCACCACGTCGGGATGGCAGCCGAAGTTGCACAGCACGATGGTTTCCGCGCCCTCGCGGTCAAAGCGAACCACATTTACACGCTCGTCCACATCACCGATGGGGTGCAGAATGTCGGGATTGCCCACGCCGGGGTTGGTGCGAACCTTGCCGTCCTTCATGCGGAAACGACGAACGAAGGAAATGTTGGAAGCCTTGCTCAGCGCCCAGCCCATTTTGGCGGGCTTCAGGTCAGCCAGCGCAAAAGTGGCGGCATCTACGAAACGCCGTTGCAGGAATTGGGTATATTCCACAACAAGAGGGTTTTCCGACTGGAAGCCCATGTAAGGTGCGGTATGGGAGTGGGTAGCGTGCATAAAAACGGCTTCCACAGGGACACCGGTAGCCTCAGAAATGCTTTGGGCAAAACTCTTTGCCTCAGGAGTATCGATGGCACAACTGTCCAATGTCATGAGCAATACTTTTGTATCGCCGCAGGCAAGAGCCAGCGCGTTGATCTCCAACTCATCCAACACGCCTTCTGCAAGGCGTTCATGAAAATAACCACGGATGGGAATGCCCATCATGGGTGTAACATTTACGCGACTGAAACCGGCTTGTAAGTTATTCATAACACAGTCCTCCTTAAAACGGGCCATATTTCGCGACCCTACTACATTATAAAAAAACAAAGCCGGGAAGTCAATTCATATTCCTCATTTTTTGCGTTTTACACAAATTTTTGAATGGAATATGGCCGTTTTGACGGCAGGTGTTTTTGAAAATTTACTTGAAAGAAAATAATATTTGTGTTATGATAAATAAAAACTTTTCGGGAGGAAAAATATGAAACAGGAAAGTCTTCAAGCCATCCGTCAGGCCTATGAAATCGAGGAAGCCTGCATTCGGGAAATGAAGGATTTTATCAATGAAGAAGCCTTTGCTAAAGCGGTGGATCTGCTGAGCAAGGCGCCCCGTATCGGCACCGCCGGCTGCGGTCACAGCGGCATCATCTGCCAGCACATGGCCCATCTGATGTGCTGCATCGAGCGTCCTGCCCGGTTCATCTCTCCGGCTGAGGCAGTCCACGGCGCAACCGGCTTTTTGCAGGCCGGGGATGTGATGATCTTCGCATCCCGTGGCGGCAAGACCAAGGAGCTGCTGCCTATCGTGGATATTTGCAAGGCCAAGGGCGTGTCCATCATCAGCGTTACGGAGAATATGGAATCCCCCCTGGCGCAGGCTGCGGATGTGGTACTGAAGCAGCACGTCAACCGGGAGACGGACAAGTGGAACGCTCAGGGCACCACCTCCACCACCTCCCTGTGCATGATCTTCCATGCTTTGCAGGCAGCGGTGATCGAGGAGACCGGCTATCAGGCAGAGCAGTTTGCCCTCATCCATCCCGGTGGGGCTGTGGGCGAACGGCTGAACAATAAGGCGCTGTAATATGGCAACAGGTAAGTTAAAAATCGACATCCGCCGTCAGGCTATCCTGGAACAGCTGAACCGGGAGGGGATCGTCCATGTGACACAACTCAGCGAAAGACTGGGCGCGACCCCTGCAACCATCCGGAACGATCTGGATGCCTTGGCCGTGGACGGTCAGCTGGATCGCATCCAGGGCGGCGCAGTGCGGAGAGTGAAGCCCGGCGAAGGCTGGGGCGGAACGCCCGTGCCGGTGGGGCAGGGCAGACGGGCCATCGCGGAAGCGGTGCTGCGTTATATCAGCGACGGCGACACCTTGTTCATCAATTCCGGCACTACCACCATGGCGGTGGCGGAGGTACTGAGCCTGCGGAAAAATCTGAATATCGTTACCAATTCTCTGGCGGTGGCCAATTATTTGGCCCACCAGGCGGATATGCGGCTGATTTTGCTGGGCGGCGAATTGAACGCCAACTATGGCTTTACCTACGGCGGTGACGCTTTGGAGCAGCTGAGCCGTTATCAGCCACAGTGGAGTATTCTGTCTGTGGACGGAGTGCATCCGGAGCACGGCATCACCACCTATCATGCGGATGAGGCCATGATCGACCGCACCATGATCGCCCGGGCCCAGAAGACCATCATCGTTGCCGACCATCGGAAGATCGGCAGAGTGGGTTTTTCCCATATTTGCGGTGTCAGCGAGGGGCAGATCTTGGTCACCGATAGCGGCTGCGATGATGCCCAGTTGGAGCGCATCCGTACCGCCGGTGCGGAAGTCCATGTAGCGCAGTTGTAATTATTGTTATGTAGGGGGCGTGGTGCTGCGCGCAGCGCATCCAAAATATAAATGATTGCCAGGGGCAATCATACCATAGTTTATGCCTTCGACACCCCGTTTCTTGAAATCGGGCTTTGCGGGACGTCCAGGGGGCCGTCCCCTACAAAAGGATTTGATATTTTGCCAAAAAATGCAACTTCCCTCTTGTAAATTCTGCCGAATTGGCGTATACTTATCTATATTTTCAGCAAGCGAGGAAAAATTATGGATCTGATTACTGTTCGTGAACTCTATAAGAACACCGAAAAGTACGCCGGCCGGGAAATCGAAGTGGGCGGCTGGGTGCGCAATCGCCGTCCCAGCAAGCAGTTCGGCTTCATCATGCTGTCCGACGGCACCTACTTTAACCCCATTCAGGTGGTTTACAACGACACCATCGAAAATTTCCAGGAGATCTCCAAGATCAACATCGGCGCGGCCCTCATCATCAAGGGCACCGTGGTGCTGACTCCCGAGAGCAAGCAGCCCTTTGAGTTGCAGGCGACCACCGTCACTGTTGAGGGTGCTTCCACCGGTGATTTTCCCCTGCAGCCCAAGCGTCACTCCATGGAGTTTTTGCGTACCATCACCCATCTGCGTCCCCGGACCAATACCTTCCAGGCTGTGTTCCGTGTGCGCTCCCTGGCAGCGATGGCCATCCACCAGTTCTTCCAGGATCGGGACTTTGTGTATGTCCACACACCCCTGATCACCGGCTCTGACTGTGAGGGCGCGGGCGAGATGTTCCAGGTCACCACTTTGGATCTGAACAATGTCCCCAAGAACGAGGACGGCACCATTGACTTTACCCAGGATTTCTACGGCAAGCCCACCAATCTGACCGTTTCCGGTCAGCTCAACGGCGAGACCTTCGCCATGGCTTTCCGCAACATCTACACCTTCGGCCCCACCTTCCGGGCGGAGAACTCCAACACCACCCGTCATGCCGCCGAGTTTTGGATGATCGAGCCGGAGATCGCCTTTGCGGACTTGCAGGACGATATGGAGCTGGCTGAGGACATGATCAAGTACATCATTTCCTATGTGCTGGAGCGCGCTCCCGAGGAAATGGCGTTCTTCAACAGCTTCGTGGACAAGGGCTTGCTGGAACGGCTGAACCATGTGGTGAATTCCGACTTCGGCCGGGTAACCTACACCGAGGCTATCGAGATCTTGGAAAAGCACAACGACGAGTTTGACTATCCCGTCCATTGGGGCAGCGATTTGCAGACCGAGCATGAGCGTTACCTGACCGAGCAGGTGTTCAAGCGTCCTGTGTTCGTCACCGATTATCCCAAGGAGATCAAGGCGTTCTATATGAAGCTGAATCCCGACGGAAAGACTGTTGCGGCTATGGACTGCCTGGTGCCCGGCATCGGCGAGATCATTGGCGGCTCTCAGCGTGAGGACAACTACGAGATCCTGAAAAACCGCATCGAAGAGCTAGGTATGAAGCCCGAGGACTACGGCTTCTACATGGATCTGCGGAAATACGGCTCTGCCCGTCACGCCGGCTTCGGCCTGGGCTTCGAGCGCTGCGTCATGTATCTGACCGGCATGGGCAACATCCGGGATGTTCTGCCCTTCCCCAGAACCGTTGGCAACTGCGAACTGTAATAAACGAGAAAACAGCCTGGCTTCGGCCAGGCTGTTCTTTATTCCATTACGTGTTCCAGACCCATCTGCAAAATGGTGCGCACATGGTCATCTGCCAGGGAGTAGAGGGCGTTTTTGCCATCCCGGCGGACTTTGATCAGGTGCATCTGCTTCAGGATCCGCAGTTGGTGGGAAATGGCGCTCTGGGAAATGTCCAGCGCCTGGGCGATGTCACCCACGCATTGCTCTTTGGGAAGCAGCAGCCACAGGATCCGCACCCGGGTGGTATCCCCAAAGGCCTTGAACAGTTCTGCGATTTGCTGGGCTGTGTCCATAGACAGCATTTGCTCCATAATGCACCCTCTTTCCTGCTTTTTCTATATTCTAACCCAAAAAACGCAGAAAGGCAAGCCGAAATTCTGCCCGGTTTGCACTTCCGGGAAAAGAATGCATAAACTGTCCTGTAAGCATTTTGCTTCCTAATTATCTGACGGGAGGTATCCATATGTCTGAACAATGTCAGGACATCCTGCGCTGCGATCCCAACGATCTGCGCCAGGCCATGTCCATCCACACCCGGAAGATCACGGACAGCTGCCGTGACAAGGACTGCATTGAGGATTTACGGGTCTATCTGACCAAGGGCTCCCAGTGCCTGCTGGATACAGCCACCTGCGCCAAGGTGCGGTGCGCGGAATTGCTGTATACCTATATTGATGTAGAGCCGGTGGCGTTCGACCGCAATCACTACTGCATCGATGTGACATTCTATTACCGCATTTTGGCGGATGCCACCATCGGCACAGCCCGTCCCGCGGCGCTGTACGGTGTTGCGGTATTTACCAAACGGGCGGTGCTTTGCGGAGAGGACAGCAAGGCCCACATTTTCCGGTCCGATACCCGTTTGTGTGGCGCGGATGGCCACACCCGTGTCTACGCCAACCGCCCCACCGCTGTGGTGGAAGTGCTGGATCCCATGGTGCTCAGCTCCAAGGTCCGGGATGTGTGCGAGTGCAAGTGCCGGGATGATGGCACTTTGCAGCTGCCCGGGCCCATTTGCGAGATGTTCGACGATGAGCTGGTGATCTCCGGGGAGAGCAAGCGGCTGTATGTCACCCTGGGGCAGTTCTCCATCATCCGTCTGGAACGGGATGCCCAGCTGATCGTGCCGGTGCTGGATTACGCAATTCCCACCAAGGAATGCTGCGATGCTCCCGGCTGCACAGAGGATCCTTGCGAGATGTTCTCCCGGATCCCGTTCCCGGCGGCCCAGTTCGCTCCCAGCGGCTGTGACCGCCAAGGGGAGGACGGCCAAAGCTGCACTTATAAGACCACCTAATGAAAAGCCCCCTCATCCGAGGGGGCCAAAAGCCTTCCCCTGGGGGAAGGTGGATTTTAAGCCCGACCAAACTTGGTCGGGCTTAAAAGACGGATGAGGGTAATAACCGCCAACGACGAAAGAAGCACCCAGAGCGAGTGGCTGCGGTCGGTGAGCGACGCAGGCGTTTACGCCAAGGAGAGCACCGGATACCGCAACAGGAATGTAACAATCCCCCAGTCAGCTTCGCTGACAGCCCCCTTTACACAAGGGGGCCTTTTTATAGCCCAAGGTCGAAAATATCCTCAAAGCGCACCTTGAGAATTTCTTTGATCAAAATGACCTCATCGGGGTATAGATGCCGCTGACCGACCTCAATTTTGGCCACAGCACTCCGGGTGATATCGCAACCGCTCAGTTGAAGCTTTGTGGCCAGGAGTTCCTGGGTCATACCTTTGCGTTCCCGGAGCATTCGGATATTTTGCCCCACGCGTTTTTCAATTTCTGCGTTCATTGTCAAGCCACCCCTTTGCACCTATTTAAGAACAAAAAATACTTGACATTATTATAGGTTGATGTTATGATTTCTTTGCACCTATATAGGTGCAAAGAAATAGAAAGAAGGGTTTGTATGGGATATTGTACGAAATGTGGAAAAGAAATCACAGAAGAAGTGATCTGTCCGAATTGCGGATGCGAAACAGGTCTCGAAATCCAAGAGAATCGTGTTGAGCCTAAAAAACGTATCAGTACGAAGAAGATTATTTTGATTGTTGTTGCGGCAGTTGCTTTGGTGGCGGCAATTATCGCAGGATTGTCTATATGGAATCATATTCGTATAGAGCAAGTCAAGGAGCAACTTGCGGGCAAGAGATTTGCTTATACAGACGTAGGCTGGTATAGCTCTACTTATTGCTACTTTAAGTTTGATGAAGAAGCAAACTGTACGTATTACTACTATTATGGCAATGTCATGGATGAAGGAATAGAATACCAAAGACAGTATGAGATCAAATTTGAAGATGGAATGGTCTTTTTGGTATGCGGCATTGATACATACGAAATTCAATACGACAGATACGGCGAAATTGAAGGTCTGTATGATATTGATGAAAAAAAGCTATATGAATAATCGGAGGAATCGGTATGAAGTATTGCGCAAAATGCGGAAAAGAGCTTTTTGATGAGGCGGTAATGTGCCCTGCCTGCGGTTGTGCGGTTCAGCAGGAAAAGAAAGCGGCCAAGCAAACATATGAGGATGCCATTCACAATGCCAGCACTTTTGTTGCCATTGGTGCGGTGCTGTTAGTGCTAGGTGTTGTAGTAGGATTGTTTGTCAGTGTGCTGTTTGGTGCGATTTTGTGCTTGGCGGCTGAGTTGGTTGTGCTTGTGCCCAATACAAAGGTACAAAAAATGTTCAAACAGAATAACAGTCACATTTCTGATAAGAAACAGCTTAAAAATGACGAGAAAGCCGTACGTAAGGAACTGAAAAAGAAAAGCGGTGCTTATGCCGCATCTTTTGTGATCGCCGCTGTTGCTTTGGTCGGCGTTATCGTCTTTGCTTTGATGATCTAAGGAGCGGGAGATATGAAATTTTGTACCCATTGCGGCAAGGAGCTTTTTGATGAGGCAGTGATCTGCCCGGGCTGTGGTTGCGCCACCGGTTCGGCGACCGTACAGACAGCCAGTGCTGATTTGGTGCGCAAGTTGGCAGAAAAGGTCAAAACAAATGGCATTATCTGGCTTGTGATCGGTATTTTACAGATCCTTGCTGGCGTGTTTGCTAACTGGTTTGTGCTGATCGTGGGCGTGCTGAACGTGGTGTCCTCTGTGCAGGATATGAATTACAGCAAACAGCTTCCGGACAACCCCACCGGCATCATTCAAAAATTTGAGCCGGTCACAGGCCCGGTCATCACACTGGTTTACAACCTGATTTTTGGTGGTATCATTGGTGTTGTAGGTTCCATTTATTACTTTGTCGGTATTCGTAGCTTTGTGATGGAAAACAAAGCGGCCTTTGCGGACTGAATACACAAATCCCGGCCGATGGCCGGGATTTGTTTTATATTCTTGGTCGGATCAGCGGTGGGATGTGTGTTTCGCTGACAGGCACCGGGTCGCTGGGCATCATGCCAAACAGACCGCTGAGGGTCAGAGCCTTTTGGGAATCGATCAGCTTCCATGGGCCGCCGTCGATGCGCATATACTGATCCGCCCGTTGCTCGTATAGATGCTGGCTTCCATCGGAGTAGATGACATAAATATCAAAAATCCGCCCGGCGGCCTGTTCCGGATCTTCCTTGGGCGTGCCGTAGGGGTCGATATAACGAAGATACGCCAAAATGTTGCGGATATTTTCTTCCCGGAAAAACTGCCGCTGACTTTGGAGCGCACCGTTTTGATAGCGGATCTGCACCTGCGTCACCACCCGGTAGGGAACGGTTTCCGGACTGCGAAAAATATTGCAGCAGCCGGTTAAAAGAAAAAGCAACGGCAAGAATAAAATAAAAATCCTTCTGAAAACACCCATTTTTGTGCCATCCCTCCCAGACTAGAATATGCACAAAATACCCATTTTATCGTAGAAATAATCCGTAAAAAATGCCACTATTAGGCATTTTCCTTTATTTTGTCGATGATTTTATTGCAGACAAGCGCAGAAAGTGCGGCGTTTCCCTTGAAAGAGCCAACCATCGTTTTTTATAATGCGGATACATTTTACGCAGGGGGGATGGACGATGGAATGCAGATGGAAAATTGCGCTGATTCTGGCCGTGGCGTGGACGCTCTGCGGATGCGCCGGAGAAAAGACAACAGAGGTTGCTGCATTTCAGACGAATCCCACCCGGGTAACCCATGTTGCCCCTGCGTCCGTGGCGTTTCCCGTTACATTGCCGGACAGCGGCCTGATCGCGGAGGAATTGCGGCAGTATCGGGGGGCGTACTGGGAGGACGGAAGCGGCGATTATGTGGAGGATGTGGCGGCGTTGATGATCTGCAATCCTACGGATCGCATGATCGCCTTTGCGTCCTTTACTGTGGACACGCCCACAGGGAAACTCTATTTTTTTGCCTACCGCTTGCCGCCGAAAAGCCGCTGTCTGGTGTTGGAGTATAACAGAAAGTCCTGCGATCCGCAAAAAGTGTTAGACTGCCGGGAGCTGACGGTTCGGTGGGATACTCAGGAGTTGTCCCGGGAGGAGGTCCATTATGTGGGCTTCGGGTCGGCGATGACCATTGTCAATCAGCATTCCCGGGAGTTGGAGAATATAACCGTGTGGTACAAGCAGTATGTGGCGTCGGAGAATTATTATTTGGGCGGCGCGGCGTACTCTGCCCACTTGTTCGGCCTGCAGCCGGGTCAGCAGCGCACCGTTACCCCGGAACACTATGATGCCGCCCATTCCCGGATCGTGGCCATCGAATTGCAATAACGGCCTGCTTCAGGTAATTTCTTCTTGCAAATGGGAATTGAATTATACGAAAAAATATGATAAAATAGCACAAAACCATCATATATGGAGGTTCTTGTGAATTACGACATAATTATTATTGGCGCAGGTCCCGGCGGTATCTTTTCCGCCTATGAATTAAGCGCGCAAAGGCCTGATCTTAAGATCGCCGTTTTCGAAGCAGGACATGCTTTGCATAAGCGCAACTGCCCTATTGATGGGGAAAAGATAAAAACCTGTATTGGCTGCAAAAGCTGTTCCATTATGAGTGGCTTCGGCGGCGCAGGTGCATTTTCCGACGGAAAATACAATATTACCAATGACTTCGGCGGTACATTGCACGAGTATATCGGCAAGAAGAAAGCGCTTGATCTGATGAAGTATGTGGATGAGATCAATATGCGTTACGGCGGAGAAGGCACAAAACTTTATACAACTGCAGGTTCTGCCTTTGGTACCGAGTGTATCCGACATGATCTGCATCTTCTGAATGCGTCCGTCCGCCATTTGGGCACGGATATCAATTACGTCGTGCTGGAGAACCTTTTTGCGGAACTGGATAAAAAGGTGGAGTTCTTCTTCGATACGCCCGTTGAAAACATTTCTGTGACCGAAGGCGGTTATGAGATCAAGTGCAAGGACGCTTTCTATACCTGCAAAAAGTGTATTGTCTCCGTTGGCCGTATCGGAAGCAAGTGGATGGAGAAAGTGTGCGGTGAACTGGGCATCCCCACAAATTCCAACAGAGTGGATATCGGTGTTCGCGTGGAACTGCCTGCGGAAGTATTTGCCCACATTACCGATGAACTTTACGAGAGCAAGATCGTATACCGCACGGAAAAATACGGCGACAGAGTTCGTACGTTTTGTATGAATCCCAGGGGTGCGGTGGTAAACGAAAACACGAACGGCATCATTACCGTAAACGGACATAGCTACGAAGACCCCGCAAAGCAAACGGATAACACAAACTTTGCCCTTTTGGTGGCAAAGCATTTCTCAGAACCGTTTAAGGATTCCAACGGCTACGGCGAGTCCATCGCAAGACTGAGCAATATGCTGGGCGGCGGTGTGATCGTACAGCGTTTCGGCGACCTGATCAGAGGCCAGCGCTCCACCGTGAACCGGATCGAGGAGGCGTTTACCACGCCGACGCTGAAGGCAACTCCCGGAGATCTGAGTTTGGTGCTCCCCAAGCGAATCCTGGATGGCATTATCGAAATGATCTACGCGTTGGACAAGGTGGCACCTGGTACGGCGAACGATGATACGCTTCTTTACGGCGTGGAGGTCAAATTCTACAACATGGAAGTAAACGTGGATGAAAATCTGGAGTCCTGCCACAAGGGGCTTTATATCATCGGCGACGGAAGCGGGATCACCCATTCCCTTTCCCATGCTTCCGCAAGCGGTGTCCACGTTGCCAGAAATATTTTACATTGTGGGATTTAACGCAAAATCCGACAGTTCACAACGAACTGTCGGATTTTTATATACATAATTATCCGCGCATGATGCGCTTTCTGGCGATATTGATGGGACCCTCCTGCATGTGATTGATCCATGCAAGGCTCTTGCCGCAGCCGTAAGCTACGCAGGATTCCGCATCGTCGGCAAGGGTGCAGGGAATGCCTGTGGCATCCGTAAGCAGCTTGTCCATACCCCACAGCTGGCTTCCACCGCCGGTGAGGGTGATGCCGTTTTCGGAAATATCGCTGACCAGCTCCGGAGAAGTGATTTCCAAAACAGACTGGACTTCTTCCCAGATCTGCCGGGCAGGCTTGCGCAGGACCTCGTAGATCTCGTCAGAGAACAATGTCACTTCCCGGGGAACGCCGGATTTGGCATCCCGGCCCTTGGCGGTATAGCTCACATTTTCCCGTTGATAAACGGAACCGATTTGAATTTTTATATCCTCCGCGGTGGCCTGGCCGATGACCAGACTGTGCTTGCGGCGGACGAAACGGCCGATGGCCTCGTCAAAGGTGCCGCCGGCGACCTTGATGGAGGAGGAAGTGGCAACGCCGTTCAGGGAAAGCACGGCAATGTCCGTTGTGCCGCAGCCGATGTTGACCACCATGTGGCCCTTGGGGGAGCGCAGATCCAAGCCGGCGCCCATGCCTGCCGCCAGAGGCTCTTCGATCAGATAGACACGGCGTGCGCCGGCTTCAATGGCGGCGTTGATCACGGTGCGCTCTTCCACTTCCGTGACGCCGCTGGGAACGCTGATGACCACCCGGGGCTTGGGGGTGAACAGGGAAGTCTTGGCAGCTTCCTTAAAGAGCTCCCGGAGCATCTGCACCGTCATTTCGTGGTCGGAGATCACGCCGTCCTTTAACGGATGCATAGCCACCACATTGCCGGGGGTACGACCCAGCATATTCCGGGCGGCAGAGCCCACCTGGATGATCTTGCCGGTGTTTTTGTCCACCGCCACCACGGAGGGCTCCCGGACGACCACGCCCTTGCCTTCCACGTAGATCAATACATTGGCAGTGCCCAGGTCCACGCCCAGGTCATGAGAAAAAAATTGCATAACATTCACCTAACTTTGTTATTTGCCCGGTGCCGTGCAACCGCCATGGCACCGCAATGAACTTCTTTTGCGCCGGCTGTCAGTAACACCCGGGCACATTCCCCGGCAGTTGCACCGGTGGTAATGATGTCATCCAGAAGGACAACGCGCTTTCCGATGAAAAGCTCCCGGTTTTCCGCCCGGTATGCGCCCAGCACATTGGCGCGCCGCTGGGCATCGCCCACGATGCGGGATTGGGGACGGTTGTGGCGGATCTTGGTCAGGAGCGCAACCGGCTTGATCTCCAATTCCTGTCCGACCCAATACGCCAGCAATTCCACCTGGTCGTAACCCCGGAAGAATTTGCGCAGAGGACTGATGGGCACCCATGTGAGCAGATCAAATCCATCGGGATGGGCTTCCTGCAGCTTCATGGCAAGCAGTCTGCCGTAGCCCGGGGCATAACTCCGTGCGCCCCGGAATTTGTAGCGGAGCAGACTGTGCCTTGCGTTGTCTTCATAATACCAAACTGCTGTCCAACTGTCAATAAAGGGCAGCTTTTTTCGATAATTTGTACATTCCGGGCCGTCCGTCCGACACATTTTGCACAAATCCAGTTCTTCGTCCCGCAGCACCTTTCTGCACAGCAGGCATTTGGGCGGAAACAAAAGCCGCAATATCCAATCCAGAATACCCATCATGCCTTCTCCTGTAAACGCAGCTTTAGCCCCGTATACCGGCGGCCGCGCTTGGCGTTTTCCGTCATGGCAGCCACGGTCTCAGCTCTGCCCACGATGATCAGCAGCTCCCGGGCCCGGGTGATGGCGGTGTACAGCACGCTGCGGCTCAAAAGATAAGGTGAGCCACTCCATGCGCACAAGATCACCGCCCGGTATTCGCTGCCCTGGCTTTTGTGGACGGTGACGGCATAGGCCGGTTCCAGTTCGTTCAGTTGAGTGAAGTCGTAATCCGCTTCCCGGTCGTCGAATACCACGGTCATGGTCTCCATGTGTGGGTCGATGGAAGTGATGATGCCGATGTCCCCATTGAAAATGCCGGTGCCTGCGGCGCTGCCGTCGCACTTTTTCCAGATGATGTCGTAATTGTTCCGGATCTGCATGACCCGGTCACCCTCCCGGAAGGTAAAATCCCCAAAGGGCCGTTCCCGCTTGCCGCCGCCGGGGGGATTCAGACAGGCTTGCAGGGATTGATTCAGAACGGCAGTTCCCACGCCGCCCTTACGGGTGGGGGAGAGGACTTGAATTTCCGATGCCGGGATGCCCATTTTCTGGGGCAGACGGGAAGTACAAAGACCGGAAACGGTCTGCCGCATTTCCTCCTCCGACCGGCAGGGCAGGAAGAAAAAGTCGCTTTTCACATTTTTCAGATCCGGCATTTCCCCGTTGTTGACCCGGTGGGCGTTCATAACGATGAGGCTCTGCTGTGCCTGACGGAAGATCTCCGTCAGACGCACGGTGGGGAGCACCTCGCTGCGGAGCATATCCCCAAAGGGAAAGCCGGGCCCAACAGGGGGGAGCTGATCCGGGTCGCCTACGAAGATCAGCCGTTTTCCCTTGGGTATGGCCCGCAAAAGACTGCTCAGAAGCAGCACGTCCACCATGCTCATCTCGTCCACGATCACCACATCGGCTTTCAGGGGGTTGGCCTCGTCACGCAAGAATACCATGTCCCCGGATACCGGGTCGATGGTACATTCCAGCAGACGGTGGATGGTGGAAGCGTCCTCACCGGTGACCTCCGTCAGCCGTTTGGCGGCGCGCCCGGTGGGGGCGGCCATGACGCATTTCAGCTGCATCTGTCCCAGCAGGGACAGAAGGCCTTTCAAAATGGTGGTTTTGCCGGTGCCGGGGCCGCCGGTGATCAGCAAAATACCGGAGGTCGCGCCGGCACGGATGGCCTGGGCCTGTTGGTCGGAATAGGCAATGCCGCTTTCTTTGGCAATGGCCTGCATCATTTTATCCAGATTTTTGGGGGCAGGGAATGTCCTTGCGGCGCTTTCCAGCAAACGCCGGGCGATGTATTCCTCCGCCTCAAACAGGGCAGGAAGATACACCACAGTGATCCCGGCCAGCACAGTTCGCACCAACTGCCGGTTTTGCACCAATTCGTCCGCGGCGGTCTGGATGCAAGCCTCGTCCACGGACAGAAGCTGGGCGGTGGCCACTACCAGCTTGTCCTCCGGCAGGAAGCTGTGGCCTGCGGTGAGATTGTAATCCAGTTCAAAAAGAATTCCGGCCTTGATGCGGCGGATATCATCTCCGGCGATGCCCAATTCAATGGCAAAGCGATCCACCGCGCCGAAGGGAGCTTCCAGACCCTGCTCCATCAAAAGATAGGGGTCATCATATAATAAATCCACTGTGGCTTCGCCGTAGACCTTGTATGTACGCACTGCCAGCTCCGCAGGGAGCTGATGCTGGGCGAAAAACTCCATCAGCTGGCGCATGCCCACCCGTTGACGGAATTCCTCTCCGATGGCCTTGGCCTTGTCCCGGGAAATTCCGGCAACCTCTGCCAAACGCTCGGGCTCCTGCTCCATGACGGTGAGGGTCTGATCCCCAAAGCGGCTAACGATCCGGGCGGCAGTTTTTGGGCCGATGCCCTTGATGATCCGCCCGGAGAGATAGGCCAAGATCTCGTTGCTGGTCTGGGGCAGCAGGCGTTCCAGAAATTCCGCTTCAAACTGACGGCCATAGCTGGGATGCGTGCCCCATTTTCCGGTGACCATGAGCCGTTCGCCCACAGCAGGCAGGGGGATGGTGCCTACGACGGTGACAGTTTGTCCGCCGCCAACGCCCAGGCGCAGTACGGCGTAGCCGTTATCGTAATTCTGATATACCACCGCGCTGATGGTGCCCTGAATGATCTCCATTTCCTGTTCGGCCATGGCCGTCACCCCCTTTTTGTGTCTTTTTTATAGTTTACATTATTTTTGCCCGCTTGAAAAGGTTTTTCTCCGTCTTTTTTGAAAAAAAGAAAAAGGGGGTATACTGGCAAAGATACAGTAAAGTATGCAAGTTTATTTTCTAAACCCTATTGATTTTTTCGGATTTTCCATTATAATAATCAACGTAATGTGGGAGAATTGGTTTTTTTAAGGAGTGACAGCCGATGAAGGACTTAACACTGCTCACATGGCTGACCCAATTGGGACTGTCGGTGGCAGTGCCGCCGGTGCTGTTTGTCCTGCTGGCCGTATGGCTCAGAGACAGTCAGGGCTGGGGCGCATGGGTGATCTGGGCCGGAATTATTCTGGGCCTCTACTGCGCCGCCCACGGTTTGGTCACCTCTATGAAAACACTCAAAAAAATTTCCGAAGCCAAAAAGGATGATCCACCCAAGGCTTTTAATGAACACACTTGATTTTGGAGGAATTATGGACCCCAGAAGAGTCGTATTAAAAGAAACCGCGGTTGTTGCTGTGGGAGAACTGCTGTGCTCTGCGGTGATGGTGGGCGTTTTTGCTGCTTTTGGATTTTTTCAGCTCAATGTGCTTTGGGGCGCATTGGTCGGAAGTCTTGTGATGACTGCCAACTATTTCTTCATGGCGATTACCGTAAATCTTGCGGCAGACCGTGCGGAAAAGGGCGAAGTTTCGCAAGCAAAAAAAATGGTACAGCTTTCGTCAACAGTACGGCTGGTGGCAATTGGTGTGGCAATGGTGGTAGGCGTCAAGCTGGGCGCAAATGTGATCGCATTGGTGCTCCCATTGGCCTTTTTGCGCCCCGTATTGATGGTGACGGAATTTTTCAGAAAGAAGGGTGAGTGATGGATGGAATTGAAGTAAGAGGCCCGCAGGAGCTGTTTTCCATCGGCCCCATTGCAATTACAGAGACCATTCTGTCGCTGATTGTTGTAATGGCGGTGCTTCTGACTGCCGGCATCTTATTAGGCAGAAATTTGCAAAAGCGTCCCGGAAAATTGCAGGTGCTGACAGAAAAAGGCGTTAGTATGCTGATGAATCTGGTGCGTGGCACCATGGGTGAGCACAATATGAGCTGGGTGCCCTATATCGGAACGATTTTCCTGTCGTCCATTTTTGGCAGCTTCATTGGCTTGACCGGCTTCCTGCGTTCCACAACCGCGGATCTTGCCGTGGTTCTGACTTGGGCCGTTATGACCAGCGTGATCATCTGGTATCACTCCATTAAGCGCAACGGTCTTTTGGGATGGCTGAAAGGCTTTACAGAGCCCACGCCGGTTATGACCCCCATGAACATCGTTTCCGAGATCGCGCAGCCGGTTGCCATGGCGTTCCGTCATTTCGGTAACGTGGCCGGCGGCAGCATCATTACCATGATCATCTATACAGCCTTGGCGGCGGCATCTACCGCACTGATCAATCTGCTGGCCTCCACCTGGGTGTTCCCCGCGATCGTTGCGGTTTTGGGCGCGGTGCTGCTGATCAGCGGTATCCGTAAAAAGAAAACCGCATCCAAGATCATCGCCGTTGTGCTGATGGTTCTGGGCGCACTGGGTGTTGCGACGAATTTGAATCTTCTTGGTGGGATCGAAATCCCCATCTTGCAGATCGGCGTTCCGGCAGCGCTGAGTATTTACTTTGACTTGTTTTCCGGTTTTGTTCAGGCATTTGTGTTTAGCCTGCTGAGCATGGTCTATATCGCAGGTGCCTGTCCCCCGCCGGAGGAAGAAAACACAAAATAAACTTATACAAAAAAATTCAGGAGGAATTTATTATGAATGAAGCAATTATGATCGCAGCAAAAGCACTGGGCGCAGGCCTGTGTATGGGTATCGGCGCTATCGGCCCCGCTATCGGTGAAGGTAATGCCGTTGGTAAGGCTCTGGAAGGTATGGCTCGTCAGCCTGAATCCGCCGGCGATCTGCGTACCAACATGATCCTGGGCTGTGCAATTACCGAAACCACCGGTATTTATTCTCTGGTTATTGCTCTGCTGATCCTGTTTGCCCTGTAAGCAGCTTTTCCTGAAAATTAACGGAAAGGAGTTGCTTGCGTGGGACCGGGAGAATTCTTAAATATTAACTTTTTTACTGCGCTGTTTACCCTGGTCAATACCATAACCCTGTTTTTGGTGCTGAAAAAATTTCTTTTCAAGCCGGTGATGAAAATGATCACCGACCGCCAAAAGGAGATCGACGATATGTATACCGATGCGGACACCGCCAAGGAAAATGCGTTGGCTATGGAAGCGGAGTATAAGCAGAAGCTTTCTCAGGCCGCGGTTACCGGTGAGCGCATGGTGAAAGAGGCCGTGGAACGCGGTCAGCGTCGGGAGGAGGAGATCCTCCGCCAGGCAAACGAGGAAGCCTCCGCCATTATGGAGAAGGCCTCCGCGGACATCGCTCTGGAAAAGAAAAAGGCACTCAACGATGCCAAGGACGAGATCTCTGACATTGCCATGGCCATCGCTGAAAAGGTTGTGGGCCGGGAAGTCAACAGCGCGGATCATTCCGACCTGGTGGACAGCTTCATTGATCGGTTGGGTGACGGCGCATGACAGAAGTAGGAACCATCTACGGCGGCGCGTTGTTTGATCTTGCAGCGGCAGAAGGCGCAGCTGGGGAGATATTGGGACAGTTGCAGGCACTTTCTGAGAGCTTTTCTCAGGAGCCGGCATTTCTCAAGCTCCTGAATGCCCATTCTTTGGCAAAAAAAGAACGGTGCAGGATCGTTGACGAGAGCTTGACGGGGAAAGTGCATCCCTATGTGGTGAATTTCTTGAAAATCCTCACAGAAAAGGGCTATGTACGTCATTTTTCCCATTGTTACGACGCCTATCGGGTGCGCTATAATCAGGCCAACAATATCCTGCCGGTGACGGCGGTGACAGCGGTGGCCCTGAGTGAGACCCAACATCTTCGTCTGCAAACCAAATTGCAGGAGCAGACCGGAAAAACCATTGAATTGACCAACCGGGTAGACCCGGATGTTCTGGGCGGCGTGCGCCTGGACTTTGACGGCAAATGTGTGGATGACACTCTATCCCATCGTTTGGACAGCATCCGCAATATGCTGAATCATACCGTACTCTGATGGTAAGAAAGCAGGAACAGTATGGAATTAAGACCTGAAGAAATCACGAAGATCATTCGTGCACAAATTAAAAATTATGAAAGCACTCTGGAAGAGAGTGAGACCGGCGTGGTCATCCTGGTGGGTGACGGTATCGCCAAGGTCTCCGGCCTGAATAACTGTATGGCCGGCGAATTGCTGGAATTCCCCAACGGCGAATTCGGCATGGCCCAAAACCTGGAAGAGGACACGGTATCCGTGGTTATTCTGGGTACCGATGAGGGCATCAAGGAAGGCGACACCGTCAAGCGTACCGGCAAGGTGGTTTCTGTCCCCGTGGGCAAGGACCTGATCGGTCGCGTTGTCAATGCTCTGGGCGAGCCCATTGACGGCAAGGGCAGCATCGATGCAGAGGCTTACCGGCCCATCGAAATGCCTGCTCCCGGCATCATTGACCGCCAGCACGTCAGCCGCCCCTTGCAGACCGGCATCAAGGCCATCGACTCCATGATCCCCATTGGCCGGGGTCAGCGTGAGCTGATCATCGGTGACCGCCAGACCGGTAAGACCACCATCGCTACCGATACCATCCTGAACCAAAAGGGCAAGGATGTGATCTGTATCTATGTGGCCATCGGTCAGAAGCGTTCCACCGTTGCACAGGTGGTGGAAAACCTGACAGCGGGCGGCGCCATGGACTACACCATCGTGGTCTCCGCCACCGCATCGGAGCTGGCTCCCATGCAGTATATCGCTCCCTACACGGGCTGTACCATGGGTGAGCACTTTATGCACCAGGGCAAGGATGTGCTGGTGATCTATGACGATCTAAGTAAGCACGCTGTGGCCTACCGTGCCATCTCCTTGCTGATTCGCCGTCCTCCCGGACGGGAAGCCTACCCCGGTGACGTGTTCTACCTCCACTCCCGTTTGTTGGAGCGTGCAGCACAGCTGTCTGACAAGCTGGGCGGCGGCAGTTTGACGGCTCTGCCCATTATCGAGACCCAGGCGGGCGACGTTTCCGCCTACATCCCCACAAACGTCATCTCCATTACCGACGGCCAGATCTTCCTGGAATCCGAGTTGTTCAATTCCGGCATCATGCCTGCGGTGAACCCGGGTATTTCCGTGTCTCGTGTTGGCGGTGACGCACAGATCAAGGCCATGAAGAAGGTGGCCGGCAGCCTGAAGCTGCTGTACTCTCAGTACCGGGAGCTGCAGAGCTTCGCTCAGTTCGGCTCCGATCTGGATGCGGACACCAAGGAGCGTCTGTCCCTGGGTGAACGGATCGTGGCGGTGCTGAAACAGAAGAACAACGCCCCTGCGGAGGTTGCCCATCAGGTGTGCATCCTATATGCGGTCACCAAGGGGTATCTGAAGGATATCGATGTGGCGAAGGTGCCGGAGTTTGAACTGCGGCTCCATGAGTTTATGGAAAACCGTTACGGCAAGGTGCTGGATGCCATCCGCACCACCGGCAAGCTGGAAGCCAATACGGAAGAATTGCTGAAAACCGCGCTGACAGAATTGCTCAGCGACATGAATCCGGCAAACTAAGAAAGGAGGGAGCATATGGCAACCGTCTCTACCAAGGAGATCAAAAATCGTATCCGCAGTATGGAATCCACAAAGCAGATCACCCGCGCCATGGAGATGGTGGCAACCTCCAAGCTGCGCCATGCTCAGACCCAAGTATCTGAGGCCCGTCCTTATTTTGAGATCCTGCTGGATACCATTGAAGACATCGTCAGTTCGGGTCGGGGAGCTTCTTCTCCCTATCTGACCCAGCGGCCCGTCAAGCGCACCGCCTTTGTGGTGATCGCAGGTGACCGCGGTCTTGCCGGCGGCTACAACGCCAATCTGCTGAAAACAGCCTGGGAAGCCATGGCTGACAAGGATGCAGTGGTGATGCCCATCGGCAAAAAAGCGGTGGACTTTTTTAAGACCCGGCAGATCCCTATGCTCACCGACCTGAGAGCAGAAGCCGCCGATGTGTCTGTGGGCGACTGCTTCTCTATGGCAAAACAGCTTTGCAAGGCTTACAGCAAGGGCGAATTTGACGAGATCCGTATTGTTTACACAAAATTCGTCTCCGTACTCTCCCAAACACCCCAGATGCTTCCCATTCTGCCCCTGGCTCCCGGCGAGACCGAGAAGGTGGCGGGCGAAATGCTGTATGAACCGGATTGTGAGACGGTTCTGGAAGCCATCATTCCCGAATATTTGGGCGGTGTTTTGTACGGTGCGCTATGCGAAAGCCGGGCATCCGAACAGGCCGCAAGAAGAACGGCTATGAACGCAGCAACCCAGAATGCAGAAGAAATGATCGCGGATCTGAGCCTGAAATTCAATCAGGCCCGTCAGGCCGCAATCACTCAGGAAATTACGGAAATTGTTGCCGGTTCTCAGTAACATTCCGGTTAAAGGAGTTGAATCCAATGGCTAAAAATTGTGGAACTGTGGTCCAGATCATGGGCCCCGTTCTGGATATTCGATTTGAGGAAGGACAGCTGCCCCAGCTGCTCAACGCCATCCATGTTCCCAACGGGGACAGCACAGTGGTGGCGGAGGTTGCGCAGCACATTGGTGACAATGTGGTGCGTTGTATCGCCATGTCCTCCACCGACGGTATGCAGCGTGGTGTGCAGGCCATCGATACCGGTGCGCCCATCACCGTGCCCGTGGGTGAGGAATGTCTGGGCAGAGTGTTCAATCTGCTGGGACAGCCCATCGACGAAAAGGAGGCTGTTGCCGGTGCTGAGCAGTGGCCCATCCACCGCAGCGCGCCTGCTTATGAGGAGCAGGAGCCCGCTACCGAGATTTTGGAGACCGGTATCAAGGTCGTTGACCTGATCTGCCCCTATGCAAAGGGCGGTAAGATCGGTCTGTTCGGCGGCGCAGGCGTTGGCAAGACGGTTCTGATCCAGGAGCTGATCTACAACATCGCTACCGCTCACAACGGCTATTCCGTGTTTACCGGCGTTGGTGAGCGTACCCGTGAGGGTAACGATCTGTACAACGAAATGACCGAATCCGGCGTTATCAACAAGACCGCCATGGTCTTCGGTCAGATGAACGAGCCCCCCGGAGCCCGTATGCGTGTCGGCCTCAGCGGTCTGACCATGGCAGAATACTTCCGGGATGTGAAGCATCAGGACGTGCTGCTGTTTATCGACAATATTTTCCGTTTCACCCAGGCCGGTTCTGAGGTTTCCGCCCTGTTGGGCCGTATGCCCTCTGCGGTTGGTTACCAGCCCACTCTGGCAACGGAAATGGGCGCCTTGCAGGAGCGTATTACCTCCACCAAGAACGGCTCCATCACTTCCGTTCAGGCGGTTTATGTCCCTGCTGACGACTACACTGACCCGGCACCTGCCACCACTTTTGCTCACCTGGACGCCACCACCGCATTGGACCGTGGCATTGCATCTTTGGGCATCTATCCCGCTGTGGATCCCCTGAACTCCAGCTCCCGGATCCTGTCTGCGGATATCGTGGGCGAAGCTCATTACCAGACAGCCCGTGATGTTCAGCAGATGCTGCAGCGGTACAAGGAATTGCAGGATATCATCGCCATTATGGGTATGGACGAACTGAGCGACGAGGACAAGCTCACCGTCAACCGCGCCCGTAAGGTGCAGCGTTTCCTGTCCCAGCCCTTCTCCGTTGCGGAGCAGTTTACGGGCATGGAAGGCAAGTATGTGCCCTTGAAGGAGACCATCCGCGGCTTCCGGGAGATCATCGACGGCAAGCACGACCAGATCCCCGAATCCTGCTTCCTCTTTGCCGGCACCATTGACGATGTGGTTGCCAAATTCCGGGGCGGTGAGCAGGAATGACACCGTTTTCGCTGAAAATCGTCACACCGGACGGTGTGCGTTTTGATGGACAGGCAGAGGAACTGATCGTCCGAACCACCACCGGCGACATGGGCATTTTGGCCGGACACATCAATTGTGTTGCGCCTTTGGGCATGGGCCGTGCCACGGTGATCGTCGATGGCGTGAAGCGCTATGCGGCCTGTATTGGCGGCATGGTGTCCGTTGTGGACGGCGCGGTTTCTTTGGTGCCCACTACCTTTGAGTGGGCAGACAGCATCGATGTAGCCCGGGCGGAGCGTTCCATGGAACGGGCCCTGGCGGTGCTGGACAACAAGGCTTCCGCAGATACGGATATCGTAATGGCCAAGGCGCGTCTGCGCCGGGCATTGATCCGTAAGGATGTAGGAACAACCAAATAAAAATACAGCGTAGGAAAACGAGGATGTTTCCTACGCTGTTTTTATGTTATTTTTTATTCATGTGCGTTATACTATAAGAATTTCGATATTCTGATGGGGTCTTACCTGTATGATATTTGAAAAATTTAAGGAATTTATTAAAGTCTCCAAATTCAAGGGAAGCACCGATTTCCTTAACGGACCAGTTGGTGTTCAACAAAAGACTTTTGGCCTTTTCAACAATCAAATCCGTGATGAGCTGTTTCAAATTTTTACCGTATTCTTTTTTGATAAGGCGGGATAAATGGTCGACACTGTAACAGAAATTCTTTGCAATGTCGGTGGCTTTGAGAGAAGGAGAGGCGTTGATTCTTGTCCATTCAAAGATATCCTTTACAAGTTTCCGGGATTTTTCATCACTGGTGTCTTGTACATTGTTGATTAAGAATTGTGTGAGCAGCAATTCCGGCATAACAGGTGAAGAATTCTCTTTGCGGGAGAAGTGGAGCATTTCTTTGAAAATGTAGTCTTGGTTTACGCCCGAAAATAGCCATTTCCCATTGGTGAGGGATTCCAGATCTTTTGCGAAAAAGTGAACCCAGTAAAATGATGTTTTTCCAGTGCTGTCCTTGTACCCTTTGTGGTTCACATCTGGTTTTAAGATGATCATATCACCGGTTTTAAGCTCATATGAAACACCGTTTTCTTTGAGATACACCGTTCCGGAAACAACGTATATAATTTCGTAGGTGACTTCTGTAATGCTTGGATGAATCCAATTTGAATTTGTACTGAACAGACCCATGCCGTTAAATATAATATAATTGTTGTCAAAACTTAGCATGTCGGATTTTTTCACCTCTTGCGGAATAACTGCATTGTAATTTAGGTAGTTTAATTATACAATATAATTACAAAATTGCAAGAATCGGGAGGCTTTTTAATGGAAAATATTAGTTACCGTAATGTAGAAATTAATGGCGGTTTTTGGAAACAAAAACAAGAAATAAATCGGAAAATTTCCGCGCATGCAGTTTATGACCGCTTTTATGACACAGGAAGAATTGCTGCTTTTAATGTGAATTGGAAGGAAGGCGACCCGCACTGTCCCCATATTTATTGGGATTCCGATGTGGCAAAATGGATTGAAGGAGCAGCGGCTATTCTGAATAAGGAACATATAACCGAGTTTGAAGAAAAAATCGAAAGCCTTATTGACAAAATTGAAGAAAACCAACAACCGGACGGGTACTTTAACATTTATTACATTCTTTTTGGAGAAGGCCAGCGCTTTGTGGATAGAAAATGCCACGAGCTCTATTGCCTTGGACACTTAATTGAAGCAGCTGTCGAGTATTATCTTGTAACCGGCCGGGACAAATTCCTGAACGCAATGAAAAAATATGTGGACTTGGTTTATGATATTTTTTGCGTAAGGGATAGCGCCGAATTCACAACTCCGGGTCATGAAGAAATCGAACTGGCGCTCTTTAAACTTTACCGTGTTACCAAGGATAAAAAGCATTTGGAGCTTGCGATGTTTTTCCTGAATAAGCGGGGCAATAATCCAAAAGATGACAGCCTCAGAGAACGGTATCAGATGAGTTATGCCCAATCCCATCTGCCTGTTCGCGAGCAGTTTACGGCAGAAGGTCACGCCGTAAGAGCGGTATACCTGTTTACAGCTATGGCAGACGCGGCAAGAGAGATAAAGGATCCGGAACTTATCCATGCTTGTGAGAAGCTATTCAGCAACATCACAGAAAAAAGAATGTATATTACAGGCGGTCTTGGTCAGACACATAACGGCGAGGCATTTTCTATCGACTATCACCTACCAAACGAAACAGCCTATAACGAAACCTGCGCGTCCATAGGTATGGTTTTCTTCTGTCAAAGAATGTTAGAGATTACAGGCGATGCGAAGTATGCGGATGTAATAGAAAAAGAGATTTATAACGGTGCACTGTCAGGGGTCTCTTTGGATGGCAAAGAATTCCGCTATACAAATCCGCTTTCCGTCAATATGAAAAACCGCAGCAAAGATCCAAGCACCAACATGCGGGACTGGTTTCCCTCAACCAAAAGATCGGAAATTTTCAAGACTTCCTGCTGCCCGCCCAATATTATCCGTTTTATAGCAATGATGGGCGACAACATTTACAGCGTTGACGCAGATACTTACTATGTCCATCAGTTTATCAATAGCAAAACGGACAAGGTTTCTGTGACGACGGATTTTCCCAATCATTCCATTGTCAAAATCCATGCTGATGTCAAAGAACTTCGCGTCAGAATACCTGCCTGGTGTGATAATTTCCAGTGCAATAGGCACTACACCACCGAAAATGGTTATGCAGTTATAACCGATACAGCAGGTGAAATAGAGATTAACCTGAATTTGACACCGGTTTTAATGGAAGCGAATTCGCTGGTTGCTGATAATGCGGGAAAAGTGGCATTGATGTACGGACCTATGGTTTACTGTATAGAAGGCGTAGATCAGAAAGAGAAGCTTTCTCAACTGTACATTGACGGCAATTTGCATACACGCATGGAATTTAGTGAACGCTTCGGTGTCAATACATTTATCGCAAAGGGCTTTAAAAAGACAAATAGCGGCCTGTACAGCAAATATAACCGGGAAAACTATGAAGAAACCTCACTCCAATTCATTCCGTATTTTGGTTCGGCCAATAGAGGTGAGACCGATATGCAGGTTTGGGTAAAGGTTAAATAACACAACCCCCTTATGTAGTTATTATCCTACATAAGGGGGTATTTTGTCTATTGTCCGTTTTTACTGGTTCTGTTCAGTTATCCTACATCAGGGGGGATTTTTGCATTTATTGATCCAATCTTTTTTCTACGAAAGCCAGCATTGCGGAGTAGAACAGCACCGGCCCTACATTGAAGAAGTGGCAGTCTACCATACTGGTAGCCAGCAGTACCAACATGGAGACAAAAGCGAACATCTTTTTGCCCGCAAAGTGGTGCAGGAACAGCCAGAATGTCTGAACGCGGTGGAAAAGATAGGCTGCAAGGCCAACCACACCGCAGGATGCCAGCATCTGCAAGATGGTGTTGTGCCATCTGGGCGGGAAAAAGGCTACAAATTCCGCAGATGTGGACCAGGAGTAGATCGATTCGTCCACCGGGTAGAAGGTTGCACCGAAAACGGGATTATCCAGGAATTGCTGCCATCCGGAGGCGTAGTCCTCGTCACGCTGGCCGGGCTTGAAGCCGCGTCCGATCAGATCCCGGAACAGCCGCAGGAGCTCGTCGTGATACAGGATAAAAATAGCCGTGATCACCAGCGCGGTGAATACATGAATGGCGATATTGGCCCGGGCGCGGCGGCTGTGGAGCAGGGAGATGGTGTAGGAAGTCAGATACGCAATGATACCCACCACCATGGAGCCCCGGGAACAGGTAAACAGCACGCCTCCAAGGAACAGCAGGCCGGAGATGTAGAACAGACCGGTGTGCCTGCCCTTTCCCGTCAGGAAGAAGGGGAAGGGGATCATCATGGCCAGCAGTGCGCCGATATTATTGTAATGGCCCCAGCCGGTATAGATCAGAGTGCGTTCGATGATGCCGTTTTGAATGACACCGTAGCGGAAATATATGAAGATCAGTTCCGCCAGCAGAACATACCCCACGCACATTCCTGTCCAGGCCAGATATCCGGCAGGCGCTTTATCCCATTTGACCAAGCCTGTAAGCAGAACATAAAAAACGATGACCGATGCAGCCTGGATAAAGGAAAACAGCAGATTTCTGTATCCGACTTCCATGAGCTGCGCGCTGCCCAGTCCGGAGAGCAGGTAGCCGGCGCAAAGGGCCAGTATGCCGGGCAGCAGCACCCGTTTACACTTCCAAAAGGCGGAGCGCCCCAATTCCGGATCCCGGATCAGACGATAGATAAGACCCGCGATGAGCAGTACCGCAAGAATGATCATATACAAGCCGCCATTGGAAAAAGCAAACAGGGAATCGTTGCTGAGTCCCGGATTGCTGCTGCGGGATGGGGCAATATAGGAGCAGATGGCCAGGGGCATGACGGGAAGCAGATCCCGACCGCAAAGGCACAGGTACAAAAACAGAAGAACAAAACAGGTATATGTGAAAAGTTCGGCGCCGAAAACATTGGCAAATACGGTCAATGCCCAGCACAGGAGCAGATAAGTGGGTTTATAGAGGAAATCATCGAAGGCACGCAGATAAGAAGGTTTATCCAACATGTCCACTGCATCATCTCCTTTCCAAGGTTGAAAAAGTATATATTTTGGTTATCTTATCACATTTTGTCGTTTGTGTCAATGAAACATAGTGTGACGGTGGGTGGTGGTGTGATCTTTGCCCCCTAAGCAGGAGATTCGGTTGCGTGACTGGGTGATCTGCCGGAGATTCGTTTACATTTTCGCCCGTTTCGGGCGAAAATTAAGGTGTCGCCGGGGTGGGACCCGGCGAGCAACAGTCCACCGGACTGTTGCATTTAATCTTTCGAATCTCCTTCGTATACCATTAAGAAAAGCGTTATCCCGAAAGGGATAACGCTTTTCTTGGTGATCCGCCGGAGATTCGAACTCCGGACCCACTGCTTAAAAGGCAGTTGCTCTGCCAACTGAGCTAGCGGATCATATGGCTGGGATGGCAGGATTTGAACCTACGAATGCCAGAGTCAAAGTCTGGTGCCTTACCGCTTGGCGACATCCCAATGTCTCGCGCCCAACACCGGACACAGCAGACATTATAGCATAGTTCATTAAGATTTGCAACACTTTTTTTCAAATATCTGTAATGGAACAAGGAACTGCCTCAATCCTGTGGGATTGAGGCGGTGTTACTTTTTTACAGCAGGATATCGTCCATAAAATAGGCGTTGGAATAGGCGTTTTTGCCGTGTTCGTCAGTTACGACAACGCGGACATAGCTGCATTTGGGTTCCAGCTTCCAGCTCAGCTGGGTAACCAATTCGCCTCCATCGCTGTTGGCATAGCCACGCATTTTGGTGGGCGTATTGATGCTGATGCGGACTGCGGGGGAAGTGACCACGTGAAGCACCTTCTCGTCGTCCACATAAAGCTCCTTGATCTCCGGGCCTTCGGATGCGTAGAAGTTGCCGGCGAAAAGTGCTTCCATAACGGACGGATAATCCAGTTTTTCCGCTTTGATTATGGTATATGCACCAAAGGAGTCGGGACGACCTTCTCGGTTATGGTTATCGTCTGTGGCAAGACAGAAAATCCGTCTGCCGTCAATCAGCATATCGTCGTAAACATGCTCGTTATGTTCACTAAATCCGGAAAGATAGGCACCGTAATTGACGATCTCCGTGGCGTGCATATACTTGTAATGCTTGTAGTCCTCGTAGCGCTCCATGCTCCACGCAGGGTGATTGTGAGTCACAAAGAAGCCGGCATTACGGTATGTGCGCATAATATCGTTGACCACCTCAGGAGAATAGCGGCCGTCATACTTTTCGTGGCCCATGGTTCCCCGGAACTCGGGATCGGAGGAAATCAAGCCGATATCGCAATTTTTACGGATGTTATAGCGCCAGTCGCCCTTTCTGTATTCGCCAAGACCCACTTCCAGCCCGATCAGTGCGAGGAAATTATCGTCCGTCAGGTGATTTTGGGGATAGGCTCTGCCATGATCGGTGAAGGCAACAACGGAGTAACCCTTTTCCGTGTACATTGCTTTGATTTCCTCCGGGGTGAATCGGCCATCGGAGCAGGTGGTGTGGCAGTGAAGATTTGCTTTATACAAATTGCCGCTTTGGGGAAGCAGGTATTTCATAAACGTGTCCTCCTGACATTTTTCTCAATCATACTATGCCTATGCCAGGAAGTCAAGTCTTCCCGACGGATGTGCAAAGATTATGCAAATAAAATCTCCCCTCTGCAAAAGAGGGGAGAGTGGTTTACAGCGGAGGACGGATGTACCGTGCATGGCTTGGAGGTGCAGGTCGTGCATGGACACCGGACACCAAACCCAGCATGGTGTAGGTTGCGATGATGGAGCTGCCGCCGTAGCTGATGAGGGGCAGGGTCAGACCGATAACGGGCATCACGCCGATGCACATACCGATGTTGATCATCACCTGGAACATCATGGCAAATGCTGCGCCGAAGCATACCATGCGGCGCATATAATCCTTACTCTTGGAGCCTACCCAAATGCACCGACCAATGATGGCAAGCATCATAACCATGACCAAAATGCAGCCCACATAGCCCAATTCTTCACCGATAG
This sequence comes from Oscillospiraceae bacterium, assembly GCA_015067845.1. GTDB lineage: Bacteria > Bacillota > Clostridia > Oscillospirales > Oscillospiraceae > Faecousia. Next base: position 60,628 of record SVLT01000010.1, read on the forward strand.
AGGAGAAAATGTAGTCCGTATGCTGGGCAAACAGCTGGCCGCCCTGGGTGCGGTTGCCGTTGAACAGTCCCTGCCCCAGCATACCGCCGCCGGTGAGGGAATTGAGACTTTGGGTGGTGTGCCAACGTTCGTCCAGACCGGTGGGGTCGATGACTTCCGGCATGATCAGCACCAAAATACGATTTTTCTGTTCTTCGGAGAAAAATTGTGTCCATAAAATGGGGAAAGCAGCTGCAACAGCCCCGATTCCACCTATGGTCCACCACCATTTTACACCACCGGCAATGAACATACCGACAAAAATGGCGACAAAAATCAGCGTCACGCCCAGGTCACCGGAAACCACAAAATTGATGCCTGCCACCAGGCCAAGATGCAGGACCATATGACCAACGGAACTGACATGGGATATTCGGTTTTGATGAGAGGACATGACCGACGCCATGATGAGTATGTAAAAGATCTTACAAAACTCCGCAGGCTGGACATAGATGTTGATCAAAGGGATGGGGATCCAACTCTTATTGCCGGTGTTATTATCCGTGCCGAAGGGAATCAGAAGCAGAAGCAGAAAGACATTGAATGCGGTAAAAAGGGTTCGCCGTTCGGAAAAAACATTCACATCGATGGACGACATGAGCATATACATCAAGAAACCGATGCCGGTTGCAAGCACCTGGACAAACATATAACGGGTAGAACCGCCAAATTTTGCGGCGTTGGTGGCGCTGTCTACCACAAGGCAGCCAAAAGCAGAGGTAGCAAGGCATAAGATCAGCAGGACCATATCGCCCTTGCGGAAAAAGCTTTTCAGTTCCTGCCAAAATTCACGCATGACACTACCTCCTTTCTAACCCAATTATTGTACCATTATATCGGGAAAATGTAAATAGAGGAATTGTAAAGAAAGGCGGTCTGCCGAAGCAGACCGCCTGAAAATTATGCCAAATAGATCGCCTTGCAGGCAAGCATGGTCTCGTAGCAGTCCAGCTTGGAAACCAGCTCCAGCGGTGCGTGCATGCTCAGAACGGGCACGCCGGCATCCACAGTGACGATATTCCGGTTTGCCATATATGCGGCCACGGTGCCGCCGCCGCCCTGATCTACCTTACCCAGAGTTGCGATCTGCCAGATCACATCGGCGTTGTCGAAGGTGGTGCGGACATGGCACATAGCCTCGGCAGAAGCATCGGACGCGCCGCCCTTGCCACGGGAGCCGGTGTACTTGCAGATGGACACGCCGTAGTTCAGCTTGGAATTGTTCCGACGGTCACAGGTTTCCGCGAAGTTGGGATCAAAAGCGTTGGAGACGTCAGCAGACAGGCAGAAGGAGTTGGCAAAGCACTCTCTCAGCTTCACATTCTGGGCATCGCACAGGGTGTCCATGAAGTATTCGAAAGCGTCGCTCTGCATGCCAGAAACGCCCACAGAGCCGATCTCTTCCTTGTCAGCCAGGATACACACAGCGGTCTTGGCAGGTACATCCAGCGCAAACAGAGCAGCCAGCTCTGCGTAGGAGCAGACCCGGTCATCGTGACCGTAGGCCGCGATCAGGCTCCGATCCAGACCCACCTCACGGCAGCGTCCGGCAGGGACGAGATGCAGCTCGGCGGACAGGAAATCGGACTCGATGATGCCGTATTTTTCGTTCAGCAGCTTCATGATGTGCAGCTTTACCAGATCGCTGCCATCGCCCTCGATGGGTTCTGTGCCCAGGATCACGTTGAGCTGCTCGCCCTCGATGACCTTTGCGGCGGGCTTCTGCATCTGGTCAGCCGCCAGGTGGATCAGCAGATCGGAGACCATCAGTACGGGATCGCTGTCGTCCTCACCGACGGTGACGGTCACAGTAGTGCCGTCCTTCTTGCAGACCACGCCGTGGAGCGCCAGCGGCACAGTGGGCCACTGATACTTCTTGATGCCGCCGTAGTAGTGGGTCTTAAAGTAGGCAATTTCGGAATCCTCATACATGGGGTTGGGCTTTACATCCATCCGGGGGGAATCCACATGGGCGGCGCAGATATTCGCGCCCTTTGCCAGGGACTCAGAGCCGATCACAGCCAGAATGATGGACTTGCCCCGGTTGTTCAGATAATACTTGTCGCCGGGCTTGGCCTGCGCGTTGGCGGTCAGGGGCTTGAAGCCCTGCTTTTCAGCCTCTGCAACGGCCCAGGCAGTTGCCTCGCGCTCGGTCTTGCAGGCATCCATAAATGCCATGTAGTCCTTGCAGTAGCTTTCCATTTCGGCACGCTGTGCGGAAGAAATACGGGTATAGCCGTTCTTGGCTTCCATCAAAAGGGACTGGCGAAGTTCGTCGTTAGTCATAGTCATTCTCCTTTGGTTTTTTCTTTTATTATACCTAAGTTGCCCAAAAAGGCAATACATTTCCCGGTAAATTCTTCCCGGGTGCCGTTGTTTTCCAGAATATGGTCGCATTTGGATGTAAACCATACATCGTCATGCTGGGCGGCGATGCGGTTTTTGGCATATTCCTCAGAAATACCGTCCCGGGACATGATGCGCCGGATGCGCATTTCTACAGGCGCGGTGATTGCCACGGTCACATCACAAAGAACATCCAGTTCTCCCTCGAAAAGGCCGATGGCATCGATGGCAACAAGGGAGGGGCGATCTTCCAAATGGCGCAGGATCTCTTGCTTGACCGCATGGTGGGTGATGCGATTCAGCTCCAGCAATGCGGCCTCGTCATTAAAAACAATCGCACCCAGTTTTTTGCGATCCAGCGCGCCGTCGGCGACGGTTCCGGGGAAGGTGCTTTCAATGGCGTTCAGAAGGGAAGCGTCGGTTTGGAGCAGGTGATGATAAATGGCGTCGCAGTCCAGAACCAGACCGCCTTTTTCCGCAATCAAATGCAGCAGGGTAGATTTTCCGCTGCCGGTGCCGCCGGTAATTCCAATGATCATAGCTCGTCCTCCCCGTTGATGATCCGGAAGCCTGCCGCCTTTTTTAGACGGTTCTGCACGGCGTAGGCCACGCCGCCGCCCTCGGGACACCGGGCGTAGACCTTAGAAATGCCGGGATCGTCCAGCTTCCGCAACGCGGCGAACAGACCTGCCGAAAGGGTGGAAGCATCGGATTCTTTGCCATAGGAAAGGGGATTGCAGTTTGTATACAAGGGTAGTTCCTCTTCAAAGCACAGTACCCGGTCACCCGGCTGGAAGTGTCGATGAATGTACGCTGCGGCCTTTTCCCGGGAGCCGGCAACGATAATCACCTCGCTTTGGGGAGCGTAGTGCTTGTATTTCATGCCGGGTGCTTTCACCACGGCATCTTTATCGATTTGTGCGGTAACAGCCTTATCCACCACCAGATCTCCCAGTACGGCGATCAGCTGCTCCGGCGTGATGCCGCCGGGGCGGAGCAGACGGGGGCGTTCCTCCGTCAAATCCACGATGGTGGATTCCACACCCACCCGGCAGGGACCGCCGTCCACGATCAGCTCAATTTTGCCGTCGTGATCGTGCAGTACATGCTGAGCTGTAGTCGTAGAGGGCTTTCCGGAGATATTGGCAGAGGGCGCGGCGATGGGCACACCGGCCAGACGGATGATCTGCCGGGTCACATCACAGTCCGGACACCGGACAGCCACGGTGGGAAGTCCTGCGGTGGTGCATTTGGGAACGGTATCCCGGGCAGGGAGCACCATGGTCAGGGGGCCGGGCCAGAAGGCATCGGCCAGGGCATAGGCAGAAGCAGGAATATCATGGCAGAATTTTTCGATTTCCTCTGCGCCTGCCACGTGCAGGATCAGGGGATTGTCCTGGGGACGGCCCTTGACGGCAAAAATTTTGGCAACAGCCGCTTCGTTCAGACCATCCGCGCCCAGACCGTAAACGGTTTCCGTGGGGATGGCAACCAAACCGCCATCTTTTATGATTTGCGCCGCGGTGGCGGCAGTATCTGCTTTATTTGCAGACAAAATTTGAGTTTGCACGGATATTCCTCCTTTCTCTCAGAATCCCATGTCACGCAATTCGTGGATGATATGCAGGTAAAACAGGCCTACGCCTGCCAGTTTTTTCTTTGTGCCGTATACGCCCACCATTTTGAAATGATCCAATTCCGTGCCCATAGAGCCCCGGTAATTTCCCCATTGGCTGGACTTGACGGCTACCATGCCGTCGGTATCGTCCTGCTCGCAGTAACGGGAGATCCGATAGGGAATATAGCGCAGAAAAGCCTTTTTGCCGGGGGCGGTGGATGAATAACTCTGGTAATAAACCGCCGGCATATTGGGAACGGCTTCGTTGAAGCGTTCCATGGCGTCGCCGGTCAGCTCCTGCCCAAGCAACAGAATATTCGGTTGCTTGTCGCCCAGAATTTTATAAAAGGTATCGGTGAAAAAAGCGATGGTTTTCGCCCAAGATGCGGGCATTTCCAAAAGTCTTGCGCTGAGCCCGGAGCCGTGATGGGGTGTGGAAAGGGTTGTCAGGGATGCCACCCGGTCAGCCATATCCAACCGGGAGATCATGTACCGGCTGTCCACGCCGCCCTTGGAGTGGGCGATGATGTTGACCTTGTTGCAGTTTTCCTTTTCCAGGATCTCCTCGATCTCCTGCTTTAACTGCGCAGCATTGGTTTCCACGGATCCCACGCCGTCCTGATTGGATACATACACAGTCACATTTTGCTTGCGCAGAAAATCTGTGATCCCCCGGAAAGCGGGCCAGAGGGAAAAATCCTTGATCATCATGCCGTGAACCAATAGTACGGGATATTTGGTTGATTCCATAGCACACCTCCTGAGGGAAAAGAACATGGAGCAGCCGGGAAGCTGCTCCATGGATCATTTTACACAGTGGGCTGGTTGGCAGCTTCGATGATCTGCACAAACTTTTCGGGCACCAGAGAAGCACCGCCGATGAGGCCGCCGTCGATGTCGGGCTGAGCCAGCAGCTCGTATGCGTTCTTCTCGTTCATGGAGCCGCCGTACAGAATGGAAATGGCGCGGGCGTTTTTGGAGGAGTAGAGTTTGCGCACCACAGCGCGGATACCCTCACAAACCTCCTGAGCCTGCTCGGGAGTAGCGGTGCGGCCGGTGCCGATGGCCCAGATGGGCTCGTAGGCGATGACCACCTTGCGAATCTTGTCCTCGGAAACGCCAGCCAGACCCAGCTTGATCTGCATGGCGATCCACTCGTTTGTGATATCAGCCTCTCTCTGCTCCAGAGACTCGCCACAGCACATGATGGGGGTCAGGCCCGCATCCAGAGCAGCCAGAACCTTTGCGTTTACATCGGCGTCGGTCTCGCCCATGGCGCGGCGCTCGGAGTGACCGATGATGACATACTTGCAGCCGGCATCCACCAGCATGTTGGTAGCGATCTCGCCGGTGTAGGCGCCGCTTGCGTTGGCGTTGCAGTTTTCTGCGCCGATGCCCACCCGGGTCTCACGCATAGCGCGGACAGCGGCAGGGATGCACACAGCGGGAACACACAGGGCAATGTCGCACCAGCGGCCCTTGGGCAGAATGGTTTTCAGCTGATTCATAAACTCCTTGGTCTCGGAGGGGGTCTTGTTCATTTTCCAGTTACCGGCAATGACGGTCTTACGGTATTTACGGTTCATGTTAATTTCTCCTTATATGTGACATCGGTATTCGATGTGTGTTGACAAAGTTATAAAGTGTGGGGATGTAGGGGGCATTCACGAATGCCCCGCGGGCGATTCTTGAATCGCCCCTACGAAAATTCAACAAGGGGTGGGGTAGCGGCGGGGGCATGCCCCCGCCCTACATATTATTACGAAGTCCTTACTTGTCTTCCAGACAAGCAATGCCGGGCAATTCAAGGCCTTCCAGGAATTCCAGGGAAGCGCCGCCGCCGGTGGAAATGTGGGTGATTTTATCAGCGAAGCCCAACTGCTCGCAAGCAGCTGCGGAGTCGCCGCCGCCAACGATGGTCACGGCGTCAGAATCGGCCAGAGCCTGAGCAACAGCAATGGTACCCTTGGCCAGAGTGGGGTTTTCAAACACGCCCATGGGGCCGTTCCAGACAACAGTCTTGGCAGCCTTGGCAGCGGCAGCAAATTCTGCGCAAGCCTTGGGGCCGATATCCAGACCCATCTGATCTTCGGGGATTGCGGTGCAGTCAACGTACTCAACAGGAATTTCTGCGTCGATGGGGTTGGGGAAGGAAGCGGCAACAGCGGTGTCAACGGGCAGCAGCAGCTTTACGCCCTTGGCCTCAGCCTTAGCCATCATTTCCTTGCAGTAGTCCAGCTTTTCGTTGTCCACCAGGGACTTGCCAACAGTGTAGCCCTGAGCAGCCAGGAAGGTGTAAGCCATACCGCCGCCGATGATCAGGGTGTCCACCTTTTCCAGCAGATTGTTGATAACATTCAGCTTGTCGGAGACCTTGGCACCGCCCAGGATTGCCACGAAGGGACGCTCGGGGTTGGCCAGAGCCTTGCCCATGATGGAAACTTCCTTCTGGATCAGGTAGCCGCAGACAGCGGGCAGGTAGTCAGCAACACCTGCGGTGGAGGAGTGAGCGCGGTGAGCAGCACCGAAAGCATCGTTGACGAAAACGTCAGCCAGATCGGCCAGAGCCTTGGAAAGCTCGGGATCGTTCTTGGTCTCGCCCTTGATGTAACGGGTGTTTTCCAGCAGCATCACATCGCCGTCCTTCATAGCAGCAGCCTTGGCCTTGGAGTCCTCACCGGCAACGTCAGCAGCCATGATGACTTCCTTGCCCAGCAGCTCGCTGATGCGCGCAGCAACGACCTTCAGGCTCAGCTCGGGCTTCCACTCGCCCTTGGGCTTACCCATGTGGGAGCAGAGGATGACCTTAGCGCCCTTGTCCACCAGATACTTGATGGTGGGCATGGCAGCCACGATACGCTTGTCGGATGTGATCTTGCCATCCTTGGTGGGAACGTTGAAGTCGCAGCGGCACAGAACGCGCTTACCGGCTACTTCAATGTCTTCAATGGACTTCTTGTTGTAGTTCATAGTGATTCCTCCATATTATATAGGGCATGTTACCCTTTCATTTTTCCGTGATCCAAAAAACCGGGGAAGGAGAGCTGCCGCAGGGCTTCGTACACCGTGATAGCTACAGCGTTGCTCAGATTCAGACTCCGGGTGTCCGGCAGCATGGGGATGCGGATGCATTCGTCATAATGCTCTGCCAGAAAATCCTCCGGCAGACCCTTGGTCTCCTTACCGAAGAACAGATAGCAGTCCTCTGAAAAGGCGGCTTCTGCATAGCTTCTGGGCGCTTTCGTGGAAAGACACCACATCTGCCGGACATCGTTCCTGCTGAAAAAGTCGGCAAGGTTTTCGTAATCCAGCACCTGAACGTCCTTCCAGTAGTCCAGACCGGCCCGACGGACGGCTTTTTCCGAAATATCAAAGCCCAGAGGGCGAATCAGATGCAGCCGACAGCCGGTGGCGGCGCAGGTACGGGCAATGTTGCCGCAGTTCTGGGGAATTTCAGGTTCCACCAGGACGATATTCAACATTTCATCACCTCATAACCATGCTTCCCACTCTTTTTTAGCGTGCTAACCTATTGTATTCCAAACTTCCAATAAAATCAATCAAAAAATTGTAAAAAATACAAGTTTTCATAGTATTACCATAAAAAAAGACGGATTTGGCTTAAATTTGTGAAAAATACGGAAAAATTTTTCCAGCGCGCCGATCTGTTGCAGGATATTCCGGCTTTTTTCGCAAGAATGATTGACTTTTTTTGTGTTTTGTGGAATAATGAAACAAATATTTTAGATAAGGGGATAGGAAAAAATGACCCAATCCAGAACACATAATTGCGGCGAGCTGCGGCTCGCTGACGCAGGCAAGGAAGTCACCATTGTCGGCTGGCTGGAAAACACCCGGGAAGTCGGTTCCAACTTTGCTTTTTTGGTCCTGCGTGACTTTTACGGAACCACCCAGGTGGTGGTGGAGACTGAGGAAATGATGAAGCTGGTCAAGCCCATCAACAAGGAGTCCACCATTTCCGTTACCGGCACCGTCCGGGAGCGCGAGAGCAAGAACCCTAAGCTGCCCACCGGTGAGATCGAGGTGGTGCCCACTGCCATCGAAGTGCTGGGCAAGTGCCGCCACAATCAGCTGCCCTTTGAGATCAACAAATCCAAGGACGCGGACGAGAACACCCGTCTGAAATACCGCTATCTGGATCTGCGCAATCCTGCGGTGAAGAGCAATATCGTTCTGCGCTGTCAGGTGGTGGCGGAGCTGCGCCGGCTGATGACCGAAAAGGGCTTCCTGGAGATCACCACGCCCATTCTGACTGCATCTTCTCCCGAGGGCGCTCGTGACTACCTGGTTCCTGCCCGGAACCACCCCGGCAAGTTCTACGCGTTGCCCCAGGCTCCCCAGCAGTTCAAGCAGTTGCTGATGACATCCGGCTTTGACCGCTATTTCCAGATCGCACCCTGCTTCCGGGACGAGGATGCCCGTGCAGACCGTACCCCCGGCGAGTTCTATCAGCTGGATATGGAAATGGCTTTCGCCACTCAAAATGATGTTCTGACCACTTTGGAAGAAGTGCTGGTGCCCGTGTTTGAGAAGTTCGGCAAGTACGACCGGATCTCCCAGGCTCCCTTCCGTCACATTCCTTTCAATGAAGCCATGGAGCGTTACGGCTCCGATAAGCCCGACCTGCGTATCGACCTGGAAGTGCAGGACATCACCGCAGAGGTACAAGGCTGCGAATTCGGCCCCTTCCAGAACAGCGTCGTCAAGGCTGTGGCGGTGGACAACTTCGCTGAGGGCCGCAAGTGGATCGACAAGCTGCTGGTGGATGTGGAAGTCCAGACCGGCAACAAGGCCTGCTGGATCAAGGTGGACGAGAACGGCCAGCTCACCGGCGGCGTTTCCAAGTTCCTGATTCCCTACACCGAGGCGCTGACTGCCAAGCTGAATCTGAAGCCCGGTTCTTTCGTGTGCATGGCTGCCGGCAAGAAGCTGGCCGCACAGAAGACTGCCGGTGTCATCCGTACCATGCTGGGTAAGCGTATCCCCGGTCACTTTGATGAAAATCAGTACGCCATTTGCTGGATCGTGGATTTCCCCATGTACGAGCTGGACGAGGAAACCGGCAAGGTGGAATTCTGCCACAATCCCTTCTCCATGCCCCAGGGCGGTATGAAGACCCTGATGGATGCCGAGGGCGACGTGGAGAAGCTGCTGGCCATCAATGCTGACCAGTATGACCTGGTGGTCAATGGCTATGAATCCGCATCCGGTGCGGTTCGTAACCACGATCCCGAGATCATGGTCAAGGCATTCCAGATGGTTGGCCTGGGCGAAGAGGATGTCAAGGCTAAGTTCCCGGCTATGTACAACGCCTTTACCTACGGTGCGCCCCCTCATGCCGGCGCGGCCCCCGGTGTTGACCGCCTGATCATGCTGCTCACCGGCGAGGAGAGCATCCGGGAAGTCATTACCTTCCCCATGAACAAGAATGCGCAGGATCTCATGATGGATGCCCCCACCGCGGTGGATCAGATCCAGCTGGATACCGTGCATATCGCACTGAATGTAGAGCAATAAAGTTAAGCGGACAGGTTTCGACCTGTCCGCTTTTTGTTAGTCTTCACATTCATGTATTTCTTCAATCTCACCGGTGTCCAAATTGTAGAAGTATCCCGCGCCCTTTGCTTCTTCTGTTGGCTTTCCGTAGAAGACGAGTTCTCTTTGTTCTTCCCAGGTGTCTGTGCACCCATCCTCAAACATAGCAGATTCTATGTAGTATTGCTCCATGATGAAGTGATCCTCACCGGTGTTCAAATCCAGAATCATAAATTTCTTATTATCTGCTACAAACTGCAAAATCAGATCCTTTTGAATGGTGTAGGTATCGATCGTCATATCGCTGACATTGCCATGAGTAGATGTATAAACCAATTCATGTTCGGAGAAATTACCGATGGGTGTGCGATAGATCTTTGTGGGCTCGGATGCTTTTACAAAGTAAAGATGTGTATCACTATATTCATAATTAGCAACCGGCTCATCGCAAATGACAAAGACCTCCTTGGTGGCTTGTACAACCCAATACAAATGATCTACAGTTCCCTCGGAATATGTCCAATCCGGCATCAAAATAATGCTATTTGGCCCGTAGTATTTGAATGCCAATCCATCTGCTATGACCGGCAATGGTGTTTCAGACAGCAGCTGGTGATTGCTAAAATCACCGATGGGTGTTACATAGATATTTGTCGGTTCGGCTTCTTTGATGAAGTAAACATGGGTATTGGTAGTCAGACAGTAGATCACCGGTTCTTCGCATATGGAAACATACACTTTGGTTGTCTTGTTAACCCAATATAAGTAGTCTATTTCCGCCTTGCTGGGGTACCAACCAGGAAGAACGTAACAACCATAACCCTCGAAAATAAACGCGAGGCCGCTGGGTTCATCATCAGGGGACGCTGCGGGTGCCGTTGAAGATGGTACAGTAGTCGTAGAGGACGGTGCAGTGGTTGTGTAAATCGGTGGTGGGAGTACGGTCTTGCTGGAAGAAGGCGTACTTGCCAGCGTTTGGTCATTATCCGGCAGCGCCTGACAGGCAGTCAGCAAGGACAGCAGCAAAACAACTGTTAACAAAGCAGACAGGAAACGGCACTTTTTCATAGAATCACAACCTTTCTCTAAAACCAGATCAACATCTTACCTCCGCTTACATTATAAACTGAAAAATTTCATTATACAACTACAATTCGGTTACAATTTAGATACAAAACGGTAACAAAAAAGAGGGGCGGCCAAGCCGCCCCAACAAAGAGGAAAGATAAGAAACTTTTTATTCCATTTCCAGGAACAGCACCGGATTGATGGGCTCCCCGTTCAAGGTGACGGAGAAATGCAGGTGGTCGCCCTGGGCAGTTTCCAGCAGAGCCGTATTGGCAACGGTGCCAATGGCATCGCCCATTTCTACGGTGTCACCCACCTTGACGGAAACGGCTTCTGCAAGGCTTGCATACCGGGTGGCATAGCCGCCCTCATGCTGAATGACTACGGTATAGCCCATGGTATCGTCCTTGAACACGTCCTTTACCGTGCCGGCAGCGGCGGCAGTGACCGTCGTACCGGCTTCGGCGGCAATGTCAATGCCGTTGTGGACACGCCAGTCCCGGGTGGTCTCGTTATAGCTCAGGCAATCCATGGCGTAATCCTTGGTGGTTTCCCCGGAAACGGGCCGTCCGATGGGGTAGGGGCGTTTTGCGGGGTTGGTGGAATTGCCCCCGGAACTATCCCCCGGCAGGGTAGCGCCTGCCTGCACATCCTCTCCGGGAGAGACGATGTTGGAGCCCCCCAACTGGGGGTCTTCCGTCTGACTGACTGCGCGGTAATACAAATAGCCGGAAATCCCGATGGCAACAGCACACAGGATCAGGGCTATGTAGTAGCCCTTTCCGGCGATCTTGCGGCCGAAGTTGAATTTTTTGCTCATAGTAAGCACCTCCGAAGCCTAGTATTGCCCAAAATCCGGAAGATAAACCTACATTTGGAAGAAAATCAGAAATTTCTTTTTCCGCGCTTAAAAAATCATTGACTTCCGCAAAATTTAATATATAGTTATACTTGTCATATTGTGACAAAAAACAGACAGAAACGGGGGAGGATAATGTCCAAAGAACTCATCAGGCTCCGGGATCTTACCATGGAGTTCGACGGGGAATGTGTACTCGACAGCATCAATCTCTATATTAACGATCATGAATTTTTAACCTTGCTTGGCCCTTCCGGCTGCGGCAAGACCACCACACTGCGTATTATCGGCGGTTTTCTGACGCCTACAAGCGGCACGGTGATCTTTGACGGAAAGTGCATCAACGATCTGCCCCCTTACGACCGGCAGATCAATACGGTTTTTCAGAGGTATGCGTTGTTCCCCCATCTGAATGTATTTGATAATATCGCATTCGGTCTGCGGGTGGCCAAGCTGCCCAAAGAGGAGATCAATGAACGTGTAAACAATATGCTGGAGATCGTCAGCCTGAAAGGCTACGGCCACCGCAATGTGGCATCCCTTTCCGGCGGTCAGCAGCAGCGTGTTGCCATCGCCCGGGCGCTGGTCAACGAGCCTAAGGTTCTGCTTCTGGACGAACCTCTGGCGGCGTTGGATCTGCGTCTGCGCAAGGATATGCAGAACGAGCTGAAGCGTATCCAGCAGGCTACCGGCATCACATTTGTTTATGTGACCCATGACCAGGAAGAAGCCCTTTCCATGTCTGATACCGTTGTGGTAATGGACAAAGGCCGTATCCAGCAGATCGGCAAGCCTGAGGATATATATAATGAGCCCAAGAACGCCTTTGTGGCGGACTTTATCGGTGAAAGTAACATTTTGGACGGCATCATGCTCTCCGACTACAAGGTCAAATTCTTTGGCCGCACCTTTGAGTGCGTGGACAAGGGCTTTGCACCCAACGAGCCGGTGGATGTGGTCATCCGCCCCGAGGATATCGACATCGTGGCTCCCGAGCAGGGTCACCTTGTGGGTACGGTTACCAGTATCACATTCAAGGGCCTGAACTATGACATCATCGTGGAATTCAAGGGCTTTAAGTGGCTGATCCAGACCACGGATTACTGCGCAGAAGGTTCCACCATCGGTATTCGATTGAACCCGGAGGACATCCACATCATGCACAAGAGTGAGTACTCCGGCATGTTTGGCGATTACAGCTCCTACTCCGCGGAGTACGATGAGCTGACGGAGGATGCCGATGAAGAAGAGGAATAAGTCTGCATTTCTGAGCCTGCCCTACATCATCTTCATGGTGGTGTTTACCCTGATCCCTCTGGGTGTGGTGGCTTACTATGCGCTGACGGATCCAACTACTGGCGAATTTACCATGGACAATCTGATGAATTTGTCCATGTATATGCCGGTGCTGGGACAGTCGGTGCTGTACAGCCTGATCTCCGCGGTGATCTGCCTCATTTTGGGCTATCCCGTGGCCTACTACATTGCCCACCGCGGGCAGGTGGCTCAGAAGATCCTGTATATGCTCATCATGCTGCCCATGTGCATGAGCTTTCTGCTCCGCACGCTGGCATGGGTGGGATTGCTGCAGGATACCGGCATCATCAATAACTTTTTGGATCTGGTCGGCATTGGCAGGCTCCAACTGATCCGCACTCCCGGCGCGGTTGTGCTGGGTATGGTGTATAACTATCTGCCTTATATGATTTTGCCCCTGTACAGCATCATCGTCAAGATCGACAACCGGCTCATTGAAGCGGCGGAGGATCTGGGCTGCACCCCGGTACAGACCTTCCTGCGTGTGGTTTTGCCCCTGTCCGTGCCGGGCATTCTTTCCGGTATGACCATGGTGTTTGTACCTGCCGTATCCACCTTCTATATTTCCCAAAAGCTGGGTGGCGGACAGGATACGGTGATGATCGGCGACCTGATCGAGCGTCAGTTCAAGCAGGCAAGCAACCCCAATCTGGGCGCGGCGCTGAGCCTGGTGCTGATGGCGCTGGTCTTTGTCTGCACCGGCCTGATGAACCGCTTCGGCGGTGACGAGGAAGGGGTGGTGGTATGAAAAGAGCAAATCGTATCCTTACCATCCTGATCTTCATTTTTCTGTATATCCCCATGGCGGTGCTCATTGTGGCATCCTTCAATTCCGGCAAGGATATTACCCAGTTTGAGGGCTTTACCTGGGATCAGTACGCAGAACTGTTCCGGGATGAAGCGCTGCTGAGCTTGCTGGGCAATTCCGTGCTGATCGCCCTGCTGTCCACCGCAATTTCCATTGGCCTGGGCACCATGGCCGCTGTGGGCATCCACAGTCTGAAACCCAAAATGCGCAGCCTTGTCATGAGCCTGACCAACATTCCCATGACCAACCCGGACATCGTGACCGGTGTTTCCCTTAGCTTGCTGTTTGTTTTTGTGGGCAGCGGCCTGCTGGGACAACGGGAATCTCTGAATTTCTGGACATTGCTGATCGCCCATGTGACCTTCGGCCTGCCCTATGTTATTTTGAATGTGATGCCCAAGCTGCAGCAGATGGACAATTCCCTGACCGATGCGGCCATGGATCTGGGCTGCACCCCCTTGCAGGCGTTCTTCAAGGTGACGATCCATGAGATCATGCCCGGTATCGTGGCCGGCGGTATCATGGCCTTTACCATGAGCTTGGATGATTTCGTCATCAGCTACTTTGTCACAGGCTCCGGTTTTGTGACGCTGCCGGTGGAGATCTATACCTACACCAAAAAGCCCATCCCGCCCAAGATCTATGCTATGTTCACCCTGCTGTTCCTGCTGATCGCGGTGCTGATGGTGGGTATGAACCTGATGCAGCTGCGGGCGGAGAAGAAAAAGATGGACACCCGTCCCACTTCCAAGGGCTGGCAGATCGCCAAACGGTGCATTGCAGGCGTTTTGGCGGTTGCGCTGGTGGTTGGCTGCGGTTTCCTGATCTTCTCGGGCAACCGGGATCAGGTGGTGATCAACGTCTACAACTGGGGCATGAACATTGCCGATGGTACGGACGAAACCCTGGACATTATCGCCGCATTTGAGGAAAAGACCGGCATCAAGGTCAATTACTCCACCTATGAATCCAACGAGGTGCTGTATTCCAAGCTGAAAAACGGCGGCATCAGCGTGGATGTGATCATCCCGTCGGACTATATGATCGACCGGATGATCGCGGAGGATATGCTGGAAGAACTGGATTTCGGCAACATTCCCAACTTCTCCTATGTGGACGAGCAGTTCAAGAACCCGGACTACGATCCGGAGAATAAGTATTCCGTTCCCTATACCTGGGGCACCCTGGGCATCCTCTACAACACCAAGTATGTGGCGGAGGAGGATGTTACTGGCTGGGAGCTGATGTGGAACGAAAAGTATGCCGGTAAGATTTTGATGATCGACAATTCCCGGGATGCTTTCGGTATTGCTGAATTTTTACGGGCGGACATGGCCGGTGAGGAGCCGGATGTGAACTCCACCGACCCGAAAAAGCTGCAGGATTGCGCCGATCTGCTGGCACAGCAGCGGCCCTTGGTTCAGCAGTATGTGATGGACCAGATCTATTCCACCATGGAAAATGAGGAAGCCTACATTGCCGCCTATTATGCCGGTGACTGTATGCTGATGATGGAAGAAAATCCTGATCTTGCCTACTATCTGCCGGAGCACCAGGGCTTCAACCTGTTTACAGATGCCATGTGCATCCCCAAGGGCAGCCAGGAAAAGGCTGCGGCGGAAGCGTTCATCAATTTCCTGTGCGATCCGGAAATTTCCGGCGCGAACATGGATTATATCTGTTACGCATCCCCCATTTCCCAGGCGAAGGAGTATATGGAGGACTATCTTGCGGAGAGCGAGATCGTTTATCCGGATGCGGAGGTGCTGGAAAAGGGAAGTGCCTACGCCTACCTTTCTGAGGAGACATCCCGCTTGGTGGAGAGCCTGTATCAAAAGGCAACCAAGACTTCGGAATCCGTGGATTCTTCCGGTACACCCAGCGCCACGCCCTATATTATTATCGGTGTGGTGTTCGTGGGACTTGCAGGTGTGCTGATGTTCACCGGCAAGAAGCGGAAAAAGAAATAATAAATAGTCATAGGGCGTGTTGCAAGCAACACGCCCTTATATAATGTAGTTTTTCCTTATGTCATTGCGAGGAGTGCATAAGCACGACGTGGCAATCTCCCGGTAGTACCTGCCGAATTGCCACATTGTACCGGGAGATCGCCACGGCCTGACGGCCTCGCGATGACACGGTTAAGTATAAACTTCCCTGAAATATTTAACTTTTTGGTTAAATATCTATTGACAAAGGGGAAAAGGTATGCTATTCTATATTTAACCAATCGGTTAAATGAAAGCGAGGCGAAAATATGGGACTGCAAAATACATTAAAAGCATTGTCCGATCCCATTCGCAGAGAGATTTTGGAAATGCTGAGAGCCGGCCGGCTGTCCGCAGGGGAGATCGCAGAAAAATTCCCCGTCAGCGGCGCGGCGGTTTCCAAGCACCTTTCTGTGCTGAAAGAATCGGATCTGATCCGGGATGCCCGGGAGGGGAAATTTATCTACTACGAACTGAATACTTCCGTTTTGGAAGAAGTGATGCTGTGGCTCAAAGCCCTGAAAGGAGAAGGAAAATGATTAAGAAGAATTTGAAAGTTTTGATTATCACATCCCTGGTGATCTTACTACCCATTTTGGCAGGTGTGATTTTGTGGAATCAGCTCCCGGAACAGATCCCCACACATTGGAACGCAGCCGGTGAGGTAGACGGTTGGAGCAGCAAGGCTTTCGGCGTATTCGGTCTGCCCCTGATGATGCTGGCGTTCCAATGGATCTGTGTCCTGGGAACCGGTGCTGACCCCAAGAAAGCCAACCACCCGGAAAAGATCCTGCATTTGGTTTTGTGGATCATTCCGGTGATCAGTATTGTGCTGAATACGATCGTTTATATGGTGGCATTGGGTCAGAGTGTGCGCGTGGAAGTGATCATGCCGGTGTTTATCGGTTTGGTATTCACGATCGTGGGCAACTATATGCCCAAGTGCAAGCAAAACTACACCATCGGCATCAAAATTCCCTGGACGCTGAACAGCGAGGAAAACTGGAACAAGACTCATCGGTTTGCCGGTTGGCTGTGGACGATCTGCGGCCTTGTGATCATGCTGACGGGTTTCTTCGGCGGCTTTTGGATCTTCTTTGCCGTTGTTTTGGTCATGGTTTTTGCGCCGATGCTCTATTCCTATCTGCTCCACCGCAAGGGTGTATAAAAATGTTGCCGGCATGGCGGAATCATCTGCCATGCCGGTTTTTTGTATTTTTTGAAATTTCCTCTTTACAAAAGGGAATTTATCTGTTATAATCTCAACTGTTCTGGCCCGGTGGTGCAGTCGGTTAGCACGCCAGCCTGTCACGCTGGAGGTCGACGGTTCGAGTCCGTTCCGGGTCGCCAAGAAAAAGCTCATCCCAAAGGGATGGGCTTTTTTATGCAAAGGGACGGACTCGAAAGCCGGCTCTTAGCGACATGCCAGTGGCATGTCGCAACCGGCGTGGCTTTTCCGCAGAAAAGCGAGTCCGTTCCGGGTCGCCAAGAAAAAGCTCATCCCAAAAGGATGGGCTTTTTTATGCAAAGGGACGGACTCGAAAGCCGGCACTTGGCGACATGCCACTGGCATGTCGCAACCGGCGTGGCTTTTCCGCAGAAAAGCGAGTCCGTTCCGGGTCGCCAAGAAATAATCCACCCCATTCGGGGTGGATTATTTCTTTATGAGTAAAGGACGGACACAAAAGCCGGCTCTTAGCGACATGCCAGTGGCATATACTTTGTAGGGGCTGGCGCCCACGACAGCCCGCCCGGCGTTGGCGAAAGATGCTTTTACGGGGCATCGAAGGTGCCGCCCCCTACAATTATTTTGGATGGCGCGGTGGGCTCGGCGATGGGGATTGCCACGTCGCTTCGCTCCTCGCAATGACACGGTTATGGCAAGAAATTTTCCTTGCGTTGTATGGTTTTCTCTGTTATAGTTATCCTATCAATAAAAAAGACAAGGAATGAACAATATGGATTGGCTGAAAGATTTGTTTTCCAACCCGTTTTTGCTCACAGGTCTGGGCTCCTGGTTTGTGGCTCAGGTTTTGAAAACGATATTGCACTGCATCATTTACAAAAAGTTTGATTTTGAACGCCTGGTGGGCGACGGCGGTATGCCCAGCGGCCACTCGGCAACGGTGGCATCTTTGGCAACGATATGCGGTTTGCGTTGCGGCCTTGCCAGCGTGGAATTTGCCATTTCTGCTATTTTGGCGATCATTGTTTGTCATGATGCTACGGGTGTGCGTCGGGAAACGGGGAGACATGCCCAAGTTTTGAATGAATTGCTGCAATCCCTGGAAGCCGGCAAACCGATCGATCTAAAGAAACTGATCGGCCACACGGATCTGAAAGAACTTGTGGGGCATACACCTTTGCAGGTGACCATGGGAGTCCTAATCGGCATAGGAAATGCGCTTTTGATGCATTATGTGATTCTGTAACTGTACACGGATGCATGGGAAATGTATCTCTTTCTATGATATTTCCCCGAAAGTATTGCACTTTCGGCACAAATAATGTTATAATGAGCGCCGGTGGCAGATTTGCCATCGGCACAATTTTTAAGGAGAATCAGACTATGTGTGATGTAACAGCACAGGTTATCAAGAAATTTTGTCTGGAAGGCGAGGCTGTGTCCTGTGAGCGCTACGGCTGCGGACATATCAATGTGACCTATCTGGTGGTGACGAAGTCCAGCCGCCGGTATATTCTGCAAAAGATCAATAACAGCATTTTTAAGGATGTTCCCGGTCTGATGGGCAACATTGCCGCCGTGACCAAGTATCTGCGCAAGCTCATCAGCGATCCCCGGGGCGTGCTGACCCTGGTGCCCACCAAAGACGGCAAGGACTACCTGCTGCATACAGACGGCAGCTTCTGGCGTGTCTATGATTTCGTGGAGGATTCCCTGTGCCTGCAAGCGCCGGAAAGCCCGGAGGATTTCTATCAGAGCGCGGTGGCCTTCGGCAATTTCCAACAGCAACTGAAGGATTTTCCGGCGGATACCCTGTGCGAGGTCATTCCCAATTTCCATAATACCGCTGACCGTTACTGTATTTTCAAAGAGGCGCTGGCTGCCGATGTCTGCGGCCGGGCAAAGGATGTGCAGGCTGAGATCGACTTTGCATTGGCAAGGGAGCAGGAGGCCGGCACGGTGGTGAATATGCTGGCGAATGGAGAACTGCCCCTGCGGGTCACCCACAACGATACCAAGCTGAACAATGTCATGCTGGACGAAACCACCCGTAAGCCCCTGTGCGTTATCGATCTGGATACGGTCATGCCCGGCTCCAGCTTGTACGATTACGGTGATTCCATCCGTTTCGGCGCGGCAACGGCGGCGGAGGATGAGAAGGATCTTTCCAAGGTTTGGATGGATATCGGTCTGTTTGAGACCTACACCAGGGGTTTTCTGTCCGCCTGTCCCGGCTTGACGGAGATGGAACGGGGAATGCTCCCCATGGGCGCAAAGCTGATGACCCTGGAATGCGGAGTCCGTTTCCTGACGGATTATCTGAATGGGGATACTTATTTCCGTACCCACTATGAGGGCCAGAACCTGGATCGTTGCCGCACCCAGTTCAAGCTGGTTGCTGACATGGAGTCCAAGTGGGACGAAATGAAGCGCATTGTGAAAGAATGTGAATAACAAAAAGGCTCGCTGCAAAGCGAGCCTTTAAGATTTTGGAATTTATTTCATAAAGTATATCATGATTCCCATAACAATAAAGAAAATAATGGTACCAATAGCTTTAAAAAGACAACCGCCGGAGGGGGAAGCGTCGGGATCGGCATCGCCCCACATATCGTCAATCAAGTCACCCAAATCGCTCATTTGATACTCCTTTCTATCCAATGATCAATGGATTTTATGTGTAAAAGTAGCCAAAGGGAAATCTAAACTTGCATGGTATGAGTATTGTAGCATTTTCTACGATAATATGCAAGCCTTTTGTGTTGGGAGATAAAGCCTTCCCCTCTGGGGAAGGTGGATTTTTCGACCGAAAGGGAGAAAAAGACGAAAGAGGTAAAACACCTCTCCCGCCCAGTGTGTGCACTGTGCACCCTCCCCAAAGGGGAGGGCTGTTGTGGACGAGCAATGCTCGCCCCTACGTTTGCCAAACATATCCGTAGGGCCGATTCACGAATCACCCGCGGACGGCTGATAGCCGCCCCCTACACCATCGGTGCTTCCCAAAGTAGGGGCTGGCGCCCACGACAGCCCGTCCGGTGTTGACGAAAGATGCATTTACGGGGCGTTGAAGGCGCCGCCCCCTACAATGAATGTGCCTTCGTTGTTATTTACGAAAAAACACAGAAATTTTTATAAAAAACTACAAAATAATGCTTGACAAAGCAGGGGAATGGTGGTATCATAATCGAGCGCGTATAGGGAAGTTATGCGCGCACTGCGATGATGCAGGAGATTGCGTCTAAAAAACGGTAACTTCTGCGGAGTATGTCCGGTCATCGGGCGGCTGAACTGTCCAAGGTTTGCGCTGCGTATATCGCTGCGCCTTGGAAAAGGGTCGGCTTGCGTCGGCCATTTTTCATGGCTCAGAATGATACGCACGGTGGCGTGAACAGAGGTTTTTGGAACCTATCAGTTCGACCGTACCCAGCCAAAATCAAGTAAAACTGAGTACGAAAATCAAGGAGGAAAACAAACCATGGCAAACCAAATGATCCGTATCCGGCTGAAGGCTTACGATCATCAGCTGATCGACTCCAGCGCGGCAAAGATCGTGGAGACCGCAAAGCGCAACGGCGCATCCGTCTCCGGCCCCATCCCGCTGCCCACCAAGAAGGAAGTCATTACCATCCTTCGCGCTGTCCATAAGTACAAGGATAGCCGTGAGCAGTTCGAGCGCAGAACCCACAAGAGACTGATCGATATTCTCAACCCCAACCAGAAGACCATCGAGGCTCTGATGAGCCTGGACCTGCCGGCTGGCGTTGAAATTGAGATAAAGCTGTAATCCTTATACATTATAATATAAGGATTCACCGCTGCCCGCACTGAAAAGCATCGGGCACGGGTCATGTTGACAGCCTCCCAATGGGCCGTCAACCAATAACCTAACAAAAAAGGAGTAAACCCAAGATGAAAAAAGCAATCATCGGCAAGAAAGTGGGCATGACCCAGATCTTCGATGAGAGCGGCAAGGTGATCCCTGTTACCGTTGTGGAAGCAGGCCCCTGTGTCGTTACTCAGAAGAAGACCGAAGAAACCGACGGCTACACCGCCGTCCAGCTGGGCTTTGAGGATGTCAAGGAGTCCAAGCTGACCAAGCCCGAAGTTGGCCATCTGAAGAAGGCCGGCGTCGAGGCAAAGAAGCACCTGAAGGAGTTCACTCTGGAAGGCGCAGCTGACATGAATGTTGGCGACATTGTCAAGGCTGACACCTTCGCAGCCGGCGACTGGATCGATGTCACCGGTATCAGCAAGGGTCACGGTTACCAGGGCGTTATCAAGCGTCACAATGCACACCGGATCGACATGACCCACGGCGGCGGCCCTGTCCACCGTCACGCAGGTTCCATGGGCGCTCTGGACGCAGCCCGTATCTTCAAGGGTAAGATCGGCGCCGGCCAGATGGGCAATGAGCAGGTCACTGTTCAGAACCTGGAAGTCGTTAAGGTTGATGCAGAGCTGAACATGATCGTCATCCGCGGCGCCATCCCCGGCCCCAAGGGCGGTCTGGTTTATATCCGCGACACCGTCAAGACTCACAAGGCAAAGCAGGCTGGTGCAGACATCAGCAAGAACCCGCAGAAGGCTTCCGGCAGAAATCCCCAGAAGGCTTCCGCAAGAGGCTAAGGAAAGGAGATCTTAAATCATGCTTACAAAAGTTTATAACATGGCTGGCAAGCAGGTTGGCGAGATCGAACTGTCCGAAGCTGTTTTCGGTATCGAGCCCAACCAGGCTGTTGTACACGATGTAGTTAAGAATCACCTGGCTAACTGCCGTCAGGGCACACAGTCTGCTCTGACCCGCGCTGAGGTTTCCGGCGGTGGCCGTAAGCCCTGGCGTCAGAAGGGCACCGGTCGTGCCCGTCAGGGTTCCACCCGCGCTCCTCAGTGGACACACGGTGGTATCGTGTTCGCTCCCAAGCCCCGGGATTACAGCTACACCCTGAACAAGAAGGCAAAGCGCCTGGCTCTGAAGTCCGCTTTGAGCGCAAAGGCTGCTGCTGCCAAGATCGTCGTCATTGACGAGATCAAGATGGACGCTCCCAAGACCAAGGAATTCGCTGCTTTCCTGGCTGCTGTTGACGCTGCCAAGAAGCCCCTGGTCATCACTGCCGCTCCTGACCAGAATGTGGTCAAGTCCGGCCGTAACATCCCCGGCTGCGAGGTCACCTTCGCCAACCTGATCAACGTTTACGACATCGTGAACGCCGATAAGCTGGTTGTCGATCAGGCTGCCCTGGCCAAGATCGTGGAGGTATTCGCATAATGAACGTTTACGATATTATCAGACGCCCGGTCATCACCGAGCAGTCCATGGCAGACATCGCTGACAAGAAGTATGTCTTCATGGTAGACATCAACGCCAACAAGACCGAGATCAAGGCTGCTGTTGAAGAAGCTTTCGGCGTTAAGGTCGCGAAGGTCAACACCATCCGTATGATCGGTAAGGTCAAGCGTACCGGTGCTTATCCCGCCGGCCGCCGTCCCGCTTACAAGAAGGCAATCGTTACTCTGACTGCCGACTCCAAGACCATCGAGCTGTTCGAGGGTATGGTCTAAACCAATCTCAATAAAGGAGTAAACGCAAATGGCTATTAAAACTTTTAAGCCTTATACCCCCGCCAGAAGAAACATGACCGTTTCTGCATTTGACGGTGTGGATAAGCAGGCAAAACCTGAGCGTAGCCTGGTTGAGACCCTCAAGAAGCACGCAGGTCGCAACAGCTATGGTCACATCACCGTTCGCCATCGCGGCGGCGGCAACAAGCGTAAGTACCGTATCATCGACTTCAAGCGTCAGAAGCTGGACATGTTCGCTACTGTTGAGCGCCTGGAGTACGATCCCAACCGGTCCGCTTTCATCGCACTGATCCGTTACGAGGACAACACCCTGGCCTACATCCTGGCCCCCAACGGCCTGAAAGCCGGCGACAAGGTTGTTTCCTCCGCAGCTGCTGACATCAAGCCCGGCAACTGCCTGCCCATCGCCAACATTCCTGTCGGTACTGTTATCCACAATGTGGAGCTGCAGCCCGGCCACGGCGCACAGCTGGTCCGTTCCGCCGGTACCGCTGCTCAGCTGATGGCTAAGGAAGGCGAGCTGGCTCAGGTCCGTCTGCCCTCCGGCGAAGTCCGCTATATCCGCACCAACTGCACCGCTTGTATCGGTCAGGTAGGTAACCTGGATCACGAGAATGTGCACATCGGTAAGGCCGGCCGTACCCGTCACATGGGTATCCGTCCCACCGTCCGCGGTTCTGTCATGAACCCCAATGACCACCCCCACGGTGGTGGTGAGGGTCGCAGCCCCATCGGCCGTCCCGGCCCTGTGACTCCCTGGGGCAAGCCTGCTCTGGGTTATAAGACCCGTAAGACCAAGGCTCGCACCAACAAGTTCATCGTAAAGCGCAGAAACAGCAAGTAAGGAGGAAATGAAATGAGCAGAAGTATCAAAAAGGGCCCTTTCGTAGCTCCCGAGCTGTATAAGCGCGTTGAGGAGCTGAATAAGGCCGGTGAAAAGAAGGTTTTGAAGACCTGGTCCAGAGCTTCCACCATCTTCCCCTCCTTTGTCGGTCATACCATCGCTGTCCACGACGGCCGCAAGCATGTTCCCGTCTATATCACTGAGGATATGGTCGGCCACAAGCTGGGCGAGTTCGTTCCGACCCGGTCTTTCCGCGGCCACTCCGGCAGCAAGACCGCTAACAGCAAGTAAGGAGGTACGAAAATGGAAGCATTTGCACATGTGAAGTTCGTCCGTATATCTCCCCGTAAGGTCAAGCTGGTTTGCGATATGATCCGGGGCAAGGACGTAAAGACTGCTGCCGCGTACCTGAGCCAGACCTCCAAAGCAGCCTGCGAGCCTATGGCTAAGCTGCTGAAGAGCGCTGTGGCAAACGCCGAGCACAACAACGGCATGAACGCCGACAATCTGTACGTTTCCACCGTGATCGCCAATGCAGGCCCCATTCTGAAGCGTGGCCGCATCGCATCCCGCCGCGGATTCGTCCGGATCAACAAGAGAACCACTCACATCACCATCGGTGTGAGCGAGAAGGCTTAATCAGGAGGTAGCTATGGGTCAGAAAGTTAATCCCCATGGACTGCGGGTAGGCGTTATC
>SVLT01000033.1 GCA_015067845.1 Oscillospiraceae bacterium
AATGCATACACCGCTTCAGCAGGGCATTCATGATGCCGTAAGAAAAGAGGTTGTCAAAAACTGGCGCGGATTTATCCACCACCACCGCAATGGTAAAGGTCTTGTGGTAGTACAGACGCCGGGAATTGAGCGTGGGACGGTAGTTGGTTTTTTCGATGATCGACAGCACCTTTTGCCGGGTCTCCTGGCTCACTCCGGGTTTATCGTTGAGCACAAAGGATACTGTGGTTTTGGAAACATTTGCCATTTGGGCAATATCCGCGATGGTCAAATTCTGCTTCATAGAGTACCCTCGTTCCCTTCTAAACAAGTTTAGTTTATAGTAACACGGATGGGGAGCATTGTCAAACAAAAAAGATCTTCTCCTGCTTAAATTTACTAAACCGGTTTAGTAAATCAAACGAGATATCATAGTACACAAATTATCAGCAATAATACCTAAAAAATCCCCGGGCATTTTTTCAAATATGACAAAAATAACGGAAAATCAAAATATCCCTTGACTATTAACCGGGAATGTGCAAAAATGTGATTGACCGGTTTAATAAAATCATTTTGAGAGGAGGCCCGATTATGCCGGTATATGAATCCATTAAGAATGCGGACAACAAAATTGTGATTTCCGCAAAGAACAAAGACAGTGTTGTCTTTGGCTGGGACGAAGTCCTGGACACCCTGGCCGCTAAGGTCAAAGCAGGTGCCGTCAACGTCGCGATCGACGGTTGGTACGGTATCAACTATGAAAAGATCGCCAAGGCTCTGGCAGCCAAGATCGGCGGCAAGGTCACTTTGATCGATGCTGTCAAGCTGTACAAATCCAGAGACGAGATCATTGCTTACAATCAGCCCTACGTTACCGATGACCCCGGCTTTGGCCGTGTCAATAAGTCCGGTGTTGTGGAAGACCTGATGTGCGAGGCTGCTATCGCGGAAGTGAAGGCAGAGCTTGCCAAGAAGGACGGCGTTACCATTATTTACGGTATGGGTGCTGCCATCAAGGCTTTTGAGGACGTTCTGTGCGTCAAGTGCTACGTGGACAACACCCACCAGAAGGTTCAGTGGGATATGTGGGAAGGCCGTCTGCCCACCTTCGGCTGCACCGAGCCCACCAAGGGCTACAACTGGAAGGAGTACAACTACTCCGACTACTACATGCTCAAGCGGCAGAAGGACTACATGTACACTGCCATGGACTTCTATGTAGAAAACTACTTTGAAGACGACCTGGTTCTGGTTCCCCGCGCTGCTTACGATGAGATCATGTCCACTCTGGTCAAGTATCCCATCCACGAAGTCAAGATCTTCTCCCCCGGTCCCTGGGGCGCATACCGTTACCACGACATGGACTACGGCGTGGAAGGTCTGGCAAACAACGCCTGGAACAAGATCGCCGGTCCTGAGCTGCGTATCCTGATCGACTTCGGCGGCAAGCGGAGCATCAGCATGCCCATGCTGAACGCCATGCAGTACGGCAAGGAGCTGGTTGGCGAGCTGATCGACAAGCAGTACCCCGGTCTGTTCCCCCTGGACATCTGGTTGGATGACGGCTGGCATCCGGAGCCTCAGCCCGCTGAGCGCATCTCCATGCCCATGCACATCCACCCCTCCAGCAAGTACGTTGCCGACCACTTCGACGAGCCTCTGGGCCGTTATGAGACCTACTACATCGCAGAAGCTTACGAAGGTGCCAACACCTGGATGGGCTTCCACGATCAGGCTGACATTGAAGAGTGGGAGCGTCTGTGCGAAGAGTCCCAGAACATCAAGCCCATTGAGAACTGGAAGGACTTCATTGCCAACTGGCCCAGCAAGGAAGGCGATCTGTATCTGATCCCTCCCGGAACCATGCACGGCCACGGCGGCAACCAGATGGTTCTGGAGATGGACACCAACCCCTCCATCAACGGCACCGAGTACTCCTTCTTTGAGTATGACTTCGCCCGTCCCTCCTGGGATGACAATGCCAAGACCATGACCGGCAAGCCTCTGAAGATGCACCTGGAGCATGGCAGAAACATGGAAAAGACCAGACGGGCTTCCTGGGTCAAGGACAACCTGCTGTCCACTCCCAAGGTCATCAAGTGGACCAAGGAGTACTTCATCGACCAGTACAAGACCACTCCCGTTATGCCTTACCATGTGGAGCGTATCCACTTTGAGAAGCGCGGCGTTCTGGACACCGAGGGCAAGTTCATGCATATGCTGACTCCCACCGTGGCTACCAAGGTCACCGTTCGCTCCCTGACCAATCCTGAGTTGAAGGCTGAGTGCGACAAGTTCTCCACTCTGGTTATTCCCGCTTGCTTCGGCGAGTACGAGATCATCAACGAGTGCGGCGGCCGCGTCACCTGCGTTGTTCAGCACTGGAAGAAGGGCTAATTCCATAAAAAGTACCTTTGAGAGGGTATCCTTTGATAAGGATACCCTCTCATTCGATAACAGAAAAGGAGATTTGTTATGAATATTCTTGCTATTGGCGCCCATCCCGACGATATCGAAGAATCCTGCGGCGGCACTCTTGCCAAGTACGCCAAGCTGGGTCATAAGGTCTTTACCGCTACCACCACCAACGGCAACATCGGCTCTGCCACCCTGCCCATGGACGAGATCGCCAGGATCCGCAAGGAAGAAGCCAGAAAAGCCGCTGAGATCATCGGCGCAGAGTATATCTGCCTGGATTATGACGACGAAATGTTCTTCGAGGACAAGGCTGCCCGGATCGCCATCATCGACCTGATCCGCTACTGCAAGGCAGACGTGATCCTGACCCACAGCCCCACAGACTACAACCCCGACCACGAGCTGACCAGCAAGATGGTCAACGATGTGGCTGTTATGATCCCGATCGCCAAGATCGAGACCCGGAGCAAGCCCTACGACAAGATTCCTTACCTGTTCTACTTCGAGCCGGTTCATGGCATTGGCTTCAATCCCACCGAGTATGTGGATATCTCCGAGGAAATCGAGCTGAAGCGGGCAATGTGCTATGCCCACCAGAGTCAGATCTCCTGGATGCAGGATAACTACAAGGATGCTGTAGGTGACGGCGACTTCTTCGAGGGCATGATGGCGATGGCAAAGTTCAGAGGCATTCAGTGCGGCGTCAAGTACGCCGAAGGCTTCCGCATGGCTTACAACGCCTTCCGCATCCCCCCCTACCGCCTGCTGCCGTGATGAAGCATACGATCCAAAATCACCCGATCCACGGACAGATGCTGTTCGTGGATAACGGGATCATTGAAGCAGGCATTCCTCTGGAATTTGGCTTGCGCATCGGACATTTTTCCTTCTGCGGCGGAAAGAACGTATTTTTCGAGCATCCCAAGGATATGACGGACTTTACCACCGATGAGGGATGGCGGCTTCATGGCGGTCACCGTCTGTGGCTGGCACCGGAAAGTGTAAAGGATTACTGTCCGGATAACCGCCCCATTGCATACCGGTTTGAAGGAGATTCCCTGGTGCTGACTCAGCCGGAGGACCCTATCCTGAAGATCATTAAGGAAATTTCTCTGACCTTTGACGGTGCAAAACTACAGGTCAAGCACCGTGTCACCAACACCGCCGACGTGCCTCTGGAGTGCTCCTTGTGGGGAATTACCACGGTTGCGCCCGGCGGCACGGAAATTATCAATTTCCAGCGCAGAGATGGCGGATATGACCCCTGGCACCGGATCAGCATGTGGGATTATACCAGTCTGGGCGATCCCCGTGTGACCTATACCAGAGATCAGATCGTGATCCGGCATCAGCCGCTGGAGGATCGGTACAAGATCGGCGTGGGTCACCCCTGTGGCCCGGTTCGCTATGAAAACGGCGACACGGTCTTTGTCAAGCACTTCCCGGTATATACGGACAAGCTCTATCCCGATGCCAATGTTTCTTTCGAAACCTTTTGCAGCAAATACATGCTGGAGATCGAAAGCCTGTCGCCTTTGGGTACGATCCTGCCGGGCGACAGTATGGACTATACAGAAGTCTGGGAGCTTCTGCACAATTCTGAAAACGAAAGGACCGACAAATTATGAAAGCAACGATTGCGGCAGTAGGTCTTGCCCATCCCTTTGAGGTGGGCTATGACCAGGCACAGCATCTGCTGGATACCACAGCCCAGACCTTGGGTGCGTTGGGTATCACATGCCACAACACCGGTGTGGTGATGCAGGATCTGAAAACTGTGGAGCAGGCTGCCGAAGCACTCAAATGCATCGACGCGGATGTTCTGATGATCTGCATTGCCACCTGGAGCGAGGACCATCACCTGATGGATCTTCTGGGCTATGTGGACAAGCCTGTGATCCTGCGTGCGTATCCTGCCCGGGACACCGGTTCTCTTTGCTGCGCGCACCAGATCGGCGCCGTATTTACCAACCTGGGCAAGCAATACGAGTTTATCTTCGGCAAGCCCGAAGATCCCGTCTGCGCCCAGAAAGCCAAGGAAATCGCCATCCCTTACGCGCTGGCAAATACAATGAAGGACGTCCGCGTGGGCACCTTTGGCGGCAGAGTCAAGGGTATGACCGAGATCGCCTACGACGAATTTGCCATCAAGCAGTACTTAGGCGCGCGGGTGGTCAATATGGAGATCACCGAGCTGACCGACAAGGTTGCCGCCATTTCTGACGCGGAAGCAGACAAGCTGCTGGAGCAGAAGAAGGATCTTCTGAAGCCCTGCAAGTGCACCTCCACCGCCGATGCGATGCGGGAATCCATCAAGTACTATGCCGCCATGAAGGAGCTGTGCGGCGAATATGCCCTGGGTGCATTGGCTGTCGGCTGCTACACCACCTATATGGGCAAAGTGTGTCTTGGCTACTCCCTGCTTGCCGAGGAAGGCATCACCGGTGCCTGCGAGGGTGACGTGCCCAATGCGCTGACCATGAAGATGCTGTATGAACTGAGCGGCAAGCCTGTCAACAACACTGACCTTTTGGACTTTAACTATGACGACAACTCCATCCTCTTTGCCCACTGCGGCTCCTCCGGCTTCTCCATTGCCGAAGGCGAGATCGAGCTGGCACCTGTACGTCTGGCAGAAACCGGCGTATGCTGCAAGTTCCTGATGAAGCCCGGCAAGGTTACCGCCGTGGATATCTGCGGCAACGGCAGCAATTTCCGCATGTCTGTTATGGTGGGCGATGCCATCCCCTGCGGCATGGAATTCCCCGGCAACCCCATGACTATCCGATTTGAAAAGCCCCTGGATCAGATCAACGAAGAAATTATGCAATACGGCTCCGGTCACCATTGGATGGTCGCCTACGGCGATCACGCCGAGACCCTGCGCCGTTTCTGCCAGATCCAGGGTATGAATTATTACCGTATTTAACAGAAAGGAAGTATCGTTATGAAGCGTTCCGAAATCAACGCCGCGATCAAAGATGCCAAAAAGATGTTTGCCGATTACCGGATCAGCCTGCCTCCTTTCGTGCTGTGGACCCCGGAGCAGTGGAAGACAAAGGGTCAGGAAGCTCAGGAGATCCGGGACAATATGCTGGGCTGGGATATCACTGACTTCGGTCAGGGTGACTTCAGCAAGATCGGTCTGTTCCTGATCACCATCCGTAACGGCAATCAGAAGATGAGTGATAAGTACCCCAAGACCTACGCCGAAAAGCTAATGATCGTTCGGGAAAACCAGATCACGCCCATGCACTTCCACTGGAACAAGATGGAGGACATCATCAACGCCGGCGGCGGCAACCTGATCATCAAGCTGTATAACTCCACCCCTGACGAAAAGCTGGCTGATACCGATGTGGTGGTTTCCATGGACGGTGTGCAGCACACCTTCCCAGCAGGCACCGAAGTTCGTCTGGAGCCCGGTCAGAGCATCACCCTGACCCGGGGTCTGTATCACAGATTCTGGGGCGAAGCAGGCAAGGGCACTGTCCTGGTAAGAGAGGTCTCCATGTGCAACGATGACGCCAACGACAACTGCTTCTACGATCCGGCTGGTCGCTTCCCCGAAATCGAAGAAGATGAAGCACCCCTGCACCTGCTGTGCAACGAATATTAAGGAGCTCCGTTATGCGAAAAGGTATTTGCTGCGCGGGCAACATCATTGTGGATATCACCTATCCCATTGCCGCCTGGCCCAAGCAGAATGAGCTGACCCATATCACCGAGGGCATCACCAGTTCCACCGGCGGTTCTGTGTGCAATACCATCACCGACCTTGCCCGGCTGGATCCCGGGATGCATCTGGTGGCATCCGGCTTTGCCGGTCACGATACCGAGGGCGACTTTGTCCTGAAGGAAATGGGTAAGTACAAGAACATCGACCTGTCCATGGTCAAGCGTGACGGCAGAACCTCCTTTACCGCAGTAATGAGCAACAATCAGACCAAGGAGCGTACCTTCTTCCAGCACGCCGGTGCCAACGCCTATTACGGCGAAGACCACATTGATTGGGAGAAGCTGGATGTGAATATTTTCCACATCGGCTATATCCTCCTGCTGCCCCATCTGGATGCTCCGGACGAGGAATACGGCACAAAAATGGCGCGGCTTCTGCATCGGGCGCAGTCTCTGGGCATGAAGACCTCCATCGATGTGGTGTCGGAAACCGGTGAACGGTTCTGCCGTCTGGTGCCGCCCGCTTTGAAGTATGCCGATTACTGCGTCATCAACGAGCTGGAAGCCCAGCAGACCACCGGCGTGCTTTTGCGGGATGAAGATGGCAAGCTGCATCGTCAGAATCTGCCTGCTGCCCTTGAAAAGCTGAAGCAGATGGGTGTGTCTACTTGGGCTGTGATCCACTGTCCTGAACTGGGCTGCGGCATTGACGGGCATGGCAATTATTATTCTTTTGACAGTCTGACGCTGCCCAAAGGCTATATTCAGGGCACGGTGGGCGCAGGTGACGCATTCTGTGCCGGTATCCTGTACGCCGCGGAAAAGGGACTGACAATGCAGGAAGCCTTGAAACTGGGCGCCTGCACCGCCGCCGCATCCTTAAGCGCCGTCTCCGCCTCCGACGGCGTAAAGACTGCTGAAGAAAATCTCCGTTTGGCAGAGCTTTACGGCTGATCCAATCGAAATATACATTTCCGCAGGTCCTACTGACGTGGGACCTGCGGTATGTTTTGGTCATTATGAATGCTTCCAAAAAATGCTTATCATTCCTGAAAGATACAAACATATTTCTTTCCTTTTCGGCAAAGCTATGTTTGCGGAAAGAAAAGTGCTTTCTTGGAAAGCACCGGACTTTCCAAGAAAACAAGGCATACTTCCAAAAGTATGCCCCAAAAAAGGAGAGAAATAAGATGAAGAACAACAACCAGATCAACATCCCCCAGGCACGGGAAGCTATGGACCGCTTCAAGATGCAGGCTGCTTCCGAGGTTGGCGTGAACCTGACCAATGGCTACAACGGTCACCTGACCAGCCGTGAAGCAGGCTCCGTGGGCGGCCAGATGGTCAAGAAGATGATCGAAGCTTACGAGCAGGGCATGCAGTAACTGCCCCGGCAGGTCATCGTCCAATCGGGCGGTGATCTGCGGTACATATTGCTTTTTTCTCCAATTTGTGGTATCATATGAGAAATGACAGCCGCAGGAGGAGATTTTATGCACATCCAGGAATCCGGCGAAATGTATCTGGAGACGATCCACGTACTTTACAAGAAGAACGGCCATGTGCGTGCCATCGATATCAGCGAACACATGGGCTACTCCAAACCCAGCGTCAGCCGTGCCATGGGGCTATTAAAAAGCGGCGGCTACATCACCATCGATAAGGACGGCTCGATCACCCTGACCGATTCCGGTATAAAAGTGGCAGAGAAAATCTACGAACGGCATACCCTGCTCACTTCCCTGCTGGTCCGGCTGGGCGTGCGTCCCGATGTGGCAAGTGAGGATGCCTGCAAGCTGGAGCACGCCATCAGCGACGAATCCTTTGAAGCGATCAAGAATTTTACCAATCAGTTTCAGTAGTATATGCAGGCTGCGGCATTTTGCCGCAGCTTTTTACACCTAACGGAAAGGCGGTGACAGAATGTACAAAAGCTTTCATGAATACTGCCGGGAAGTCTTCGGCTGCAAGGTCTACAAGCTGTCCATCGACGGCGGCTTCACCTGCCCCAACCGGGACGGCACGGTAGGCGTTGGCGGCTGTATTTTCTGCTCCGCCTACGGCGGCGGTGAGTTTGCCGAAGGGCTTTGCCAGAGTGTGGCGATCCAACTGGAACAGGCAAAAAAGCGGGTAGCAGCTAAAAATAAAAACGGCAAATACATGGCATATTTTCAGTCCTTCACCGGTACATACGCCCCTTTGGATCACTTAAAACAGCTCTACCTGCAAGCGATCGCGCCGGATGATATCGTAGGCTTGTCCATCGGTACCCGCCCGGACTGCCTGCAGCCGCAGATCATCGACCTGCTGGCAAAAATCAACCGTCAAAAGCCCGTATTCGTGGAGCTGGGCTTGCAGACCGTCCACCCGGAAACGGTACGCTATATCCGGCGCGGATATGACAACGGCGTGTATTTTGACGCGGTCCGTCGGTTAAAAGAAGCAGGGATCCAGGTGGTGACCCATATCATCCTGGGGCTTCCCGGTGAAACAGAGCAAATGGCTGTGGAGACTACCCAGCAGGCGGTAGCCGCCGGCACGGACGGTGTCAAATTCCATCTGCTTCATGTGCTCAGAAACACCGATCTGGAGCAGGACTACCTGGCAGGTAAATTTTCCTGCCTGAGCATGGAAGAATACGCCCGGTGGCTGAAAAAATGCCTTTCCATTCTGCCGCCCCATATCGTCGTCCATCGGATCACCGGTGACGGCGCGAAGCGGGATTTGATCGCCCCGTTATGGTCTGCGGACAAAAAGCGGGTGCTGAATTACCTGAACGCATACTTACAGGAATAATGCCCTTCTACATCTCAGAATTCATAGTAGAAAAATAAATATAATATGATATAATTATAATCACTTATTGAAGGAGGTGCTTTTATGCCAATCAACATTACAACGATCTACACCAAAGAAAGGCTTTTTCAATTTCACCGCTTTGTGTGGGCATCCAAAAAACTATTCTGGATTATATTAGCAGTTTGTACGATCATTATTTTGGGAAACTGTCTTTTCCTGTTATGGTTGGATGCAGATTTTACCGACATCTTGTTTTTTCTGTTTTTTGTTATCTTTGTTGATGCAACTTACCTTTTCTGTGCTTTTATCCTCCCCAGGTTTACTCTCAAAAAAGCCAAAAATCTAAACACTACCGTAAACTATTCGTTTGATACGGACTGCTTTCATATACAATCAACCAATGCATATGTAGCAGAAGCCTTAACCATTCAGTATTCTCTGCTGACAAAAGTAGAAAAGAAACAATCCGAGTTATATATGCTCGTGTCCCGCCATCAAGCATTTATTGTGGATCTGTCAAACATATCCCCTGAGCAAGAAGCAAACCTTAAAGATATTCTTTCTGCTAATATCCCCAAAAAGAAGCTGAAATGGCCCCCCTCTTTTCCTTCTGAGTGCTAAAATAAAAAAGAGATGCTTCCGAAGAAGCATCTCTTTTGTGTTTATTTTGCGTACTCGACCGCTTTGGTCTCCCGGATCACATTGACCTTAATCTGACCGGGGTATTCCAGCTCGGCTTCGATCTGCTTGGCAATGTCACGTGCCAGGATGATCATGTTGTCCTCGGTCACTTCCTCGGGCTTGACCATGATCCGAACCTCGCGGCCTGCCTGAATGGCGAATGCCTTCTCAACGCCGGGATAAGAACCGGTCAGCTCTTCCAGCTTCTGCAGGCGGCGGATGTAGTTTTCCACATTCTCACGGCGGGCGCCGGGACGGGCGGCAGACACTGCATCAGCAGCCTGCACCAGAACGGCGATCACCGTCTTGGGCTCCACATCACCGTGGTGCGCCTCGATAGCGTTCACGATGACCGGGTTCTCCTTGTACTTCCGGGCAAGATCTGCGCCCAGCTGCACATGGCTGCCCTCAACCTCATGGTCGATGGACTTGCCCAGATCATGCAGAAGACCTGCGCGCTTTGCCATTGCCACGTCCACGCCCAGCTCGGCTGCCATCAGTCCGGCAATATGCGCAACTTCCATGGAGTGGTTCAGTACATTCTGACCGTAGGATGTACGGTACTTCTGGCGGCCCAGGATCTTGATCAGATCCGGATTCAAACCATGGACGCCAGTCTCGTAGCAGGCGCGCTCGCCTTCCTCGCGAATGGTGCGGTCCACGTCCTTGCGGGCTTTTTCCACCATATCTTCGATGCGGGTGGGGTGAATACGTCCGTCGGCGATCAGCTTTTCCAGTGCCAGACGCGCCACCTCACGTCGGACCGGATCAAAGCTGGAAACGGTGATGGCTTCGGGGGTATCGTCGATGATCAGGTCCACACCGGTAATGGTCTCCAGAGTCCGGATATTCCGACCCTCACGGCCAATAATGCGGCCCTTCATCTCGTCGTTGGGCAGGGGTACTACGGAAACGGTAGCCTCTGCCGCATGGTCAGCGGCGCACCGCTGAATGGCGATAGACAGGACTTCTCTTGCCTTCTCGTCAGCTTCGTCCTTCATCTGCTGCTCGATCTCCTTGATCTTCATAGCAGTTTCGTGACGAACCTCTTCCTCAACACTCTTCAGCAGGAAATCCTTCGCCTGCTCCTGGCTCAGACCGGAAATTCTCTCCAGTGTTGCCAGATGGGCGCGTCTGACTTCCTCTGCCGCAGCCTTTGCCTGCGCCACCTCTTCCAGGCGACGCGCCATTTCTTCTTCCTTACGTTCGAAGTTTTCGGCTTTCTTGTCGAGGGTCTCTTCCTTCTGCTGCAACCGGCGCTCCTGCTTGCTCAGCTCGGCGCGGCGCTCTTTGACTTCTTTCTCGTGCTCGGTACGGGATCTATGGATTTCGTCCTTGGCTTCCAGCAGCATTTCCTTCTTGCGGCTCTCACCGCTGCGGATGGCTTCATTGATCAGACGGGTAGCTTCCTGCTCCGCAGAGCCGATCTCCCGCTCGGCGACCTTCTTCCGGTAAGCCATACCGGTACCGAAGCCTACGCCAATGCCAACTGCTGTGCCGGCGACAATCAAAACGATCGCTAAAATCGGGTCCATAATCTCGTGCACACCTCCTTTGTAGAATAGGCATCGCCAAAGGGGTGGGCGTATTGAGCCCATGATGTGAAATTGTAATCCGGAGCCACCCGAAAGGCGGCAAATATAATCACAAATTAACGCCATGTGGCGCAAACGCAAACCCCGGCTGATGCCGGTTAGATAAAAATGAAACGCAGAGGGCATACGCCCTGCTCAGCGCACACTATACCAAATCTATTTTATCCTTAGAGCCCCCAATTGTCAAGAAAAATTATACATTTCAGATGCATTGACAACCACCCGCTTCCCGTGATAAAATAACAGCACTTGCGGATGTGGTGGAATTGGTAGACTCGGTGGATTTAGGTTCCTCTGTCTTTGACGTGCAGGTTCGAGTCCTGTCATCCGCACCAAAGCATTCAAACCCGAACCTTTTACCAATCGGTGAAACGTTCGGGTTTGTTGTTTTCTTAAAAAATGTTAAATAGCCTTTGTTTGTGGCAGTACAGAGTGGTTTGCTCTGTGCTGCCACTTCTTCGTTTCAATGAATTTCGTACATAAAGGAGATTTTGAAATGAAGACTAAAAAATCAAGGATCATTTTCTTCGCCATCGCAACTACATACAACCTGCTATTGGGCTTATACCTTAAGGACTTCATCGTCCTCTCACAGACCTTGACAGCGTTCTACTTGCTGTCAGTGCCACCCACATTCTTTCTGCTGATAGAAACACGATCAAGGGCTATGAGGACAACGGTTTATATTGTCCTGGTGCTCGATATCCTTATGAACTTACTCTATTTCATATACTGCCGTAGGTTGCTCCCCGTTATGACGATGATCGTGCTCGTTACCGAACTGATGTACTACATTACCTGTACAGTTAGGACAGGCAAGGATAGTTCGCTGACGAAAATTAGTATTTTGGTAATCGCAGGCATCATTTTGGTCACTGGAATTACAGCATACATTTTCGTCTGCAAACCGGTGTCTCCGTATCTCCTGAACGGCGGCGCAACGCTTTGGGACACGCAGACAGAAGAACTTGCTGACGAAATTTGTGCAGGCAGTGATACCGATGCAGAAAAGGTGCAGGCGATCTATAACTGGATGATAGCGAACTTTGAATATGACGGCAACTACCAAACCCTACTCCAATACTTTGATGTCCGCAGAACATTAAGTACACGCAAGGGCGTTTGCTATGACTTTGCCAATATGTTCGCTGCACTTTGCCGTAGTCAGAATATTCCTTGCTATGTTGTAGACGGGACACCCTATGATCATTCAACGGAAGATCATACATGGAACCGTGTTTACTATGACGATTCCTGGTGGAATGTGGATGTAACAAATGACATCTCTTGTACTGCAAGTGGGAAAGAAATTTACGGTTTCCGTAAACTGGACGATGCTTCTGCACCAGATAAGGACTATTTCATAACAAAAATATATTAATAATGAAAGAAACATTCAGATTGGATTCGCACCAAGATTGTTTTCTTGAAACGCAAGTGTAACTCTCATATTACTTATATAGTGGAACAGATGTCCACAATTCCGTGCTAAAATAATATACGGAGGTATACAACATGGAACGAAAAATCACAAGAGAACTATTGAAAGATTTCGAAAGGAATATGTTTGAGGACGAAAAGAGCAAGGCAACGGTCGAAAAGTATTTGCGCGATCTGCACTGCTTTGTTAATTTTGTAAACGACAGAGCAATTGACAAGGGACTTGTTTTGGAATACAAAGCAGAGCTTGCTCATAACTATGCCCTTACAAGCGCAAACTCTATGCTTGCCGCACTGAATGCGTTTTTGCGTTTTGTCGGTTGGCTTGACTGCACAGTAAAACAGTTCAAAATTCAAAAGAAGGCATTTTGCTCGGAGGAAAAGGAACTCAGTAAGGCGGAATATCTGTCCCTTGTCAGAACAGCCGAAAACAAAAACAATGAACGCCTGTCATTGCTGATCCAGACAATTTGTGGCACCGGCATTCGTGTCAGCGAGGTCGAGTACATCACAGTAGAGGCTGTACATAGAGGTGAAGCAATTGTGTCCTGCAAAGGCAAAACACGACGAGTATTTATCGTCTCTGCTTTGCGCAAGAAGCTGCTTCAATACACCAAGGAGAACAGGATTAGAAGTGGGATGATTTTCATCACGAAAAATGGCAAGGCAATGAACCGCAGTAACATCTGGGCAGAGATGAAAAAGCTTTGTAAGGAAGCCGGTGTATCGCCAAACAAAGTGTTCCCCCACAATCTGCGTCACTTGTTTGCCCGTACATTTTACGGCATTGAAAAGGATATCGCAAAGCTTGCAGATATTCTCGGTCATTCAAACATTAACACCACGCGAATTTATATCATTTCCACCGGTGCAGAGCATCGCCGCAAGATGGAAAACATGCGGCTGATCATATAAAAATACCGATGTCAAAATGACACCGGCACAAGCGGATAACATAATTTGCGTTATGTAGTGTGCACTTCCGCAAATACATACTTGTAATCTTTTTTCATACATAAAAATAGGCACGACAAGCAGACCAATGAAATTTTGTATTTTCATTGGTCTATTTGTCGTGCA
>SVLT01000034.1 GCA_015067845.1 Oscillospiraceae bacterium
TTTTCGATTCTACATCGCTTAAACAATCCATTAATTGTCCAAGGTGTTATTTTCGTTCGTCTCACATTATTCAATTTACAAGGTACAGACGCCACCACCGCGTGGTTAGCTTGCTTATTCTAGCACACCTTAAAGCCTATGTCAAGAACTTTTTTACATTTCTTGAAAAGTTTTTTCGAATTGTGCCGAACCCGCTTTTATGTGCGGTGCTCGCATATAATACCACCAAAAAACGGGATTTGTCAAGACAAAATTTCACTTTTTTCCCATGTTTTTTGCCCCCACTATACCTTGTGTCGCGACTGGAAGAAAACCCCAAAATATGAGGGTGCCTATGGCCATCCACCCACTACTGTTGGGCAAAATGCACATAAGCACTCCGCTCAGGATCGTCACAGCCCAAACGCCATATTTTCCGGCGGGTGCAAAAATTTCTTCTGTCAAATGATACGCCGCGCTTAACATCAGCGCAAACAAAGCAAACCAGCTTCCCGTCAGAACGCAGGCCACCAACGCCTCAAACCGTTCTGCGATTCCAAACAGGTTGATGCTTTTGCTGAATTCATAGAAGCTGTTTTCGGCATACATTGCTCCGGTTTCCCCCAGTAGTCCGTCTACCAGCACTGCCCCGGCTACTGCGACCAAGCCCAAAATCGCCCCGGACCAGCGCGCCGCTGTGGTTGACTCCCGGGGCACGAAAGTGCATAGGCATGGGAGCAGCAGAAATCCGATCAACGTTCCGTCCGGCACTTCCGGTTCCATGCGGAGCCAGTCCGTATTGACATCCGCCGCACCAGCAATTGCGATAACACCCAGTACCGGAAGAACCAGCCAAACCAATGTAGCACCTGTCCGTGCCGCAGGAACGCTCCCACGGCTTGCAGCAAAGGCGGCGAGGAGAAGCAGCACAAGGGGTATTACAGGAACGGTATCCGTTGTGGGCCAGCAACCGGCTCCGGTTTTTGCGATGCCGCCCAGAAATACCGTCAGCCACACCAATTCCAAAACGCACAGCCATCTTGGCAGGCAGATCTGCCTGCAGGAAAGAACACAAAACGACAACGCACCGGCCGCCACCGCGGAAATCAACACAGTCATCCAGCCATTGCGGCCCACGATGCTGAGGATCGGCCCAATGGCCGCGCACAAGACCCATGCATTCATTTGCATGCCGGGTATTTTACGGTTCATCCCACACAAAGCTCCTCTCCTCTTCTTTTAACACTGGCAATTTCACACTGTCGTTTTGCCATTGACGCAGGGTAACATCCGGTTCATGGACAGACAGGAACTGTGCCGCCTTTTTCAGATCCGGCACCTGCTTTGCCCGGCAGATCATACACGACGGGCGCAAGGCTGCCGCAATTTGATTCAAAAACTTTTCCGCACCGGTTTCCACGATGAGATAGTCCGCCGTATCCAGAAAGACCGTCCCCAACGCGGCGGCTTTCATGTCTGCAAGGGCTTCCTGCACATCTGCACCCCTGCCCACATCTTCCGTGTCCGTCATCAAGAGCACCTGTCCATCCTCTTCCGCAAGCCAGACCACTTCCACCGGTGCAAGTTTGGCAATATCCGTTCCCCTGAAGGACGTTGTGCTCAGCAGCGCCACCACGGCAATATACAATATCCAGCGTTTCATCTCTGTCCCTCCTGCCGTTTCCGCCTGCGCAGCAATGGGGGCTTCTTGCCCCGGTCAAAGGGTGCCAAATAGGCAACGCCCAGACTAGACAGTCTACTCAGGTGAATGAGCAGGCACAAAAATCCCACCGTCCAACCGAACAAACCTGCCACAGCGGATAACCCAGCCAGCACAAACCGCCACACACGGATGGCGTTGGCAAAATCCCGGTTCGGCAGGACAAATCCGCAGACACCGGCCACGCTGACGATGATCAGCGCAGCCGGGGAAATAAATTTCGCTTCCACCGCCGCGGAACCTACGACAATACCGCCGATGATGGACACCGTCTGACCGATGGATGCCGGTAAATGCACCCCGGATTCCTGCAAAAGCTCAAATGCAAGCAGAAGCACCAGAACTTCCAGCGTTGTGGAAAACGGAACAGATTTCTTGCTTTCGATCATGGCCCGGAGCAGGGTCAGAGGGATCATCTCCTGATGAAAAGTGGCCATGGCGATGAACAGTCCCGGCAGAAGCAGGCTCAGCAACAGCGCGCCGTAGCGCAGAATACGGATAGCAGAAGCGGACACGAAGTCCTTTCCCCAGTCTTCCGGGGATTCCATAAAAGTCCCTACGTCGACCGGCGCAAGGTATCCCAAAGGAATACCGTCCACCAAAACCCCCACCCGGCCTGCCAGTAAACCTTCGGAAAACCGATCCGCCCGTTGGGTATACTGCAACAACGGAAAGGCCGTACTCCGTTCTCCGGTGATCAGCTCTTCCACGGAAGCCGGGGTAATCAGTTCGTCGGTTTGCATGGTGTCGATCCGGGCTTTCATCCGGGCCACCAGCTCCATATCCGTCACGCCGTCGATCCAGGCGACGCAGACATTGGTAACGGAGTAGTCCCCCACCTGGGTCTCGTAAAGGCGCAGATCCGGGGTGCGCAGATGACGGCGGATCAGGCTGGTATTGGAACGGAAAGTCTCAACGAACGCATCCTGCGCACCCTTTGCGGTGTGCTCCATTTCCGGGGGCGACACGCTCCGCTTTTCCGGTGTTTTGACTTCAAAAGCGATCGCACCCACCTGTGGAAACAGAATGACGCAAAAGCCGTTGACCAACATCAGAGCAACCGCATCCAGATCCTTGCAGGGCTTTGCCACGGAGTTGTAGACCATGCCATGCAGGGCGTTGTCGTACAGCTCCTGCATACTGCCGCCACGCAAATGGTCGGTAATGGGTCTGAAAATGTACTCCGAAGCCGCGCCGCCTGCTGTCAGCCCGTCGATGGCATAGGAATATAGCGTAAATCCGCCGCATTGCAACGGACGGTAGTTGAAATCCCCTGCTCCGTCAAAAATTCGGCGGATATTTTCGTCTGTTATCGCTCCCGGATATCTTGCCATCACGCTCACCTCTTGGGATAGTATGCCCAATTTTGGCAATATCATTAAATAAGAAAGTCCAGTTCTATGCATCGTAGGGGCGATTCATGAATCGCCCGCTTGCACATAGATATTACATATGGTACAATAAAACAAACCAGCAAACTTGAATTTGACAAGGAGGTGGTCTTATCAGGGACTGGTATTTAGAGATTGATTTTCCTACAATTGTTGTTTTTCTATCTGTAATATCAACACTCGTTCTACAACTTTTGTTATGTTTCAAGGCTAAAAAGATAATCATTAAACTTCTTCCTATTGCACTACTTATCATTTCAACGATTGTTTTTTATGTTTGTAGCGCAACCATAAACGGCTGGGATGGATTGGGTTATCTTTTCTTTGCCCTTTTATCTTTTGGGTTGATTTTGGTATGTGGCCTTGGTTGGGGTGTTTGGGCAATTACCAGGAAAAGAAATTGATAAAACATAATTTGTAAGGGGGATACTATGAAAAAAGCGCTTTTGGCATCGCTTTTTGCTGTGATGTATGCAATTTTCTTCAGTCTTGGAATAACATGCCTGTGGGATTTGTTTTGCATTGCGGTAGCCTTTGGGATAGATGGCCAGCGTGTGATCGCACAATATCCACGATATATTCCTTTTTGTCTGGTTGTTGGTTGCATGTCTTTGATTGCACTTTTCGTTATTTTCATGCTGAATAGAAAACTCTCGAAAAAGGTCACTTTTTCAAAAAAGATATGGATATTGGAATTCCTTTGTGCATTTGTGTTTTCGATTCCATTGGTGCCCCTCTGGATACAGCTGTTTGCTTTTTTA
The DNA here is from genome assembly GCA_015067845.1 of Oscillospiraceae bacterium. GTDB lineage: Bacteria > Bacillota > Clostridia > Oscillospirales > Oscillospiraceae > Faecousia. The sequence goes on from SVLT01000034.1 coordinate 3,852, forward strand.
CAAAAAGCATTTTGATTAGCAGAGTCCTTTTAATATCTCATTTTGTATACACCAAATAAAAACCGACCTTTGGTTTCCCAAAGGTCGGTTTTGCTTTTTAATACCGGGTCGGCTCGATATGCCAGATCTCTTCCGCGTACTGGCGAATGGTACGGTCGGCGGAGAACTTTGCGCCGCTGGCGATGTTCATCAGACACTTACGGCCGAAAGTCATGGGGTCGGCATAATCCCGGTTCACCCGGAGCTTTGCCTCGATATAGGTCAGGTAATCCCACAGCAGGTAGTAGTGGTCAGCCTTGTGCCAGGGCGTGCCGTCCAGCAATGCATGGTACAGCTCGATCTGGTCGTTGTCTGTGGGCACTGTGCCGTCCACCAGGGTATCCACCGCACGACGGACATGGGGATTATAATCATACACAGCCCGGGCGCAGTAGGCATCCCGTCCGCTGACGATCTCCTGCACCGTCGCGCCGAAGATATACTCGTTTTCCATGCCTGCTTCCTGGGCGATCTCCACGTTTGCGCCGTCCAGGGTGCCCAGAGTCACCGCACCGTTGAGCATCAGCTTCATATTGCCGGTACCGGAAGCCTCTGTGCCGGCGGGAGAGATCTGCTCGGAAATATCCGCCGCAGGGATGATATGCTCGGCGTAAGAGCAGTTATAGTTCTGCACGAACACCACTTTCAGCTTATCCTGCACATCGGGATCGTTGTTCACCAGCTTGGCGATCCGGTTGATATAGCGGATGATGGCCTTCGCCCGGGCGTAGCCGGGGGCGGACTTTGCGCCGAAAATGAATGCGGTGGGCTGGAAATCGGTGAGCTCACCGTTTTTCAGACGGAAGTAGATATCCACAACGGACAGAGCGTTCATCAGCTGCCGCTTGTACTCATGCAGGCGCTTGACCTGAACATCAAAGATAAAGTCGGGATTCAGCTCCACACCCTCACGCTGAGCGATGACCTTGCAAAGCTGTTCCTTCTTCTGCCGCTTGATCGCATTGAACCGGCACACCAAATCATCATTGATCATGGGTTTCAGCTCTGCCAAACGGTCCAGATCGGTGAGAAAATCACCGCCGATGGAATCCCGGATCAGCTCGGTCAGCTCCGGATTGCACAAGCCCATCCAGCGACGGGGTGTGACACCGTTGGTCTTATTCTGGAAGCGTTCCGGATAGACCGCATACCAATCCCGGAACAGATCGTCCTTCAAGATCTGGCTGTGGATCTGAGCCACGCCATTGACGTAGCTGCCCACATACACGCTCAAATTGGCCATATGGGCGGTGTTGTCCCGGACGATAAACAGATTGGGATGCTCGGATTTCAGCTTTTCATCGATGCGGAGGATAATGTCCACGATCTCCGGCACCACGGTGCGCAGAAGATCCAAATTCCACTTTTCCAACGCTTCGCCCATAACGGTATGGTTGGTGTAGGAGAAAGTCTTTTGCGCAATGCCGAATGCCTGCTCAAAATCCATCCCCTCTGCCATCAGCAGACGGATCAGCTCCGGAATGGACATGGCCGGGTGGGTATCGTTCAGCTGCACCGCAAAGAATTCCGCAAAGCGGCTCAGGTCAGCTCCGTGGGTGGACTTGTAAACACGCATCATATCCTGCAAGGATGCAGAGCAAAGGAAATACTGCTGCTTGATACGCAGGCGCTTGCCCTCCCATGTGGAATCGTTGGGATACAGCACACGGGTAATATCCTCGGCCTTGTTCTTCTGAGCCAGGGCCCGGAGATAGTCCTGATCATTGAAGGCGTTGAAGTCCAGTTCTTCCTCCGCCTCGCATTGCCACAGACGCAATGTGTTAATGTTCTGTGTGCCGTAGCCGATAACAGGCACATCATAAGGCACGGCCAGAACCGTATGATCCGCAAATTTCACTTTGACGGTATGGTTATACCGGCGGTAAGTCCAGGGATCGCCAAACTTTGTCCAGTCGTCAGCGGCTTCGCACTGGCTGCCGTTTTCATCAAAGCTCTGCTTGAACAGTCCGAAACGATAGCGCAGTCCGTAGCCGGACAGGGGGATGTTACAGCTTGCGGCGCTGTCCAGGAAGCAGGCTGCCAGACGGCCCAAACCGCCGTTGCCCAGTGCTGCATCCTCGATCTCTTCCAGGCAGGAAAGATCCACGCCGCGCTCCGCAAACAGCTTCTTCATCTCGTCCAGAATGCCCAAATTATAAAGATTGCTGTACACCAAGCGGCCGATCAGATACTCCGCGGAAATATAGTAGGCCTTCCGGTTGGGCATACGGGTGCGCTTGGAATGGTTCCAATTGTCGGAAATGGCCATCATCACCGCGTTGCCCAGGGCCTCGTGGAGTTCCTGGGGAGTGGCATCCTTCAAGGATACATCGTAGGTGTACTTCAATTGCGCTTCTGTCCATTTCAGAATGCTCTGGCAATCATAATTCATATCTTCATTCTCCATTCAAAAAGAAAGTTTACACGCGACCGTAAAGCTTTGTAAGCTCATAAAGCCTCTGTGCCAGACCGTTATCGGTAAAGCCGTCCTCTGCCCGCCATGTCCAGTTAGCGCCGGTCATGGTTCCGGGAAAGTTCATCCGGGCCTCGCCGCCAAGGTTAAGCAGATCCTGTATTGGGATGACGCACAGCTCCGACACACAGGACATTGCTGTACGCACCACGCCCCAAACCAAACCCTCGCTCTCGCTCAGGGCCATATACTCCCTGGCGTAGGCAACCGCATCAGGCGGTGCCGTCTCGAACCATTGCCGCATGGTCATATTGTCATGGGTTCCGGTATAGCAGACAGAATTACGGGGGTATGTGTGGGGTAAATAATCAGAAGGCTCCCGGGAGTCAAAGGCAAATTCCAGCACCTTCATGCCGGGCAAACCGCTTTCGTCCCGTAGATCCAGAACCGTCTGGGTCAAAAAGCCCAGATCTTCGGCAATAAAGCTTATTTGGGGTAGTTTCTCTTTTACGGTGTTTATAAAATCCAGGCCGGGTCCTTTGATCCAGCGGCCATTTCTGGCAGTTTCATCCCCAAAGGGCACGGACCAGTATGCTTCAAAGCCGCGAAAATGATCCAGCCGCACCGCATCATAGAGCTTTCCGGCGGCGGCCAGGCGGTGTATCCACCACTGATAACCGTTTTCTTTCATCAGATCCCAGCGGTACAGAGGGTTGCCCCACAGCTGTCCGTCTTCCGAAAAAGCGTCCGGAGGACAGCCCGCCACCGCGGTGGGCGTGCCGTTTTCATCCAACTGGAAGTATTGGGGTTCTTTCCACACTTCCACAGAATCGTAGGGCACATAAATGGGAACATCGCCGATGATCTGCACACCGTTTGTATGGGCATACTGTCGCAACGCCCCCCATTGTTTATAAAACAAATACTGTAGGAAGCAGTAAAAGTGAATATTCTCATTTAATTCAGCAGCGGCCGCTTTCAGGGCGCTTTCTTCCCGGAATTTCAAAGCATCCGGCCATTGATACCAGGCCGCGCCGTCAAATTTATCTTTCAGCGCCATGTAAAGGGCAAAATCCGACAACCAAAAAGCATTTTTCTCTAAAAACTGCCGATATTGCTGATCCTCAGCAAAGCGCTGGAATGCCTTGCGCAGAACGGGCAGACGATTTTCATACAGCCGCCCAAAATCCACCCGGGAAGGTTGCTCCGCCCAACAGATCTCCTGCAATTCCTGCGCCGTCAACAAACCATCGCCAACAAGGGCGTCCAGGTCGATCATATAATGATTTCCTGCATAGGACGAGCAGGACTGGTACGGGGAGTCCCCATAACCTGTTGGTGTCAACGGCAGAACCTGCCAATATTGTTGCCCGGACTGACGCAAAAAATCCACAAAAGCAAAGGCTTGCTTGCCCATCGTACCCACGCCGTAGGGCCCGGGCAAAGAAGTAATGTGCATCAATATACCACTTTTCCGCATTGCACAAACTCCTTTTATGTCATGATATGAAACAGTCGCTTCTGTGTTTCACAGAAGTATCTAAAAAGAACGGGCCTGCCCGCAGGCAGGCCCGTACGGCATATATTAGGCTTCCAGGTTGATGCCGGTCTCCTTGTTGAAGACATGGCAGACATTGCCGTTGAAGGCAAAGTTCACGGAGATGCCGGTAGTCAGAGCAGCGATCTCTGCGCCGGTCATGTTCATGGTGGAAACGACCATAACCACATCGCGGCCCATTGCGGACACGTGCAGGTGGATGGTGGAACCCATCATTTCGCCCACGTCGATCTTGGCAGCGATGCCGCTGTCCTCCAGAGAGATGTGCTCGGGACGGATGCCCAGAGTGATCTCCTGCTCTGCAACATTGTTGGCGGTCAGAGCAGCCTGCTTTTCCTCAGACAGCTCGACAGTCAGGGTATCCAGCTGAACAGCATACTTGCCGTTAGCCTTAACCAGCTTGGCGTCGAAGAAGTTCATCTGGGGAGAGCCGATGAAGCCGGCGACGAACAGGTTGTAGGGATGTGCGAACACTTCCTGAGGAGTGCCGATCTGCTGGATGAAGCCGTCCTTCATGATGACGATACGGTCGCCCAGAGTCATAGCCTCAGTCTGGTCGTGGGTAACATAGATAAAGGTGGTATCGATACGCTGACGCAGCTTGATGATCTCAGCACGCATCTGGTTACGCAGCTTGGCGTCCAGATTGGACAGAGGTTCGTCCATCAGCATGACCTTGGGGTCACGGACGATAGCGCGGCCGATAGCCACACGCTGACGCTGACCGCCGGACAGAGCCTTGGGCTTACGGCCCAGGTACTGGGTGATGTCCAGGATCTCAGCAGCCTGCTTAACAGCCTTGTCGATCTCTTCCTTGGGAGTATGACGCAGCTTCAGAGCGAATGCCAGGTTGTCATACACGGTCATGTGGGGGTACAGGGCGTAGTTCTGGAACACCATTGCGATATCCCGGTCCTTGGGAGCAACTTCGTTGACCAGACGGTCGCCGATGTACAGCTCGCCCTCGGAGATGTCTTCCAGGCCTGCGATCATACGCAGAGTGGTGGACTTACCACAGCCGGAAGGACCGACCAGAACGATGAATTCCTTGTCAGCGATTTCCAGGTTGAACTCCTGAACAGCCACGACACCCTTGTCGGTAACTTGCAGGTTAACCTTCTTTTCCTCGTCGACGATCTCATCCTTCTTGGACTTCTTGGCGGCTTTCTTGGCTTTCTTGCCTTCATCGCCACTGAACGGGTAGATCTTCTTGATGTTCTTCAGGGATACAGTTGCCATACTTTCTTGACTCTAAATGCACCTAAATTTCGCGTGCACTCTCGCACAACGCCGAGCAAAACGGCGAAGGCATTACAGCAGGTCTCCACACTGCTGCACCGCGAGTCTTGCGGATGTTTTCCTCCTTTTTTGATGAACGGCGGCTATTTTTGTGGAGTAGCCGAAATTCACCTAGATACGAGAATTATATCACATTTGTCAACAGTCTGCAATGGTGGATTGTTACAGTTTTTTCACCAATGTTTTAGATATTTCGCCCATTATAGACAAATTGGAACCGGCTTATCCAAAACCATGGTATCTTCTGCGACCTTGCAGTCCATTGCCAGCACCGTGACGCCCGCCTGGGATGCCTGCCGCAGAGCCTGGGAAAATGCCGGATCGGTGGCATCATTGGGGTGCAGGAATTTCACATCCTTCATCTGGATCACAAACAGAACATACGCACCAAAGCCGTCCGCTGCCGCCTGCGTCAGCTCCCGCAAATGCTTTGTTCCCCGGAGCGTAGGCGCATCCGGAAAGGCGCAGATCCCGTCATTTTCCAGCGTCACGCCCTTGACCTCCATGAAGCAGGTTTTCCCACCCTTTTCAAAAGCAAAGTCAAAACGGGATGCGCCGTGGGTCACCTCCGCCCGGACATTGGTCACCGGGCCGAAACCACCGCTTCTGAGCCACTCCCCTGCCGCCGCATTGGGCGCCTGGGAGTCCATATTGATCAGACGATGCCCTTTTTGAACGCAGATCAGATCGTATTTTGTTTTTCTCTGAGGGTTGCCGCTTCGCTGACACCATACCTTTGCCCCCTCAGGGAGCAATTCCCGGCACCGCCCGGTGTTTTTCACATGGACGATCTCCTCTTGCCCATCGATCAGAACATGGGCAATAAAGCGGTTGGGTCGGCGGATAAAGACCCCCAAAACCATATTTTCGTATTTCATATCATCTCTCCTGCTTGAATGGGACGATTATATCACATCTTCGTCTGTGCCGCAAGCAGTTGCATTTTACGGAAAAATCTGTTATAGTAGACATAACATCTGAGAAAATGAGGAGAAAGCTATGAAAACGACAAAGGCTCGCCGCATCATATGGATTTGTTTGATCGTTCTGCTTGCCCTGTGCCTTGTGGGCGCCGGGGCGGTTTTCGGCATCAATGCCTATGTTGTTCACAGCACCTCTGATCAAATCCTCTCCCCGGAAGATGCCGCTCTGCTGGAAGATGTGGACTGCATCCTTGTGCTGGGCTGCGGTGTTAAGGACGACGGTACACCCAGTGATATGCTGGAAGACCGTCTGCGCCGCAGTGTGGAGCTGTTCCAATCCGGTGCCGCACCGAAGCTATTGATGAGCGGCGACCATGGCCGTGTCACCTACAACGAAGTGTGGACCATGAAGCAGTACGCCATGGAGTACGGCATTGTCTCCGGCGATATCTTCATGGATCACGCCGGTTTCTCTACATACGAGAGCATTTACCGTGCCCGGGATGTTTTCCAGTGTGAAAAGATCATCATTATCTCCCAGGAATACCACCTCTACCGTGCGCTGTACATCGCCAACGCGCTGGGCATCGAGGCCTACGGTGTCCATGCGGATTACCGCGATTATTCCGGACAAGCATCCTACGACCTGCGGGAAATTCTCGCCCGGAACAAGGATTTCGTGACCGCAATTTTCACGCCTGAGCCCACCTATCTGGGCGACGCCATTCCCATTTGGAGTGACGGAGATTCGACCAACGACTAAAAAATCCCGGTGCAACCGCACCGGGATTTTAATTTACTTCGCAGCCAGGGATTTGCGGTACTTTTCGCTTTCCCAGTTGGCAATGAACTGCTTGGCCTTTTCGCCCATGGTGGACACGGTGTAGCCCGCCTTCTTGATATTCTCCATAATGAAGAACACCGCAGTCAGGGTCTCCACCAGGGTCTGCGCCTTCTTCTGGGGCATCTGCATCAGCATGTGGCCCGTCTTGCTGCTGGCAACACATTGACCGTCTTCCAGCTTTTCCGCATCCATGAAGAAGGTATCCACCAGGAATACCATCTGGTCGGGATACAGAGGCTCTTCCAGCAGAGATTTCTGGGTATGGACACCGCTTTGAAGCTGTGCACGCAGGTAAGGCACGGCGGCGGCATAGATACCGGCAGCCATCTCTTCTACAGCGGTAGCTGGGAAGGAATCGCCGGTCAGACCGAAGGCCTTAGCCAGACGCTCGTTGGCATCAGCATGGATGGCAAGGCAAATATCGGCATCGTCATCCTGAACGATGATACCATGGTTCTGCATCAGGATCACAGCAGGGATCTTGCCGGTCTCTGCCTCCACCCGGCGCAGTTCGTCACGGATTGCAAATGTCAGATTGGCACCGGGGTCGGTGTAGGGCACCCAGCCCCAGGTGTAGTCCGCGCCGGCAAACGCGGCTGCGGCAATGACCTTGCACGCATCCGAGCAAGCCGCCAGATTGGCGTACACGCTGTGGGTGTGCAGAACAAAGGTCTTCAAAATGGAATGGAAACCGGCTTCCACAGAAGGCCGCAGAGCGTCCAGTCCCTCAATGGTCTTGGTGTTTTCCTTGGCGCAGGCAGAGCCCTGCTTTTCCACATCTTCAAGATTTGCCGGCTCGTTGTCATAGTAGAATTTCCGCAAAGCCTGGGCATCCATAACGGCATATGCTTTGTCCACATCAATGTCTTTCAGACAGTAACCGGAAGCTTTGATCGCCATCAGGCCGTCAGCCAGCTTGACGGAGGTGTTGCCACCACCGCCCTGGACATAGTCAGCCCGGGCGCCGGCGGTCTTGGAAAGACGGGTAAAATCAGCCAGCAACTTGGCATTTTTCTCAAAAAACATGGTGTTTCCTCCTTAAACCCGCTTGAACAGCACTTCCTGCTCATAGGCCTTGACCATATCCAACCACTCGCCATCGCAGGGTACACCGCAGCTGCGGCAGTACTCGTCCCAAACCTCACCAAAGGGCAGGGTTTTCAGTTCTTCCTGCATAACCAGCAGAGCAGTCAGATCGCCCTCATCCTGAAGTTTTCTCAGCGCCTCGTTAGGGCTGACCAGCGCAAACAGCAGAGCCTTCTGGAAGTTGCGCAAGCCCACAGTCCATGCGGCAATACGGTTGATGGATGCGTCAAAATAGTCCAGAGCCAGCTTCACGCTGCCATCCAGACCGCCGCAGCGAACGATCTCCTTGGCCATTTCCTTGGTCTCATCGTCAAACAGCACCACATGGTCGGAGTCCCAGCGGACGCCTCGGGTGACATGCAGCGCGATCTCCGGGAAGAAGGCCAGCAGCGCAGGAATCTTGTCCGAAACCACTTCGGTGGGATGATAATGGCCATTATCCATCAAGGGGATGCACTTATCGTTGTTCTTTGCGGCATAGCTCAGGCAGAACTCGGCAGAGCCCACAGTGTAGGCTTCCACACCAATACCGAACACCTTGCTCTCCACGCAGGGCTTGACCTTGTTGAAATCAAAAGGTTCGGACAGGATCTCGTCGATGGACTCCTTGTAGCGAACTCTGGGACCCATGCGGTCAGCAGGAATATCCTTGAAGCCATCTCCGGTCCAAATGTTCATGATACATTCCTGACCCAGTTCGTCCGCCAGATACTGAGAAATGCGGATACAAGCCTTGCCGTGGTCGATCCAGAATTTCCGGGTCTCCTCGTTGGGGCTGGACAGGGTCAGCGGATCGCATTTGGGATGGGAGAAAAATGTGGGATTGAAGTCGCAGCCCAGACCGCGCTCTTTGCAGAAATCCACCCATTTTTTGAAGTGCTTGGGCTCCAGCTTGTCCCGATCAGCCCAGTCGCCGTCCTCAAAAATGGCATAGCAGGCGTGCAGATTCATCTTCTTCGTGCCGGGGCACAGCTTCAGAACCATATCCAGATCCGCCATCAGTTCCTCGGGCGTACGGGCACGGCCGGGATAGTTACCGGTGGTCTGGATGCCGCCGGTGAGGGGCTTGTTGGGATCGGTGTCAAATCCACGGACATCGTCACCCTGCCAGCAGTGCAGCGCGACCGGCACTTTGCTCAGTTTAGCAATGGCAGCATCGGTGTCAACACCCAGTTTTGCGTATCGTTCTTTGGCTTCGTAATACATATGTAGCCTCCTAAATCAATGAGAGTTGGTCATTGTTTGCAAAAACAAATTTTCCCTGCTTATATTTTATCGCACAAACCACCCCCGTGTCAATATCTTGTGTAAATTTATCATTCTGACCGATTATCATGTACCTCAATGTGATAATATGCACAAAATTCAGCGCCCATGCTCTTTCGAGCATGGGCGCCGGGGTTAGATACTGGGATGTTAATCAGATTTATTACAGGAGCTTCTTTACGGAATCGCCGTACTTCAGCATTGCATTGATCAGCTCAATGCTCTCTG
>SVLT01000011.1 GCA_015067845.1 Oscillospiraceae bacterium
TACCGTCGGCAACACAGGTAGCCTCAACAGCTTCCACAGCAATAACATTGTGTGCTGCATCGGGGTTGGTGATCTCATAGCAGATCATGCAGACGGGATCGCAGGGATAGTAGTACTGGTGACCGGCCTCGCGGGTCTCGCCACAGTTGTTGCAATCAGCATCGCAATCATTGTCGTAGGCGTGGCCCAGTGCCTCAGTAACAACCGTCTCACGGCTGACTTCCTCGCCGCAGTATACGCAGTAAACAACGGACTCATAAGAACCGGGATTGACACAGTCGGCAGCCTTTTCGTTCTCTATAACAGTCTCGCCGACAGTATGATCGGTGGGTTCGATCACTTTGATGACGCGGTTGCCGCAGACGGTGCACTTGCCGGTCAGGGTAGTGCCCTCGGGGCAGGTAGCGCTGCTGTCGTATTCTTCTACCACAGGCTCATCGCAGGCGCAGTCAGCCCAGCCGGTAGCGCCGTCCACGAACAGGGAAGCGTTGCTGGTCTTTGCCATCAGCTTAAAGGCCTTCAGACCGAAATCGGGCTGGTTTGTGCCCGTAAAGACGAAGCTGTGCCATTCCGTACCGTTGAGCAGCAGCTTGATGTAGCCGTTCTCGGTGTCGGTAGCACCCTTGACCTTCAGGGTAATGGTGTCGCCGTTGGCCAGAGCAGGGAAATTAGAAACGGAATTCTTCACGCTCTCACTGTAGAAAGGTGCACCGGCATTCGCAGCAAGCAATGTGCTGCCAGAACCAACTGTCTTGCCGGGTTGCCAGACTTGCATATATTGGCCGCTGCCATATCCCTTGGCACCAAAGCGGTTTTCCAGCTTCCAGGTGTTGCCGTCGGCATCCTTATACAGAAGCATCAGAATGACACCCTGACTACGGACACCATAGGTATAGGAAGTGTCATAAGTAAAATCGGAGAAGGTTACGGAATAGGTGACCTCACGGGAGCCGTAAGGCACAGCCGCGCCGTCCACCATAACATCCGCATAGCGGTCGAAGCTGAAGTAGCGCTCAGGCACATCGGTGCTGAGCGTAGTGCCGTCGCCGCCGATCCAGCCTTCCTTGGCGTTCACATCATAGGTCAGAACGCCAACCTTCTGATTGGACAGGCAGGCATTTTCGTCGATCAGCTCCATACCCACGAGGGCGGGAATGGTGCCGGAATTGATGGTCTGACCGCAGTTGGTACACTCGGTATGCCAGCTGCCCTCCACGCCGAGACCGGGCTGAGCATCAATAATCTGCTCACCCTCCACATGGTTTGTACATTGGCTCCAGCCGGTAGCGCCGTCCACTGCCAGGGAGATGTTGCTGATTTTGGCCATCAGATTCATGGATTTCAGACCAAACTGCGGCAGGGTTGTGCCGGTATAGACGAAGCTATGCTTCTCTTCACCGTTGAGCAGCAGCTTGATATAGCCGTTCTCGGTGTCGGTGGCGCACTTGACTTTCATGGAAATGGTGTCGCCGCTGGCCAAAGCGGGGAAATTGGCAATGGAATTCTTCACGCTCTCGCTGTAGAAAGGAGCGCCGGCATTCGCAGCAAGCAATGTGCTGCCGGTGCTGCCGATCTGCATATAGTGGCCGCTGCCGTACTTCTGAGCGCCGAAGCGGTTGTACAGATTCCATTCCTTGCTGTCGCTGTCGGTATACTGCAGATGCAAGACGACGGCTTCTTGACGGACACCGTTGGGATAGGTGGTGCTGTTATAAGTAAAGTCGGAGAAGGTCACGGAATAAGTGATCTCCCGGGAGGTCAGGGCTACTTCCTCGCCGTCCACAATAACATCACCAAAGGTGTTGTAAGTAAAAAATGCAGACTTCTGGGCAGTGCTGGCAGTGGTGCCATTGCCGCCGATCCAACCGGTCTTCTTGTCCACATCATAAGAAAGGACACCTGTTACGCCGGTAAAGGACGCAGAGTTCATCAAATCCACTCCGCTTGCAGCGGTTTCCTCCGCAGCGACGCGCTGCAGAAGCCCGGCACCAGCAAAGAGGTTGATGCACAAAGCACAAACCATCAGCAGGGCCAGTATTCTCTTTGTGTAGTGATTGACTGTACGCATAGACTTATCATCCTCCTAATTATTCTTGTACATAATTTTGACTGTACAATAAAATAGTAGCACTATTTTTGTGTATTTTGAATAGCAAAAACTACACCAAAACCACGCCAAACATTGCAGAAATTACAATAACATAAAATGCTTTTCATTTAATTTTGCATTGGACGCAATCCGTAAACCGCCATTTTCACAGGTTGAGCTATTGATTTTCCTCCGTAATCTCAGTATAATTTGCATAGATCGTATCTTCCCTTCACTCCAAGGAGGTTGTCTATATGAAAAACAGAAAACGGTTTGCATATCCCACCCGACCCTTGGCTCTGCCGGCCAATATCATTGCCGGAGAACGCTATCGCTTCACTCTGCTGACCCCCTCGCTGATCCGCATGGAGTACCATGAGGCCGGTTTGTTCGAAGATCGGGCCAGTCAGAGTGTTTTTTTCAGAGATTTTCCCGAAACACCCCACACACAAACCTCTGCGGACGGCTGGCTTACCCTGGAAACCGAAAAGCTGATCCTGACCTACCGGGAAAATGAGAAATTTTCCCCTGAGACTCTGCGCATCCAATTAAAGGAGGAGCCTGCTTCCTGCTGGAATTACGGAGAAGACTTTGAGGATCTGGGCGGCACCACCAAAACTCTGGACAATGTGAACGGAAAAACACCTCTGGAACGGGGCGTTGTTTCCAGAAACGGCTTTTCCGTACTGGATGACAGTCATACCATGGTCCTGAATGAGGACGGCTGGGTGGAAGTCCGAAACGGAGGGGTGGATGTCTATTTCTGGGGCTACGGATTGCGTTATAAGGACGCTGTAAAGGATCTGTACCGCCTGACCGGTATTCCCCCGCTGCTCCCGGCCTATGCCCTCGGCAACTGGTGGAGCCGTTTTTATGCCTACACCCAGGAGGAGTATCAGGATCTGATCCTCAAATTTGAAGAAAAGCAGATCCCCTTCTCCGTCAGCGTTGTGGATATGGACTGGCACATCACCCAGATCCCCGAGGAATGTAAAAACGGGGAAGGCCGACGCTTTGAAAACGGCTGGACGGGCTATACCTGGAACCGGGAGCTGTTCCCCGATTACAAGGGCTTCCTGAAATTTTTGAAGGAACACAAGCTGAGGACCTCTCTCAATCTCCATCCGGCACAGGGCGTCGGCTGCCACGAGGAAATGTACCGGGAAATGGCCCTTGCCTGCGGCATAGATCCGGATACCCGTCAGCGGGTGCGGCTGGATCTGCTGAACCCGGATTTCATGGAGCATTATTTCGACATTCTCCACCATCCCTACGAAAAAGACGGCGTGGACTTTTGGTGGATGGATTGGCAGCAGGGGCGGTCCTACTGGTGGATCCACGAGGAAAACACCGACGGGAAGCTTCAGGACGAGCGGGAGATCCTGGATCCCCTGTGGCTTTTAAATCATCTGCATATTCTGGATATTTCCCGTAACGGCAAGCGCCCCATGTTCTTCTCCCGTTACAGCGGTCCCGGCTCTCAGCGGTATCCCGTAGGCTTCTCCGGTGACACCATCATTACCTGGGAATCCCTGGACTTCCAGCCCTATTTCACCGCCACCGCCTCCAATATCGGCTATGGCTGGTGGAGCCACGACATCGGCGGTCACATGGCCGGCTATCGGGATGACGAGCTTTGCACCCGCTGGTTGCAATTGGGCGTGTTCTCCCCCATCAACCGCCTGCACAGCTGCAATATGGACTTTATCCGCAGAGAACCCTGGTGCTTTGAGCCCAGGACCGAGCAGATCATGGCCGATTGGCTCCGGCTGCGTCACCGGCTGTTCCCCTACCTTTACACCATGAATCATCGAAGCCATACCCTTTTGGAGCCGTTGATTCAGCCCATGTATTATGGGTATCCCAAAAACAGCGGTGCATATGAGGCCAAAAACCAGTTCTTCTTCGGAAGCGAGCTGATGGTAGCACCCATCACCTCCCCCAACAATTCCATCTCCCGGATGGGCAGTACGGATGTCTGGCTGCCCCGGGGTCACTGGTTTGACTTTTTCACCGGACGGCGCTATGTGAGCAAGGCCGGCAGAACCATGACTGCTTGCAGAGAGATTGATCAATATCCCGTGTTTGCCAAGGCCGGTGCCATCGTTCCACTGCAAGATTCCCATGCGTTGGAAGCCGGAAGCGATCTGGAGATTCGGATCTTCCCCGGAGCTAATAACACTTTTACCCTCTACGAGGATGCCGGAGACGGCAGCGAATATCAAAGCGGCGGCTTCGTGACTACGGAAATGTCCCTTACCTGGGGCAATGTACCGGTGTTTACTTTGAAGCCCGCCCAAGGACAGACCTCCCTCCTGCCCGAAAAGAGAAAGTACCGCTTAGTCATGCAAGGCTGGCATAAGGACATCCGGGTTGCACTTTTGGTGGATGGAACGCCAATATCTGCTCCCTGCCGGTTTGATCCTGCGCTGAATGCCCTTGTTTTGGAAGTAACAGCAGCTGTCGCATCTGAAATCCGGCTGCAGATCAGCGGACAGACACTCGTCACCGACAACGGGGACGACATCAGCAGATGCACCCAGGTCCTTCAGCATGCTCACATTTCCATGGAGGCCAAGGACAAAACCATCGCCATTCTCAAGGATCGCACTGTGTCCTTTGAACACACCCTTCGGTTTCTGTATTTCGCTCTTGCCACCGGCAGGGAGCATAAGGGAATCGTGGACGCCATTGTGGAACAGTTGACCCTTACGGAAGAAACCCCTGCAAAATAAAGAACAGCCGCTGACCGGACGGTCAGCGGCTGTTGAATTTATTGGATACTTTATCCTTGCCATTTCGGACCCACAGGATTCCATATGCTCACTTGCCAAAAACAAGCTTCACCGGGCCATAGAGGCCGCTATCCAAAGAATCCGGATGGAATTTCTGCTGAATGGGATAATAGACCGAAAGCTGCCAGGGCTTCCATTTATCGAAGGTTTTTGTATAGGCATGCTGATTGGCGACCGTGTTGCTGACCCGGATCTCCAAAGTATTCTCCTCCCGCAAAAGTCCTTCGGTAACAGAAAAACGGTACGGGTGCATCACCTTCACGCCCAGGCAGACGCCGTTTAGTACGCATTCGCAGGAATACCGCACATCTCCCAGCTCCAAAATTGCCCGGTCACGGAGCCGCTCCGCCGGAAGGGCAAAGCTTGCGGTATATTTTCCGCTTCCGGAAAAATCCCGGCCGGTCACTTCGGACCAGTCGCCCAAAGCAATGGGCACAGAGGGCTCGCTGATCTCATGCAGCTGGGGCGTCATATCTCCCAACACAAAACACTCCGTCCGGCTGAAACCAAAGCGTGCCAGATTCATGGAACATTCCGGGGAGAACGGCAGCTCCGTGGCCAGGATCTCCTCCGTCGTATAGATGGCACAGACCTCGCCGGAAGCCAGATCGATCCGTACTGTGTCCGCCTGAGCCGCCAGAGGCTCCATCTTTCCCTCCGTAATGTTGATCAGGTAGTTCCGCCCGGCAGGAATGCGGACGCAGAACTGCCCTGCTCGGTCATATTCGTTATACAGGCACAGCAGCTCTCCGCCTGTCAGCTTTCTGCGCATCACCCGGAGCATCGGCGCTTCTCCCACAACGGGGGACTCCACCCGGACTTCTTCCGCCGTGGCGCAGATCCTGCCGCCGCCGGACCGGAACCGGGCCAATACCGCTTCCGCTTCCGGGGAAAGGTACGCGCCTTCCGGAATCAGGATCTGCCGGTATTTTGCCTTTCCGTGGCAAATTACGCCCTCCTCCGCGCCGGTCGCGGACAGCAAAATATCCTCATCCACAATATCGAAATCCACATGGCGGTTTTCCAGCGCCCGGCCCTCCCGGTCAAAGCGCTCCGCCATTTCCTGACTGCGCACACGACCCCAGAAGTCCTGCACCGGGTAAAACAGCGCCGTATCATACACCCGCTGACCCAGAGATGTGGTGTAGCTGAGGCGTTCCATGTAGGCATTGAATGTGGCAAGATCCCTGTGACAGGCCTGCTTTTCCGAGAAAACAGGCAGCTCGCCGGTCATCATGTGACCTTTGCGCGTGTAGCTGAGCAGCATAATATTGAAGATGTTGATACCGCGGATGGCCTGATAGCCCAGGGTATAGCGCATTTCGTCGTAAGTAAGGCCGCTTCCGTAAACACCGAAGCTTTCGGTCATGGCATAATCCGCACCGATTTGGGCCGCGGCAGAGGATGCATATCTGGGGAAAAAGCCGTTGACCGAGGTTTGACACATCTCGCTGAGCTTCTGCTTTTCTCCCGGATGGATCTGCCGCCAGATCACATCGATACCGGGAATATCCAGACAGCGCAGCGCCCGCATCAGATGATAGTTGCAGCCGGACATACAGCCGGTGGGCTCGTCATCCTTATCCATGTGGCCTGTGAAAAGCATGCCGTTTTCATTCGCCCACTGCTTGCAGGGGAGCAGAAAATTCTCGCAGAACAGCTTACTGCACAGATTATACCACTGGCGCAGATGTTTTTCCGTCTCGCCGTCCGGTTCTGCCCGGCCGGCCAGCACAGGCAGCGCCGGCAAAATGGATTCCCCGTAGGTCTGCTCATACAACCCCACCATACTCGGATGAAACGGCACATCCGAGGGAGCTTTGGGCTCATCGGTAAACACCGCTGTCATATGCTTCCCAAAGAACGGTTCCAGATAGGGCTTGTACGCCTCATGGGTGATCCGCAGAAACTCCTTTGTTGCTTCCGCGAGCAGGATATCCGGATAATCCGGGATGCCCGGAGTAGCGAAAAAGTCTCTTTCGCTGATATATTCCGCCACGATCCCGTCCTCCGGGAATACCGTTCCCTCCGGCAGAAGTGTTCCGTCCGGGCCGAAGGCCGCAACGACATTCTCGCTGCTTTTTTGGTAGGCCGCTCCCTTTTTGACCGCCACCTCTTTGCAGGCAAGGGACCGTCTGGCAAATTCGGGATGATCCAGCAAGACCTTGCCGCAGGCGCCGCCGGAGGGCCAGCCGCCCTCATCATAGAGCCAGCACTGCATACCCATATCCCGGGCAGTTTCCATAGCAAATTGGTATTGGGCAAAATACGGGGGCGTTAAATAGTCCGGCTCCAGCTCCGTGGGCATGGTGGTGGGGCGGAAGGTCTTGGGCTCGGGGATGATGTAAAACGCCTTGATGCCCAATCTCTGCATTTCCTCCAGCTGCCGCACAGTCTCCTCCTGGGAGCATTTTCCGTTCCACACCCAGGAGTACACCGGAGCATGGCGGATATCGGGCTGCGCAAATTCTGACATTTGAAATTTATCGGATGTCGGATTCATAAACATCACCTTCTTCTGACAAAGATATATGTATTACGCGAACAAAATTCCCAACAGCAGGCAGGTCTGGCCGATGGCGTTGATGATCTGGGCAGTCCAGTTGGATGCCGCGTCATCCCGGCGGAACTTGGCCTTGCGGTACCACACCATCACGCTCATCACCACCGCCCACAAGACCATGAAGATCACGCTGGGGAAAGAAGTGACTGCCGCCAGCACGCCGTTCCAGTCGATGGTCCCGAAACCGATGGCAAAGGAGATCAGCATCAGCAAAAAGCCGCCGGCCATCATGTAAATAAAGGGCTTATTCAGCCACCGCAGGTCCTTTTTCGCGATACCCAGCACCAGCTTCCACGCCACCTTGCAGCAGCCGCCCAGCACCGACAATATCGCTCCGATCATAAACAGCGGAGATTGAAAACGGCTTGCAATGATGACCATGGAAACACCAAAGCTCAACACCGGAATCGCATCCACAAGAGCAAGACCAAGAGTAAATCCTTCCATTTTGTACGCCTCCTTGTTTGAATACGCCCATTATAACACCGTTGGGCGGAGAAATCCACAAAATAATTGACATCAAAATTGAAAAATGCTATGCTTATACTGAACATGTTCATAAAGGAGCGATGTACATGAACAGCAAGGAAATGAAAGCAGCAAGAGTGCAGCTTTTCCGGGATGCGGCCAACTTCAAAAAGACGGATCGGATCCCCCATTTTGCCAATGTGGTCACCTGGAAGGTCTTTGATGCCGGGTACACTCTGGATCAGGCAATGACCAATTTCGACATTCTGGAAGAATCCGTGGTCAAATTCCTGGATCGCTATCCCGTAGACGGGCTGATGGATGTGGGCATCCGCAACCAGTTTACCGTTACTGAGGCCTTTGGCGACGGCGGCTATTACTATTACGACGAAAATGTGGTGGGCATCCACGACCACGCCCACTGCACCGTGGAGACCTTGCAGCAGTATCTGGACGACCCGGCAAAATACGCCTGGGAAGTGATCCTGCCCAAGAAATACGGTGAAAGCTGGGATACCAAGGGTCTGTCCGTCTGGAAAAAGACCTGGGCCGAGTATATGCGCTACACCAAGTACATTCTGCACATGGCCGGCATTACCGGCAAGAAGTACGGTCTGCCCAGCCTGTCCCCCAACAATCCCATGAGTGGTGCCATCGTTCTGGGCATTGAGGAGCTGTTTTCCAATCTTTTGGGTATTCAGCAGCTTAGTGTTGCCATGCGGCGCAATCCTGATGAGATCGAGGCCTTTATTAACCGCTGGGATGCGGAGCGCATCACCCCTGCCATTGAAAAGATCAAGAACGGCAAGGGCCCCAATTACAAGTATTGCTTCGACTCCTCCATTCTGATGCTGGCCCACAACGTGATGAACAAAAAGCAGTTTGAGCGTTTCTACTGGCCCCATTTGAAGGAGCTGCTGGATGCTTACGCTGAAAAGGGTATGAACATCCGCATCTTTACCGAGGGTTCGATCCTGCGCTTTGCGGAGTATTTCAAGGACTACCCCAAGGGCGTGCTGACCTTCCACATTGAACAGGACGATCCCTTCGCATTCCGGGAAGCTCTGCCCAATGTGTGCATCATGGGCGGTCTGACCACGGAGCTGCTGGCAAACGGCACGCCGGAAGAATGCGTTGCCTACACCAAGCGTCTGTGTGACGAGCTGGGTAAGGACGGCGGCTTTATCCTCAGCGAGGGCAAGATGCTCAGCTACCGCAACGACGCCAACCGGGAAAACTACAAGGCTGTCTGCGATTTCGTAAGCAACTACAAGCTGTGAGGTGCTGACTATGAAAAATGAATTCAAGACATACCCCGAGGGCTATCAGAAGCTGATGAAAAAGCTGGTTCCCTGGTATTTCGGCCCCATGCGTGAGAAAATGATGCGGCTGCTGCTGACCATCCTGACCGATGGCTGAGCGGCGAGTCGCCACCGACAATTCGTGCACAGTGCGGCAGTAACCGGTACTCCTCCTGACTGTGCTCGGTAACGTTTTTGCATCAGTTTCACTACATAACAGGAGATTGCTATGATTATTATAGGCGAAAAAATAAACGGCGCAATTCCGTCCATCAAGCAGGCCATTGCCGAAAAAAACGAGGCGCTGATCATTGAGCGTACCGTCGCACAGGCCAACGCCGGGGCGAATTTTCTGGATTGCGCACCCTCTACCGCCACGGAGATCGAGTACGAGACCATGGTATGGCTCATCGGTCTGATGCAGGGCGCAACGGATGTGCCCCTGTGCATCGACAGCCCTAACGCAAAACTGCTGGCGAGAATCCTTGAAGAAGGTCATCTGAACAAACCCGGCATGGTCAACTCCGTCAACGAAGAGGGCGACAAATGTGAGACCATCTTTCCTCTCATTGCCGGAACGCCTTGGGAAGTGGTGGGTCTGACCTGCGATCAGGGCGGAATTCCTGTCGACCCCGTCAAGAAGGTGGAGATTGCCAAGCGGATCATCGACAAGGCGGACAAATTCGGTGTGGCACTGAATCATCTGCACATCGACCCCTGCGTAATGGCTCTGGCGACCATGCCCACCGCCATGGAGGATTTTGCTTACTGCATCGAAAACATCCACGCCTACGCCCCGGAAGTCAAGGTGACGGGTGCGATTTCCAATATCAGCTTTGATATGCCGGCGAGAAAATATGTGAATATGAACTGCATGGCTTATGCCATCGCCGCCGGATTGGATAGCGCAATTATGGATCCTTGCAGTCAGGATATGATGGGTACGATTTACGCCTGCGAGGCCCTGCGCATGCAGGACAAGGGCGGCAGAAAATACAACCGGGCCTATCGAAAAGGCCTCTTTGGGCAGAAAAAATAAAACTTGTAGGGGCGATCCACGAATCGCCCGCGGGTCATTCGTGAATGACCCCTACGAACACAACAGTAAAGGAGTACGATCATGATGGATTTTGAAAAACTGGCCATGGCCATGGGCGAACTGGACGAGGATACTGTAAAGGAGATTTTGGAAGCCGTTGACAGCGCAGATGCCGCCAACGCCGCCATGGAAGCCTGCCAAAAGGGCATGGACACCGTGGGCAAGCTCTTCGAGGAGGGCGAATACTTCGTGGGCGACCTGATCTACGCCGGCGAGCTGATGACCGATGCCGTGGAAGTGCTGAAACCCTATCTGGCCGGCGCTGCTTCCGCCGGCGCCAAGACCCGGATGATCCTCTGCACCGTCAAGGACGATCTGCACGACATTGGTAAAAACATCGTTCGCTCCATGCTGGAGGCAAACGGCTTCGATGTATTGGATCTGGGCATCGACTGCCCCGCGGAAAAGGTGGTGGAAACCGCCAAGGCCGAGGGTATCGAGATCGTGGCTCTGTCCGGCGTACTGACTTTGGCGCTGGATTCCATGAAAGCAACTGTGGAAGCCATCAAGGCCGCAGGTCTGGACTGCAAGGTCATCATCGGCGGCGCCCCCGTATCTGCGGAGGCCTGCAAGAACATCGGCGCGGATGAATGGGCTCACAGCCCCCAGAAAACCGTGGCCACCTGCAAAGCCTGGGCAAACTGATTGCATAAAAACAGGGAGGAATTGTGATGTTTGATTTATTAGCACCGTCCTGTCCCATTATGCTGTGGGTCATCACCCTTGCAGAATTGGTGTTTACCGTGCTGCTATTGACCCGCTACGCAAAAACCAAGAATCTGATCTTCTTGCTGTCCGGACTGATCTGCGTAGGTCTTACTTACGATGCGCTGATTCTGGCGTTGGGCAGTTTCATGACCGAAGGCACCGCTTTGCTGGCGCTGAGCCGTATGCGCTATGTGCTTCACGGCGGTTTGATCCCGCTGATCTTCGCCATCTGCGCCTACGCCCTTGATTTCAAAAAGCCTTGGAAAATTGCCGCTTGGGTACTTACCGGCATACTGATCCTGCTGGGCATTGCAGACGGCTGCATCCGTGTGATCGGCGCCACCACCGTTGCCGGCATCTGCCGCTACGCTTCCGTGTCCGCACCTGCGTGGGCGGATATCGTCAACAGTCTGCTGACCTTCGGCACCGTCATTCCCATGATGATCGCCGGTATTGTGGTATGGGTCAAGCAGAAGACACCGCATCTGTTTCTGTCCGCATTTCTGATGTTCCTGTTTTCCGGTCTGGGCGCTGCCTGTCTGGAACTGATGTTCTATATCAGTATGTACGGCGAACTGCTGATGGCCTTGTTCCTCTATTTTTACGCACAGCGCAAAGCAAAATAAATGATTTACCGCCCCTGTTTTCAAAACAGGGGCGGTGTTTTTTCGAATTATCTTCCCAAAATCAATCTTTCAGGCCGGCCTTGTGCAGCACAATGGTTCCCAGCATCAGCAGACCCTGCGAAACGGTGTTAATGCTCTGCTCTACCCAGTTCACCCAAGCCAACGCGGAGTCTTGGCCGGACATATAGCCCATGGCCATGGCGCACACAAAGGAGAGGATAAACAGGATCATCACCGGGGCCTTCTTCATTTTGGCAGCAAGAATGCTGAGCGCGGCACACATCCCTCCCAATCCCAGCACCATCATGATGATAAACACGATGCTGCCGGTAAAGACCGGAGGGACCGCAACAGATAATGCGACCTTGGACTTTTTGCAAAGCATGAGCACCATAGCGATACCCACCATCAGAAGGCCGACGGAGTTCACCGGCAGGAACATCTTTTCCAACAGGGTAAAATCACAAATATTGGCGGCATACAGCAGCTTCCACAGCGCCTTGCAAAAGCCCGCCATAAACACATTGACAGAGCCGGCTGCCAGCAATGTATAGGCACATTTACCTATTTTGTTGTAGAAGTCACAGAGCAAAATCACGGCGGTAATAGCAAAGAAAATCACGGGGATGAAGTCCATCAGCGCCATAGGAATGGTGAAATGATACATAGAAAAGCCTCTCTTTCTAAAAAAGGGCCATCTTGCGATGACCCTTTTATTTTAAATCAAGCAACCAGCCACTTGTGCTTCTCCACGCTGTAAAGAGGGATAAAGGGAAGCAGAATGGGCACAGTTTTCACATATTTCTGATACTCGGGATCCGCCCCGTAATTCTTGTTCTGACGGATCTCCAACCGGCGGGCGCCGCTGAACATGACGAAAATGATGCCAATATAACCGATGGCCACAATGACCCATTGCCAGCCGCTTACCGCACCGATGCCGGAGATCAGCACGCCGGTCCAGAAGATCATTTCGCCCAAATAGTTTGGGCAGCGGACGATGCGGTACAGTCCGGTATCCACAAAACGCTTGGGATTGACCTTCTTGGCATTGTTTTTCTGAATATCCGCAGCGGTTTCCAGGGTAACACCGAAGATCATCACGCCCACACCGATGAACACGAAAACATTGTCAGCGGCGGCGTTGGCCATGCGGTAGAACACGCCGGCGATCTGGGTGACATACAGCAGCGCGCAGGTAGTCCAGATGGCGATCTTCACGCCAAAGGGCACGGTTTTGCCGTCCTTGATCTCCCCCACCATGTTTTTCTTATAGGCGCTGGTGCCCAGCTCCCGGATGGCCAGATAGCCGCCCAGGCGCAGACCGTAGAGGGTGAACACCACGCAGCAAAGAATGGTGCCCAGGGTCAGACTCTGTCCGTACAGGCAGAGCATGGCGATACCCTGCGCAGCAATGGAAAAGCCGTAGCCCAGGGAGATAAACCACACGTAATTCTTGAAGCCGATGGCGCTGACCAGCATACACAGGCCGAACAGCAGCCAGAAATTCACAGGAAATACCATTTCAAATTCTCCTTACTTTTTGTTCTTTTCCTTGGAACGCTTGTCGTTGATGATCTGCATTTCCGCGGCGGTGATCAGCTGACAGTCATTTTCTCTTGCCCATTCCACACAGCCTTTCAGCACCAAAGGCAGGAACACACGGGGGACATTCAGGATCATTTCCAGGGCATCGTCGGTAAACTTGACCTTGTCATCGGCCCGGTCAGCAGCATAGCGGACGGAGTCCAGGCTCTGCTTGCGGATGGGCAGCAGCTCCGCGCGCATACGGGTCTTGCGGTGGAACCAGAAATTCTTGCTGTCCCGGTAGCCGTAGTCCACCGGCAGAGCAGGAAAATCGGAAGCCTTTACGCCATTGATGATGGCATCGGCATACTTTTTCTTCATCAAAATCTTGTCGACCTTTAAGATGAAGTGAGCGCCGAATTTGGAAGTAATGCCGTTGAAATCGTGATAGGGGCCCTCGTAGCCGTTCAGCTCGCCGGGCTTGTCATCCTGAGCATTGTCCAGCTCCCGGACCCAGGTACATTCAATGACCTGAATCGCATCCGTCAACACCATGGGGCGTTCCCCCTCCGCCTGACCCTTTTCCAGCTTGAACCGGCAATTCGGCATCTTATCCTCCGGCTTGTCGCCGGGCCAACTGAGCTTGACGCACTCTTTGAAGGTCTTGGGCTTGTCGTCCACAAAGCTGATGGCACATTTTCCGTTTCGCAGAATGTTCTGGGCGGTGTTGGACGAATTCCGGCAGCTCAGCAGCATGGCGTAGTAATCCTTGCCGGCCACATAGTAGGGCTGCACCAGAGAGTAGGGACCCAGGGTCGTGGTGCCGTCCTCGCACAGGGTGGAGATCACCACCGTGGGCATGGGGAAGAACAGGGAGGTCTGGTAGAAATTGTCCACCACACGCAAATTTTCAAAACTGGACATAGGTATTCCTCCTTAAAATAGCTTGTTGATCATGCCAAAAATATCGTCAAAAGACTTGCCGGCCATGGACCAGGTCAGCACACTTTCCGCTACAAATTCCGCTGTGAAATCGTCACGGCAGAATTTCCGCAGAGGCGCCGCCAGCTGGGCGCGCAGCAACCCATGGTAACGGCTGAAAGAGCCGGCAAACCCTTGGGCGGCGGTTTCGTCCCCAAAGACTGCCTGATGCCGCCGGGCGTAGGCCAGCAATTGGTCAAACATACATTGCACCACCGGCGCGGGGGACTCTGCCCGGCTGCTCACAGCATCGATCGTCCCAATGCAATCCTTCCAGTCGCCCAGCAGATAGGCCGCCAGCAGCTCATCTTTTGAAGAAAAATAATTGTACACCGTGCCCACGCCTACACCGCAGGCTTGGGCAACGGAACGAATGGTCAAAGCGCCGTAGCCGAACTGCTCCAGCTGCTTTTTCGCTTCTTCCATCAGT
This sequence comes from Oscillospiraceae bacterium, assembly GCA_015067845.1. Taxonomy (GTDB): domain Bacteria; phylum Bacillota; class Clostridia; order Oscillospirales; family Oscillospiraceae; genus Faecousia. The sequence goes on from SVLT01000011.1 coordinate 14,588, forward strand.
TTCATTTCCAGATTTTCGATGATCTTGGGCATAGGCTCTCCTTTGTGAACACGTTCACATAAATGTAGTATAAGAAAAAGTTCCCCAATTGTCAAGGGTCAGAACAGCACGCAGGCGGTATAGGTGACCGTCTTCTCTCCATAATGGTATTCACAACCATTGTCCCGGCAGACCTGGGCCACAAACAGCCCGTAGCCCTCCATGGAGGAACAGGCTTTTTCCGGGAATCGGCAAGGCTCCGGAAAGGCGCATTTTTCGCAGATGCGGCAACCGCCGCTGCCTAAGCACAGCGCATTGGGAAAGGCCTTGCGGATTTGGTCGCAAAATGCGTGAAACTGCCGTAGATGCTCCGCTTCCGTACGGCGGTAGGCCTTAGTGTCGATCGCTTTTTCCGTTTTACCCACAGTTTGCAGCAAAATACCCCGGGAGAATGTTCTCATTTTTTTCTCGCAGTCCGCCAGACTTCCGCAATGGGGCGGGCAGGTCCAGTTTTTGCCATAAGCACCGCATCTGTCGGCGGCGCACATATCCCGTACATCCTGTCTTGGCTGCAAGGTGGCAACATCAAGCGGCATAGCCTTGGAAAAGCCAAGTGTCAGGGCCTTTTGGCACCAGTAGCTTTCTGAGGCAGAAAAGCGCATATTGCGGGCAAAGCTCCCCTGAAATTGGGGCGCGGCGGCCAGCTCCACAAATTTCATCTGCCCCACCAGCGCCTGAGCGGTATCCACGGCCCGGCCTGTGCCGGCAAGGATCTTCGCACCGCCACCGGCGGCATTTCCCACCGCCAGAATCTTGTCCTCCAAAACACTCGGCAACAGGCCGATCCTGCAAGCCGAGGACGGATTCATAAATGTGCCGAAGGCACCGGCAAGGTATACCCTTTGGATATCCTGCAAGGTCACGCCCAAATGCGCCGCCAGCAGTTCAATTCCTGCCGCGATCGCCCCCTTTGCCAGCTGCACCTGACGGATATCCTCCTGAGTCAGATAAATGCGGTCAGTGAGCGAAATGCGGTGGTCATCATTTTGAATTCTGCCCCGTTCATTGATTAGTCCTGCATCCAGGGCAGCAGCAACGGCATCGATGAGACCCGAGCCGCAAATTCCAACCGCTTCTCCGCCACCGATCACGCTGCACCGCAGCTGTCCGTTTTCCCATCGGACATGGTCAATGGCACCGGTTTGTCCCCGCATACCAAACTGAATGTTCGCGCCCTCCAAAGCCGGGCCGGCGGCGGTGGAACATGCCGCCATGCGGTGCTTGTTGCCCAGAACCATCTCCCCGTTGGTGCCGATATCCACCAGCAGAGTCAGTTCCTCCGCCTCATGCAGGCCGGTTGCCAGTACGCAGGCCAAGGTGTCCGCGCCCACAAAGCCGGAAACATCCGGCACAATGAGAAGCCGGGCATTTTCAAGAACGGGTATGTGGTCCGCCGCTTTCACAGTCTTTGCCTGTGTCAGCACGGGAGCAAAGGGAATCTGCGCCAGATTTTCCGGGCTGATCCCCAAAAACAGCTGCTGCATGGCCGGATTGCCCACCATACTGACTGCATCAATTTGATGCGGTCCCACGCCGGCCTGTTCGCAAAGTGCATTTGTAAGCTCTGCAACACAATTGCGGATCGCCCCGGTCAATTCCTCCATACGCCCGTTCAAGGCGTGCTGAATACGGGAGATCACATCCGCGCCGTAGGAAATTTGGGGATTCAGCTGACTGCCGCAGGCCAATTCCCGGCCGGTTTGGGCATTCAGCAAATAGCCTGCCACCGTGGTAGTGCCGATGTCAAAGGCCAGACAAAGACCCCCATCCCCCGGCGCGGCGGGCGTGCTGCTGTGGGTGAGGATATGGGCGGCTTCTTGCGGCAGAGCAACCACCATATCCCGGTCAACCGTCGTCCGGCAGGCCAGTTTTTCCTCTCCATCCACCAAAACCTTGCACTTGCCGCAGCTTCCGTTGCCACCACAGGACGCATCGACAAAAAATCCCCCGGCACGCAAGACCTGCAACAGGTTTTCACCGGTTGCCGCTTCCATATTGCGTTTTTCGGGCATTACCGTAATGCGGTTCTTCATGGCAGTCCCCCCTTGCCTCTTTCTGGTTTTATTTTATTGCAAAACCGCGAGAAAGTAAAGCTTCTTATTGTGCACAGCTGGATAATTATGGTATACTGGTTCCGTACTCCGCAACAAACACATAATCAAGGAGGAAAATCTATGCTGGAAAAGTTATTTAAGCTGAAACAAAACGGCACTACCGTGAAAACCGAGGTGGTGGCAGGCATTACCACCTTTATGACCATGGCCTACATTTTGGCCGTCAACCCCAGTATTCTGGCAGATGCCGGAATGGATTCCAACGCTGTGCTGATCGCCACAGCCCTTGCTTCCTGCTATCCACCCTGTTTGCGCCGCTGTTCACAGCGATCCCCTCCTTCGCCACCGCCCCTGCCCTGATCATGGTTGGCTTTTTGATGGTCAGCTCCGTCACGGAGATCCGCTTCGACGACGACAATTTGGTGGAAGCCATTCCTGCCTACATCGCCATCATCGCCATGCCCCTGTTTTACAGCATTTCCGAGGGCATCAGCCTGGGCATTATCTCCTATGTGGTGCTGAATGTCTGCACCGGCAAGGCAAAGCGGGTAACACCCCTGATGTATATTCTTGCGGTGCTGTTCATACTCAAATATATTTTCCTGTAATTCTCCCTAAAAAAGCGAGCTGCGTAAGCGCAGCTCGCTATTTCATTATTTCAGTGCCGCCTGATACAAGGTCGCGGTGTATTCCGGGGTCACGCCCTCACGCTGGGTCTTGACGATCTCCAATTTTCCCGCATTTTGCAGATCCTGCAAAACGCTGTAAGTCAGGGGATACCGCTGGTCGATCAGCTCGCCCCACAGTCCCCGAACGCCGTTGTTCAGCTTGCCGATGGTGCAAGGGCCTTCCTCTTTCAGCAGCTTCATGATGATCTCGTAACCGTCGTGGACGATTTCCGGGGTCAGATTACCAATGGGCAGCGGCGGCTTAAAACGATGGATTTTCGTCTCTTCCAGGGTGATGCTGCCGGAGCTTGCCGGGGGGATGTAGCCGGAAACGAAATAGTCCCGATCCTCAGGGAATACGATGGACATACTGGACAAAAACACCTCGTCCTCCGTCCGGGCTACGGACATGGGCATATTGTAGTTGGCAAAGGAAACGGTAGGGCCGTCCTCGGCATGCATAGCAAGGGCAACTGTTTCCTGGGGCATACGGAGAAAAATCTTCTCCAGTGCTGCGGATGTGGACAGTCCTTCCGCCTTTTTATAGTGGTCGGTGTAATGGCAGACCACTTGGGAATTGTGGACACAGTGGCCGTTGGGAAGGAGGCAATGGCCCTTCATGGCATCGGTGTATTCCGTTTCTGTATCAAACCGCACGCCCAGAGCATCCAGTTCCTTTGCGGTGTCTGCGCCGTTGTAAACCGGTGCGTAGCGCACAATGCCGCCGTTGAGGACCATGGCCAATTTCTTATCATGGCTCACAAAGGGATGGGCATGATGCACATCACCGCCGGATTTGGAACGGCTGTGGATCAAACCGCAGGTGCCGGGAAAATTCAGGGCATCCGTTTCTGCCAAAAGCCGGTCCACGTCACCCACCACCTTGGCGGTGTAGAGCTTGCCCTCATGGTAGGTGATGATTCCGGTGTAGTAGCCGCCGCAGAAGCCCTCCTGCTTTTTGATCATCTCGACCAAAATAGGCGCGGCCTGCTTGTTTCCGATATAACCTGCAATGTTACACATAAGAATACCCCTTTTTGCCTTATTTGGTCGGTTTCACCGTTTCGTTGCGCAGAATACTGATCATCAGATTGATATCTTCCGGTGTGGTGAGCTTGAAATTGTTCTCCTCGCCCAGGATGCTGTGCACACGCCAGCCCTTGCGGAAGCACAGCTCATGATCACCCCGGGTCTCCGCCAGCTCCTGCTGGGTGGCCTCGTTGTTCAGCTTCCAGTAGGGATGGAGGTAGAAGCTCTCCGGTGCCTGTCCACGGAACAGTTTTGCTCTGTCCAGCAGATCGTCGATGACCGTGCCGTCTTCACTCAAAATGATGGAATCCTTCATGGGAAGCACCGGCAGACAGCCGTCGTAGCCTTTCAGGCCGTCCACGATGTCGGTGACCAGCTGGACACTTGCCAGGGCTCTTGCGGATTCATGGACCACCACCACATCGTCTTCGCTCTTTGAATACTTCATGCAGCAGTTCAGACCGCTGAACACAGACTCCTGTCTGGACGGACCGGGGTCGGCGAAGTCCAGGAACTTGGTGATGTGATACTGCTGGATCCAGTTCAGAATGTCCTTTCTCCAGGGCTCATCCGCCACGATCACAAACCGGTCGATCCGGTCGCACTGCTCGTACTGCTCCAGGGTGTAGATCAGTACCGGCTTTCCCTCCACAACGATATACTGCTTGGGAATATCCATTTTCATCCGGTTGCCGACGCCACCGGCAAGAATGATACCAAAATTCATATGCGTTCCTTTCTATCGATCAAGCCAGACCGCACTGACCCTTGATGATCTCCACAATTTTCTCTGTGGCATGGCCGTCTTCCTTACAGCCACGGGCTTTCAGGAATTCCTGACGCTTTTGCTCATAGGCCACCGGATCAAAATTACGAATGCGCTCAGCCAGCTCTTCGTTGGTTTCTGCAATGGGGAAGGGTGTTTCCTCCAGGGGGTAATAGAAGCCCCGTTCGCTGTCGTAGGCTTTCAGATCCGGCGCATAAATGAAGCCGGGCTTTTGGGTCAGCACCAGGTCGCAGATCCAGCTGGAATAGTCCGTAATGCCCACATCCGCGGCCACGATCAGCTCCTGAATATCCGGGTATGCGGTAGCGGAAATGATCCGCTCCGTCTCCACGCTGTTCTTTCTGGCGTTCTTGGTCTTGAAGTGATACCGGTTCAGCAGCACCCAACGGCCGCCGAATTTTGCTTCCAGCGCACGCACAAACTTCATATGATCCAGATCGTAGGTGTCCGCTGCGTCGTCATTACGGAAGGTGGGAGCATACAGGGCGATATAGTAGCTTTCCGGGATATCGTAGAACTCGCAGACCCGGGATCTGATCTTGGCCTGCTCCTGCTTGCTCAAAAAGAACACATCGTTCCGAGCGTGGCCCAGTTCCAGAATCTCCGTCTTGGGCCAATGAGTGGAACGGAACACCTCGGTTTCGAAGGTGCTGTTGGAAATACACACGGTGGTTGCCTTGCCTGCCATGGCGGCGGACATGGACCAGCGGGCGTTTTTCACATCCTGCTTGCCGATCCGTTTCAGGCCCATGGAGCCGTGCCAGGTCTGCAAATAGAACTGGCCCTTTTTCTTGGGAATGGGGTTCCAGGTAAAGTTCAGGGCATTGTCCACCCACACCTTGGCGGTGGCAACTTCCTTGAAAAATTCATAGGAATCACGGACCACCAGCCGCACATTCTTGGGATACTGGCCGGATGCCATCTGGGCCTTTGTGCAGACCCAAACGATATCCAGGGGCAGCTTCTGCTCCAAAAGCTCCTCGCAGATATATTTCTGGTTGCACATATAGTTGTTATTGAAGGTCATGAACACGACCTTATTATCCTGGATCTTGCTGGTGCCGCTGAGGATCAGTCTGGCGATGGCCGCAAGGCCATAGTCCACGAAGGCACGCAGACCGCGGAAAAAGTCAGCGATCAAGGTGAAAATCACCTTAAAAAACTGTCCTTCTACAAAATTCTTTGCGATTTTTCTGAAAATTTTCATAATCCAATTTCTCTTTCTCTCGTTTTTGGCCTTACATAAACTTCTGGTAAGCTGTCAAGACTTCGTTGGTGTCTCCCAGCATTTTGATGCGGCCGTCGTGCATCCAGAGCATTTTGGTGCAAAGGGCTTTCAGGGTGCTGATGCTGTGGGAAACGATCAGAACGGTGCGATTTTCCGCGGAGATCAGCTCCTTCATCTTTTTGGAGCTCTTCTTTTTGAAATGCTCATCGCCCACGCTCAAAATCTCGTCGATGAGAATGATATCCGTCTCCAAAAAGGCGGTAATGGAAAATGCCAGCTTGGAGTACATACCCTTGGAGTAGGTTTTCACCGGCTTGTCGATGAAGTCACCCAGCTCAGAAAATTCGATGATTTTCTCCATTTTCTCCCGGATCTGCTCCTCGGTAAAGCCCAAAAGCAGGCCGTTGAGAACGATGTTCTCCCGTCCGCTGAGGTTCTTCTCAAAGCCCACGCCAATGGACAGCAGGGACACGGACTGTCCGAACAGCTCCACTTCTCCGCTGTCCGGGGCAAAAATGCCCCCTACCGTGTTCAGAAGGGTGGATTTTCCGCTGCCGTTCTTGCCGATGATGCCCAGGATCTCTCCTTTTTTCACATCCAGAGAGAAGTCCTTGACCGCATGGAACATGGGCGCCTTTTTCGCGCCGCCCTTGAACAGCATCCGCTTGATGGAATAGCCGTGAAGCTCCTTGTAGTAAATATTCAGATCTTTAATTCGAATCGCAATATCGTTCATGATTAAAGTACCTTTACATAACTGTTTTCGTTTTTCTGGATCAGGCGGATACCGGCATAGGAGAGCAAAATGCCCACAACCGTCCAGGCTCCCAGCCAGAGCAAATTGGGTGTCCTGCTGTAAAGCAGAGCGTCCCGCATACTGCTTAAATACAGGGCAATGGGATTCAGCCGCACCAGCCAGTAGCCCCACACGCCGGCCACCTTGTCAGCCAGATTGTAGAACACGCCGGTCATATAGAACAAAAGGCGCAGGACGATGTTTGTGATATTGGCCAGGTCTTCCACATAAACGCCAAAATGCAAAAGCAAGGCGCAGATGCCAAAGGTGAAGATCAAAAACGACAGCAGCACCGGGAAAAACCACAGCACATTCCAGGACAGGGGCACTTGGTAGATCACCATGAGCACCACAACAATGCAGAAGCTGATAACGGTTTTGAAGCCGTTTCGCATCATTTTCTCGATCAGCAGAATGTACTTGGGAATGTACACCTTGGAGACGATGGCCTTATTGCCCCGCACCAGCTTGACGCTGGTTTTCAGCATCACATTAAAAAACTCCCAAATGGTGATGCCCAGGAAAATGAAGGCTGTCAGATACTCGATCTTTCCCTTGAAAAAGAGGGAAAAGATCACGGCGTAGATGGCCATAAAGCACAGGGGCTCCAAGATCCACCAGATCCAGTTCAGGTAGGAATTGGCTACCTCCGCGTTCAGCTCCGACTTGGCGGCACGGCGCATATAGGCGCTGTATTTTTTAACATCAGAAAAAAACTTATTCATTCGTTTCTCCTAATTCCAGTTCCAGAATTCCATGGACCTCACGCTTTTCCACCGGTGGGATCCGGTGATAATCGCCGTAGAGATTGGTCAGGTATTTGTCCGGATCTGCCATTGTAAAATAACTGCGGTCAGCAAAGGCGACTTCCTGCACCGGGAGCATGATATCCCGGGCAACCACTTCGCCGAAATAGTGCCCTCTGCCGGTGGGGATGGTCACATATTTGGACTTACCGTTGCGGTAACAGGCATCCCATTTTTCGGCCATTACGCACCAGCGGTGCAGAGAGAAAAAGCTCAGGCATTTTCCCAAAAAGGCTTTGATCTTCACGGTTTTCAGGAATTTTTCGTCCTCAAAATAGACAAAATACCGATCCTTTTTCACATTCATCCGCACACAGGAGCAGCAAAGGTGCAAAAAGCTGGAAACGGCACCGTGCAGACCGCGCCAAAGACAGAAGTTCGGCACATTTTCCATGGGGAACACATCCAGAAAAAGACCGGCGCAGTCCGGATCCGGATCAAACAGCTCCAAAAACCGGGTGCCCTTTTTCCGCATCTTCAAAAACGGAAGGTCGTACAGGGCGCTGCTGTGGATGGTCTGCACCCAGTAGCGATCACCCAATTCTTGGGTGATCAGCTCCGCCAGTCGGTCATAATCCGCCCGGGGCATAGCCAGATCCAGATCATCGTCCCAGGGGATGAAGCCTCCATGCCGGGCCGCGCCCAGGGCCGAACCGCCACAGAGGAAATAGGTAAGGCCGTGCTTGCGGCACAGACGGTCAAAATCGTCCATCATGCCCAGCAGCACCTGCTGGATCTGCTCCACATCCGCTTGACTCAATGTCCGCAGCTTGGAATTGCCCACAACCATTTTCCGAACCGCATCGTGGGTTTTCAGCACGCAAAGCCCTCCTTCCTCAAAAAACGCTATAATTCGCAGTATAGCTATTTTATTATACCCTCAACAGGGCAAAAAGTCAACATTGGGACTTTTTGCGCAAAATGCTTTGCTTTTCCCGGAAACCGTGATATAATAAGGAAAACATCTTCAGGAGGAAGCACCATGTATACCATCTATGTCAAATTCACCTGTCTGTCGGAAAAGCGGGCAGCATTCATCGAAAAGGTAAAGGAAACCGGCGTCCTGGAGGCCATCCGCGGCGAGGACGGCTGCATCCGCTATGACTATTACCTGTCCGAGAAGGATCCCAACGAGCTGCTGCTGATCGAGCAGTGGACCTCCAAGGAGCATCAGCAGATCCATCTGACCCAGCCCCATATGGACACCCTGCGCGGTTTTAAGGGCGATTATATCACCGATACTGTCCTGGGCGAAATCGAATTGAAATAACCGTCCTTTTCTCAGGAGGAACAGTATGAACATTTTATCTATCGGCAACAGCTTTTCCAAGGATGCACAGCGCTATCTTCACCAGATCGCACGGGCGGACGGTGCTGAGCTGACTTGCGTCAATCTCTTCATCGGCGGCTGTCCGATTTCCCGGCACTACCGGACTATGCTGAGTGGAGAACGGGCATACACCCTGGAGATCAACGGTCACAGCACCGGCTTTTTCGTTTCCCTGCAGGAAGCACTGCTGAATCGCAACTGGGATGTGATCACCCTTCAGCAGGTCAGCCATGAATCCGTCAACTATGAGACGTATCAGCCCTACCTGAATGAGCTTGTGGCCTATGTGCGGCACTGCGTACCGAAAGCGAAGATTCTGATCCATCAAATCTGGGCATATGAGCAAGGCAACAAAACCATGCACGAAACTTTGGGTTTTCCGGACCAGAAGGATATGTTCCTTGCGCTGAAATCGGCTTACGCACAGGCTGCCCAGGAGATCCGCGCAGACGGAATCCTTCCTTCCGGAGAAGTGTTCCAGGCTTTGCTGGCAAACGGCATTGAAAAAGTACACCGGGACATGGCCCATGCCGGTTGGGGCCTTGGCAGATATGCCCTGGGTCTGACCTGGTATACCGTGTTGACCGGACGGAATGTGGACGGCATTGCTTTTTCGGACTTTGATGAGGAAGTTACCCCTCAGCAGATCGCCATAGCCAAGAAATGCGTTCAGGAAGTGGCAGAAAAGTACCGCAGTTAATATTATGCTTACCGCCTGCATGGGAGTGCAGGCGGTGCATTGGAAAAAAGATAATTTTTTTCTTGACAAACCATATTTCCTCATGTATAATGACAAGGCTGATTTCGGACGATCTGAAGTGAGCAGTTATATGGCGGCGTAACTCAGTTGGTAGAGTACCCGGTTCATACCCGGTCTGTCACCTGTTCAAGTCAGGTCGCCGCTACCAGGCCCGTTGGTCAAGCGGTTAAGACACCGCCCTTTCACGGCGGTAACATGGGTTCGATTCCCGTACGGGTCACCAAATAAAAATCCCACACCTTTTGGTGTGGGATTTTTATTTGACGATTCCTGCGGAATCGAAGAGACCGGCCGAGCGAAGCGAGGTTAAAAACATGCCGGGGGCATGTTTTTTAGGTCGGGGGAGATTCCATCGTTCTGAGGGTGCTGCCTGAAAGGCAGTGAAATCAGAACGATCACGAAAGAACAACACCCCAGGGCGAAAATGTAAATCGATTCCCGTACGGGTCACAACATGCCAGCGGACACTTGGTTAGCCCGGGGGAGATCCCCTCTCTTTCAGAGCGCAGTCCGCCTGGACTGTGAAATGAAAGAGAGATGACTAAACAAAAGTCTCTTTTTCCCTTGTGCAAATCCAAATTATGATATATAATAACAAAAACAAAGAAAACGGGGTGACCGGTGATGGACGAACAAAAGCATACTCCCCATTTGCGTGGGCGCAAAGCCGTGCCGGCTCAGTACCGTCGGAGAATATCGGTAAAAAAACCGCTGCTCATTGGCATCGGGGCACTGGTGTGCGTTGCCGTGGCGCTGCTTCTGTGGCAGCCCTGGGAGTCCTCCTCCGAGGAAAACCAGAACACCTTTACTCCCCCGCCGGATCAGGTCATCCATATCGTGGCCGGGGGCGATGTGAGCATCAGCGACAAGACCGTTGCTGCGGGGCAGACTGTGAACGGCTACAATTATCAGAATGTTTTTCAGGATGTGCTGCCCATTCTGGCATCCGGAGATATCACCATGCTGAATTTTGAGGGTATCCTCAGCGGCTCAGACTACGGTACGGAGTCAAGATCCGCCCCCCCGGAGCTGCTCCGGGATCTGGCAAACGCCGGTGTGGATGTGCTGCAAACCGCCAACACCTACTCCGTCTATGACGGTCTGCGGGGTCTGAATTCCACCCTGCAGGGCATCCGCAATGCAGGCATCGCACCTCTGGGCACCTATTCCGGCAGCTCGGAATTTAACGAATCCGGCGGGTATATCATTTGGGAGGTTGGCGGCATCAAGGTCGCTATGATGGCCTTTACCAAGGGCATGGACGGCATGGGTCTGCCCACGGACAACTGCGTGAATCTGCTTTACAAGGACTACACCAGCACATACCAAAAGGTGGACGAGGATGGCATCACTCAGGTGGTGCGCAACGCCGCCGCCCATGACCCGGATGTGATGATCGCGCTGGTACACTGGGGCAGTAAGGAAAGCACCCAACCCAGCAAGTCTCAGAATAAGATCTGCACCATTCTGAAAGACGAGGGCGTGGATGCCATCATCGGAACCCATCCCCACAGTATACAGACGGTGGAGTTTGACGAGGCTGCCGGAACATTTGTGGCATGGTCCCTGGGTGTTTTTTACGGCGAAGAAGCCAATTATTCTGTGCTTTTGGACTTGGAGATCACAAAGGACGGCTTGACCGGCGCCACCAAGGTGACGGGCTTCGACTATGTTCCCGTTTATCTGGAGACCCAGGCGGACGGTTCGGTGCGCCTGCTGCGGATCCGGGAAGCCATTGCCGGCTACGAAAACCGGTATCTGGACCGGGTTTCCGAGGAGACCTACAACGCCATGGTGACCGCTCTGACACGCATCGAGAGCCGCATGGGCGCAAAATAAAAGATTGCTCCCTGCACAGCTTTGTGCAGGGAGTTTTGCATATAACTGCCAATTCGTGACATATATTGACAATTCACCTGCTTTCGTGTATAGTGAGACAAACAGCGTTTGGAGGTTTATTATGAGAAAATCCACGAAGAGAGGTCTCACCCGAGTCCTGATCAGCATTATTTACATCATTTGGGGAATCTTGTCACCTGTTATCGCATTCAAAGCACTGCTTGCCCTTGACCTTACCGGCATCGTAACCGCAGCTGTAGGCGTACTGATGTTAATTGCGGGATTCTACGGCCTGCTCGATGTTCGCAGAGCCAAAATTCGCACCTTTGGCGTGATTATTTTCGTGGTAGCAGTGGTTTCCATTGTGCTGGCACTGCCAACGATCAACGTCCTCTCGATTGTCACGGCTGTGTTGGCTTGGCTCTATATTCTGGCGGTAAATTAAAAATTACAGCGCAGTAGAACAACTACTGCGCTGTTTGTTATTTGATCACACAGTGATACTTGTTACAAAATTGATCATTGGTCATGCATAGGAGTCGGATCCCATCGACAATGCCTACAATAAAAGAAATGCCGGTCTGGCAGAAGAGCAGGTAAACGACGCCCCAAATAGGTTTTTTCAGGTAAAACTTGTGTGCGCCGAACGCTCCCAGAAAAAATGCCAGAAGCGCTGCGACGGAGCGGCTTTTCTTAGGTAAAGAGGAAACCTGAGGGCTGGCAGCATTACCGTTCTTGGTCTGTGCGCCAAAAAAGTCATCAAACAGTGCGGCAACATTCTCCGGCTGGGGGGCTGCAGTGTTTGCAGGTTGTTCATAGGTATTTTGCGCGGATGCGGTTTGCGCAGGCTGTGCATCACTGCTTTGCGCGGCGGGCTTGACTCTGCAAGTGTTAAAATAAGGCTCGCGGGCCAGAGAATTGTAAAACTGTACCGGGCTTTCAAACCGATTGGCATAAAGGGCCTGATATGTACCCAATTGCATTTCCATACCGGGAGACAGAGGCACATCTTCGATATAGATGGATAAGATATCCTTTTTGCGGGAAATTGCAAAATTCAGTTCCCGCTTACAGTTTTGCGATTCTATATATGCATTGCTCAGGAATAAAACGAATTTGGTACAGCCGACCACCTTTTCCGCAATATATTCCGGCCATTCACTGCCGGCTTCGATGCCATCATCGTACCAAAGATTAATACCGGCATTCCGCATTGCCTGGACGCAAGACAAAACAGTTTGGCTGTCACGATGGGCATAGCTTATAAAAACATAAGGTTCTTGGCTCATAATTGCAAACTCCATTCTATTTCTTGATTCACACTGCTTTGTTTATTGTACAAATTATAGCATAGCAGATCTGAAATGTAAATCGTAGAAACAAAAAATTACCCATCCGTAATGCCTTGCTTATGGAGATGCTTCCGACATGCTGTACGGTGTCATTGCTGGGCGCAAAGAATAACAGCGTGATTTGTAAAATATTGTAGGGGCTGGCGCCCACGACAGCCCGTCCTGCGATGACGGGAATGTCCTTGCGGGGCGTCGAGGGCGCCGCCCCCTACATTTATATGTCATTGCGAGGAGCCGCAGGTGAAGTGGCAATCCCCATCGCCTAACGCACCGCACCATCGCCCTTACTTACATAATTTTTCCCCAATAGGGCCCATGATCTCCGCCGAGAGCTTGCACACCTTGCGGTCGTAGGTGAGGATGCCGTTGGTTTCGTCCTCCACATCGGACACCTGGGTATAGACCGCGGCGCAAAGGCCGTTTTCCTTGGCCGGAAGCACCTGCTTTTCATACAACTCGGCAACGGCGGCGGTGAATTCCTCCGCTGTTTTGTATTTTCCGTAGCCGTAGGTGCTTTCTGTGTTGAAAACATGGCCCTCCGGCTTGTAGGAGTAGCCGCCGAATTCCGACAGCACCAGCGGCTTGTCCGATTCCTTCAGCTTAATGGGCTTGAAGTACACATGGCGGCTGTCCACATCCGTTTTTTTCTGACGGAACCAGCCGGAAGTGCTGTCGATAAACCGGGTATTGTCCAGTTTTCGGAACTGCTCGTACACATTGTCGCTGTCGAACTGTCCCCAACCCTCGTTAAAGATCGTCCAGTAGCAGATGCTGGGGTGATTTTGCAGCAGCTTGACCGTTTCGGCCATTGTGTCCAGGAAAAATTGGCGGGTCTGCGCATCCCGGTGCATATATTTGTCCGGCAGCTTTTGCAGGCCGACGGTGGGCAGCGCCGTATCCCGGAAGAAGGAGTAATCGCCGTTGTTCACCATATCCTGAAAAACCACCATGCCCAGCTTGTCGCACTGGTAATAGAATTCCTCCGGCTCCACCTTGATGTGCTTGCGCAGCATATTGAAGCCCAGCTTTTTCATAGCCAGAATGTCCTCGGCGTAACATTCCGGAGCTGCGGGGGTGTACAGGCCGTCGGGCCAGTAGCCCTGATCCAGCAGGCCGTGGAAGAAGTAGGGCTTGCCGTTGAGGCACAGGCGGTTATCTTTGATTTCCAGACTACGGATCGCGAAATAGGACGCCACCCTGTCCTGCTCCGTTTCCACGGTAAAATCGTACAAATAGGGGTCTTCCGGGCTCCACAGATGGGGATTTTCCGGGGCGATGGTCACGCGGCCATCCACCAGTTGGAATTCACCCAGACCGGAGACCTTTACCACGCCCTCCAATGCAGGAGAAACAGAGATTTCCACAGCGTATCCCCGGTTGTCGATCCGCAAATTTTTAATATAGGTCTCCGGCACGCTTTCCAGCCACACCGTCTGCCAGATGCCGGACACCGGGGTATACCACATGCCGCCCCGTTTTTCCGGGACTACCTGCTTGCCGTAGGGTATTCTCTGGTCGTTCAGGTCGTCGTAGCAGGAGAGGGTCAGCTCATTTTCCCCGGGACGCAAAAAGGGCGTGATGTCAAAGGTCGCGCCGGTGTAGCCGGTGTATGGCTCGCCCACATAGCCACCGTTGACAAAGCAGGCAGTTGTTTGATCCGCTGCACCGATATGGAGCTTCACCCGTCCCCGGTTGAAATTCTCAGGCAGCGTAAACTTCCGCCGGTAGACCAGATACGACCCCTCCGGGAAGTGCTTTTGCACCCCGGAAAGGAGGCTTTCCGGACAGAAAGGCACACGAATATCATACTTTTCCTCCCCAACCGTCAGCTCCCACGGACCGTTTAGGTTTACATAACTATCCCGGCGCATCTGAGGACGGGGATAGATCGTCCACGGAGTCTCTTTTGATTGCAGCAGTTCTTCTCCCTGCTTTGTGATCAGTTGAATGGTCATACTATGCTCCTTTCGTCAATGTAGGACTTTTCTGTATTATACCACAATTCCTCCCGGGAAACAAGCGGCGCGGCGGCGCATATGATAGTCTTTGAGGTGAATTTTATGCCAATCGTTCCAACTGACGTTCCCATGACGCCGTCGCTGTGCATCCGCACCATTGACGCCATCACTTCCCGGTACCCATTCTGCCGCAGCGAACTGCTGACCCGCACCGCCTACGCTCGACCCATTCGCACCCTGGTCATCGGCAACGGGCCCCGAAAGGTACTGTATTCCGCATCCCATCACGCCAACGAGTGGATCACCACCCCCGTCCTGCTGAAATTTGTTGAGGAATTTGCCAAGGCCATCGAATCCGGCGGGCAAATCGGCAGCATATCGGCGGAGGAGCTGCGAAACACCGCCACCATCTACACCGTGCCCATGGTGGACCCGGACGGGGTCGCTCTGGTTACCGGGGAAATTGCCACAGGCGATCCCCAATACGTTTCCGCCCAGGCTATCGCCGCGCCCTTTCCGTCGATCCCCTTTCCCGATGGCTGGAAAGCCAATTTGCTGGGCGTGGACTTGAATTTGAATTACCCGGCAGGCTGGTTGCAGGCTCGGGAGAACAAATTTGCCCAAGGCTTTACCCGTCCCGCTCCCCGGGATTTTGTGGGGCGCGCGCCCCTGGATCAGTTCGAGACACGGGCGCTGGCCGGCTACACCGAAGCCATCGACCCGGCGCTGGTGCTGGCCTATCACACCCAGGGAAAGGTGATCTACTGGCAGTTTCAGGATTATGAAGTTCCCGGGGCACGGGAGCTGGGCGAGCGTTTCGCGGCGGTCAGCGGCTATTCTCTGGAGGAAACGCCCTTCCTCTCCGCCTTTGCCGGGTACAAGGACTGGTTTATCAAGTATTTCCGCCGCCCGGGGTATACCATCGAGGTGGGCGAGGGGGAAAATCCCCTGCCCCTTTCCCAATTTGACCAAATCTACCGGGATAATTTGGGTATCCTTATCACGGCGGCGATGGGATGAGGCATTTCCCCAAAAGGTCTTGCAACCACGCTGATTTTTCACTATAATAAAAGAAAAAACGCAAGGAGAAAAGCTATGGCAAAAACCGTTTATATTGCTCCGGATGCAGTGATCACCGGGGATGTGGAACTGGGCGAGCATGTGAGCGTCTGGTACGGTGCAGTATTGCGTGGTGATGACGGCCCCATCACTGTGGGCGCAGGCACCAACATTCAGGATCGGTGCATTTTGCATGAAAAAACCGTTGTGGGCAAAAATTGCACCCTGGGACACGGAGCCATCGTTCACGGCTGCACCATTGGGGACAACACTCTGGTGGGCATGGGTGCCATCGTGCTTACCGGCGCGGTGATCGGAAGCAACTGCGTCATCGGCGCAGGCGCGCTGGTTACAGGAAAAACCGTCGCCCCGGACGGCTCCCTGCTTTTGGGAAGCCCCGCCAAGGTGGTAAAGCCGGCAACGGCAGAGCAGATCGAGGAAAACCGCGCCGGCGCAGCCCGTTATATTGCACTTGCGCAGCAAAATCTGCCAGCTAAGGAAATCTAAAACCTTCCCCCGAGGGGAAGGTGTCACCGCTACAAGCGGTGACGGAAGAGGAATACGGGAGATAATGTAAGATACTGCAAATGTATAGACATATTCTATGCTCTGTTCTGCCGCCATTCCTCTCCCGACCTCATTTCATTCGGCCACCCTCCCCCCGGGGGAGGGTATGGTTGCCATTCGCAATGCTGTACACTTTGCAATAAAATTTCTTGCAATAGAAGCAATTTTTTGATATAATGATATGTCCCCGGTGAGAGGAGAGAGAAAATGGCCAAGCTTTATTTCAAATACGGCGCCATGGGTTCCAGCAAGACCGCCCAGGCGCTGATCACCAAGTACAATTACGAGGAAAATGACATGTCCGTGTGGCTCATCAAGCCCAGCGCGGACATCCGGGACGGCGCAGATATTCTGCGAAGCCGTATTGGACTGGAAGCCAAGGTGGAGGTCATGTGTCCCCAGACGGATATTTTTGACCGTTTCACCGCTACACGACTGGGAAATTGCGACGTGGTGATCGTGGACGAGTGTCAGTTCATGACCCCAGCGCAGATCGACCAGCTTCGCGCCATCGTCAACGAATACGCCATCCCCGTGCTGTGCTTCGGTCTGCGTACGGATTTCCAGACCAAGCTGTTCCCCGGATCCATGCGGCTGATGGAGCTGGCAGATGTGATCGAGGAGATCAAGACCATGTGCGACTGCGGCGCAAAGGCAACTATCAACGCCCGTATCGCTCCTGACGGTCTGATCGTCACCGAGGGCGCGCAGGTGGTGTTGGGTGGCAATGACAGCTACATCGCCATGTGTCACAAGTGTTATGTAAACGGCATCCGGGACAAAAAGAAAATCAAACTTCACGGAAACCATTAAAATACCATCTTGAAAGGAAGATTTACTATGGAACTGAAAGAAATTTTGGCAAAATGCGACCACACGCTTCTGGCACAGACCGCCACCTGGGAAGAGATCAAGGCTATTTGCGACGACGGCATGAAGTATAGCACCGCATCCGTGTGCATTCCTGCATCCTTCGTGAAGCAGGCCAAGGAATATGTGGGCGATAAGCTGGCTATCTGCACCGTCATTGGCTTCCCCAACGGCTACGCCACTACTGCTTCCAAGTGCTTCATGGCATCCGACGCTGTTGCAAACGGCGCGGACGAGGTGGACATGGTCATCAACATCGGCTGGGCAAAAGAAGGCAAGTGGGACGCGCTCACTTCCGAAATCGCCGCTATTAAAAAGGCTTGCAACGGCAAGCTTCTGAAGGTCATCATCGAGACCTGCCTGCTGACCGACGTGGAGAAGATCGCCCTGTGTAAGTGCGTTTCCGACTCCGGCGCGGACTATATCAAGACCTCCACCGGATTCAGTAAGGCCGGTGCGACCTTTGCGGATGTGGAGCTGTTTGCAAAGCATGTGGCACCCCATGTAAAGATCAAGGCCGCCGGCGGCATTTCCAGCATCGAGGATGCAGAGAAATTCATCGCTCTGGGCGCAGACCGCCTGGGCACCAGCCGGATCGTCAAGATCGCAAAGGGTCTTGAAAACGACGGAACATACTAAAAGGAGAATGACTATGTCTGATTTTGTATCCACCCCGCACATCAATGTACAAGATGATATCGGCTTCGGTAAGACCGTTCTAATGCCCGGCGATCCCCTGCGCAGCAAATTCATCGCCGAGAACTTCCTGGAAAATCCCGTGCTGGTGAACAATGTCCGTGGTGTCCACGGCTACACCGGCTATTACAAGGGCGTAAAGGTGTCCGTCATGGCTTCCGGCATGGGTATGCCCGCCATCGGCATCTACTCCCACGAGCTGTACAATTCCTTCGGCGTGGAGAACATCATCCGCGTGGGCTCCGCCGGTTCCATTCAGGAGAAGATCAACCTGTACGACCTGGTCATCGCCCAGGGCGCTTGCACCGACTCCAATTTCGCCCATCAGTTCCACTTCCCCGGCACCTTCGCCCCCATCGCTGACTTCGAGCTGCTCAGCGCCGCTGTGGAAGCCGCCAAGGAAAACGGCGCCACCTACCATGTGGGCAATGTGAATTCCTCCGATGTATTCTACGGTGACCACGCGGAAGTCCCTGCCGGACTGGACACATTGTACAATCAGAAGAAGATGGGCGTCATGGCTCTGGAAATGGAAGCTGCCGCGCTGTATATGAACGCTGCCCGTTACGGCAAGCGCGCACTGTGCATCTGCACCATCTCCGACCACATCATCACCGGCGAGGTCACCACCGCCCAGGAGCGTCAGACCGCTTTCACCACCATGATGAAGGTTGCTCTGGATACCGCCGTAGCTATGGAGAATAAGTAAAACAACCATTATTGTAAGCAAAAGGCTTCCCCTTGAGGGGAAGCTGGCATTTGCGAGGAACGAGCAAATGACTGATGAGGTGTAGGCCACACAGTGGCCGTACAAAAATGCTTTTGTCGCTTTGCGACACCACCACATCCGTCAAAAATCAAAGATTTTTGCCACCTTCTCCTCAAGGAGAAGGCTTAAGAGGTAACCCCTATGAAACGAGTATTTTTAATTGTTTTGGATTCCTTCGGCATCGGTCAGATGCCGGACAGCGAATCCTTCGGAGATGTGGGCGTAAACACCCTGGCGTCCTGCGCCACTTCGGACAAACTCCGCATCCCCAATCTCATCGCCGCCGGCCTTGGCAACATTGACGGCATCACCTGTCTGCCCAAGGCAACTGTTCCCACAGGTGCCTACGCCCGCCTGACGGAAGCGTCCATGGGCAAGGACACCACCATCGGCCACTGGGAGATCGGCGGCCTGGTGTCGGAGCACCCCCTGCCCACCTATCCCGACGGCTTCCCGGACGAAATTCTGGAGCCCTTCAAGGCACAGACAGGCCGGGGCGTGCTGGCAAATGCCCCCTGGTCCGGCACGGCAGTCATTGACGAGTACGGCCCGGAGCATATGAAGACCGGGGATCTGATCGTCTACACCTCCGCGGACTCTGTGTTCCAGATCGCCGCCCATGAGGATATCGTTCCCCCGGAACAGCTGTACGAATACTGCCGCATTGCCCGGAAGCTCCTGCAAGGCAAGCACGGCGTGGGCCGTGTCATTGCCCGTCCCTTTGTGGGCACGCCCGGCAATTTCAAGCGCACCGCCAACCGCCACGATTTTTCTCTGGAGCCCCCCAAGGACACCCTTCTGGATGTGCTGAAAAAAGCCGGAAAGGCCTCCATCGGCGTGGGCAAGATCTACGATATTTTTGCCGGACGGGGCACCACGGAGCACGTGTACAATCAATCCAACGCCAACGGCATGGAGCACACCCTGAACTACGCCGACAAAGATTTCGAGGGTCTGTGCTTTGTCAATCTGGTGGATTTCGACATGGCTTACGGCCATCGCCGGAATATCGACGGCTACGCCGAGGCCTTGAACGAATTTGACGCATGGTTGCCCAGTCTTTTGGAAAAGTTGGGCGACGAGGATGTGGTGATGATCACCGCCGACCACGGCTGTGATCCCGGTTACACCGCCACCACCGACCACACCCGGGAGTATGTGCCCCTGCTGATTTTGGGTAAAAAGGTGAAAAATGTGAACCTTGGCACCCGAAAGAGCTTTGCGGACATCGCCGCAACAGTGGCCCAGATGCTGAATGTGGAGCTGGACACCCCCGGCAAGAGCTTTATGGAGGAGATCCTATGAATCCTGAGAAGCTCTGCCAACTGGCAAAAGAGGCCATGACCCACGCCTACGCCCCTTATTCGGGCTACAAGGTGGGCGCGGCGCTGCTGTGCGCCGACGGTACGGTGTACCAGGGCTGCAACATTGAAAATGCGTCCTACTCCCCCACCAACTGCGCCGAACGCACCGCATTTTTCAAGGCAGTGTATGACGGCCACAAGGATTTTGTCGCCATCGCCATTTGCGGCGGCAAGGATGGTGTGATCACCGGAAGATTTCCGCCCTGCGGCGTTTGCCGCCAGGTGATGCGGGAATTCTGCAACGAAGATTTCAAGGTCTATATGATCACCCCGGAGGGCTACGAGGAAAGAACCCTTGCAGACCTGCTCCCGGACAGTTTTTCATTGTAAACAAAAAACACGCTATGCGTTGCATAGCGTGTTTTTAGCTTTATTCCGCGTTATTTTGCTTGGGTTTATGATGACGGTGGCGGTTGCGGCGGTGGTGATTATTCTTCGGCTTGTCGCCCTGGGGTGCATCCGCCTTGGGTGCTTCTGCCTTAGGCGTTTCTGCCTTGGGTGCTTCCGGCTGGGCAGTTTTTTCCTTGTTCTGCTTGTTCCGGTTGCGGTTGCGGCGGTTACGCTTGTTCTTTTCCTTTTCCTCCGTTTCCGCTGCCGGCTGTGCTTCGGGAGCAGGCGCAGGTACTTCCTCCGTAACATCAAAATACTTGATGGGGGTCAAAAATGCAGAGGGCTCATTAAAATGTTCCCGTTTGCCACCACCGGAAATGGGGGCCAGATCCTCCGGAATGGGAGGATCGTTTTTCTTGGCCTTGCCGCTGCGCAGAACGGCGATCTCGGCGTTGGGATAATTTACGATGCTGTCCGGCTCTTTTTCCAGCCGCACCTTTACCCGCTGGCGCAGAAGATCCACATCGATGATGGTGCCCCGACCCTCCGGGGTGTCCACAAAGGAGTCCATCTTGGGGGCGGTGCGCAGCAGATCCTCGTAGGCCTCCTGCTCGTATTTCAGACAGCACATCAAACGGCCGCAGGTGCCGGAGATCTTGGTGGGATTCAGACTCAGATTCTGGGTCTTGGCCATTTTGATGGACACAGGCTGGAAATCATCCAGGAAGCTGGCGCAACAGAAGGGTCTGCCGCAGATACCCAGTCCGCCCACCATTTTCGCCTTGTCCCGGACGCCGATCTGACGCAATTCGATGCGGGTATGGAAGTGGGATGCCAGATTTTTCACCAGTTCCCGGAAATCCACACGCTCGTCGGCGGTGAAGAAAAACAGGATCTTGCTTCTGTCAAAGGAACATTCCGCGCTGACCAGCTGCATATCCAGACCGTATTCTGCGATCATTTCCTGGCAGACCGAAAATGCTTTCTTTTCCGTCTCCAGATTCTCGGCAATGGTGCGCTGGTCGTGGGCAGTCGCCTTGCGGAGCACGGGCCGCAGAGGGGTGACCACATCCTTGCCGGGGATCTTATGATTGCCGGCGGTGACGATGCCAAATTCCGAACCCCGTGCGGTGTCCATGATCACCTGATCACCGGCCTTGAAAATCAGGCCGTTGGGGGAAAAGAAGTAGATCTTCTGCCCGGGGCGGAACTGAACGTCCACCACCTCAACGGCTGTGTTTTTATTGTCTTCCATAGGTTTACTCCTTAGTCGTTTATCTTAACTGCCATGCCAGATACCCGCAAATCGCTGCGGGGGAAACATTACTTTGGCCGTAGGCGATGGTTTTCTGCAGATGTGTGATGGCCTGCATCAGCTCCTGGGAGCTGCGCCGGGATGCGATGGTTTTGGTCATAGGATGCAGGGCACGCATGCCGCTGCGGCATGCCAGAGCCTCTTCCAGCATTGCCACCCAGCTTTCCAGCATAGGAAGCAGCTGATCCCGTTTGTTTTTCTCCATGGATGCCAGGACTTTGGTCAATTCCAGGGCGTTTTTGTTTGCGAAGGCATCCAAAAACTGCTCCGTCTGAGGCGGCAGGGATGCACCATCCGTCAGCAATGCTCTTGCCTGGCCTAAGTAACCGCCGCTTCGGGCGATGGCTGCCGCCAACGCGTCGGCGGATGCCTGAGGAAATTCTTTGGATAGCACCTTCGTCAGGGTGTCCTCGGAAAGTGCGGAAAGGGCAAGCTCCGTACATCTGGAGCGCACCGTAGGGAGCAGCTGCTCCGGATTGTTGCTCAGCAGGAGAAACACGCAGTATTTTGGCGGTTCTTCAAAGATTTTCAGCAGTGCATTTTGTCCCTCTATGCCCAGTTCCTGGGGAAAAATGTAGATTTTATGGTCGCTTTCGTTGGGGAGAATGTACATATCCTCCCGGGCCTGGCGCACCAGCTTGACCGCCACATTTTTGTGATCCGGGTCGTCCACGGTGATCACGTCCGGGTGGTTATTCTCCATCACTTTTCGGCAAGCGACGCAGGAAAAGCAAGGCTTTTTGCCGTCCTTGCACAAAATGGCGGCGGATAAAAGCCGCGCCAGGGTGCGCTTTCCCGAGCCCGCCGGGCCGGAAATGAGGTAAAAGTGGGAAACATGGCCCTTGCCCAGACTGCTTGTTAAGTTTTGTTTCAGCCGGTCGTTGCCCAGCAGGGTCTCAAAGGCCATGGTGTTCTCCTTTTGTTTTTTAGAGACCGACCTTCCAGACGGCCCGATAAAGCCTTCTCCTCGAGGAGAAGGTGGCACGCCAACAGGCGTGACGGATGTGGTGTAGGGTGCGTAGCACCCGTAAACTCCATAACGCGGCTTTGCCGCTACACCTCATCAGTCACCACCTTTCGGTGGTGACAGCTTCCCCTCAAGGGGAAGCCTTTTAACCCCACAGAACGGACAGCGCAGGAATGACCTGCTTTTTCCGGCTCATCACATGGGGCAGGAACAGCGTGTTGTCCCTGGGGGTGAGGTTGAACGCCTGCCGGATGATCTCGTCATCACCCAAATAGATGATCTGCGTGCCCTCCAACAGCACATCGGTGAGCATCAAAATGATCATGGAGAAGCCCTTCTTCTCCCGGAGCAGACGCATTTCTTCCAGGAATTCTTCCTTGCGCTCCAGCATTTTGGGACTGTCCACGCAGGTGATCTGGGACACCGCCAGATCGTGACCGGCGATGTGGAATTCCTTGTAATCGGATGTGAGCAGATCATGCACCGTCTTGGAATCCAGGGACGCGGAGAAGATCTCCCGGCCCAGTTCATCCAGAGATACATTTGCGATCCGGGCCATGCGCTCCGCAGTCCGGCGGTCCTTTTCCGTGCAGGTGGGGGATTTGAACATGACGGTGTCGGACAGAATGGCCGCCGCCATCATGCCTGCCATCTTGGCAGAGGGCATCAGGCCCCGATCCTGGAACATACTGGCGATGATGGTATTGGTGGAGCCCACGGGCTCGTTGCGCACATAGATGGGGTTGGCGGTCTGAATATCCGCCAGGCGGTGGTGGTCGATGATCTCCAGGATCTCCGCTTCCTCCAGACCGGGGACGGACTGGGATGCCTCGTTGTGGTCAACCAGCACCACACGCTTGCGCCGGGGACGGAGCAGGTGATAGCGGCTGAGGACGCCCACGACTTTTTCGTTTTCGTCCAGCACGGGATAGCTGGAATAGCGGTGCTTCAGCATGATCTCCCGGACATCGTCCACCCGGTCCTCCAAATGGAAGGACACCGGTGTTTGGGTGTTGCAGATCCAGCCGATGGGAATGGACTGGAAGATCAGATGCACCGCACGGAAAGCGTCAAAGGGTGTGGAAATAACACAGGTTTTTGTGGGGATGCTCCGCAGCTCCTCGGTAAGCTCTGCCTGACACAGCACCAGACAGTTCACATTCATCTCCAAAGCCCGGCGGATCATATCCGGCTGATCGCCGCACAAAACCACCGTTTCCGGATCATGGAAAAGGAGATTTTCCCGGCTCTGGGGCAGGGCGATGGTCACATTTCCGGAGATCTGGTCGATCTTCTCCCCTGCTTCGTTGATCACCTTGCCTTCCAGCACGGACAGCACATTAAACAGCGGCACTTCGCTGAGCCGTCCGCCGGAGACCAGGTTCATATTGTAGTCCGCCACATCCGTCCGGGACAGCATGCCGTACAGCGAGCCGTCCTCCTTGGCGATGGGAATGGCGTGGATGCCGTCGTGACGGCTCATTTCTTCCCATGCGCGGCCCATGGTGACTGCGGTGGACAGCACCGGGGGTTTATCGAAATCCAGGTCCTTGACCTGAGTGTGCATACTGGTGATGCGCTGGGGGGCTTCAAAGCCGAAGCGATCCAGCACGATCTGGGTCTCGTCGGACACATGGCCCAGGCAGGCCGCTTCATATTCCCGATCGCCCAGGGCGTTGCGCAGGGCGGCGTAGGCCATAGCAGCCACGATGGAGTCCGTATCTGGATTCCGGTGACCGGTGATATAGATGGTATCCATGAATGATCCTCCTTTCGGAAGGTAATGTCATTGCGAACCAGTGACAGAGGTCACTGGTGTGGCAATCCGTATTTCTTGCGGCTCCAAAGAGCCGCAGGAGACGCGGATTCCCACGCCAGTGGTGCGCCGCGCAGCGGATCTCTAATCAGAATGATTGCCGGTGGCAATCATACCATGATTCTGTGCGCGCTGGCTCGGAATGACATACAGTATTGCAAAGTATTCCTTATAACATTATACCTATATTTATCGAAAATAGCAAGTATAAAACGGAAATGTATAAATTGCCGCCCTTGCTTTTTTTGCGGAGTTGGCATAAAATAAAAGAAAACCTATGAAACGAGGTAACAACATGAACATTCTGGTTACCGGCGGCGCCGGCTATATCGGTTCTCATACCTGCGTGGAGCTGCTGGAAGGCGACTACGGCGTTGTAGTCATCGACAATCTGTGCAATTCCAATCCCGAAAGTCTGCGCCGGGTGCAGGAGCTCACCGGCAAGAGCCTCAAATTCTACGAGGGCGATGTGCGGGATGAGGCGCTTCTGCGGAAAATTTTTGCAGAAAACGAAATTGACTGCGTCATCCACTTTGCCGGTCTGAAAGCGGTGGGCGAATCCGTGGCCATCCCCTGGAAATACTACGACAACAACCTCAACTCCACTTTGGTCCTGACCAAGGTCATGAACGAGGTGGGCATGAAGAATATTATCTTCTCCTCCTCCGCCACGGTCTATACCGGCGACAACGAAATGCCCCTGCGGGAAAGCTCCCGTACCGGCAACTGCACCAACCCCTACGGCTGGACGAAGTACATGACCGAGCAGATCCTGTCCGGCATGGCTAACGCGGACAAAGAATGGGGTATCGTGCTTCTGCGGTATTTCAATCCCATCGGCGCACACCACAGCGGCCGCATCGGCGAAGACCCCCGGGGCATTCCCAACAATCTGATGCCCTACATCACCCAGGTTGCGGTGGGCCGCCGGGAACGGCTGAATGTGTTCGGCAATGACTACGACACCCACGACGGCACCGGCGTGCGGGATTACATCCATGTGGTGGATCTTGCCAAGGGCCATGTGGCTGCCGTAAAATATGTACTGGAGAACAAGGGCTGCGAGGTGTTCAATCTGGGCACCGGCACCGGCTATTCTGTGCTGGACATGGTGAAAAGCTTTGAGGCTGTGAACCATGTAGCAGTCCCCTATGTGATCACAGATCGCCGCCCCGGCGATCTGGCCACCTGCTATGCAGATCCGGCAAAAAGTGCAAACGTGCTGGGCTGGAAAGCGGAAAAGAATCTGGACGATATGTGCCGGGACTCCTGGAACTGGCAAAAGAACAACCCCATGGGCTACGGAGAATAAAACGGGCTCCACCGGTTAACCGGTGGAGTTCTTTTTTGCGACGCACCTAAGCCTTCCCCTTGAGGGCGGTGCTCCGCGCAGCGGATAAATATCCTAATGCTTGCCAGGGGCAAGCATACCTACGCAAATAGCTGGCAAAAATCTCTGATTTTTGACGGATGAGGTGGTGTCGCGAAGCGACAATTTAAGAATTTAACGGCTGCTGCGCAGCCTACACCTCATCAGTCACCTGCGGTGACAGCTTCTCCTCAAGGAGAAGCCTTTGGTCTTAGGCATAAAAACCCACCCTAGAAAGGGTGGGTTTTTGATGTACATTACATATCGAAGGGTTCCATGCCCAGAACGGGGTGGCCAACTTCGCCCAGGTATTCCAGCAACTGCTCGGGATCCTCGGTGCAGACGGTTTCGTCAGCGACCATATCGGTGAAGTTCTCAACACCGTACATTTCCAAAACGGTTGCGTCCAAACGCTCACGCATCTGGTCTTTCAGCATCTTGGGCATCCAGACGATACGGCCGGGGCCGCCTTCTGCTGCGATGAACTTCTTGGAGGAGATGAAGTGCTTGCCGTGGCCCATGAAGCCAGGAGTCTGAACACCGCCGCCGGTCATGGAAGCCATGTCGGAGAAGCTCATGCCCAGAGGCGTCATGCCAGCATGCTCACGGCAGGTGATGACCACGCCCATGGAGCAGGGCTCAACGCCACAGATACACTCGAAGCAGCCGCAGGAGGTCATGGGATCCTCGAACAGGGAGTACAGAGTGATCTTCTCAACAGCACCGTGGGAGTAGGTGTTGACAGCCTCATCCATGGAGTCGTAACGACCCAAACGCTCGTCCTGGCAGCCGGTTTTGAGGATGGGCTGACAGGGACCGTGGGGATCCAGCTCCTTGGTGGCCTTGGCATCCAGCCAGGACACGGCGCCGCACAGACCCAGACGCTCGGGAGTAACGATACAAACGTGGCTGGGAGAGAATGCCTGGCACATGATACAGGTGTAGAAGGTATCCACGGACTCGTCGGTCATGGAAGCCAGTCTTGCGTCACGGGCATTGAAGATCTCGTTAGCCTTGGCGCGCAGTTCCTTGTTCTGCTCAGCGTCGATCACGATGGTGACCTGGCACTTGTCAGCAACAGCCTCAAACTCGCTCATAACCTTGGCGTAGAGCACCTCGCCCAGATGACGGAACTTGAAGCCGGCCTCGAAGTCGGCCTTGCTGATACGGACACGGATCATGTCACGCTGACCGGTGTGCATAACGCCCTCGATGCAGTTGAGCCATGCATGGATCTTACGCTCCATAACGGCCTCAAAGTCGGGCTGCATAGCCTTGCCGGCTACATCGATGGTGTAGGAGAGGCTGATCTTGCTGCCCACGGGGATCTCGTCGATCTCGGGGCCGATAACGGTGATCTTGTGGTCCTCGACCTCCTGCATAGATTTGGTCTGCACCAGCTCGAAGCAGTCCACACGGGAACCGTCCACTTCCACCTGCATGTCACCCTTACGGATGATTTCGCCTTCGAAAGCGGTGGCGTAGGAAACAGGAATGTCGATCTTTGTGATCTTCAGCTTGATGTCACGGGCTTCCAGAGAGGTGGCATTCCACTTCTCGGTGTCCAGCTGCTGGATCAGGCTCTTGGGAACACGGAACATGTTCTCGGTCTCGTTGGAGACAACGGGGAAGCCCAGGCAGATGGCGCCGGCGCCGTAGGACACGATCTCGTCAGACAGGGGCTTGTAAGCGTTGACGAAAGCGCGGACGCGATCCATGGTGTACTTGTACAGGTTCTTGGTGTCGCCGGGGGTGATGTTGCCGAAGATCAGCGCAGCGCGCAGAGCGACGGAAACAACATGGATGACGGACTGCATCTCGTAGCCCAGGGGGCAAACGCGGACGCCCTCACCGGTCTTCATGCCGGCATCAGCCAAGTGCTTGATGCCTTCGCCGGTCACGGTGACCAGCAGGCCCTGTGCCTGGTAGGACTTGGCCAGAGCGACAGTCTCCTCGGGCTTCTCAGCGCCGCCGATGATAACGGCCACGCCGGGGATATCGCCGGTAACCAGGGGCAGACCCAGGTTACGCACGAAAGCGTCGGTCAGGAAACCCATTTCGGGCTCTGTATAGGGCTCAGCACCGCCGATGTATTTCAGAACTTCCAGGAACTCTGCGCACAGAGCGGAAGCAACACCGCTGTCAAAAGCGTCCTGCAAACGGGCGTTGCGGGTCATCATGGGCTTGATATCGTTTTCCAGAGCGACTTTCAGCTCGCCCAGGTTATTGATCTTCTTGCCGGTGATGGAGTAGTAACAGGGCAGATTATAAGCGGTTGCGGGGAAAGCAACAGGCTCAGCTTCGCCAAACTTGGCGATGGCCTCGTTGACAGCGGTTACGGTACGACCATAGTTGTAATCGTTACCGCCAAAAACTCTATCAAAAAGTGTCACGATATTTCCTCCTATTTTAATTTATTCCTTGTAATGTCATTGCGGGAGCATCTTGGCCCCCTCTGAGGAGGGGGCTGTCAGCCGAACAGGCTGACTGGGGGAGAGATTCGCTCCCTCCGTCCGGAATCAAAGATTCCGTCCACCTCCCTCCTCCGAGGGAGGCGAGGCGGCTTTACCGCAAGACATACTTCTATTTCATTCGTCCTTATCCAGGATTTCCTTGATTTTGCGGATTTCTTCGATTGCCGCGCTGCTGTAATCGTAAGGGGATTTTCCGTTGCGGTCAGCGTCCATGATCTCCAGATTGTAGTGGATGAAGCCCAGCAGGTCTTCTTCCGGGATCTGGCTGCGGATGAACTGCTCATCCTGCTCATCCCGGATCTTATTGGCCACCACCCGGACTCTTTTCACGCCCAGATCGGCCGCCAGACGTTTGACATTGCGGTAAGTCTGCACAGATCTGGAACCCGGCTCGATGACCACGATGAACTGATCCATATTGGCGGCAGTTCCCCGACCCAGGTGCTCCAAACCCGCTTCCATGTCCATAATCACCACATCGTCTTTGCGGTAGGTCATGGCGGACAGGATGGATTTGAGCATCACATGCTCGGGACAGACACAGCCGCTACCGCCCAGATCCACCGTGCCCATGACCAGCAGCTTTACACCGTTGACCGTCTTGGCAAACTTCTCGGGGATGTCCGCCACATAGGGGTTCAGCTTGTAAAACTTGTTGTCATCGCTGGCGCCGGTGCGTTCTTTTGCAAGATCACGCATTTTGGAAATGGGGATGATGGCATCCACCTCTTCCTGGCTCAGACCCAACGCCAGGCCCAGATTTGCATCCGGGTCTACGTCCGCCGCCAGGACGGTGCGTCCTTCATCGGCATAGAGCCTTGCCAGGGTGGAGGATAATGTGGTTTTGCCCACACCGCCCTTGCCGGTAATTGCTACTTTCATTGGAAAATCCTCGAATTTTAGTAATATGCTGACTGTGCAAGGCTTCTCCTTGAGGAGAAGCTGTCGCCACCGCAAGGTGGTGACTGATGAGGTGTGGGTTGCAAAGCAACCGTTACATCTCTTACGCCGCCAAAGGTAGCTACACCTCATCCGGCCTCGCTCACGCTCGGCCACCTTCCCCTCAAGGGGAAGGCTTTGGTGCACAGCTTAATATGTTAGATACCCAGAGCTGCGCGCTTGGCTTCAATGCAAGCAATCATCTTGTCGCCCAGAGCATCGATGTCGGTATCCACAACGAACTTAGCCTCAACCCACTTGTTGATGCCGTTCTCGCCCTGCAACAGCTCGGTGACCTCGGTAGAGCCCTTGGAGTAGGGATCCACGCCCAGGAAGGTCTCGATACCGGTAGCCACAACGTAGTTACCGATGGAAACAGCCTTCTCGGACATCCATTCAGGAGCGCAGCCCACAACAGGAACCTGGGAAATGTTGATACCCCAGTCCTTGGCAATGTCAGAAGCCAGCACCATCATACGGGAAATGTCAACACAGGAGCCCATGTGCAACACAGGAGGAATGCCGGCCAGTTCGCAGACACGCTTCAGACCTGCGCCGCAGTATTCCTTAGCCTGCTCGGGATCCATCAAACCTGCCTTGGCAGCAGCCTGTGCGGAGCAGCCGGTAGTGATGACGATGATGTCGTTTTCCAGCATCTTCTTCATCAGTTCAATGTGTGCGGTATCGGGACGAACCTTGGGGTTGTTACAGCCAACCATAGCAACCGCGCCGCGGATAACGCCGGAGTGTACACACTCAACCAGAGGCTTGGTGGTACCAAACTCATCCAACTGGGAGTTGGCAACGGTATCCAGAACGCCCTTGATGGCCTCAACAGAGTAACCCACGCGGGCCTTCTGCTTCTGAGAGGGGATGTTCACCAGCTCAGGAGTACGGTTTGCGAAGTTCTCAATTGCCATTTTCACGATTGCCTTTGCGTTTTCACCGGCAGTTTCAGCATGGAACTGGATGAACTCGGAGTCGGGCATCCGGGCGATGGGAGAGGTGGTGATAAACTTGGTGTGGAAGCACTTGGAAAGGGGGCCCAGTGCAGGGAAGATACACTGCACGTCCACCACGATGGCTTCACAAGCACCGGTAAGTACAACATTTTCCTGGTTCAGGAAGTTACCGGCCATGGGGATGCCGTGACGCATGGCAACTTCGTTGGATGTACAGCAGACACCGGAAACGGTGATGCCCTTGGCGCCAAGACTCTTGGCATATGCGATCATCTCAGGATCGTTTGCATAGTAAACGATCATTTCAGACAGGGAAGGATCGTGACCGTGGACAACGATGTTCACGTTTTCCTTCTCCATAACACCGATGTTTGCCTCGGTATCCATGGGCTTGGGAGTGCCGAACATAACGTCGGAGAACTCGGTGCCCATCATGGAGCCGCCCCAGCCGTCGGACAAACCGGCGCGCAGAGCCTGACGGATCAGCGCCTCAGGCAAGGAAGAACAACCCATATGGGTCATGTGCATGGCGGTTGCGATCTCCCGGTCGATAGCACGGGGCATGATCTCTGCCTTTCTCCACAGATCCTTGGTGTGCTCGGGAGCGCGCTGTGCGAACTTCTGCTCGCCGAAGGGGAAGCCGTACTCCAACAGGCCGATCTCGGCCATTTCGTGGGCCAGGTCATAAATGTCCTTGCCCTCGGTCTCAACGCCCCATTCCTTGGCAATGCGGATCAGCTTCTCAGGATCCTTGACCTGATAGTTACCGCCTTCCTTGGTCTGGTGCAGGGTGTGCATGATCTCACGGCCGTGGTCAGAGTGCGCGGCAGTACCGCCAACAGTAAACCGCAGATAGTTACGGGCGACGATGCCGTGAACATCGCAGCCACAGATACCACGGGGAGCCTTGGGAGTGATGCGGCAAGGGCCCATGGAGCAGATCCGGCAACAGGTACCTCCTTCGCCGAAGCCACAGTGGGGAGACTGGTTCTTAACTCTCTGCTGCCAAGTGTCAGCGCCAACTTTGTTGGCGGTTTCCAGCAGGGAATTGGTTGCAGCTTCCATCTCCTCGACGGTTGTTGTGAATGCCCAATCCTTCAATCTAGTTTCCTCCTAATTTATTATTCAGCCGATACACATTATATGCATCGGCGCATAGTGTATCAGTATTATTGTACCGCTTAAAGGGGCAATTGTCAATCTGTGTTTTGTCACGAAAACATGAAATTTTTGTATCCCCCGGCAGGGGATGTAAAAATCCCCTCCGGAAAAGCCCGGAGGGGGGACGATTTAACTTGCCTTTGTCACGATTTTGGGCACTCTTGCCAGCAGCAGGGCAACCACCGCTGTGATGATCATTTCCGGGATCATGTACATGCCGTTATACACAACGGAGTACACAAAGCCCAGCAGCTCGGGGCTCAGGCTTTCCACCAGACTTGTACCCCATGCGGGGAAACCCTCCTGGGTGAAGAACCACTCTGCGTAACCCGCAAACAGGATATAGCCGGATGCAATATGAGCCACATACCGGGCACCTAATGCAACCAGCGAGCCGGTCATCAGTGCTACACCGGAATTTTGGATCTTGTTCCGGAACAGGCCGCCCAGACCCAGCACCGTAAAGGCCACCACATAGTCCAGCAGGCACATGATGAGGGCATTGGCGATCAGCACACCGTCACCGAAATACCCCGGTTGGAACGCCGCCATGACCGTCTTGGTTCCGATGGCCATTTCCAGCAGGGCATAGGCAAATGCGCTGACGAGACCCCACTTCACGCCGTGCCGATAGGAGATCAGCACCACCGGGAGCATACTGACCAGCGTGATCTGACCGCCAAAAGGCATTTCCGGGATGAACATCTTACTGAGGAGCTCCAAAACGATTGCCAACGCCAGGAGCATGGCACTCTCTGTTAAGCGCCGTGTTTTGCTTGTCATATTTCATGACCTCCGAAATAAAAAATACCGCATTGCAAACCCGTCCAGGTGCAATGCGATACTTCGTACGCCAGTATCTCATATGTGCATCTTTCCCTCCGACGGTATTAGCCGTATCAGGTTCACGGGTCAGGACGCTTAAGTCCAATCTCAGCCAGCTGCTGCCGGCACCCCGAAGATTGATTTGTTTTGCGGTTCGGTCTTATTATAGCAGAGACAGACAAAATGTCAAGTATATGGTAAAGCCTTCTCCTTGAGGAGAAGGTGCCGAGCTTGCGAGGCGGATGAGGTGTTATAGGTATATTTTGACACCTCATCAGTCATTTGCTCGTACCTCGCAAATGCCAGCTTCTCCTCAAGGAGAAGCCTTATTATGCCATCTGCAGGCTCAGTTCCTGTCCGCCCAGAATGTGGAAGTGCAGATGATGGACAGTCTGGCCGGCATCCTGACCGCAGTTGGATACCACCCGGTAGCCGTTCGTCAGCTTTTCCGCGGCGGCGATCTGGGGAATGACCTCAAAAATGTGGGCGACCACAGCGCTGTTTTCGGCGTTTACGCCGTCCACAGAGGGAATATGCGCCTTGGGGATCACCAAAATGTGGGTGGGTGCCTGGGGCGCGATATCCCGGAAGGCCAGGACGGTCTCATCCTCGTAGACCTTGGTAGAGGGGATCTCCCCGGCGATGATTTTGCAGAATAAGCAGTTCATAGTATTTCTCCTTTTTCGGCGGATATTGTAGGGGGCGGCGCCCTCGACGCCCCGTTTTG
The DNA here is from genome assembly GCA_015067845.1 of Oscillospiraceae bacterium. Classification (GTDB taxonomy): domain Bacteria; phylum Bacillota; class Clostridia; order Oscillospirales; family Oscillospiraceae; genus Faecousia. The sequence continues at coordinate 47,444 of SVLT01000011.1, forward strand.
CAGGAATTGGATTTTTGGCGGGACGTCCGGTGGCCGTCCCCTACGATTACTTTATCACACTTTCCTGCACATAGCAATGAAAAATTATTTTTAGTCCTGCCCCCTTTCGTGGAGTTTCCCACTGCCCGGGTCGTACAATGGGACTACACTTTACAAAGGAGGAACGGTCATGCAATGCACGAAACTAAAAACCTACATGGAGACCGGAAGGGTGGTATTCCTCCCTGCTCGGACCATCAAACCCAATCCAGCGCAGCCCCGTCGGATATTCAAGGAAGACGCATTGTCGGAGCTGGCCGATTCCATCCGCCAGCACGGCATTTTGCAGCCTCTGTCCGTACGCCGAAGCGCGGCAGGCTACGAGCTCATTGCCGGGGAACGGCGGCTTCGGGCGGCGCAGATAGCCGGATTAACAGAGATCCCCTGTATCGTGATGAGCATGGATGCCCGGGAATCCTCCGTAGCTGCCATGATCGAGAATTTACAGCGGCAGGATCTGGATTTTGTGGAAGAAGCCACAGGTATCGCCCGGCTGATGGAGCTTTGCAACATGAGTCAGGAGCAGGCGGCAAAATATCTGGGAAAAAGCCAAAGCGCCATCGCCAACAAGCTGCGCCTTTTGCGTCACTCCCCTCCGGTGCTGGATGCTCTGCGCCAAAACGGACTGACGGAGCGTCACGCCCGAGCCCTTTTGAAGCTCAGCGACGAGGGCGAAAAGATGCGGGCAATCGAGACGATCACCCGGCTGGGCATGAGCGTGGCCCGGACAGACGCGTACATCGACGAGCTGTGCTCCGGGCAGCTTTCACGCAACCGGAGCGTAAATGTGGGGGCATTTCTCAGCAATCTTCATCAATCCTTACAGCGGATCCAGTCCTCCGGCATCTCCGCGATTTCCGAACGCCGGGAAACAGAAAACGAAATCGTCCTCACCATCACCATTCCGAAATGAGCAAAAAACTGCCCGAGTCTCCTCGGGCAGATCGCTTTATCCTGTTGATCGGGTCTTAGCCGTTGCCACCACCCAGGTCCACTTCCCCGTTTCCGCCGATTTCGATAGACGGATTTTCCTTTTCATAGGTTTCCTTGGCGGCATTGTACCATTCAAAGAAATCGTCCAGATTGGCAAAGGATTCCTGGTGGGCCCGCTGCTCCGCACCGGTCATTGCATGGAATTCCTCGTAGGTCAGGGATGTATTCGGACCTGCGGGTTTTGTGGAAGGCTGCGTTGCGGGCGCAGAAGTGCCGGGCACGGAGGTGTTAGGCACCGAGGTACTGGGTGCAGAGGTGCTCGGTACAGAAGTGCTGGGCACGGAAGTCCCGGGAACAGATGAACCGGGCGTCGACGTGCCGGACTGCTGTGTATTTCCTGTGCCGTTATCGCCATCAAAAAATGTGTCATCCTCTATGACACCACCTACGCTTCCCGACGGAGCGGTGGATGTGGGGGTATTTACGCAGGCCGCCAGCAACAAAACTGTCAACACAAAGGCAACCGCAATAAAAATCGTCTTTTTCATAGTATACTTCCTATAAACAATCAGTCTGCATCAAGGCATCCCAGCTGCATAAGCTTCTGGGTGAATTTATCTGCATCTTCCAAGGCTTTGGCCTCAGAAACATCGTATTCCCGGGTCAGGGCATTGGCCAATGCGGACAGATCACATCCCTGTTCCAGCAGCTGCCACAGCATAGCGCCGGATTCTGTCAGGGTCAGCATGCCGTTCAGGTTTATATTTTCTTCTGCCAGAGGCATGACGATCCAGGTCTGCGCTACCTGACGCAAAACATAATTTTCTTTGATTTTCATAAATTTCTTTCCAATGCTTCCCGGGACATTGTTTCGCGGCTCAGCAAAGCGGCCGCCGGTTCCGGCAAATTTTCCAGTTCGAAGACAGGAATCTGCGCCAGCAAGCGTTCCAAATGCCCCAGAAGCGCATCCAGATTTTGAACATCATCCAGCCGATGAATGGTCTGTCCCAATATTTTTTGCATGGCCTCTGCCGGTGTCAGCTGACGGATCCGGTTATGAGGCGCTTGCTTCAAAAAGCAGATGCCCGCAAGGGGTGCTTTTTCATTGATGTTGATACCGTCTTTTCCGCACCAGGGAGTGCCGTAGGCGTACCAAACGCCGTCGATATAGCGCAGCGCAGGCTTATCGTCGTTAATGACGCGAGTATCTCCGCCAAAGGTATCCTGCCACAGCCGTGTGTGGGTGGATTTTCCTTCGCCGCTTCTCCCCGAGAACAGGTAGGCCTTTCCTTCATACACCACAGCGGAGGAATGCAGATAAAAGCCGTCATATTTCAGCAGCTGACGATAAAATTGAAAGGCAGCTTCTACATAGGCCACGCTTTTCATGGGAATACCGGGGGCAAACAGCTCCTTGCGATACAGCGCTTCCCGAACAACGATATCCGGTTGCGCCGTTTCTTCCCACAAATAATCCTTACAGCGGACGGCCAGACCGTCCGCTGTAGGAATCTCTGCAATTAAATCAGCGATTTTGCAAATCATATATGCCCCTTGCATAATTAGCCGAAGAAGCCGTTGTCGCTTTCCACGTCACCGCTGCCTTCAAAGACATCGTTGGTGATTCTGTCCTGGGGGACCAGGCGGATCAGCTCCACATCGGGCTCCTGATAAATCTTCTTCATAATCTTTTGACTCCTTTCTCGGTTTTTACTCAAAAAGTACACCAATTTATACTCTAACAGTATAAATCATATCATACAGTAGCAAGAAAAGCAAGCGAAAATATCGATTATTTTTCCGTTATTTCCGGGATTTTTCCATGTTTTGGTTGTTTTTTGTACCAGATAGAAGAAGGCCCGGCTGTCACCAGCCGGGCCATTGGGTAGAATATCAATGCTTAGTTGAGAATTTGCACATCATCGTTCAAAACATAGGTATTGATCAATCCGACAATATACTCTTGCGTATACAGTCCCTTGGAAATACCCACCTTCATAACCGGGATGTTGTACTGATCAAAGACGGAGATGTCGCAGTATTCTTCCCACTCGTCGTAGGTGTACAGGCCGTACTTTTCAATATCAGCTTGCATCTGTTCCTGATCGTAGACCATATTCTCGTTGAATGCGAAGGTGTTGATTACATCCACCAGAACATGGGTAACGCTCAAGGTGTCCTCTGCGACATAGTTGAGGGTCTCGTTGGTAACAATATCGTACTTATAATCTTCCGTCCACTCGGTAATGACATTGACCAGCTTCTTGGTGCTGATGTTGCCGTTAGCATCTATGGACACGAAGCGGTGGCCGACATAGTCCATCCAGTTGAGGTGGTCGATGTTCACATACTTCTGCAGGTCAAGGTCGTAGATACCGTGTTCAATGATGGTAGCCAATTCAGTTCCGTCGTCAAAGACGAAGGTGTTCTTGTAGAATTCGCCATAAGTCCTGACAACGATGATAACATCCTTAAAGGTAAGCTTACCGGTGATGTGGTCAAATGCCATTACCAGATCACCCCTGCGGATATCTTCCACAGGCTTCTTGCTGCCGTCAGCTAAGGTGATCATTGTTCCGGCAGCAAGGCACGAACCACCACCGCTACTGCTACTTCCCAGGTCCCATGTAACGGTTACATCGGTATCGTCAGTAACAGTAGAGCCGCTATTACCCTTGTAGGAAACGCTGGTAATGGTGCATGTGTTCTGACTAGACGATTCCGTGGGCTTGTTGTCCAAAGCGCTATCTGTGATAATATACACGCCACCGCTTGTGTTCACAGTTGCTGTCTTGGGGCTACCGGGAGAACTGCCGGAAATCTTGCTGAAATTCACGGTCAGTACACGGCCATCCGTGTAGGTAATGGTGACTGTAAAGGCAGTCGTGTATACATTCACACTGTCAGGAGCCAAAGTAGCAGAGCTGATATTACTGGTAAGGTCAACTGTGGTACCTGCACCGGTATTGTCATAGTCCGTAATGCTGATGCAGTCCAGGAAATTGATACGGAGCTTGTAGTCGGTTAGATTGACCGTCTCGTATACACCGCTCAAAGTAGTTGAATTAATAGTAATGGTTGCATTTTTGACATCCGCTTCCTTGACTGTCAATGTCAACGTAACAGTGTATGTTCTTGACACAGACTTTTCAACGGTGGTTCCGTTCTTGTCGTAGAAGATGTTGTCGTCCACCGTAAATACCAATGTATAGCTTCCCTGTGCAGACAGCGTTACCACACCGTTCGTGGCAGTTAGTTCATTTCCGTTCGCATCCTTGCACACTACTGTGACAGGATAGTTGCAACCGGTATATTTATAGATGGTCGCCAGCTTGGTCAGATCAAGGGTCAGGGGATCATCACCGTCCTGATAGAGGGCAGTCACACCATCGGCATCGCCGTACAGATATCTGGTATCCTCGCTGCCGTCATAGCTGATCGCCTGATTGCCCAAATCAAAGTCCAAGGTGGGCAGATAATCGCCGTTGACAGTATTTCTGTCAGCATTTTCGATATCAGAATAAATCTGAGCTGCGGCAGCATTCTGCAAGGAGTACGCCTGTCCGGTAATGTTCTGATTGACGGATGTTATCTTCAAGGTGACGTTGGCATGCTCATAGGGCAACCCGGTATTGTTTATAACCTCTGCATCATGGGTGTTCATATAAATGATACCTAGATTGGAGGACGTTTTGCCGTTGACCGTATGGTTATAAGCTGTGGCATCCAACGCACCGCCAATAATTGCCTGTGCCATTGTGTCGGAAACTGCGTTCTTATCGTCTGCTGTAACCCAGTTGTACTGCTTGAACTCACCGTTCAGTACGATAATGGGATTCGAGCTGGTCTCCGGACCAACCAAAACACCTGCGCCCAGCATCACCAGGCTGGTATCGCCGATGGTGGGGTTCACCTGTTTCTGAATGGTGGTGACATTTTCGAGGGTAACAGTATATTCGTTTGTGCTTTGAATCTGCAAATTGGACACAACGCCGCATTCCAGTATGGTATCTCTTATGGTAATATTGCCCGTACTTGCATAGATATTGTTTCTGCCGCCATAAATATAGCAGTTGGAGATCGTTGCATTGCCATATACTGCCACAGCAGAAAGCTGATAATAGTATCTTTCGTTTCCATCGCTCGGGCCATCCTGAGCAGCTTCACCATAAGAATTGGTGCCATAGTACAGATATGCCTTAGGATAGATGGTGGCCTTAATCCTCAGATTGTCCAGCGTACCATTTTCTGTAATTTCGATAACACCATGTGTTAGACCATTTCTCAGATACTGACCGTTGCCGGTGTAGTTCAAAGCAAAGCCGTTACCATAGAAGGTGTAGTCACCGGATACGGTGAAACCGCTGCCGATATCATTCAGCAGAACCACATTGTTGGAAGTTGCACTGGTGGCGGTGGTTGCATTGACTGCGTCCACAACTTCCAGATACAGCTCAGTGGGGATGCAGTAATCATCGTCGGTAATGGTCACCTTGACCACGCCGGTACCCTCAAATTTCAAGGTGCCGCTTGTCCATGTGGCATTGGAGGTGTATTTCCATGTCACATTGCTACCGTCAACATTTTCCACGGTTACCGCAACGGTGCCGATGGTTACGTCGTCCTTTTCTTTGAACAAGCTACCCAAGTTGACTGCATTCTGATTACCAACCCGGTACAGGAAGTCGCCGGTGAACTTGCTCTCGAACTTGACCACCGGATCACGGGTAACCTCGATCTCCACTTCCACCTCAACTGTGTTGTAGTTCACGATGTCCGCAGGCGTGTAGATGGCGATGAAGCGATTTGTTCCCACACTGCCAACGGAAGTTGTTGCCGCATCCTTCCATGTGAAGCCATTGGGCAGGGTCACATCCGCCAGGGTCTGGTCATATTTTGCAGTCAGACCGGTGGGAACGGTGTAGCTGGGATTTGCCTTGGCAACTGTCACGGAAACAGTCAACTCAGCCGTATTATAGTTTGCGGTATCCGCAGGCGTGTAGATGACAGTGAAGCTATTTGTGCCTGCATTGCCGACGGATGCGCTGTCATTCAGCCATGCAAAGCCCTCGGGCAGGGTCACATCCGCCAAAGTGTCGCCATAGGTGGCAGTCAGGTTGGTAGGAAGTTCGTAACTGGGATCTGCCTTGGCCACGGCGACCGTGACATTCACCTCGACGGTGTTGTACTTATCCGTATCTTCAGGGGTGTAAATTGCCACAAAGGTGTTCACTCCGGCATTACCGACAGATGCGGCTGCATCCTTCCATGTGAAACCATCGGGCAGTTCCACATCCGCCAAAGTGTCGCCATAGGTGGCGGTCAGGCCAGAAGGCACCGTGTAGCTGGGATTGGTCTTGCCCACATTGACAACAAGCACCGTGGGCGTGCAGTAGTAATAGTCGTTAATGGTAATCGTTGCATAACCGGAACCGGACAATGTAATGGTGCTCTGCGTCCAGTCGTTCTCCCGGACATAAATGCCGCTGATATTGCCAACGTTCTCAACCTCAACAGGAGAAACGTAGACATTCACAGAAAGATTCTGGATCGCCTGGCCCAGACCGGAAGCTGCAAACAGCTCACCCAGAGTGTAGGTCTTGCCCGGAGTGATGCTGTAACCTGCATCGACCTTTGCCGTGAATTTCTCTTCTGCGGTAACATCGGTCAGTTCAGTCACGCCCAGGTTGTCTTCCACATGCTGGTTGCCGCCGTAGCAGCCCTGGCCGCCGCCGTAAAGCTGATGGAAATAGACGGGCAGTGTGCAGTCTTCGCCCTCTTTATGGGCAATGTCGGAATCATGGTTATCTGCGTTGATCTTGGTGGTTCCGTCCGCGCCCACAGGATTGCCGTAACGGGGGTTGGAATAGGCCTCGTTGAACAAACCCGCTTCTACACGAACGTACGGATAGTTCTCGTTAGAGAATTGACAGTAATGATACTTCGCCCAGTCGCCGTACTGCACGGTGCAGTCAATGGTGGTCAGGAAGCTTGCCTTTGCTTCCGTTCTGCCGTTAACGGTACGAGTTTCCTCAGTGTGGCCGATGAGCATACCGGCGCGGCGGTAAGAATACCACCGATAAGCAGAGGTCACGTCATTGAAAACGTCCAGCACAGCTGCTACGTCGCAGCGTTCCATGTAAACCGTGGCAGCGCCGTACTTACCGCCAATGATACCGCCGATGGGGGTATCAAAAGAGCCCCACAAGGAGGAAATTGTGGTAGATGCAGGCACATCCACATTGATGAAGGTATGGTTGCCGTTGACCTCGCCCACCACGCCGCCGGTGTAGCGGTTGTAGTTGGCGATCACGGAATTGCTGACGATAATGTTCTCAAAACGGCAGGTGCCATAGGCATAGCCCACCAAAACACCCATGTCGATACATTCCATAACCACATAGGCCTTGTCCAAAGTCAGATTCTTAAATTCGGCATTCACTACGGAGGCGAACAGACCGCCGCCGGCGGTGCTGTAGGACAGGCCCAGTGCCCAGCCGTTCTGATACAGATTGCGGATGGTGTGACCCTGTCCGTCAAAAGTACCCTTGAACACCTTACCGCCGTCATGCTCGTAGCCGTAGCCGATAGGATCAAAGGAGTGGCCACCCTCTTCGCCGCCCAGGTTGATGTCAAAGCCCAGCAGGATGGTCTTGCCGTCGAAGGTGTTGCCCTCGTCCACCAGCTCGCCCAAACCGGCCAACTGGTCAGCGTTGTAGATCTCAAAGGAAGTCTTTTCTGCATCGTACCAACTGGTGTCGATCTTACCTTGCCAGGGGTTGATCTCATTGGCAACCAGAGCAACCTCAGAGAAGGTAGCCAGGGCCATGGTGATGGTACCGGTGGCGATGTCGTAGTAGTATTCGTTGTGGGCGTCCACTTCTGCCAGGCTGTAAACACGGGTCATTTCCACGGTCTCGCCGTTTTCTACGTGGTACAGCGTCAGGTTGCCCTGGTTCAGACCCTCGATGGCCACATTGGTCAGGGTCACGATGATGGGGGTGGTGTTGTCGGCGGCAACGCCGTCAACGTGCACGTTCATGGACACCATGGTCTCGTCGTCACTCAGGGTGATGTTGGAGGTGGTCTTTTCCATCTCCGTTGCGCTCAGGGTGACGTTATTCGCGCCGCTTTCCAGCTGGGTGCCGGAGGGAACCAGCGCGGATGCGTTGCCGCTGCCGATGGTCACATCGTTGACCACCTGGTTGTTGGCATCGGTGGTTACATTGCCCGCAGGCTTCTGCTCCTGGACATTATCCGGAGTAAAAGCAACCTTGGTTTCGGAAACCACCATCGCTGTGAAGGACAGTTCATCATAGTTCTCTGCACCCTTCACCGTCAGTGTAAACAGTTTGCCGTAGCTCTGCGTTGCAGCATTGTACGAATTCAGGAAGATGCGCAGCTGCTCATCACTGTAGACGAAATTCTGGGTGCGGTAGCCCGCATCCTGCTTCCAGGTGATCTTTACCTGGATGGTCACACCGGTAGCCTCACTGCCCTGCTTCAACAGCTCCAGCATGTCGGCTTCCACATAAGGACGCAGACCAAATTTGCCCAGATCTTCCCGGTATGCCGCTTCAAACTTATAAATCTCGGCAAAACGGTAGCCGTTGCCTTCCCGGATGGGCAGCTGGGCGTTATCCTCCCGGATCATGATGCGGTTAGCGGGAACCGTCAGGACACCTGCGTTGTCCACGCTGCTGTCGATGATGTCACCGAAGCCGGAAACATAGCTGGCGACCAGAGTGTGGCCGTTCAGGTCCAGAGTCATACTGTCAAAGATACTAACGATGGTCTCGGTGGTGTCCTTCAGCAGGACAACGGTCTGGCCCTCTGCGCAGTCCAGCATGGCATCTGCGATGGTGGCATATGTCTTGTTGGTAGCAGTATTCTTTGCCACGATGGGGTTGGTGTATGTATAGGTCTCGCCGATGACGTAGCTTTCGCTCTCGTTTTCGGGGTTATACATCTTCAGCTCCAGGGTAACCACCAGGTCGGGGTTAGCCAGCAGGAACTCGTCGTCGAAGTACACGCCGCAGTCGAAGTCCTTAACGCCCTCATAGACCTCACGGAAGGTATACTTCAGGCCGGGCTCGCCCATCATATCGGCGGCAAAGGCCATGATCTTGACGGTCTCACCCGCCTCCAGGGTCACGGGGGCATAGTTGCCGAAGGGGACAGTTACCCAGTTTTCGGACCACTCGTCGTACTGACCGGCCAGCCAGCCGTCAGCGGAGCCGTCGTTGTTGAAGGAAACTTCCTTGTTGACCGTCAATTCGAAATCTGCGTACCAGTTGCCATAATAGACAAGCTGTTCCTCAGTTACCGTATTGACACGGAAGTTCATTGCGAAGGTCAGTTCCTCGTTGGAGATCTCGCTGACCGCCGCTGTGGGGAGTGCGGGGCTTGCTTCTGCTGCAAGGACCGTGGCAGGTACTATACCCAGCACCATTACCAAAGCCAGCGCGAGACTCAAAATTCGCTTCATTTGCTTCATTGCTTTTCTTCCTTTCTACGAAATTCGTCGGATTTTCCCGACAGTTATACTCTCGTAGTTTACATTATACACTCAAATTATACAAAAAGCAATGTGCAGATTATCCCAATTAAGGTGCAAATTCTTATAATTTTTTTAATATTGTTGCTTTTAGTGCTGTTCTGCGTACAGCGTTTTGCCGCCCGGGACGAAAAACCCGTCCTCTACCATATGTCATTGCGAACGCACCCGAGCCTCCCCCCGGGGGAAGGTGCCCCAGTGCGCACACCGGGGCGGATGAGGGTCGTTACAGCGGCGACAGCCGCAGTTTATTTTGCCGCACTTTGTGCGGTTATTGCCCTCATCAGTCAAAAATCAGAGATTTTTGCCAGCTTCCCCCAGGGGAAGCCTTTCATACTTTCTCTTTAGGGGGCAAAAAACCGGGGCACGCATTCGCGTGCCCCGGTCGTTGGGTTATGCTATTGAATCAAAGGCTTATTCTGCAGGCTCCTCGGGAGTGTCCTCAGAAACTTCTACGCTCTGACCGCATTTGTCACAGAGACTGTCTGCGTTCTCGTCGGTGTGACCCGTCGCTTCTTTCACGAGGGTGCAGCCGGGAGTGGTGCAGTACACGGCCTGGGTGCAGGTGGGCTCATGACCGTCGCAGGTATGCTTGCCGGTGGGCTCGCCCGCCACGCTGATACCGGTAACGCCGCAGTGCACACAGATAACAGTTCTGGAACCGGCGGTGACACAGGTAGCATCGATCTTACCTGCCAGGACAAAGTCATGGGCATGGTCGTAGACTTCAGTCAGGGAGATGTTGTCGAACCAAGCTTCGGTAACAGCCTCACTGCCGGTGGTGAACTTGATCCGGATACAGTTAAAGTCCACACTCTCCGTCGTGAAGGTAAAGGTATAGGTGGTCCAATCCGCACTGGAAACATGCTCGTACAACCGGTAACCGAGATCCAGCGCAGAGCCCATACTGTTGGTAATCGTATTGTTACCAATGCATGTGTTGTTTTCATCCATTTGTACTACAGAGATCGTCGCGTTTTCTCCAATCGTCTCCAGATCAAACTTCAGCGTGTAGGTCTTGCCCTTTTCAAGGCCAAACAGATCGTAGTACACGGCGGTAGCGTTCGTTCCTTCAACAGTTGCGTCATACTTATCCACAAGATGGAGAACAGCAGTTTCCTTGCCGTCTCTTTCAACCCACACGATCTCTTCTACGATTTCGCCATCTACAATCGTGCCGTCAAGTTCACGCCAGCCTTCAAAGGCACCTTTAGAATTGACTGTGCCCTGGGGATAGAAGATCTCAGGCTCTCTGTCAGAGACCTCGGGAACAGCTCCCAGAGTGAAGGTCTCGAAGGAATAATTGGTCAGCAGGTTCTTGCTGCCGTCAACGGTGCATACCATGTTATCCACAAATGCGGTGATCTTATCCTCACCGTGGGTAGTAACCTTCACCAGGAGCCGATCCACACCGGCCGGAATGGTTTCAGATAGGGTTCTTCTGCCCGTACCTTCTTGAATATGTGTTTGCTCTGCCCATCCAGTCCGTTCCTCGCCGTTATAACCCTGTACTGTCAACGTGATCTGACCGGTACCGGTTACCTTGGCAAAGTCAGCGGAAAGGAACAGTGTTCTTTCCACATCCGCCGGGCCAATGTCAACGAACTGGTTAATGCTGACCGCAGTCTTATCACTGTTGTCCACGATCTTTACAGACCAGTCGCCCTGGGATGCCCATTCATTGGTGAAGTAAATATCCAGGTTATCCTGTACTGAATTGATGGCGAACCAAGGAGCAAACTGCTGGTTATTAGCGATGTGATGGGTGATGACTTGTTCACTGCCCATGTCGAAGGAACCGTTGATAAACAGCTCGTTGTGAATGGTATCGGGCACTTCCATCTTACACTCGGTGCAGATACCGCCAACGCTGGTATGGGTACAAACCGTACCGCAGAGGGTACAAACATCTCTGTTCCAAACATGGTCAAGTGTTGCTGTCACGGTCTCAACTGCGCCGCAGCCGTCCTTCGTACAGGTGCGGTAGTAAGTACCGGCCACCAGGCAGGTAGACTCAGCAGTGGTCCAGACCTTCTCGCCCCAGGTGTGGGCACAGATCTCCTTCAGAGTCACATCGTCAACATAGATGGAGCCCACACACTCAGAACCGGTAGCCAGTCTCATGCAGAAGGTTGCTTCCTCTGTTGTAGCATTCTCAGGAATGGTGAAGACCAGTGTTTTCGTCTGCCATTCTGTTGTAGGTTTAAAGGCTCCGGAGCGCAAAGTGTTGGTGGGGATCGGATTTCCCAGAGCATCCAATATGAGCTCGCCATTCTCATCCACCTGACCCATCACATTGTGGGTAGTGTGTCTCAGGTATATAGCAAAACGGGGATCCGTTACCTCAGCATCTGCCTTGAATCTGACGGTGAAGGCATATGTCTTGCCTTTTTGCAGATTCACTTCAGGGTACGCTGTATAAACGTATTCTGAGAGGTGTGTATCGTGCAGCTTCAGAACGCCGTTTTCAGAACCATCGGGATCCATAATGGCGGAAACAGTGCCGGCATGCACATTGCTCTGTGTCCAATCGGTTCTATCCGGGAACACTGCATCCTCAACAGAAGCGGGCACATTGGTGGGTGTCGTTTCGAAGGAGGGATTATCCAGCAGGTTCTCATCACTGTCACCGATGGTCAGAACGGCATTGTCCACATAGACATTTGCCGTTGCGTTCGTGTTCACATAAACAATATTCGCACGAACGGCTACTGCATTGTCCGGAATCGGCATTTCTACAACAACAGTCGTCCAATCTTCGGAACCGTTGAAGTATTCTGTCGCCGATTTGTTGAGCGATGTGTCATTGCTAGTGTTTTCACTATTATAGAACGCAATCCGTATGCTGCACGTATCCTTCACCGGAACCGTTCCGCGCATTTTAACGGACAGTCTAACCATTCTGGGCGCGTCACCCTCGGCATTTGCTGTGAAGGATTCGACCTGGTAAACGGAAGAAGCTGTTTTCTCACTCGAATGAACCGCATGCAGGGAATACTCGCCGTCTTGTGCATATTTGTTCGTTACGGCAACTCTTTCGAAATGCGTAGACGCAGCCGAATTAATATACCAATTGGGGATGCTCGTATTGCTCTTCGCTGTGTACGCTGTGACCGGACTTGTATAGTCAAACGTACCCTGTGCAATCAGGTTGGGTTCGTAAAGGTCGATGATTGCGCCGCTGTTCAGGACATTCACAACCACCGTAGTAGCGGTGCAGTAGAAGAAGTCCGTAATGGTGATCTTAGCCAGACCGGTGCCGGAGAAGGTCACTGTGCCGTTCTTCCAGTTGCCGGTATTGGCAACATAGGTGCCGCGGACATCGTCGTTCTCCTCCACGGGAGATACGAAAACCTTAACCTTATTACCCTTAATTGCAAGCAGCGTACTCAGTTCACCCAGGTCTATAGCGTCAAACAGCTTGCCAACGGAAACGGTTTGACCATCCTTGAAGGAAGTGGTTGCGCCTACAACAGGCACAAACTTCTGAACAGAGCTCTCGTTCTCGCTGTCGATCACGTGTGCGCCGTCAAAGTCTTCCAGACCCTTGCTGGTAACGCCCCAGCCGTAGCCGGTGACCAGGTTCATGAACTCACGATAGATCAGCTGCTTGTCTTCCTTCAGGTCGACATGGCCGTCGCCATCCTCGTCGATGGTATCTTCGTAACCGGAATCCTCATGCTTGTGCTGTACACCGTTGACAAAGTGGTAGCATTCGGCATACTCATGGCCGTCGCCATGCTTCCAAGAGCCGTCATCGTTCTTGCCCAGAACCACAACATAGTTCACGCGGCCCTCATTAGGAATTGCGTATTCCACGCCCTTCAGGTCCACATACTTCATGTTCTCCACATCCACGGAAGTAACCTGAGTCAGACGGCTCATCTGGTAGTCGTGGGTGTAGGATGCCTGAGAGTTGGCAACCAGCTCGCAGTAGTAGTAATCGTTCCAGTCGCCGAAGTGAACGGTGCAGTTTTTAGCAACGATGCCGGTCATATCGGGATATTCACGGCCATCAATGGTCACATTCTCCCGAACAGAGCCGATCAGCATACCGGCATAACGGTATGCGTAGTACTGATAGTTGGCGCACACGTCGTTGTAAACGTCGATCTGCGCGGCAACATGGCAGTTGGTCAGCTGGATGCCCGGATTTACAGGATAGTTGGCGGAGCTCTGTCCGCTGACAGGGTAGTACTGACCAACGATACCGCCGCAGGCCACGTCCCAGGAGCCCCACAGAGCGGAGATCTTGTTGGTGTTGTCCACGGTGATATTTGTGAAGGTAACCTTCTTGCTGGTGTTGCCCTTGGTGTACCAACCGACACAGCCAACGATACCGCCGTTGCCGATGTTGTAAACACGGGGGTTGCAGTTGGTGATAGAAATATTCTCAAAGGTTGCACCGTAATCTGCATAGGCCGCAACAGAACCGGTGGTGGCGATTTCGCCGTCAGAGGAGAAATTGTCAATGGTCAGGTTCTTGATCGTACCGCCATAGACTCTGCCGAACAGACCCATGCCGTCGCGGTAGTGCTGATCCTCAGGTGCATACCAGTTGTGGTCGCCCTTCATCTCCCAGGTGTTCTGGTAGAAGTTGGCGATGGTGTGACCGTTGCCGTCAAAGGTGCCGCAGAAGGAGTAGAAACCGGTGGTGACAGCTTTGTCGCCGGTCTTCTCGTAGCTTCCGTCGCTGCAGTTGTAGCCGATGGGGTAGAAGATCTTGCCGTCTTCTTCTGTATCGTTCAGGTTGATGTCTGCCAGCAGGGTGACGGTCTTGCCTTCAAAGGAATCCTGCTGAATGCCCTCTGCCATACCGCCCACGATCGCGGACAAGCCAACCAGCTGGTCAGCATTGCGGATGACATAGGTGTCTTCGTTGGGGTTGTACCAACTGGTATCCATACCGCCTTCCCAAACAGCCTTCTTAACAGACCGCACAGCGATCTCGGAGAAGGTTGCCAGGGCCATGGTGATGGTACCGGTGGCGATGTCGTAGTAGTATTCGTTGTGAGCGTCCACTTCTGCCAGGCTGTAAACACGGGTCATTTCCACGGTCTCGCCGTTTTCTACGTGGTACAGCGTCAGGTTGCCCTGGTTCAGACCCTCGATGGCCACATTGGTCAGGGTCACGATGATGGGGGTGGTGTTGTCGGCGGCAACGCCGTCAACGTGCACGTTCATGGACACCATGGTCTCGTCGTCACTCAGGGTGATGTTGGAGGTGGTCTTTTCCATCTCCGTTGCGCTCAGGGTGACGTTATTCGCGCCGCTTTCCAGCTGGGTGCCGGAGGGAACCAGCGCGGATGCGTTGCCGCTGCCGATGGTCACATCGTTGACCACCTGGTTGTTGGCATCGGTGGTTACATTGCCCGCAGGCTTCTGCTCCTGGACATTATCCGGAGTAAAAGCAACCTTGGTTTCGGAAACCACCATCGCTGTGAAGGACAGTTCATCATAGTTCTCTGCACCCTTCACCGTCAGTGTAAACAGTTTGCCGTAGCTCTGCGTTGCAGCATTGTACGAATTCAGGAAGATGCGCAGCTGCTCATCACTGTAGACGAAATTCTGGGTGCGGTAGCCCGCATCCTGCTTCCAGGTGATCTTTACCTGGATGGTCACACCGGTAGCCTCACTGCCCTGCTTCAACAGCTCCAGCATGTCGGCTTCCACATAAGGACGCAGACCAAATTTGCCCAGATCTTCCCGGTATGCCGCTTCAAACTTATAAATCTCGGCAAAACGGTAGCCGTTGCCTTCCCGGATGGGCAGCTGGGCGTTATCCTCCCGGATCATGATGCGGTTAGCGGGAACCGTCAGGACACCTGCGTTGTCCACGCTGCTGTCGATGATGTCACCGAAGCCGGAAACATAGCTGGCGACCAGAGTGTGGCCGTTCAGGTCCAGAGTCATACTGTCAAAGATACTAACGATGGTCTCGGTGGTGTCCTTCAGCAGGACAACGGTCTGGCCCTCTGCGCAGTCCAGCATGGCATCTGCGATGGTGGCATATGTCTTGTTGGTAGCAGTATTCTTTGCCACGATGGGGTTGGTGTATGTATAGGTCTCGCCGATGACGTAGCTTTCGCTCTCGTTTTCGGGGTTATACATCTTCAGCTCCAGGGTAACCACCAGGTCGGGGTTAGCCAGCAGGAACTCGTCGTCGAAGTACACGCCGCAGTCGAAGTCCTGAACGCCCTCATAGACTTCCCGATAGGTATACTTCAGGCCGGGCTCGCCCATCATATCGGCGGCAAAGGCCATGATCTTGACGGTCTCACCCGCCTCCAGGGTCACGGGGGCATAGTTGCCGAAGGGCACAGTTACCCAGTTTTCGGACCACCCGTCGTACTGACCGGCCAGCCAGCCGTCAGCGGAGCCGTCGTTGTTGAAGGAAACTTCCTTGTTCACGGTCAATTCGAAATCTGCGTACCAGCCGCCATAGTAGGCAAGCTGCTCCTCCGTCACGGAATTGACACGGAAGTTCATTGCGAAGGTCAGTTCCTCGTTGGAGATCTCGCTGACCGCCGCTGTGGGGAGTGCGGGGGTTGCTTCTGCTGCAAGGACCGTGGCAGGTACTATGGACAGTACCATAACCAGGGCCAATGCAATACTCAGAATTCTCTTCATTGCTTTCATCCCTTTCTAAAAATCATCATTGTTGCCAACGATTATCTTTTGACGAAATACATTATATATTCTTTTTGCACAAAAAGCAAGTCCCGTACTCTGACTATTTTTGCGTATTTTCTACATTTTTTACTTTTTTCTCTACTGTTTACGACAAAAGCACCGGGAACTGCGAAGATTTTTCGCAATTCCCGGTGGAATGGATATATCAATCAAAGAGAAGCCAACACTGCCTGGTAGTAGGCATAGTCCTGCTTAGCGAACCAGAACCGGTCACCGGGACGGGGCGCCTCGATGCCGATGGGGCCGGCAAAGCCCACGCTTTGCAGCTTTTTCAGGTAGATCCGGTGGTTGATGGCACCCTCGCTCAAAGCGGTGGCAGTACGGTCACCGGCTGCCGGCACAGAGTTTTTCAGGTGGGTGTAGAACAGCTTGTCGCCGTAAATGTCAATTGTTTCCTCAACAGTGGGACAGCCGGCGAAATACACGGTGTTGCCGTAGTCCATGTTGATGCCCACACTGGGGCTGTCGATGAGATCCACCAGCTTCTTGGAAGGTGCGGGCAAGTCGTGGATGTAATTCATGTGGGTCTCAAAGGCGAACTTCATGCCCATGGGTTCCAGGCCCTTGGCCAGCTGCTGATACGCCTCTACGGTCATATCCCAATGCTCCTGGGTTGCCACAGCGCTGCCATGACGGGCAAAATCCCGGTTGCTCACGCTGGGATCGGTGCTGCGAATGGCGGCGGCGGCGGTGTTGCACAGGACGGTACCGCAGGCATCATGGACGAGCTGAGCTTTTGCCAAAGCCTTCGCTACGCCGGCAGCACGCAGCTCCTTGTCATCGCTGTAAATATTCTCGATTCCAATGCTGAACTGGATGTTGGGCAGGCCGTACTTCTTTTGGGCGGCAGCGACCTGAGCCACATATTCCTCAAAGGTCATTCCTTCCAGATCCTTGGGAGGATTGCCCCGGAACTCAATACCGTCAAAGCCGATATCGGCGGCCATGCGGCAAATGCTGTCGATGGTGTTTCCGCCGTAGCTGTTGAAGCCGGTTTCGCCGTAGTTTACATGCATAATAGTCGGATTCATAGTTTACCTCCTGAATATAACGGATAAGATCATTATACAGCATAATTTTCAATATGCAAATATAAAATTATTTTGGATCTATTGCAAAAAGTGCACTGTTTTGCTATAATACCGGACAGGCTCGGAAAACGAGCCAAATTCCCGAATTTCAATGGTGATCGAATGAAAAGCAAAAAACTCTTATTATTTGTAACTGTCTGTCTGCTGCTTGCTCTGTGCTGCACAGCCTGTGCCCCGAAAGAAATCCCCTGGGCAGATATCAAAGACTACTATACGCTGACCGACCACGGTGACTCCACCTATTCTTACAGCATAAAGGACAAGCAGGGCAATGTGCTTTATGAGCAGGAAAAGGTCTCCAAAGCACCGGAAACGACCCAGCCGTCATCCTCTGTCTTCGGTCTTGTCACCCAGACCGGAACTGGCCTTTCCACCAATTGGGCGGTATACTGCGATGTGGAAAACGGCAAGGTATCCGAGACCTTCCACTATGTTTTGGGCGCCAACGACAAGTATGTGGTGTATGCCCAGGATACCGTGGACGGGCACTTCATCATCGTTCAGGACATCTTCGATGTTGAAGCCTATTTCACCAAAACCAAGCTCAGACTGGTTTCCTCTGTGGCATCGGATTTTGCCATTGCCTGCAGATTTGACGATGCGGGTAACGCAATCGTCACCTATCTGTCCGGTGAGGCATATACCGAAACGGAAACGACCATTACAATTCCATGACATAAGCCGCGGAGCGCAATGCGCTCCGCGGCTTTTTCCGTTTTATAAAGAAAGTGTCTCGCCGGCTTTGACGCAATAGACCTGATTTTTGTGGCTGAACCACACGTCCACGGCCGAGGGATTGTAAACCGTGCTTTTGTCCATGCTGGTTTCCAGTCTTTCGTAGGCTGTCACATAATCGCAAATTTCGATGTTGGTGGCATACCAGACGTCGTCTTTGCAGCCCACATATTCGGCAAATTTCTCGATCACATCCCAGTTGTCATCCCGGCTGAATTCCCGACTGTGTCCCCACACACAGAACAGCCAGTTCTCGCTGATATGCTTCACGTCTTCCTCCACAAACTTTTTCGCCAGCTCCATGAGGTTGGGGCTTTTGTGACGGCAGGTGGGGTGAAAGGCCAGCCAATCCTGGGGAAATGTAAAATTCTCCGTGCTTTTCGTGGTTCTTCCGTAACGGATGCCGCATTTTCTTGCAGTAGCCATGATCTCGTCGTTAAACAGTCCGCCGGGGTAGGCCATGCCTCTGGCCAGAATACCGTACTGCTGTTCAATGTTTTTTCTGTCCTCCAGTATTTCCGTTATGACCTCATCCGGTTTGATTCTTCCCATGTAAAGATGAGTCAGACCGTGAACCGCCACCTCATGCCCGGAATTTATGTATAATTCCCTGGCCTCCGACAGCTTCATTCTTCCCACATATTTCTCCCGGACCGTCTCTTCCGGCAGGTACAGACCCGTGTTGACATTGAAGGTGCCTTTCAGACCGTTTTTGTCCAGAATTTCAATCAGACGGATGTCCTCCACTGTGGCATCGTCGTAGCTGAAGGTCAGCACCTTGGCTTTACCGTCTTTCAATTTCATGTACATAATAAAATCCCTCTTCGCTTCTTCCCATGGTCACATGGAAAATTTCTTCTGTTTTGGATGATGCAAATATTTTTTCCGGCGTACCAAAGGCCGCCACCGTCCCACCCTTCATCACAGCGATCCGATCGGAAAAGCGGAACGCCAGGGGCAGATCGTGGGTCACCGTGATAATGCCCCGACCGGTATGGGTCAGCTTTTTTAGCAGCTGCATCAGCTCCAGCTGATGGGCAACATCCAGATAGGTGGTGGGCTCGTCCAGCAAAATATACTCCGTATCCTGAGCCAGAGCCATGGCAATATATGCATTTTGCCGCATACCCCCGGACAGCGTGTCCATGGGCTTGTCCGCCAGATGGGCGATACCCACCGCATCCATCGCCTTTTTCGCCATTTCCCGGTCGGCTTCCTTGTACCGCCGGGGGTAGGACAGGTAGGGGAATCTTCCGTGCAAGACCATCTGCTCCACCGTCATATCCGGGGTGTTTTTGCCCTGAGCAAGATAGGCGATCTTTCTGGCGATTTCGTTTCTGCTCATGGCTTGCAGATCTGTTTCGTCCACAAGAATTTCGCCATTGGACAATGGCAAAATGCCGATGATTGTTTTCAATAGCGTGCTTTTTCCGCAGCCGTTCACGCCAATGATGCTGGTCAGCTTTCCCTTTTCAAAAGCTGCGGAAACACCCTCTAAAACGGTTTTTTCGCCGTAGCCTGCGGAAATGTTTTTCAGTTCAAGCATGACGGTGCCCTCCTTTTCCCTTGATCAGCACAAAGACAAAGAAAGGCGCGCCGAGAAAGGCCATAATGATACCCACGGGCAATTCGTAGGGGGCAAAAAGCACCCTTGCCAAAGTGTCGCACAGCGTCACAAACCCTGCGCCGAACAGAGCACAAAGGGGGATCAAGTGTCTGGCCTGAGAGGTGGACATTCTTCTGACGGCGTGAGGCACCAGCAGGCCCACGAAGGCCAGCAGTCCGCAAACGCTCACCGCTGCGCCGGCCAAAAGTGCCGCCAGCAGCAGGAAAATCACCCGGGCAGCGCCCGTATTCAGCCCCAATCCCTTGGCGTTTTCGTCCCCAAGGGTCAGAAGATCCAGCTCGTTGGCAAGGGTCGTCAGCACGACCACCGCAAGGACGATCACCACCGCCGCAGGCGCCACTTTTCCGTAGGCCGCCGCGGAAAAATCACCGATTTTGAAATCATTTCCCATCACGCTCACTTCCGGGATCAGGGTGGTGATGCTGTCCGAGATCGCCCCCAGAAATGCGTTGAGGGCAACGCCCATGAGGATCACCGTACCCCGGGACGCGCCCCATTTTTTTGCGCCGATGCTCACCAGCATCACCGTCAAAAACGCGCCCAGGAAGGAGCAGAGGGACAGCTGCCAGCCGCCCATGATCCCAAAGGCGGAGCAAAGGGTGACCGCCAGGCCCGCGCCGGAATTCACGCCGATCATGCTGGGGGATGCCAGCCGGTTTGCCAGCACGCCTTGAATCACCGCCCCGGACACAGCCAGCGCCATGCCGCAGACCACCCCGGCAAGCACTCTCGGCAGCCGGACGAAAAGCAAAATTCTGGCATCCGGGCTGTCCGTGTTGCCCCTTGCGATCGCCGCCAGCGCAGAGCCCAATTTCAGCTCCGTGGCTCCCAGCAGAACGCCCAACAGGATCGCCAAAAGCAGCGTTGCGATCGCGATGCCGTAAATATACCCGATTTTATTGTTCCGTAAGCGTTTCATATAGTATCTCGTACGATTCCGCCCAGCGCGCGTTGGGTTTCAGATTGAACAATTTCTTGTCCATCATGTGCAAGCGGCCTTCCTTCACCGCTTCCAATGTGCCCCAGGCAGGATTTCCCTCTAACATATTTTCCAGCGACTCTTGGGCCGCCTGAGTATCGCTTCCCATGGTGACCACAAAAATGTGATGGGGCTCTTCCCGGATCACCGCTTCCACGCTGAGATCATCCAGCAGGCCGGTTTCGCTGTCCGCGATGTTGATGCAGCCCATATCCGCCAGCATCTCACCCAGGATGGTCCCCTTGCTCCCCTTGGCCTTCACAAAGCTGGACGCCGCCCGGAGCAAGAGAATTTTTCTCTCCTCTTGGGGAATATCCGCTTCCCTGTATTGCTCCTTGATCCCATCAATTTGCGCTTTTATGGCCAGGCCGTTCTGCTGATAGAGCTCCTGCCTGCCGGTGATATCGGTGCAAATTTTCAGCATAGTCAGATAGTCATCGAAGTTGTCCACATCAAAATAGGCCACCGGGATGCCCATGGCTTCCAGAGTGTCCTTCATTTCCACATTGGAGGCGGTGGATGCGCTTGCGAGCACAAAATCCGGATCCGCGGAGATCAGCAGCTCCAGGCTGGGAGAGTGAGCGCCGCCGATGTTCACCGCGCCCTCCAATTCCAATCCGAAATCCTCCCATGCGTCATCGGCGGCGGCGCAAAGCTCGCCCCCGGCAAGGGTCCAGACATCTGCAAAGCTGCCCAGCAGCGCAGCCACCCGTTCCGGGTTTTCGGGCACGGTCACTTCCCGGCCCAAGGCATCGGTAAAGGTGATTCCCTGCCCTGCTTCCTCCTGGCCCTTGCAGGCAGTCAGCAGGAGTCCGGCGGACAAAATCACGCCGCAAATTATCGCAAAACAAATTAAGTTGTGGAAAACTTTTCTCATTTGACTCAAATCCTAGGGGCAGTTATTGACGTATACCGAAAACCACAGTATACTAAGTGTATAAATGGCATATGCCAAATTTGTTTCATTTTACCACGGGCTCCGGTGTATGTCAATCCGCGAGGAGATGAACCGACATGCCCAGGCCGAAGAAGTGCACAATAACCGAGGGAGGATAAAAATATGAGTATTTCCAAAGAACAAATTACCGCCGTCAAGGGCAGAGGTTTTCTGCAAAACCGGGGAACGGAGTGCTTCTCCGGACGGGTCGTCTCCGTTGCCGGTCAGTTTGCCCCGGATGCCCTCCGCGCCATTGCAGACTGCGCAGAAAAATTCGGCAGCGGAAAGGTGATCTTCACCTCCCGTCTCGCCGCGGAGATCGTGGGTATTCCCTTTGACAACATTCCCCAGGCTGAGGCCTTTTTGGCGGAACGGGGCCTGTATTTCGGCGGCACCGGCGCGAAGGTCCGCCCCATCACCGGCTGCAAGGGCACGACCTGCATTTACGGCAACATCGACACCCAGCAGCTGGCGCAAACCATCCACGACAAGTTCTACATAGGTATGCGGGATGTGAAGCTGCCCCACAAATTCAAGATTGGCGTGGGCGGCTGCCCCAACAGCTGCATGAAGCCTAGCCTGAACGATGTGGGCATCGAGGGCTGCAAGGCGTTCTCCTTTGACGCCACCCTCTGCCGGGGCTGCAAAAAGTGCGCCATTACGGAGAGCTGCCCATCCAAGGCGGTATCCGTTGTGGACGGCAAGGCCGTCGTGGATGAGAGCAAATGCACAAAATGCGGTGTCTGCGTTGGAAAATGTCCCTTCGGAGCCGCACCCAAGGAAGCGAAATCTGCCTGTCGGATCTTCGTGGGCGGAACATGGGGCAAAAAGCAGCGCATGGGCACCCTGCTCTCCGGCACTTACACCGAGGCGGAAGTCCCGGAGATGATCGAGAAAGTCATGCTGTGGTTCAAGGAAAACGCCTACGCCAAGGAACGCCTTGGCGCCGCCATTGACCGCATCGGCGTTGCGCAGATGGAAGCCGCCCTCGCCACCAACGACCTGCTTGACAGAAAGGACGAAATTCTGGCAAAGCCCTTGCTGGAAAGATAAACGATCGCATCAAAAAGGCCACCCTCCAGGTGGCCTTTTGTTTAGGTAATTGAAAAAGAGTGTCATTCTGAGCGCAGCGACGAAGGAGCGAAGTCGAAGAATCTACGCACCTTCTATGCTGCTGTGCAGAAAGCTTTAAAAAGCATCCATTCCCTTGACGCATTTCCTTTTTCACTTTCCCCAGGATGCGGTGTTTAGTACGGAGAGATTTTATCTTTGAAAATGTAAATATCGGAACCTGTAACGGATGCCATTCCTATTTTCCCACTAACTGTAATTGTGTCTGCAGGATGTGCTTGCTGTTGCTCCACCTGAATTATCAGCATATTCAACGGAACAACCGGGCATTGCCATTATTAACAGCGCCGCCATTATAACCAATATTGCTTTCTTCATTGTAATCCTCCTACTTGTTTTATGCTCTATTTATAGAGCATTTCCATTGCACCCCATTTATCGAGCATTGTCAAGTAAAAGAGTAGATTCTATCATAACATCCAGGAGGAGTTGTTATGATATCATACGAGCCATTTTACAAGACGCTGAAAGAGAAAGGTATTTCAACCTATAAGTTAATCAATGAACACGGAATTAGTCGTAGCTTACTTGATAGGCTCAAACACAATCGCCCCATAAGCACTGTCACTCTAAATGATCTTTGCAGCATCTTGCACTGCAAGGTCGAAAACATCCTAGTATTTACTGAAGACAACGACAAACAAAAAGACTGCCAATCGTAAGATCGGCAGTCTTTTTATGTATGAAATTTTGGCAACCATCCAGCGACTAGCGATCCGAAAATACCCTTTGCGAAGATTGAAAAACACGAAATTCCTCTAAATCGGAGTACAATTATAATATGTCCACCCTAGTTTACAGCCGGATCGTGCTTTTTTATTCGTCGTGTCACCATTCCTTTACAGAACCAATCTTTAACGATTTTTCGTCAATTCCTTTGTGATTTCGTCAATGCGCGCCTTGCAGGCTTTCATTTCATTACGCTGTTGTTTTCCCTCGTCATTCAGGACCGACAAGCGATCTCTAACCTTATCATCCAATTCCTTTCTTGCTTTATCCGCCACAGCCTTCAACTGCTCGTACTTGGGATTTTCCACATCGTCTATCTGTGTAGTAATGGCTTTCTTTTCTTTACCCTTAAAGATACCAAGAGAATCACGACGGACATAAAGATCATGAATCAGGTCTTTCTGTTCATTAGCAGCCTGTTCTTCAGGAAGCACCGCTTTCTTTTCCTTTGCCAGACGGATTTTTTCAGGAGCATTCTTGTCTTCTATCTCCTTTAATTCTTTTTCATATGTAGCTACTTTTTTCTGCAACTGCTCTTTTTCGCTCTCCAGAGCCTTTTTTTCTTCAGCATGCTCTGCCCAATACGCTTCGTTCTTCTGTCTCTGTTCTTCTTCCTGCTTTTTGCGTTCTTCTTCTGCCTTTTTGCGCTGTTTTTCCTTACAAAAATCTACTATAATCGCTTACCATGGCGCGTAAATATGACCGTGGCATATCGTCCAAGTTCGTATATGCTGAAGTAAGTAACCCAGCTAAACCTTCATTGGCTTAGCTGGGTTATTTTATAGGAGTCTTTTGTTATTTCCACTTTTCGATCAGGTTACGGATCTGAGAGGCAAGTTTTGCGTTGTCTTTATTGGTGCGGCCTTTGCAGGTCTTGACAAAGGCGAGGAGCGCTTCTGCGGCTGCAAGGAGGTCGCCATAGACGGCCCTTGCTCTGGCAGAGCCCTTTGTCTGCTCTTCCCGGCGAATGGGCTTGGAATCTGCATAGACAGTCATCCTGCCAGTTACCAAATCGTATTCCGTACCGCTGTAAGGAGCATCTGCGTGGTAGCCCATCTGGGTCAGCAGTTTCTGGAAGATCATACAGGCAGCATCATCACCGTGATTGACAAATACCATCTGAGGCTTTTCTTTGAAGCCTGCAAGCCATCGGATCAAGCCTGCCTGATCTGCGTGACCGCTGGTGCCGTGGAGCGCAGCGATCTCCGCATTGACAGTAATATCCTCACCGAACAGCCGGACATACTGTGCGCCGTCCTGGAGCTTTCTGCCGAGAGAACCTTCCGCCTGATAGCCAACGAAAAGGATGGTATTTTCCTCCCCCCAAAGATTGTGCTTCAAATGGTGGCGAATACGGCCCGCCTCGCACATACCACTGGCAGACAGAATCACCTTCGGGCGTTTGTCAAAGTTGATCTGTTTGGATTCGTCGGAAGTCACCGATAGGCAAATATCGTCAAACCAAATGGGATTGATGCCTTGCTTAACCAATGCCGCAGTTTCGTCATCGAAACAGCTTTGGTCGCATTGCAGGAAGATACCGGTAGCTTCCACTGCCAGAGGACTATCCACATACACCGGGAATCCGTCGTGACCGCTGACGATGCCTTCCTGTTTGATCTGTCGGATGGCGTATAGCATTTCCTGAGTTCTGCCAACAGCAAAGGAAGGAATCACTACATTGCCGCCCCGATCAAGGGTGCGCTGAATGATCTCAGCCAACTCGCCAACGGTATTGCCGGGCTTTTCGTGGAGACGGTTGCCATAGGTGGATTCCAGAACAAGGTAGTCCGTTTCTTCTACCGGCAGGGGGTCTTTGATCAATGGCTGATCGATGTTGCCCACATCACCGCTGAACACGATCTTCTTTGTAACGCAGTCCTCGGTCAGCCACAGTTCGATGCAGGCAGAACCCAGCAGGTGTCCAATGTCGGAAAAACGGACAACGATGCCTTCCTCCGCCTGGATCACCTGACCGTATTCGCAGGGACGAAAGCGGGAGATAGCTCCTATGGCATCTGCCATGGTGTAGACCGGTACGACTAATTCATCACCGGCACGCTGCGCTTTCCGGTTTTGCCACTCCGCTTCGGATTCCTGAATGTGGGCAGAATCCCGCAGCATAATGTTGCACAGATCGCAGGTAGTTGCGGTTGCATAAATACTGCCCCGGAAGCCGTCCTTATACAGCTTTGGCAGCATACCGGAATGGTCAATATGGGCATGGGTAAGAAACACCGCTTCGATGGTATTGGCAGGCACAGGAATTGGCACATTCTCAAACACGTCGATTCCTTGTTCCATACCGCAGTCCACCAGGTACTTCTTGCCGCACACTTCCAGCAACGTACAGCTACCCGTCACCTCATGGGTCGCACCGATAAATTGTATCTTCATAACATAGCCCCCTTGCCATAATTTCATTCCCTTATTATTTTATCATGCCGTGGTGGGAAAAATAGAGATAATTTGTGAATTCTAATGACAAAACGCAGGAGCCGTTACAAAAGGCTGCCTGCGTCTTGTTATTATTCCGATTTCAACATCCGGTAGCCAATACCGATATGGGTTTGGATATACTGGGTCTGAGCATCCTTTTCCAGCTTCTTGCGCAAGGTTGCCATATGCACCCGCAAAGATGCCATATCGCTCTCCCAGGAGCTGCCCCAGATCTTATTGGTCAGATAGGTATGGGTCAGCACTTTGCCTGCGTCCTTTGCAAGCAGGCAAAGAAGCTTATACTCTGTGGGTGTCAGCTTCAGCTCATCACCATTTAGGGAAGCACAGCCTGCGGCGTAATCCACCATCAATTTACCGTTGCGGAACACAGAATCACCGGGCTTGCTCTCAATTGATGCAATTCGGCGTTGCGCGACCCGGAGACGAGCCAGCAGTTCCGTAACAGAAAAAGGCTTGGTCAGATAATCGTCCGCACCGGCATCCAATGCGGCAACCTTGTCCCCGTCCTCGCTCCGGGCAGAGATGACGATAATGGGCATCTGGGACCAGGAACGAATGCACTTAATGACTTCCACGCCGTCCAGATCCGGTAAGCCCAGATCCAGAAACACAATATCCGGCTGCTGGGTGGTTGCTGCTGCAATGGCGGCTTCACCGTTGGCTGCGGTTATGTAAGCATAGTTATTGGATTTTAAAGTAGTAGTGATCAGGTTGCGAACAGTGGAATCGTCCTCCACCACTAAGATCTTTGGATTATTCATGGACTTCCACCTCCCCGGATGGAATGGTAAATGTAAAGATTGTGCCGGCAGGCGCATTGTCGGTTACAGAGATCTCTCCGCCATGGGCAGTGATGATAGACTTGCAAAGGCTAAGCCCAAGGCCCAGACTTCTGCGGCAGTCAGCAATGGGATTGCTGCCGCTGTAGAACATCTGGAATACTTTTTCCTTTTCGCTGTCCGGAATACCAGCACCGTTATCAGCAACGGAGATCTCGGTGTACTGCTCGTTCTGCTTTGTGGTGATGTTAATGTGTGAGCCGGCAGGTGTATGCTTGATGGCATTGTCCACCAGGTTGATAATGACCTGAATGATCAGCCGGGCATCGCACCTGGCAAGAAGCAGTTCGTTTTCGTGATGCACGGTAACGGTATGTTCCGTCTGCTTTCTGCTGATGTGCTGCAAAGCTTCCGTGATGATTTCTTCTATCAGGTGAGGCTGCTTTTGAAGCCGCATCCTGCCTTCTTCGATCTTGGTGACCGCCAACAGGTTCTCCACCAAATTGGTCAGCCATGCGGAATCGTCATAGATATCTCCGCACATCTGCCGAATGGTATCGTTGTCCAGCTTTTCCAAATCAGAAAGCAGCATGCCGGCATTGCCAGATATGGAGGTCAAGGGTGTACGAAGATCGTGTGAAATGGAACGCAGCAGGTTGGCGCGAAGCTTCTCGTTCTCTGCTTGCAGCTTCGCCGCTTCCTTTTCCCTGGTATTTCGGCTGTTCTCCAGTGTTAAGGCACACTCGCCAAGGATGGACAGCAACACACTGTTCTCAAATGCTTCCAGAGGTTCCGCACCCTCAATAATGACCGTTCCATAGACCCGGTCCTGGACCTTGATGGGATATCTCTGCGTATCTTTATTGACGCTGGCGACAACACCGGGCAGCACAGATGCCGTTCTGCCCAGCAGCTTGGACACCTGTGTACGGCAAGCCTGCAGAACCTCCTCGTCTGTCTGCGCTTTCTGCAAAAACTGATTGGTTTCCAGCAGCAGGTTGGTGCGGTAGGCTGCCTGGGTGGATTGCTTTGTCTGTCCCTTCATCCGGTCTGTCATAGTGCCGACCGTTAAGGACGCGATCAGCATAATAAGGAAGGTCAGCGGCGCTCCGTCTGCGTACACACGCAGAGAGAACTGCGGATAGGTAAAGAAGAAATTAAACACCAGGACGCTTCCAATGGCTGACAGCACATAGCTTGACCGGGTGGAAGTGACCATTGCCGTGAGCAGCACCGCCAGCAAATAAATTGCAATAATGTTGGCCTCGCTGAAGCCTACTTTTGAAAACAAATAACCTAAGCCGCTGGCAAGTGTCAAAATGCCAACAGAAATGCCCCAATCCCGAAGTGTGGTCCTCAAATCGACCCTCTTTCGGGCTTTCCTTTGCCGATAGGCAGGATCCGTACTGGCATCGGGGATGATGTGGATATCAATATTCGGCGCGATCTGGGTCAGTTTTTCCGTCAGCGTCGGTTTACCAAAGAGCTTACGTTTGGAAACAGCACTTCGTCCTACCACGATCTTGGTTACACCGGACAGTCTTGCATACTCCGCAATCTGATAAGATACATCGTCACCAAATACTGTTTCAATTGTTGCTCCCAGCTCCTGCGCCAACGCGGTGTTCTGCCGCAGGCGCTCCTTGTTTTCTTCCGACATTGCCTCATAATTGGGGGTGCGGACAAACAGTGCGGTAAAGGTGCCACCGAAGGCATTTGCCATCGTTGCCGCTGTGCGGATGATTCGGGCGTTGGATGGAGCAGAAGAAAGGCCTACAAGAATGTGTTCCGCCATAGGCAGTCCTCCGATCTTGTTTTCTTTCATTCTACCACATCCTCCGGATATCTACAACTATCATCGTAAGTAAAGGTCGGTTCATTGCTTGGCCTGCGTTCTAAAAACTTATCAAGCTTGCGAAGCAAGTAGAACAGATAGACCTGACCGCCTATAAAACTCAGCACAGCCAGTATGATCCATATAACTTTCATAATTGCGATCTTAAATCCGGAAGCATTTCTGGATGTCCTTAAATCTTCCCATTACCATCAGGGATTTCCCCTCACACAGCAGGGTGTCCGGGGTGATGAAGGAATCCAGCTTGCTTCCACACTTTGTTCCTAAGATATTGATATTGAACTTTTTACGGATATCCAGCTGCCCTACAGTCTTTCCCATCCAACTCTGGGGGATGGTTACTTCAAAGATCGCATTCTCACTGTCCAGTTCGATGTAGTCCAGCACATGGTCGGCACTGTACCGGATGGCCGCCCATCTTGCCAGCTGCTTTTCCGGGTAAACTACTTCGTCCGCACCGTTCCGCAGGAGGAACTTCTCCTGCACATCCGTTGCGGCGCGGGACACAACCAGCTTGGCACCTAGTTCCTTCAGCAGGCTTGTTGTCTGCAGGCTGTTTTGGAAGTTGTTGCCGATACCTACGATACAGACATCGTAATTGTCCACACCCAAGCTCCGCAGAAACGCTTCATTGGTGCTGTCACCGATCTGGGCATTGGTAACGTAAGGAAGGATCTCCTGCACCAGCTCCTCCTTGTGGTCAACAGCCATAACCTGATGGTTCAGCTCCCGGAGTTTCATTGCGATGTGTTTACCGAAACGGCCCAGGCCAATTAAAAGAATGGATTTCATAGAGATTCCTCCTTATCCCACAGTGATTTTTTCCAAAGGTAATTTGGAGAGCGTGTTTTTATTGGCAGACAGGGTGGCGAAGATCAGTGTCAAGCCACCGATCCGGCCTAAGAACATCAGGCTGATGAGGATCAGCTTGGAAACAAGATGCAAGCCCGGTGTGATGCCCAGCGTCAGACCAACTGTACCGATAGCGGATGCAGTTTCAAACAGACAAGTCAGGATAGGAAGACCTTCCACCCGGCTGATGACCATTCCGCCAAGCAGAAACAGAGAAATGTACATCAGAAATACGGTCAGTGCGTTTTTTACAGTATCATCCGCAATTCGTCTGCCGAAGAAGCGTCCGTTTTCCCGTCTGTGGAAGATGGCAATAGCGCAGGCAATCAGCACCGCCGCAGTGGTGGTCTTCATACCGCCTGCGGTGGAGCCAGGGCTGCCGCCAATGAGCATCAACCCAATGGTGAGGGTCTGACCGGTCTCGCTCAGCGCCGTTAAGTCTGCGGTATTAAAGCCTGCGGTTCTGGGTGTGACAGATTGGAATAGGGACAGGAATATTCTTCTTCCCATCGGCTCTGCGGAGAACTCAAAAAAGAAGAAGTATAGCGCCGGTATAAGCAGCAGGATTCCGGTAGTGGCCAGGATCACCTTGCTCTGCATCCGATAGCGTTTCATGTGGATCCCGTTCTGGCGAATATCCTGCCAGGTGAGAAAACCGATGCCACCGATGACGATCAGTAGCATGATCGTGATATTTACTACCGGATGGTCTGCATAGGAAGTCAAGGAAGAATAGGGGCTTTTCGTGCCCATCAGGTCAAAGCCTGCGTTACAGAAGGCAGAAATGGAATGGAACACCGCCAGCCAAATGCCTTTCACACCGTATTCCGGGACGAATACGGTCATCAGCACCAATGCGCCCAGCAGTTCAAAGAGGAAGATTCCTTTCAGAATAAAGCCGGTGAAGCGGACGATACCACCTACCTGCGGTGCAGAAATAGCATCCTGCATGGTGCTTCGCTGCATTAAAGAGATCTTCTTGCCGGATGCCATTGTAATGGCTGCGGCCACGGTAATGACACCCATACCGCCGATCTGGATCAACAGCAGGATTACCGACTGTCCAAAGGCTGACCAGTAGGTTGCCGTGTCCTGGACGATCAGGCCTGTTACGCAGACAGCGGAAGTGGATGTAAACAGAGCGTCCCAAAAGGAAGCGCTTTGACCGCTGTTTGTGGCAAACGGAAGAAGCAACAGCAGTGTTCCCACAAGGATCACCCCGGCAAAGCCAAAGAGGATGATCTGGGACGAGCTGAGCTTTTGTTTATGTAAAACCGCCCACATGGCGATACCTCCTGAATGTTTTTTCATTGTTATCATATAAGAAAACGCATAAAGAAGGTGTTAAGGCTCATGCAGGCGGTGTTAAGATTGTATAAAGATGTTCGATTGTTTACATAAATTATTGCATTAATTCAGATATTCCTATATAATAAATACCAGCAACACCCAACTATTTTATTTTTAGGAGGAAACGCGTTATGAATTTGTTGAAGAAATGTGCGGCAGAATTCATCGGCACCTTCGTGTTGGTGTTCTTTGCCTGCGGAACTGCCGCAGTGGTCGGTTGCTCCGCTGAAAACGGAACCGGTTATTTGCTGACCGCACTTGCCTTCGGCCTCGTGATCGTGGCAATGGCGTACTCCATCGGCAATGTGTCCGGCTGTCACATTAACCCTGCTGTGTCCATCGCTATGCTTGTAAGTGGTAAGATGTCCGCCAAAGACTTTATTGGCTACCTGATCGCTCAGTTTGCCGGTGCAATTGCCGGTGCAGCTGCACTGATGGCCTTTGTCGGCAAAGAAAGTGGCTTGGGTGCTAACGCTCTTTACGAGGGTAGCATTGCACTGTCCCTGCTCATTGAAGTTATCTTGACCTTTGTATTCGTCATTGCTATTCTCGGTGTTACCTCCAAGAAGGAAAACGGTGCAGTATCCGGCATCGTGATTGGCCTGACCCTGACCCTGGTACATATTTTAGGCATCTCCTTCACTGGAACCTCTGTCAATCCTGCCCGCAGCTTCGGCCCTGCCCTCCTTGTTGGCGGTGAAGCACTGGCAAATGTATGGGTATTCCTGGTTGCTC
>SVLT01000035.1 GCA_015067845.1 Oscillospiraceae bacterium
ATAAACAGAAAAATACCGAGAAAAACCTTTTACAGTTCTTCTCGGTATTCATCTTTTGCTTTTTTCCCCTTTGCAACGCCCATAAGTTAGTGTTTTGAAATTACTGCCTTATGTGGCGTGTGCAAAGCCCCGCCTGTTGATTTTTTGGAATGTACCGAACCGGGCGAACCCAATGGTGTAACGTTCACCGCCGGGATGTCAGGCCCGAATTGCCTGTCGGCGCTTGCCGACTTACTTAAAGTAACGGTTCAGCAGACCCTGCAGACCCTTGCCATGGCGGGCCTCGTCGCGGGCCATCTCATGGACGGTGTCGTGGATAGCGTCCAGGCCGTTCTTCTTTGCGCAGGTAGCCAGGTCGACCTTGCCGGCAGTAGCGCCGAACTCGCAGTCAACACGCCATGCCAGATTCTTCTTGGTGGAAGCGGTCATGTTGGGCTCCAGATCGCTGCCCAGCAGCTCTGCGAACTTGGCGGCATGCTCAGCCTCCTCATAAGCTGCCTTCTCCCAGTACAGGCCGATCTCGGGATAGCCCTCACGGTGAGCAATACGGGCCATGCACAGGTACATACCCACCTCAGCGCACTCGCCGTTGAAGTTGGCCATAAGCTGATCGAAGATGAACTTCTTGTCTTCCTCAGAGATGTCGGGGTTGTTCTTCACGGTCTTAGCGTAGACACCGAACTCGTGCTCAGCGGCCAGCTTGCCTTCCTCCATGACCTTGAACTTGGAGCCGGGAACCTTGCACAGGGGGCACTTGAAATCGGCGGGCATTTCCTCAGCTTCATGGACGTAACCGCAAACGGGGCAAACAAACTTCTTCATAAATATTTCCTCCAAATAATAATTATTTATTTTAATTTTTAAGTTTTAAATGATCAAGGGTATCGCGAACAGATTAAGCTTCTTCTTCAAACTGGTCGGGGCCAACGCCGCACAGGGGGCACTCGTAATCCTCGGGCAGCTCATCGCCCTCGTAAACGTAGCCGCAGACGACACATACATACTTCTTCATAACATTTCCTCCTAAGATTTTGAATTGTGGTTGGCACAGCACCGGTTGCATATGCCGCTAAAGGTGAGCTGACAGGCTGCTACCTCGCCGCCTGCGTCATCAGCCGCCTGCCGGCACAGCTCCTTTGGAACTGCCAGGTGGGGAAGATCAATGACCGCGTCACAGTTTGTGCAAACGAAGTGGACATGAGGCTCGGTGTTGGCATCGAACCGCTCCACACCGCTGACGGTGCCGAGGCTGGTAATAATCCCCTGCTGCTTGAACAGCGTCAGGTTCCGGTAAACTGTACCCAGCGAGATGTCCGGATATTCCGGTTTCAGCTTCGCGTAGATCCAGTCCGCGGAAGGATGCTCCATCGTGGAGCGAAGACAGGTGAGGATGGCGTCGCGCTTCTTGAAATGCTTGCTTACTTTTTCCATGGGCGCCTCCTATTTAAGAATCATTCTTGTTTACACCCAGAGCATAACACATCCAGAATCATTTGTCAAGAAGAAAATAAGAATTATTCTCATTTATTTTTTGAAAGATAAATTATAGTTTACGCAACCAAGCGCCGCAGGCGCAAAGGCTCCCTTG
The DNA here is from genome assembly GCA_015067845.1 of Oscillospiraceae bacterium. Lineage (GTDB taxonomy): Bacteria > Bacillota > Clostridia > Oscillospirales > Oscillospiraceae > Faecousia. Next base: position 1,589 of record SVLT01000035.1, read on the forward strand.
TGCAAAGGGAGCTGTCAAAAATCTTTGATTTTTGACTGAGGGATTGTCGTTCTTTTACAACCCCTCCGGTCAAAATCGGAGATTTTGACCACCTCCCCTTACACAGGGGAGGCTCGCGCTTCGCGCTCCGTTTACTACGCTAAACTATAATTTTCCGAGCGGCGACCCGCCGCGAAAAAACACCGCCGGAGGAATCTCCGGCGGTGTTGTATGTAGGATGGATCACAGATACTTCTTCATTTCCTCGGAAGCCTCAGCGGGATCCTCGGAGATGGTGATGGTGATCTCCATGCTGTTGTCGGCGGCAAACTTTGCGCACCATGCAACGAAAGCCTCAGCGGCAGCCTTGTCAGCGCCGATGGTCTTGTACAGGTTGTCGATAAACACATGGGTGATATCGAAGTTACCGGCGTGCAGACCGCTCAGGAAGCCCTTCAGCATCTCAGTAGAGTTGATGCCATACTCCTTGGAATCGACCAGACGAACCTTGTAGGAAATATCGTAGGTCAGCTTCTTGCCGTACTCGATGCAGACCACATCGCCGTGTGCCTGAGCAACAGCGGCATTGATGCCGTCGATCATCTTCTTGGTCTTGCCGGAGCCCTTCAGGCCCATAATAACATGAATCATCGGAATGTCCTCCTTTGCTTGCAGCGTATATAAATTGCTGTATGGTAATTCTATCAGCAATCGCAGCATTTTGCAACAACTATTTTGGGAATTTTTTTGACAGGTTAACTCTCGTAGCCGGGTTTACCCAGAAGCTGGAACATATTCCGCTTGTAAAACTCCACACCGGGCTGGTTGAAGGGGTTGACCCCCAGCGTATAGGCAGATACACCGCAGCTAAGCTGGAAGAAATAGAACAGCTCGCCCATCTTCCGGGCGTTCAGTTCTCCGCAGTCCATAGTGACCACGGGGACTCCTCCGTCCACATGGGCAGCCAGTGTGCCCAGATACGCCTGCTCGTCCACAAAGTCCAGCGTCTTCCCGGTGAGGTAATTCAGTCCGTCCAGATCATTCACATCCGAGCCGATGGTACACTTCTGCTCAGGCGCGTCAAAGCGGAGCATGGTCTCAAAGATATTCCGCTCGCCCTGCTGGATCAGCTGCCCCAGAGAGTGCAGATCCGCGGTAAACTCCGCGGTGACGGGGAACAGGCCCTTGCCGTCCTTGCCCTCGGATTCGCCGAAAAGCTGCTGCCACCATGCGCCGAACATCCGGAATCCCGGCTCGAAGCTTTCCAGAATCTCCACCGCCTTGCCGCTGCGGTACATCAGATTCCGCACTGCCGCGTACAGCCAGACAGGATTTTCAAAGGAGCGCAGATTGTTGTACGCCTCCTTGGCCTCCGCAGCGCCCTGAAGCACCTCCGTGATATCGATGCCCGCCACTGCCATGGGCAGCAGTCCCACAGGGGTCAGCACGGAGAAGCGGCCACCCACATTGGGAGGGATCACAAAGCTTTCCCAGCGGTTTTCCTCCGCCATCTGGTGCAGCGCGCCGCTGACAGGATCAGTGATGGCATAGATCCGGCGGTTTGCCTCATCCGTGCCGTACTTCCGCTCCAGCATCCATTTCAGCGCCCGGAAAGCAATGGCTGGCTCGGTGGTGGTGCCGGATTTGGAGATGACGATGACCGAGAAATCCTTGCCCTCCAGAAGATGCATCAGCTCGTTCCAATGGCGGGTGGACAGGCTGTTGCCCGCAAAGAAGATCTGGGGATCTCCCTTACCCTTACCGACATTCCGGTTCGCTCCCTGCAGCAGCTCGATGGCGGCACGGGAGCCAAGGTAAGAACCGCCGATACCAACTACAACACACACATGGGAATCGGTACGGATCCGCTCCGCGGCTTTCCGGATCCGCTCAAGCTCCTGCGTGGGTTCGGCTGTGGGCAGATCCCGCCAGCCCAGATAATCGCTGCCAATCCCTGTTCCGTCAGTCAAGGCAGCATGAGCAGCCGACACCTCCTTCTCCAGCGCCAGCAGGTCCGGCAGGGAAACAGAACCCCAAATATTGGAAATATCTACATTGATCATAGGAACGGCACATCCTTTTTTCTTTTTCTTCTTATTATGTTACCGCAAATCCGCCCCATATGCAAGCAAAAAAGCAGGAAGGGGATTCCCTTCCTGCTTTGCGGTATGTAGAAAATCAGATATTCAGCAGATCGCTGTAGACCTTCAGCGCGCCGTCTGTATCGTGAGCCAGAACCTTCTTGGCAAGGACCTTACCAAGCTGCACGCCCTCCTGATCGAAGGAGTTCAGGTTCCACGCAAAGCCCTGATACATGACCTTGTTCTCGAAGTGAGCCAGCAGCGCGCCCAGAGCGGCAGGAGTCAGCTTCTCGCCGATGATGATGGAGCTGGGACGGCCGCCCTCGAACTTTTTGTTCAGGTTGGTATCTTCCTTGCCGCAGGCAAAGGCCATGATCTGTGCCGCCACGTTGGCGCAGAGCTTCTGCTGGGAGGTAGAGCCCTGAATCACCACATCGGAGCCCATCTGGCTGTTCTTAAAGCCCACGAACTGCAGGGGGATGATATCGGTGCCCTGATGGAGGAGCTGATAGAAGGAGTGCTGGCCGTTGGTGCCGGGCTCGCCGAAGATGACGGGGCCGGTAGCGTAATTCACAGGCTCACCGAAGCGGTTGACGGACTTGCCGTTGGACTCCATGTCAAGCTGCTGCAGATGAGCGGGGAAGCGGCTCAGGGCCTGAGAATAGGGCAGCACGGCGGTGGTGGGGTAACCCAGCACATTGCGCTCGTAAACACCGATCAGGGCATCCAGCAGAGCGGGGTTCTTGCGGATGTCGGCATTCTTTGCCAGCTCGTCTGCCTCGGCAGCGCCATCCAGGAACTGGGCAAACACCTCAGGACCGAAGGCCAGGGACAGGACACAGCCGCCCACGCCGGAAGAGGAAGAATAACGGCCGCCGATGTAATCATCCATGAAGAAGGCAGCCAGATAGTCGGAGGACTTAGCCAGAGGAGAAGTCTCGGAGGTGACGGCTACCATGTGGTTGGAGGGGTTCAGGCCGGCCTTGATCAGAGCGTCCTTGACGAAGGATTCGTTGGTCAGGGTCTCCAGCGTGGTGCCGGACTTGGACACCAGAACGAACAGGGAGTGGGCAACGTCGATCTTGCTCAGGACACCGGCCGCATCGTCGGGGTCAACGTTGCTGATGAACTCAGCCTTCATCTTCAGGCAGCCTTCGACCTTTGCCCAGTTCTCCAGCGCCAGATAAATGGCCCGGGGACCCAGATCGCTGCCGCCAATACCGATCTGAACAACGGTGGTAAACTTCTCGCCGGCAGCGTTGGTGATCTGGCCTGCATGGACCTTGTTGACAAACTCGGTGATCTTCTTCTGCTCGCCCAGATAGAATTCCCGCTTGTTCACACCGTCAGCGATCACATCCCCGCCCAACTGGCCACGGCACAGGTGGTGCAGGACCAGGCGCTTCTCACCGGTGTTGATGACTTCGCCGTTGTACAGGGCAGCGAACTTTTCGGTAAGCTGTGCTTCCTCGGCAAACTTTGCGAGTGCTTCCAGAATGGTCTCATCCACGGGACGTGCGCCGTAGTTGAAGTCCATACCGGCACCCATGGGGGTAGTATAGCTGCGGACACGCTCCGCGCCGTTCTCGCCGGACATAGCGGCAGCCAGGGCAACAGGCTTGGTCGCCTTCAGCGCCTGATAGGATGCCAGGGTGTCCATGTTCTTCCATGTAATCATAGGAATTTCCTCCTCAAAATTTGATATGTTAATGTAAAACGCACACTGTAATAAATTATACAACCAAATCCCCCCAATTGCAAGTGCCGAGAATGGGCAGATTTGTAAAGAAAGGATAATTATAGTTTAGCGGGCAAGGCCCGCGGCTAATGCGCACCGGGATTACCTGTATCGTTACCCGATTATTTATGCCCGGTAACGTTCTGTTTTCCGTATTCCACCGCAAAAACGATACCGAGCGGTACCCAATGGTGTAACGACCCCCACCTGACCTAGGCACGAATTGTCAGCGGCCACTGGCCGCAAACTACAATTTATCTCCCCAAATTTTTCAATGAAAAGGCTTTCTTTTTTTGGTGAAAGATGTATAATAGAAGTATGAAAACGTTTCAGGGAGGAACTAACCTATGAGATATGGCTTTGGCATTGATCTGGGCGGCACCACCGTCAAGATCGCTTACTTCGACGAAACCGGCAATATGCTCTCCCAGTGGGAGATCCCTACCGTCACCGACAATAACGGTGCCCGGATCCTGCCGGATATTGCGGACGCTGTCAAATTCTACATCAGCAAGAACAACATCGATCCCGCTTCCATTCTGGGTCTGGGCATCGGTGTTCCCGGTCCTGTCAACAGCAAGGGCGTAGTCAACAAGTGCGTCAACCTGGGTTGGGGCGTATTCAACATTTCCGAGGAGCTGTCCAAGCTCACCGGCTTCCCCGTGAAGGCCGGTAACGATGCCAACGTTGCCGCTCTCGGCGAATTCTGGAAGGGCGGCGGTCAGGGCTGTGACAACATGGTCTTTGCTACCCTGGGCACCGGTGTCGGCGGCGGCATCGTTATCGAAGGCCAGCTTCTCCATGGCGCTCACGGCGCCGGCGGTGAGATCGGCCACATGGTGCTGAAGCGGGACGAGACTGTCCCCTGCAACTGCGGCAAGTGCGGCTGCGTGGAGCAGTACTGCTCCGCCACCGGCATCGTCCGTCTGGCAAAGGAGCATTTAGCGGAAACTGACGAATCCTCTGTCCTGCGCTCCCTCAACCCCATCACCTGCAAGGACATCTTCGATGCAGGCAAGGAAGAGGATGCCGTCGCGCTGGAGATCCTGAATGAATACTACGCTCTGCTGGGCGAATTCCTGGCAAACCTGTGCTGCGTGGTCGACCCGGAGATCGTTGTTCTGGGCGGCGGTGTCAGCAAGGCAGGACAAATGCTGCTGGACGGTGTGCGTCCCTACTTCTATAAGAATGTGTTCCACGCCGCCTCCGGTGCCAAGTTCACCCTGGCATCCCTCGGAAACGACGCAGGCGCTTACGGCGCGTTCAAGCTGGCGCTGGATTCCTTCGGCTAATACATAAAAAATTGGGCGGTCTATGACCGCCCAACATGTTTATTCTAGCAGAAAACGCCCTTGGGTGTCAACAGTTTTTGTCCTCCGCGCAAGGAAATCTGTATTTTGCACAATTGCAGTTTTGTGACTTTATCTAAATTTCCATATTGAAATCACCGATAATTTGTGATAATTTATAGACACAAAGAGGTGATACCAATGTACAGGTAAACTCTTAAAGGCTCAAACCGCAAATGAGCAGCAGTTTCCGTTATATGCAGACGCATAGAAAAAATGTTACAAAGCAGAACAGATAAGCAAAGCTAAAAATCATAAGCATAATCAGGAATAAGCAAAACGGAAAACGTTTCGGAATAAGGATAAACACTTATAGAAACCTTGATCCAATGCAAGATCCAAAAAGCTGATGAAAAAGCAAAGCAAAATGTCCTGACCGAAAACACCTGCTGTAAGATCAAATGCGAAGGAAGAGCCGAACAGGTAATTGCCCCAGATCCAAAGTTAATCCGACAAATACGCGATTCTCGCTCAAGAGAAATATGAAAATTGACTTGTGACAGGATAGATATTGGGTGAAATGGAAGGCAATTATCAATCTACGAAAGAGAGGTTAACCAAAGATGTTAGATAATAAGAGTGAACAGAAATGACCCTTGGCTGCAAAAAAACGTTCATCCCAAAGGACGGCAGTCAAGGGTCATTTCTTTTTGCTTTTATGGAGAAAAACAGCCAGTCCGAACGGACTGGCTGTTGGTAATTAATTGGCGGTCTTAACGATGACAAAGCCGTCCACCAGATTGGCAAGCTCCAGCGTGCCCTCGATGGCGCAGGTCTGCTCCATCAGGTCGGTCAGGATCACCATGCCCTCCTCACAGCGGATGCTGGTGACGTTACGCATGACCACGCTCTGGGGGGTCTTTTCATTTCTGTAAACGGTAGAAAGGCACATATCGTTCCCTCCTTACTCGCTGGCCAGACTTGCCAGCACCACGCTCAGGCGCATGTTGCCCTTCTCGAAATCAGAAACGGCAGCCATGACCTGCTCGTAGGCGGTCTGCTTGCCGGCCTTCTGAAGCTGCACAGCCAGCTCAGCCAGCTCACGGGCATGAGCGGCGTTGTGGGATACCATGTACTTCATCAGAGCGGTCAGCTCCTCCATGGGAGTATGCTCGCAGGGAGTGGCGCAGCCCTGGCAGCTATGGGCGCATTCGTGATGATGGTCGTGGTCATGGTGATGATCGTGATGATGATCACCGCCGGAAACATGGTCGTGATGGATATGCATAGCAGTTTCCTCCTTTGGGATTTTTTCTTTATTATAGTGGCTGGACCGGGAGATGTCAAAACATTTATTTGCGGCAAAATATCCCCCACCCGGGCTTGCGCAACCGAGGGAAATAGGATATAATGCAATAAGTTACAGTTGACAGTGGCCAGTTGACAATTATGGTGTCGCTGTGCGTTATTTTTCAATGATTCCGAAGGAATACCTTAACTTTTAACTTTCAATTGTCAATTGTCAATTTTCAATTCGACCGTCAGGTCGTAAAACTACAAAAAGGAGGGTATGGAAATGGACCACACCCACGACCATGCCTATCTCCATGAGCATGGCATCCCCCACACCCACGGTCACGTCCACGAAAATCAGAAGGCTGTCATCAACCGTCTTGCCCGGGCGCTGGGCCATCTGGAAAAGGTCAAGCGCATGGTAGAAGAGGGCTATGACTGCTCGGAGGTGCTTGTCCAGTTGGCGGCGGTACGCTCCGCGCTGGACAATACCGGCAAGGTGATATTGCAGGATCATCTGCGGCACTGCATGGTGGACGCGGTGGCAGCGGGAGATCAGGATGCCATTGACGATCTGTGTCAGGCCATCGACAAATTTATGAAGTAATTTCGGAGCGCAGCCCTCGTGGCTGCGTTCTTTTCATATCCCCCCGGATGGGATAGAAAAAGAACGTATTTTCTGGCTAAAACGACAGTTGACTTTCTTGCAATATATGAGTAGAATAATATCGATACACTATGCGTTCCCAAAAGGGAAGCGTATCGTTTTTTTACGAATCAAAGTATATAGGAGGAAATCACTTTGAAGGATTGGGCATTTACAACCACCGTCGAGGAGATGGAAGCGGCTACCAACTCTCTGCTGGAAACCGCGCAGAAGGTTGGCGCTGACACTTGGCAGCAGCGTGCCAAGAACCAGACCCCTCACTGCGGCTTTGGCGAGGGCGGTACCTGCTGCCGCATCTGCTCCATGGGACCCTGCCGCATCACCAAGAAGGCTCCCCGCGGCATCTGCGGCTGCGATGTTCACGGCATCGTTGCCCGTAACTATCTGCGCTTTACCGTTGGCGGTACTGCCGCGCACTCCGACCACGGCCGTGAGATCATGCACACCCTGCACCAGACCAAGGAAGGCGGCAACTATCAGGTCAAGGATCCTGAGAAGCTGATCCGCATTGCCAAGGAATGGGGCGTTGAGACCGAAGGCAAGGATATCTACGATCTGGCTCACGAGATGGCTGAGATCGGTCTGCTGGAGTACGGCTTCCCCTTCGGCGAGCAGAAGTTCGCACAGCGCGCTCCTGAGCACACCAAGGAGCTGTGGCGCAAGGCTGAGATCATGCCCCGCGCTATCGACCGCGAGATCGCTACTGCCATGCACATGACCCACATGGGTTGTTCTTCTCTGCCTGAGGCTCTGATCCGTCAGTCCCTGCGCGCCGGTCTGTCCGACGGTTGGGGCGGCTCCATGATGGGCACCGAGTTCTCCGACGTTATGTTCGGCACTCCCCGCCCCATCGACACCGAGGCAAACATCGGCGTTATGGAGAAGGACAATGTCAACATCGTCGTCCACGGTCACGATCCTTCCCTGTCTGAGATGATCGTGCATTACGCCAACGATCCCGAAATGATCGCCTACGCGAAGTCCATGGGTGCTAAGGGCATCACTGTTTCCGGTGTCTGCTGCACCTCTAACGAAGTCACCATGCGTCACGGCATCCCCATGGCCGGTAACTTCCTGAATCAGGAGAACGTCGTTCTCACCGGTGCCTGCGAAGCCATCGTCGTCGACGTGCAGTGTATCTTCCCTGCACTGGGCCCCCTGAGCAAGTGCTTCCACACCAAGTTCATCACCACCTCTCCCATCGCCCGTATGCCCGACTCCGAGTTCTACCGTTTCAGCGCGGAGACCGCAGGCGAGAATGCCAAGGCGATCGTGAAGATGGCTATCGAGAACTTCGTCAACCGTAACCCCGAGCTGGTCAACATCCCCAACCAGAAGCAGAAGGCAAGAGTCGGTTACTCCGTCGAAGCCATCAAGAAGGTTCTGGACGGCGTTGCCAACTCTCAGCTTGACGAGTTCGGCACCACCAAGCCTCTGGTCGAGTGTGTCCATTCCGGTGTCCTCCGCGGCGCTGTGGCAATGGTCGGCTGCAACAACCCCAAGGTTCGCCCCGACACCGCCCACATCGAGCTGATGAAGAAGATGCTGGAGAACGACATCATCGTCATCACCACCGGCTGCTCCGCTCAGGCTGCGGGCAAGGCTGGTCTGATGGATCCCGAGAAGGCAAAGGAATACTGCGGCGCAGGTCTGAAGAGAGTCTGCGAGCTGGCAGGCATTCCTCCTGTGCTGCACATGGGCTCCTGTGTTGATATCTCCCGTATGATGGTTCTGGCTTCCGATATCGCCAAGGACTGGGGCATCAACATTTCTCAGGTTCCCGTTGTGGGCTGCGCTCCCGAATGGATGTCCGAGAAGGCTGTCTCCATCGGTAACTACGTTGTGGCTACCGGTATCGAAACCTTCCTGGGCGTTGATCCCTACTCCAAGGGCTCCGAGGAAGTCACCGCTCTGCTGCAGGGCGAGGACGGCGTCAACAAGTGGGTCGAGGCCAAGTTCGTGGTCGACACCGACATCGACGCTCTGGGCGACAAGATGATCGCCTGCATCGAGGCCAAGCGCGCCGCTCTGGGTATCTAATTTGGTATAACGCCCCTACAAAGGAAACATTATTTACTTAAATTCGAGGTCATTTTCCAATGAAATTAGCAATTACCGGCAAGGGCGGTGTGGGTAAGACCACCCTGTCCTCCACGCTGGCAAGGCTCTACGCCGACGAAGGACGCACCGTCCTGGCCGCCGACGTAGACCCCGATGCCAATCTGGGTCTGGCTCTTGGCCTTTCCCAGGAGGAAGTGGACGCCATCGTCCCCATCTCCAAAATGCGCACTCTGGTTGAGGAGCGCACCGGCGCCAACGCCGCAAACAAGTTCTTCAAGCTCAACCCCTATGTTGCCGATATCCCCGACACCTTCTCCAAGGACATCAACGGCGTAAAGCTGCTGGTCATGGGCACGGTGGACCTGGGCGGCAGCGGCTGTGTCTGCCCGGAGCACGTGATGCTCAAGGCGGTGCTGTCCAACCTGACCTACCGGAAAAACGATGTGGTCATCATGGACATGGAGGCAGGTCTGGAGCACTTGGGCCGGGGTACCGCCGCCAACATGGATCAGTTTGTCGTGGTCATCGAGCCCGGCGCACGGTCCGTTCAGACCTACCGCAACGTTAAGCGGCTGGCAAACGATCTGGGCATCAAGCGGGTCCGGGTGGTGGCCAACAAGGTCCGGGACGACAAGGACGAGCAGTTCATCCGGGAAAGCATTCCCGCCGAGGATCTGCTGGGCATGATCCACTACAATCTGGAGATCATGGATGCCGACCGCAACGGAAAATCGCCTTACGACTTCTCTCCCAAGGCAATCGAAGAGATCCGGGCAATTAAAGACGCGCTGGATCGTGATGAAACCTAATATCATACAGGAGGAAAAACCGTGACACTTTTTGATAGAGTTTTCGGCGGTAACGACTATAACTATCAGCGTACAGTCGCTGCCATTGACGCAGCCATCGCCCAGTACGGCGAAGCTGAACCCGTAGCATTCCCCGACACCGCCTATAATCTTCCCTGCTACTACGGCATTACCGGCAAGAAGATCAACACTCTGGGCGAGCTGAAGGCCGCTCTGGAGGGTGACATCAAGCCCATGATGACCCGTAACAAGCGCCTGCAGGACGCTTTCGACAGCGGCATCGCTTCCGCTCTGTGCGCTGAGTTCCTGGAAGTGCTGAAGTACCTGCATGGCGCTACTCCCTACGCAGAGCCCGAGATGGGCTTCCTGACCGACGCATTCGTCCGTAACCTGGGCGTGCCGCTGGTTACCGGCGATATCCCCGGTGTTGCCGTTATCATCGGCGGCGCTGACGATCCCGCTGAGACCGTCGAGCTGGCTAAGTCCTATCAGGCACAGGGTATCCTGGTGTCCCTGACCGGCGATGCCATCAAGCACTGCCACGAGGCAGGCATGAAGCTGGGCGAGGGCGTCCGCGTTGTGCCCCTGGGCTACGAGATGCAGTCCGTCATCCATGTTGTTTCCGTTGCTATCCGTGCCGCTCTGATCTTCGGCAACATCACTGCCGGCGATTACAAGGCACTGTACAAGTACACCATGGACCGCGTCCGCGCTTTCGTTAACGCTTACAAGCCCCTCAGCGACGAGATCGTCTCCTACGGCGCCGGCGCTATCTGCCTGGGCTTCCCCGTTATCTCCAACGAGACCGAGAACATGTTCCGTGTTCCCAAGTCCCTGATCCAGCAGCTGGATACCACCAAGTGGAACGCCACCTCTCTGGAGGCCCGCGACATCAAGCTGAAGATCACCAAGATCGACATTCCTGTTTCCTACGCTACCGCTTTCGAGGGCGAGATCATCCGCCGCGGCGATATGCAGGTGGAAGTGGACGGCTCCCGTGTGGACTGCTTCGAGCTGGTCCAGACCAAGGAAGCTGCCGAGATCGAGGACCACAAGATCGAGGTCATCGGACCCGAGATCGACGAAGTCCCCGTGGGCTCCAAGATCTCCCTCAGCTACACCATCGAGGTTGCCGGCAAGGCCATGCAGCCTGACTTCGAGTCCGTCATGGAGCGTAAGATCCATGCCTGGATCAACTGCATCGAGGGTGTTATGCACACCGGTCAGCGTGACATGATCCGTGTCCGTATCAGCAAGGCTGACTACGAGGCCGGCTTCAAGTTCCGTCATCTGGGCGAAGTTCTGTACGCCAAGGTCAAGAGCGAGTTCGAGGCTGTTGTCGACAAGTGCCAGGTGAAGATCGTTGTGGACGCTGAAGCCAACAAGGCTCTGCGTGCCCACGCAAACGAAGTGTTCAACAAGCGTGACGCAAGACTTGCCTCCATGACCGACGAGTCCGTTGACACCTTCTACACCTGCATTATGTGCCAGGCCTTCTCCCCCAGCCACGTCTGTATCGTCACCCCCGAGCGTCTGGGTCTGTGCGGCGCCGTGTCCTGGCTGGATGCCAAGGCTACCCAGGAGCTGGATCCCGCAGGTCCCTGCCAGCCCATCCTGAAGGAAGGCTGCCAGGACGAGCGTCTGGGCCGTTACGACTCCATGGACGCTGCCGTCAACAAGTACTCTCAGGGTGCTGTTGAGCGGAT
>SVLT01000036.1 GCA_015067845.1 Oscillospiraceae bacterium
TCATGTGGGTCCACCTGTTCCCATCCCGAACACAGAAGTTAAGCACATGTACGCCGACGATAGTTGCCGGGCGACTGGCCGTGAAAATAGGTAACGCGAACACAAAGCCTCCACAGAAATGTGGAGGCTTTCTTTTTGATCTAAGGATTGTTTTTCTATATAATTTGTAGGGGCGGTCAATGACCGTCCCTACATTTTTATCTAATCATGCAATAAATACAAACTCATCCAGTCTCCGGAAGGCTTCCTGCACCTGGGTCAGCGGGAGGGCGAGATTCATGCGGATATGGGTCTTGCCGTGGAAGGCGCGCCCATCCTGCCATACAACGCCCACGTCCCAGCCTGCCTTCAGCAGCTCGTCTATGGTCTTGCCGTGGTTATCGCACCATTCGGCGCAGTCCAGAAACAGCATGTATGTGCCCTGGGGCTTGCTGACACGCACACCGTCAAAATGCTTTTCAATGTAATCGCAGGCGAATTCCACATTCCCGGTGATCACCTGACGCAGCTCCTCCACCCATTCGTAACCATCGGGGCGGTATGCGCCCAGCAGCGCGTGCATGGACATGACATTCATGGAGTTGTAGTGGCTGAGAGAGCCTTCCTTGTCCATCCGGTCCTTGAGGGCTTTGTTATAGATGATGTGGTAGCTGCCCACGAGGCCAGCCAGATTGAAGGTCTTGCTGGGGGCATAGAAGGCGATGGTGCGCATCTTCGCATCCTCGGATACGGACTGGGTGGGTGTGTGGCTATAGCCGGTGAGCAGCAGGTCGCTCCAGATCTCGTCAGAGATGACTGTCACGTCGTGCTTGCGGTACAGTTCCATGGCCTGTTCTACTTCCCACTTTTCCCATACACGGCCGGTGGGGTTGTGAGGAGAGCAGAAAATAGCTGCATGGATCTTATTTTCTACGATCTTCTTCTCCATGTCGGCGAAATCCATCCGCCAAATGCCGGCTTCGTCCTGCACAAGCTGGGAATGGACGATGCGGTAACCGTTATTGGTCAGCGTGCCGGTGAAGCCCACGTAGGTAGGCGCGTGAACCAGCACGTTGTCGCCCTTGGAGCAGAGGACACTCAGGGCGCTGGCAACACCGCCCAAAACGCCGTTCTCGTAGCCGATGTGGTCTTTTGTCAGGCCGGTGACGCCGTTGTGGCGCTCCTGCCAGCGGATGATAGAATCAAAATATTCCTCTGTAGGCATGAAGTAGCCGAAGGCGGGGTGCTTGGCACGCTGGATCATAGCCTCCTGCACCGTGGGGACCACGGGAAAGTTCATGTCGGCTACCCACATGGGGATCACGTCAAAGCCCTCCCGGGGCGCGGGATAACCGGAACCGGGGACCCCTACCAGATCTATGGCGATGGCATCCCTGCCCTTGCGGTCCAGAATGGAAGTAAAATCGTATTTCATAGCGAAAGCTCCTTTGGATTTCTATGGTTTCATTATAATTTTTTTGCCGAAAAATAGCAACTGTTTTTCACAAAGGCGTCATAAATAAGAACCCCCTCTGCTGCGGCAGAGGGGGTTGTCCGTAATGATCAGTTGTTGCGGAAGCGGGAGAGGAAATCCTGTGTTTCCTTCTTTTGGGGGTTGCCAAACAGCTCCTCGGGAGAGCCCTGTTCGCAGATGACACCCTCGTTCATGTAAACCACATGGTTGCTCACGTCCCGGGCGAAGGCCATCTCGTGGGTGACCACCAGCATGGTCATGCCCTCCTGGGCAAGGCTCTGCATGACGGCAAGGACTTCGCCCACCATTTCAGGGTCAAGAGCGGAGGTAGGCTCGTCGAACAGCAGCACCTCAGGGTCCATGGCGAGGGCCCGGGCGATGGCTACACGCTGCTTCTGTCCGCCGGAGATCTGCCGGGGCTTTGCGTTGATATAGGGCGCCATGCCGACCTTTTCCAGATAGTACATGGCATGCTGCTGCGCCTCCTCGCGGCTGCGCTTAAGCACCTTCACCTGACCGACAATGCAATTTTCCAGCACAGTCATATTGTTGAACAGGTTGAAGGACTGGAATACCATACCCACATGGGAACGGTAAGCGGGAGCTTTGAAGCCCTGCTTTACCACGTTTTCGCCATGGTACAGGATCTCACCGGAGGTGGGAGTTTCCAGCAGGTTGATGCACCGCAGCAGGGTGCTTTTACCAGAGCCGGAAGCGCCGATGATGGAGGTCACGTCGCCCTTCTTGACGGTGAAGTCAATGTCCCGCAGAACTTCGTGGTTGCCGAAGCTCTTGGACAGGTGGTTGATCTGTAAAATGATCTCATCCATGTCAGCGGTCTCCTTTCGGTCTGCCGTACTTCAGTTCCTGAAGCTTCCGTTCCCGGCGCTCCCGCTTCAGTTCATTGGCGGCCTTGAATTCCCTGCTCTTCTCGTCGAAGGGGGTGTTGCGGTCGGGGTGAGAGTAAGTGCCGGCGGTCATGGTCAGGGAGTCCACCTGTACCAGCTCGTAGCTGCTGTTACCGTCCAGTTTCTTTTCCACCCACCGCAGCAGGAAGGAGGCAATGAGGGTCATGGTCAGGTAACCCACCATCTCCACCGTGGCGGAGGGGAAGTACAGATAGCTGGCACCCACGGCAGCCCGGTGGGCAGCGAAGAAATCCGGGAAGCCGATGATGAACATGACGGAGGTATCCTTCACATTGATGATGAAGTTGTTGCCGATCTGGGGCATGATGTTGCGCAGAGCCTGGGGCAGGATGACGCTGGTCATGGTCTGCACATGGGTCATGCCGATGGCCTTAGCGCCCTCGGTCTGGCCGGGATCGATGGAGATGATACCGCCGCGGACGGATTCTGCCATGTACGCGCCGGTGTTGATAGAGACCACCACGATGGCAGCCAACCAGATGCTGTCGAACTTCACCAGATTGTCCGTAAAATAGGGCAGGCCGTAGTACAGGAACACAGCCTGCAGCACCATGGGAGTGCCCCGGAATACTTCCACGTAGATCCGCACAAGGCCACGGATCAGCTTCAAAAAGAAGCGTTTGGGCAGGGGATCTGCCTTGGTGTAGGGGATGGTGTTCAGAACACCGCAGATAAAGCCGATCAGACAGCCCAGAGCGGTGGCCACCAGAGCAAGAATCAGGGTGTTCAGGATGCCCGAGACATAGGAATCGCCGTATTTCCCCAGAAGCTTTACGATATCGTTAAAAAGTTGGATGAATTTATCCATGGGTCAGGTTTCCTTCCGTTAAATACAAGTACGCTGTAAGGCGAGAGAACAGACTGTCCTCTCGCCTTGGCAGATTTACATTAGTCGTCCAGAGGCTGGATGGAGATGGCCTCTGCCATCAGGGCATTGAAGTCGTCAACAGTCATGGTGGACAGGACCTTGTCGATGGCTTCCTTCAGCACGGTGTTGCCCTTCATCAGGGATACGCCGATGTTGACATTCTCAGCACGGACCTGCTCGGAGAACTGGAAGTCGCCGTCGGTGCCGGAGAAGTCCAGGATCTTCATGTCGGGGTAAGCGGCAACAGCGCCCTGAGCGGTGGGCATATCGGTGCAGACGAAGTCGACCATGCCGGTCTCCAGCGCCATCAGCATGGCGGGAGCGGTCTCGGCAGCTTCCTTGATGACAGCACCCTCGATCTGGGGCAGGCACTGGTCGTACCAGATGGTGGCGAGCTGAGCGGTGCAGGAGCCGCCGGCCAGATCGGCAATGGAGGTGGCGTTGGCGAACTTGGAGTCAGCCTTGGTCAGGCAGACGATGGTAGCGTAGAAGTAAGGGCCGGCAAAATCCACCTGCTCAGCACGCTCGGCGGTCATGGACTGACCGGCGATAACAGCGTCAAACTTGCCGGTCTGGACACCGGGGACCAGGGAATCCCAGTCGGACTGGTAAATTTCCAGCTCCCAGCCGTTGGCCTCGGCGATCTTCTTGGCGATCGTAACGTCGTAGCCGTTGGCATAAGAGCCGGGAACGTTAACAATGGGCACAGCACCGTTGGAATCGTCGTTCTGAACCCAGTTGTAGGGCTTGTAAGCGCATTCCATGGCGACGGTCAGGACGCCATCTTCCACACCGGAGGGGACGGTCTTGTCGCCGCTGCCGCCGCAGGCGACCAGGGACAGGGTCAGCATCAGGACCAGGAGCATAGACAGGAACTTCTTCATTTTCTTCAACCTCTCTGAGAATAATTCCGGAATTTATTTCCGGTAAAATAAAAATTGGACCGCTTTGCCAAGCGATCCATGGGAATACGGTCATACGCAAAAAGGCGCACACCGAATGGCCATTGATAGCGCTTCACAAAGAAACTTTGTGACAGTCCGGCAGATATTCTCTGCCGAGCCAGCAGTGGAAGCACGGGCATACTTCCAGCACTTCGGCGGCGCTCCCTTTCCTCCGCGGCGGCTGCACGACCTTGCCGGGGAGTACTGATGAGAACCGCGCCTCTACCTAAGCGATTCAATTGCTAAGATACTATCACGGGAAAAGCGGGTTGTCAACCACTTTCATAATAATATGGAATATTTGATAAAAAGGAAAAGAAAATGAGAGGAAAAGTACAGCAAAATGAAGATAAATCGGGAACTATTTCCACAAAAAAGCTGCCCTGTCAAAAAGGGCAGCCCTTTAATTCTCCGAGGAATCATCCATATTTGCCAGCGCAAAGAGGATCATTTGGTTAATGAGCTCGTTTCTGCTGATGCCGATCTCACTGGATTTTTCATCCAGAATGTGCAGGGTATCCGATGAAATCCGCATGGAAATCACTTCCTTCTCGGGTTTACGGGCAATAAATTTCGCCAAGATGATCACCTTCCCTCTTGCTTATTGTATTCTGTTTTGGTACAATTAGATATATTCTGTATTAGATATTTTATTTAGAATACAATAATATTATTTATCGGTTGTTCCGGGAAAATCCGAAAAAACCAGATGTTTTCGGCTGTAATTTCCGGATGAGAAAAAGTTGACAAAATCAACCGGAAATAACTGGAAAAATGTCGCAGTTTGTGTAAATATGCGGAATTAATCCAGAAATCAGGCAAAAATGGTGCGAAATTGCGGGAATTCTTTACCATACCGATGCTGGCTGGTATCTTTTTAAAGGTTGCGTTTTATCCGATTATGTCGTATACTATTATGTGGCTGAGTATGCCTAAAGTTGAAAATGCTAACGTGGAGGAATCTGCGATATGATGAATATTCCTTTTTCTCCCCCGGATATTACTGAGTGGGAGATCGAAGAAGTAGCGAATGCCCTTCGCTCCGGCTGGATCACCACCGGTCCGCGTACAAAGGAGCTGGAGCGGCAGGTGGCTGCGTACTGCGGTACGGAGCGTGCGGTATGTCTGAATTCCCAGACGGCCTGTGCCGAAATGGCTATGCATGTCCTTGGTATCGGCCCCGGGGATGAGGTGATCGTTCCTGCCTATACCTACACGGCTACTGCCTCTGTGGTGTACCATGTGGGTGCGAAGATCGTAATGATCGATTGCCAGCCCGGCTCTCTTGAGATGGATTACGAATTGGTCGAGGCTGCGATCACCGGAAATACAAAGGCGATCATCCCTGTGGATCTGGCGGGCATTCCCTGTGATTACGACAGGTTGTACCAGATCGTTGAAAAGAAGCGGGAGCTGTTCTGCCCGACTTCTGAGGTCCAGAAAGCACTTGGACGTATCGCGATCATGGCGGATACTGCCCATTCCTTCGGCGCGCGGCGCAATGGCAAGCCCGCGGGATGTCTGGCTGATTTCTCCTCCTTCTCCTTCCACGCTGTTAAGAATCTGACCACCGCTGAGGGCGGCGCTCTGACGTGGAGGAACATTTCCGGAATTGACAATGAAGCGATCTACAAGCAGTTACAGCTTCTGTCCCTCCATGGCCAGTCCAAGGATGCTCTGGCAAAGACGAAGCTGGGAGCCTGGGAATATGACATCGTCGGCCCCTGGTATAAGTGCAACATGACCGACGTGGCGGCGGCTATCGGTCTGAGCCAGCTGAAGCGGTATGACAGCATGCTGGCGCGGCGTAAGGAGATCATCGGACGCTACGACGCGGCACTGAAGCCTCTGGGGGTAGAGATGCTGGATCACTATAATGAAAAGCACCAGTCCTCCGGTCACCTGTACCTGAGCCGAATCCCGGGTATTACATTGGAGCAGCGCAACGAGATCATCACCAAAATGGCGGAGCGGGGCATTGCCTGCAACGTTCACTATAAGCCTCTGCCTATGCATTCGGCTTATAAGAATCTGGGCTTTGATATCAAGGATTACCCCAATGCCTATGCCCATTTCGCCAATGAGATCAGTCTGCCCCTGCATACCTGCCTGACTGACGAGCAGGTGCGTTATGTGACTGACAACTATACGGAAATCCTGAAAGAGTATTTGAAATGATGATGAAAAAATGGGATGATCTGCCGGAGCGGCTTCGTACCGAAGCTGTGCGTCCGTATTATGATATCCTGAGGAAAAAACGGGGGAGCCTGCTGCTGAAGCGGGTGTTCGATGTGGTGGTATCCGCCCTGATGCTGATTTTGATCAGCCCTGTTTTTCTCATTCTGGCCATTGCCATCAAGCTGGATTCCCCCGGACCGGTGTTCTACCGGCAGGAGCGTGTGACCCAGTATGGCAAGACCTTCCGCATTTTTAAGTTCCGCACTATGGTCAGTAATGCGGATAAGATCGGTACGCAGGTCACAGTTGGCAACGACAGCCGGATCACCCGGGTGGGTAAGCTGATCCGTAAGTGCCGCCTGGATGAAGTCAGCCAGTTGATCGATATTTTCCGGGGAACGATGACCTTTGTGGGTACTCGGCCGGAAGTGCCCAAATATGTGGCAGCGTATACGCCGGAAATGATGGCAACGCTGCTGCTGCCCGCAGGTGTGACCTCTCTTGCCAGCATCATGTATAAGGACGAGGATAAGCTCCTGTCCGGCGCGGAGGATGTGGACAAGGCTTACATCGAGGAAGTCCTGCCCGGAAAAATGCGCTATAACCTCAAGGCGATCGAAACGTTCACCTTCTGGGGCGATATTAAGGTCATGTTTATGACGGTTTTCGCGGTGCTGGGGAAAGAGTATCGGGATGAAGTCAATCAAAATGTGAAAGAAAAGGTTGAGAATTAATGAATATTTGGCTGATTAATCATTATGCGGTACCGCCCCGGTATTATCCGCTTGCCCGGCAAACCTATTTTGCAAAATACCTGATGGCCATGGGTCACCAAGTTACTATCTTCGCTGCTAGTACTGTCCACAACTCAGACAAAAACCTGATCACCGACGGCTCCAAATGGCGTGAAGAAACGGAGGACGGTGTTCATTATGTCTATATCAAATGCAGGGACTATGTGGGCAGCGGCTTGAAACGGGTGTATAACATTTGCGAATTTGCCTGGAAGCTGCCAGGTGTCTGCAAAAATTTCCCCAAACCCGATGCCATCGTTGCCACCTCTATGCCCCCTACCTCCTGCGCCATGGGTATCCATCTGGCTCGCAAGTATGGTTGCCGGGGCATCGCGGAGATCGCGGATCTGTGGCCGGAGTCCATTGTTGCCTACGACATTGCAGGCCCCCGCAACCCGGCGGTGGTCGCCCTGCGCTGGCTGGAAAAATGGATCTACAAAAAGGCAGATGCAGTGGTATTCACAATGGAAAATGCCTACCAGTATATAGAAGATATGCACTGGCAGAAACAGATCCCTCGAGAGAAGGTCCACTATGTAAACAACGGTGTGGATCTTGCATTGTTTGAATACAACAAGGAGCACTACCATGTGAACGATGTAGATCTGGAAGATGAAAGCAGCTTCAAGGTAATCTACACGGGCTCGATACGAAAGGTAAATAATCTCGGCCTTTTGCTGGATGCAGCGAAGAAGGTGACGGATGGACGGATTCGCTTTTTGATTTGGGGAGGCGGCGATGAATTGCCCGCCCTTCAGCAGCGTGTGGTGGATGAACAGATTCAAAATGTGATCTTTAAGGGGAAGGTAGACAAGGCGTATATACCTTACATTGTGAGCAAGGCTGACCTAAACATCGCCCACAATACACCCTCACCGCTGTTCCGCTACGGTATCAGTTTTAACAAGCTCTTTGACTATTTGGCGGCAGGGAAGCCGATTTTGTCCGATTTTTCCTGCGGACATAATCCTGCAGTAATATTCGGCGCCAGTATTGAGGTGACCGAGCCAACGCCGGAGAATATCGCAAGAGCTATCGAGACGGTTACAAATATGGAACCGGATAAATATCATCAGCTTTGTGCCAATGCCAAGGCAACGGCTGTAGAGTATTCCTTTGAGAATTTAACAAAAAAATTATTGTGTTTAATACAGAATATATCAAAATAAATATTACGAGGAAAGAAGGTACTTTAAATTGCAATTTATAGATTTGAAAGCCCAATATCAGGCATTGAAAACCGAAATCGACGAAAATATCCGTGCTGTTCTGGAGGCCGGCCAGTACATTGGCGGCGCTCCCGTCAAGGAGCTGGAGGAAAAGCTGGCGGCCTTTGTGGGCCGCAAGCACTGCATTAGCTGTGCCAACGGCACCGATGCCCTGCAGATTGCCTTTATGGTCTACGGCATCGGCGCAGGAGATGCGGTGTTCTGCCCCGACATCACCTTCATCTCCTCCACGGAGCCCTCCAAAATGTTCGGTGCTGCCTCTGTGTTCTGTGACATCCAGCCCGACACCTACAATCTGTGCCCTGAGAGTCTGGAAAAGCAGATCCAAGCTGTTCTGGCAGAAGGAAAGCTGAAGCCCAAGGCTGTGGTTGCTGTCGATATTCTGGGCAACCCCTGCGACTACGATGCCATCATCCCCATCTGTGAAAAGTACGGCCTGATCCTCATTGAGGATGCAGCCCAGAGCTTTGGCGCAAGCTACAAGGGTAAGAAGTGCTGCGCTTTTGGTCAGATCGCGACAACCTCCTTCTTCCCAGCAAAGCCCCTGGGCTGCTACGGTGACGGCGGCGCGATCTTTGTGGACGATGACGAGATCGCAGCACTCATCCGCTCTATCTGCGTCCACGGCAAGGGCCCTAAGGGCAAGTACGACAATGTCCGGGTTGGTATGAACTCCCGTCTTGACACCCTTCAGGCTGCCATTCTGCTGCCGAAGTTCAAAGCATTGGAGGAGCATGAGGTGGCGGACCGTCAGGTCGTTGCAAAGCGGTACAACGAAGCTTTTGCCACCCTCTTCACTACACCCTTTGTTCAGGAAGGATGCGAATCCGTCTATGCTCAGTATGCCATTTTGGCTAAGGATACTGCCACACGGGACAAGGTAGTTGCCCATTTGACAGAAAAGAAGATCCCCAACATGATCTACTATCCCACGCCTCAGCATGCGCTGCCTGTCTTTAAGGATGAGCCTTGTTATGGTGAGGAATTCAAGGTGGCAAATGACTACTGCGCCCGGACCCTGTCCCTGCCCATGCACCCCTATCTGGAGGCAGAAGAGCAGCAGCATGTCATTGATGCTGTTCTGGAGGCCCTGTAATGGAAAAGACCTATTTTGTTCACGAATCCAGTTATGTGGATGAAGGCTGCAAGGTTGGTGAAGGCACTAAGATTTGGCACTTCTCCCATGTGATGAGCGGCTGCACCATTGGAAAAAAATGCAACATCGGTCAGAATGTGGTGATCTCCCCCGGTGTCACTCTGGGTGACGGGGTAAAGATCCAGAACAATGTATCCGTCTACACTGGTGTCGTTTGTGAGGACGGGGTGTTTCTGGGTCCCTCCTGCGTCTTTACCAATGTGATCAACCCGCGGGCCTTTATCGAGCGCAAGACCGAGTACCGTAAAACCACCGTCAAAAAGGGCGCCAGCATTGGCGCCAATGCCACCATCGTTTGCGGACATGACATTGGCCGCTACGCCTTTGTGGGTGCCGGCAGCGTGGTGACCAAGAATGTTCCGGACTATGCAATGGTCTACGGGACCCCCGCCCGGATTCGGGGCTATGTATGTCAGTGCGGCGAGAAGATTGCCTTCGCAGACGGTAGGGCCACCTGCTCCGCCTGCGGCAAAGAATATAAAATGAATGAAAAGTCTGAAGTAGAGGAGATATAAAAATTATGTCTATTAAGCAGGAATTGATTGAAAAAATTCAAAACAAGTCCCTTTCTATGGGCGTTTGCGGCCTGGGCTATGTTGGCCTGCCCTTGGCAGTTGACAAGGCTAAGCACGGCTTTAAGACCATCGGTTTTGATGTGCAGCAGGAAAAGGTAGACCTGGTCAACTCCGGTAAAAACTACATCGGCGATGTAGTGGATGCTGATCTGCAGGAACTGGTCGCCAACGGCATGCTTCGGGCAACTACCGATTTTTCTGAAGTCTGCAATGTAGACTTTATCGCCATCTGCGTTCCCACTCCTCTGGATGCACACCAGCAACCGGATATCAGCTATGTCCGATCCTCTGCGGAAGCTATTGCCAAGTATCTGAAAAAGGGTACTATGGTGGTTCTGGAATCCACCACATATCCCGGCACTACAGAGGAACTGCTCAAGCCTATTCTGGAAAAAGGCAGTGGCCTGAAGTGCGGTGAGGATTTTTATCTGGGCTTCTCCCCTGAGCGTGTGGATCCGGGCAATCTGATTTATAAGACCAGCAACACTCCCAAAGTGGTGGGCGCTATCGGTGAAGACGCCATGGAGGTCATTTCCATGGTTTACCGTGCCATTTTGGACGGCGATGTGCACACCGTTTCTTCCCCCGCTGTGGCGGAAATGGAAAAGATCCTGGAGAACACCTACCGTAACATCAACATTGGTCTGGTAAACGAGCTTGCCATCCTGTGCAACAAGATGGGCATCAACATTTGGGAAGTCATTGATGCTGCCAAGACCAAGCCCTACGGCTTCCAGGCCTTCTATCCCGGCCCTGGCCTGGGCGGTCACTGCATCCCCCTGGACCCCTACTACCTTAGCTGGAAAGCAAGAGAGTTCGGTTTCCACACCAGCATGATCGAAGCTTCCATGATGATCAACGACCGGATGCCCGAGTACACCGTCGAGCGCGCCGGCAAGATTCTCAACCGCCACAAAAAAGCCCTCAATGGCTCCAAGGTTCTGGTTCTGGGCGTTGCCTACAAGCAGGACATTGACGACTATCGTGAGAGTCCCGCCATCCATGTCATTGAAGAGTTCCACAAGACCGGTGCCAATGTAGACTTCTATGATCCCTACATCGCCAAGTACCGTGAAAAGGGTCAGTGGTTCGAGGGCCTCAAGGAGATTAACACTGAGATCCTGAACAGCTATGATTTGGTCTGCATCACCACCGCCCACTCTAATGTGGATTACAACATGGTGGCCAACGCTGGCGTGCCCGTATTCGACTGCAAGAATGTGACCAAGAATATCGAGAACAAAGAAAATATCGAGGTTCTGTAAATGAAGAAGATCTGCTCTGTTGTGGGCGCCCGTCCCCAGTTCATCAAGCTGGCCGTGGTGTCCCGGGTGCTGCGTAAGTACTATCGAGAGGTGCTGATCCATACCGGTCAGCACTATGACCACAATATGTCCGACGTGTTTTTTGAGGAAATGGATATTCCCAAGCCAGACTATAATCTAGGCATTTCCGGCGGTACCCACGGTCAGATGACCGGGCAGATGCTCATCGAGACCGAAAAGGTATTTTTGAAGGAGCAGCCGGATATGGTTCTGCTCTTCGGAGACACCAACTCCACCATGGCAGCGGCACTGGCGGCAGTCAAACTCCATATCCCCATCTGCCATGTGGAGGCGGGCAACCGCTTCGGTACTCTGGAAAGTCCTGAGGAGGTAAACCGCACGGTCACTGACCATCTTTCCGCTATCAATCTGCCCTGTACCGAATCCAGTCTGGTATTTTTGGAGCGAGAGGGATTGGGTGAAAAATCCACCGTGGTGGGCGACCCCATGTATGATGCTTTCTGCTACTATACGGAGCGTTTGGACGGCAGCGAGCTGACCGATATTCAGGATTTTTCCGGAA
>SVLT01000037.1 GCA_015067845.1 Oscillospiraceae bacterium
GTCAAGAAGCACATTATCTGATTGAAAGGAGTTTGGACAAAATGAGCGAGTTTAAGAATACTGTACTGGAAGACTTCAAGAATGTTTGGGTCTTCTGTGAGCAGCGTCAGGGCGTTCTGATGCCCACCGACTTCGAACTGATCTCTGAGGGCCGCAAGCTGGCCGACGAGCTGGGCGTTAAGCTGTGCGGCCTGCTGCTGGGCGATAAGGTCGAGCATCTGGCTAAGGATCTGGCCGGCTACGGCGCTGACGAGATCATCGTCTGCGAGCATCCCCTGCTGAAGGACTACACCACCGATGCTTACACCAAGGTCATCTGCGACGCCGTCGTCGAGATGAAGCCCGAGGCTCTGCTGGTTGGTGCTACCAACATCGGCCGTGACCTGGCTCCCCGCTGCGCTGCCCGTCTGCACACCGGTCTGTGCGCCGACTGCACCCACCTGGACGTTGAGATGACTTCTTACAAGGACTTCCTGCGTGAGAACTCCACTCTGCCCGCCGAGCGTATCGAGAAGGTTGGCACCGCCATGGTTCTGGGCAAGCCCCACGACGTTTCCAAGGACCTGAAGATGACCCGTCCCGCTTTCGGCGGTCACCTGATGGCTTCCATCATCTGCCCCCGTTTCCGTCCCTGCATGGCTACCGTCCGTCCCGGCGTTCTGAAGAAGGCTCCCTTCGATCAGGCCCGTGCTGACGCTGTCGTCATCACCAAGCCCGAGGTCAAGCTGTGCGAGTGCGAGCTGAAGACCAAGGTTCTGGAAGTTGTTAAGGAGTCCCGCAAGCTGGTCGACCTGACCGGCGCTGAGGTCATCGTTTCTGTTGGCCGCGGTATCTCCAAGGACGTCGAAGGCGGCATCAAGCTGGCCCACGAGCTGGCCGATGTCCTGGGCGGCGTTGTCGGTTCTTCCCGTGCCTGCGTTGACGCCGGCTGGATCACCGCTGACCACCAGGTTGGTCAGACCGGTAAGACCGTCCGTCCCCGCATCTACATCGCCCTGGGTATCTCCGGCGCCATCCAGCACAAGGCCGGTATGTCCGATTCCGAGTGCATCATCGCCGTCAACAAGAACGATTCTGCCCCCATCTTCGAAGTTGCCGACTACGGCATCGTCGGCGACCTGTTCAAGGTTGTCCCCCTGATGATCGAAGAGTTCAAGGCTGCTATCGCCAACAAGTAAGAACTTACCCCAAAAGGGAGCCCCTCGGGGCTCCCTTTTTTCAACATTTGATTGGAGGAGTCTGTTATGATCCGTCCCAAACATCTTCAGCCCGGCGACCGCGTGGCCGTTCTGGGTGGTTCCAGCCCCACGTCCAAGACCGCCGAGGAACTGACGAAGGCCGTCCGTGAAATGGGCCTGGAGCCTGTGCTCTATCCCAGCGCCACCGCCAAGCACGGCTTTTTGTCGGGCACCGACGCCATGCGCGCCGCCGACATCAACGCCGCCTTTGCCGATGACAGCATCAAGGGCATCATCTGCACCCGCGGCGGCTACGGTTTCCACCGTATCCTGCCCCTGCTGGACTGGAAGACCATCAAAAAACATCCCAAGCTGTTCGGCGGTTACAGTGACGTTACCGCCATGCTCAACGCTCTGAACCAGATCTGCGGCATGGAGTCCTACCATATGCAGATGGTGGGCGCCTGGAGCGACGGCCTGGACGAGTACACCGCTCCCTTCGTCAAGTCCATCCTGTTCGGTGAGCCGGTGGATTTTGTCAACCCCGAAGGCAGCCCCATCACGACCCTGGTTCCCGGTAAGGCCAAGGGCCGTCTGTGCGGCGGCAACCTGTCCCTGCTGGCCGCTTCCATGGGCACCCCCTATGAGATCGACACCAAAGGTAAGATCCTGTTCATCGAGGAAGTGGGCGAACTGCCCTATTCGGTGGACGGTATGCTGACCACCCTGCGCAATGGCGGCAAGTTTGACGACGCCGCCGGTATCATTCTGGGTGGCTTTACCAACTGCGGCGAGAAGGAGGGCTCTTTGGGCGGCCTGTCCCTGGAAGAGATCTTCCAGGAACTGATCGTTCCCGCCGGCAAGCCCACCATTTCCGGTGTGGTCTGCGGCCACTGCACTCCCAGTATGTCTCTGCCCATGGGCCGTCTGTTCAAGATGGACGCCGGGGCAGGCACCTTCGGCCCGGTGAAGAAGTAACCCAAAACAGGAAAAAGGACGGCGTGAGCCGTCCTTTTTTGTTGTATATCAGGAAGAAAACCGTTATAATGGCATCAGAGGTGATCTCATGAAGCACTGCGGTACACAAATCATTGAAACCAAACGGCTGCGCCTGCGGCCTTTTGTGCTGTCCGACGCTGCCGATCTGCTGGAGCTGTGGATCGCTGATCCCAATGTGCAAAGCGAATACGGTGAGCCAACCTATGAAACGATGGAAGCGGTGGAAGGACTGTTGAACAAATGGATCGCGGGCTATGAAAGCCCCGCTTTTTACCGCTGGGCCATGATCGAGGGGGAGAGCGGCCGCTGCGTGGGTCAGATCGCCTTTTGCCGGGTGTATGAGGACTGCCGGGCTGCCGAGATCGAGTATTGTGTGGGCAGTTCCCGCTGGGGCCGGGGATACGCCGGAGAAGCTCTTGCCGCCGTTATTGACCACATCTTTGCCCATACCGATTTTGCATGGCTGGAGGCCTATCATCGGGCGGAAAACGAAAAGTCTGGGCGGGTGCTGCAAAAATCCCCCATGACGGTCACCGCTACGGTGGAGCGGTTCAAACGGGCAGGGGAGACTCCGGAGGGCGAGGTCTGCTATCGGGTCGCGCGGCCGCAATAAACGGCAAGCATTTTCACACTGTCAAGGGAAGCGGTTTTGACCGCTTCCTCTTTTATTTATGGGGAAGCTGTGGTATAATAAATTATTACCAATATCAAAGAAGGGATGATCCTATGAGATATAAAGGCAGCGTTTACCGCCCGCCTTCCGAGGCCCGCAGCCTGATCGTTCAGGTTACCTATGGCTGCAGCCACAACACCTGCGCCTTTTGCAGCATGTATAAGGCCAAAAGGTTCGAACTGCGGCCTATGGAAGAAATTCTGGAGGATTTCCGCATGGCGCGGCAGGCCTATTCGGTGGTACGCCGCATTTTTCTGGCCGATGGCGACGCGTTGATTCGTCCCGCCGCCGATCTGGAGAAAATTTTGGAATACATTGCGGAACTGTTCCCGGAATGTGAGCGGGTCACCTGCTACGCGTCGCCCTCCAGCATCCACAAGCGCACCCCGGAGGAGCTGAAACGTCTGCGGGAGCGCAATCTGACCATGGTGTATATGGGTCTGGAGTCGGGCTGTGATGAGGTGCTCAAGCGGATGCGCAAGGGCCACACCGCCGCTGACATTGTGGCAGCCGGTCAGAAGATCAACGAAGCTGGCATCGAGCTTTCGGTGACAGCCATTTCCGGTCTGGGCGGGGTGGAACTGTGGCGGGAACACGCCATGGATACGGCAGCCGCCCTGTCGGCCATGAAGCCGGCCTATATCGGGCTGCTGACCCTCATGGTAGAGCCGGGAACCCCGCTGTATGATTGGGTGGACAAGGGGCAGTTTACCCTGCTGGACAGCCGTCAGGTGCTGGAGGAGACCGCCCTGCTGGTGGCACAGCTGGACTGCGAGGGGGCGGTGTTCCGCATGAACCACGCCTCCAACTACCTGACCCTCAGGGGTACCCTTAACGAGGACAAGCAGGCCCTGTTGCAGCGCATCCACAGCGCTATGAGCGGCCGCACCGACCTGCGCCCCGAATATTTCCGGGCCCTGTAATTGTAACATTTTCTGATGCCCTTGCATCTTTGGCGGCAGCCTGTTACAATGGTCACAGAATGTGAAAAAGAGGAAGTTTTATGCGTAAAAACGGCTTTTTTGCCATGATGACCCGTATGCGGAACATCACCCGCTGGGGACTCATGCGCAACAATATCACCGAAAATCTCACCGAACACAGCTATGACACCGCCGTGACGGCCCACGCGCTGGCGGTCATCGGCAAGGAAAAGTTCGGCAAGGATATTGATCCCGGTCAGATCGCCGCCGTGGCCCTGTTCCACGACGCCAGCGAGATCATCACCGGCGATCTGCCCACCCCGGTGAAATACAACAACCCGGCCATTCAGACGGCCTATAAGTCCATTGAGCAGGCCGCCGCCGACAGCTTACTTCAGATGCTGCCCGGGGATCTGCGGCCCAGCTACAAGGTGCTGTTCGATTTTGAAACCGACGATCCGGAACTGTATCGCTATGTGAAGGCCGCCGACAAGATCAGCGCCTATATTAAATGTGTGGAAGAACTGCGGGGCGGCAACGACGAGTTCCGCCGGGCAGCCGTTCAGACCCGGGAGGCCATCGCCAAAATGGCCATGCCCGAGGCAGATTATTATATGGAGCAGTTTGCCCCGGCGTTTTCTCTCAGCCTGGATGAGCTGCAGGAGGAGGAACAATGACCACCTTTGACATTATTTTGCTGGTAGTTGCCATCCTTGTGCTGGGATATCAGATCAGTCTGCTGATCCGCGCCAAGCGGGAGATCATTCTCCCCGGAAAGCCCCCCAGCCGGGGCGCTGTGGCGGTGGTGATGGCGGTGGTGATGGTGCTGGCCATCATCCGCACTGACAATCTGGCCCGCACCTGGCCGGTATTCGTCCTGGTGTTTGTGGCCTGTTTGGCCATCTTTGCCGGCGGCTGCGGCCTGAGCGCCAACGGTATGTTTGGCTCCGGCCGGTACATTCCTTTTTCCCAGGCGGCTTATTATGAAATCGACAGTCGGGGCAGCCAGAAGGTGTTCCGCCTGTCCCGTCTGAGCCGTGAGACCCACATGATCCTCACCGAAGAGATGGAACCCAAGGTGCTGGAGATCATGCGCAACGAGGGCATTCCCCGGTATGAGGAATACACCCACAAAATGGCCAAGCGGGCAAACACCCGGATGGAAGCCCAGCAGCGCAAGAAAAAGAAGAAATAAGAAAAAGACCGCCATTTCTGCAAAGAAAACGGCGGTCTTTTACAGAAAAACGGGCCAATATTACAGTTGTGTTACATTCCGGCCAAAACGATTGACGGCAAACAAATCATCCGTTAAAATGGTGCCATAAAGGTCGGGGAGGATACTCTCCCTGCCTGCTAACATTCGGTAGACCAAGGGAAAAGCACACCGGCGTTTGATCCGGAACAGATACGGGTCGGCTAGCCACGGTATGTGTGCCGGCGAAGACAAAGGCGTGTGGATCCTGACGTTTACAAATATTATTTATAGGAGGAATCCACCATGAGCACTTTCAAGAAACTGCTCGCACTCACCCTGGCTCTGGCTATGGTTCTCTCCGTCTCCGCCTTTGCTGGCTATTCCAAGGACACCTACAAGGATGCCGCCAACATCGACGAGGACTGCGAGGATGCCATCGAGCTGATGTATGCCCTGGACATCATGACTGGTGATGCCAACGGCAACTTCAACCCCACTGCCACCATTACCCGTGCTGAAGTCGTCAAGATGATCTATGTCATCCTGAACTACGGCAACGACGACAAGGCTGTCAACTACAAGGGCGCCAACGTCTTCACCGACGTCCCCGCCGGCGCTTGGTATGAGGGCTATGTCACCTACGCTTACATGCACAAGCTGGTCAACGGCCGCGGCAACGGCACCTTTGGTCCCAACGATCCCGTTACCACTGCTGAGGCTGCCAAGATGCTGCTGACCGCCATCGGTTACTCTTCCGAGGCTCGCGGCTACACCGGCGCCAACTGGGCTTTCAACGTCCTGAGCGACGCCCGCATCCTGGGCCTGCTGGACGGCTACAACTTCTCCACCACCGGCTACGCTCCCCGTCAGTGGGTTGCCGTCATGGTCGAGAACGCCCTGGCCTGCTTCACCTTCGACACCATGCGTCCCACTTTCTCTGGTCTGCTGATCTCCGGCGAGGCTGAGACTGCTTACGAGACCATGGGCCGTAAGTACTTCGATCTGGAGATCGTCTCTGCTTACCTGTACGCTACCGATTCTGCTTACATCGATCAGGTCGTGTACAAGGACAAGACCAAGAGCACCTACGCTCCCGATGATTGCCTGCTGTTCTCCGACGGCACCGTTATCGAGTCTGACGAGCTGGGCTACATGGATCTGGGCCAGAAGTTCCGCGTCATCTACGATTACGATGACAACGACACTGTCTACTCCATCCGTCCCGTCACTTCTGACGTTGCTGATGCCATCATCATGGACATCGAAGTCGAGACCACCTATGCTACCTCTTCCAACGATGCTAAGAACAAGTATGTCTTCACCGTTGACAGCATGGAAGCTAAGTTCGAGGCTTACACCATCCCCGCTCTGACCGTTGAATATAACGGCAAGACCACCGGCAAGCCCGGCACCATCAATGCTGCTGAGCTGAAGGCGGCTGCTGGCACCAAGTCCGCTGATCTGTATCGCGCTGTTGACAAGAACGCCGACGGCGAGATCGACTACATGATCATCGTTCCCTACACCTACGCTTACGTCAACAAGGTTGGCGAGCACGCCAACTATGGCAAGTACTTCACCGCTTGGACTAACATCGATGACGAAGTCACTTACAAGCCCGCCGGCTTCACCGGCGACAAGTGGTACCTGGATGATGTCGTCAACACCGATGACGAGATCGTGAAGGGCAACTTCATCAAGGTCAACTACAATCCCGATAACGGCGCTTACGACGTTGAGGTCCTGCCCGTTGCCGAGGCTGTTACCTACGACAAGCGCACCACCAAGGGCGTCCACACTCTGGGCGGCGAGGAGTATGTCATCGGCGTCAATGCCTTTGAAGAGGCTGCCGAGGAACTGGTCTCCGCTAACCTGAAGGAAGAAATGGACATCGTCTATGATGGCACTCTGGTCATCTACGCCGAGGTCTGCGACAGCAACTACACCGATCTGGCTGACATCAACGCTCAGCTGGTTATGGTCACCGAGGTTTACTCTGACGTTTACACCAACGATTCCTACACTCGTAACTACATCGAGTACATGACCATCGATGGCGAGCTGCATGAGGAAGTCCGTTATCACGATGCCAAGGCTGCTGATGCCGATTACGGTGTCGAGTTCAAGGACATCGCCGCTATGCTGGACAAGAACGAGCGTCTGTTCGCTCTGCGCGAGAAGGACGGTAAGGTCTACCTGCTGGATCTGATGGATGCTCAGGGCAATGACCACAGCCAGGCTATCCTGGACTACTCCTCCAGCCTGCTGGATGGTTACACCGAGTCCACCGCTAAGCTGGACACCGAAGACAACGAGTTCGGTGATGACTACATCGAGAGCGAGAACTCCTTCTTCGTCTCCTATCTGGACGAGGATAACGATCTGTGCTTCGACGTTATGACCATCGACGAGCTGGCCGAGGGTTATGACAGCGCTGCCTTCCTGCAGGGTCTGTTCACCGAGAAGCGCTCCTACAACCTGTATCTGGCTGGTCACGTTTACCTGCCCGAGCTGGTTGTCAGCGAGGATAAGGGTTACCTGTACACCACCACCGGCGATGCTTATGACATCGACGAGGATGAGTGGTTCCTGATGGATGTCGTCTTTGAGGACGGCGAGGCCGAGGGTGACATCCGTGTTGCCAATGTCAACGGCGCTGCTATCAGCGAGACCAACGGTGTTGATGCTAACCGCCTGTACTCCTACACCTACAAGCTGGATCAGGGCGAGAAGGTCTACAACCTGACTCTGATCGACGACACCAAGCAGGATGAGGATACCTCCAAGAAGATCTACAACCGTATCGATGTTGAATACGATGAGACCTACTTCGGTATCCAGGATCAGAACAAGTATGAGCTGACCAACCTGTACGTTGCTGACAACGGCGACGAGATGGTCGTGGCCGATCTTACTGGCGCTGCCCGTGAGAAGCTGACCATGTCCTCCAGCTACACCATCGCTCTGAAGAAGGTCGTCCTGGATCGTAACCAGAACCAGAACGGCATCAACGACGAGCTGTACTTCGACATCGAGACCGAGATCGCTTTCGTTGATTTCGCTACTCTGATCGATGAGGAAGCTGAGTCCGATCTGGCTTACAGCATCTACGAGGATGATGATGACACTTACAACTACTACTCCGACTACTACTTCGTCGGCGATCACGACAACGTGAAGATGCTGTATGTCATCACCTACGCTGTTGAGAAGGAAGCTCAGGACAACGATCTGGAAGAGGCTAAGGAAGACGCCATCGAGGCTCTGCTGGCTGAGATCGAGGCTGACAACTGGGATTGGTCTGAGGAAGAGATCGAGATCGGTGTTGCCGCTATCGAGGATGCCGAGTCCGCCGAGGATCTGCGTCAGGTCGCTATCGACGCTGTCCGCGCCGCTCGTGCTGCTGAGTAATTGATCTTAAATCTCACGATTTAACTTCATAAGATTTGCCCCCGAGGGAAACCTCGGGGGCTTTCTTAATCGCCTCCCTCTGATGAGGGAGGTGGCATTTGCGAAGTAAATGCCGGAGGGAGAGAACCACGCTTTCTCTCTCCCCCAGTCTCGCGGAAACCGCTCGACAGCCCCCTCGTCAGAGGGGGCCGTTCTTCTGTTCCGTTTTCTCTCCCCCAGTCTTTTGCCTACGGCAAAAAACAGCCCCCTCGTCAGAGGGGGCCGACCTGTTTACGGTTATTCCTTTGCCGGCAGGTCACACACTTTGACCCAGGCCTTTGCGCCGGAAATGTCATACAGCTCCTGGGGCGTCATTTCCACAGCGGAATTGCTGGTGCCTGCCGCCGGGAACACGGTTTCGAACCGGAGCAGACTCTCATCGCAATAAACCTGCACGCTGTCCGGAAGGGCAAAGGGACACACGCCGCCCACCGCGTGACCAGTCATTTCGGCTGTCTGGTCGTGGGCCATCATTTTGGCCTTGAAGCCGAAAAACTCCTTAAAGCCTTTGTTGCTCACCTTGCCGTCACCGGCGGCGCAGATCAGGATGCAGCTGCCGTCCTTGTGCTGAAAGGCCAGGGTTTTGCAGATGCGGGCACCTTCCACACCCACCGCCAGGGCCGCCAGTTCGACGGTGGCGCTGGAAACCTGGAACTCCTGGATTTTGTCAGCTTTGCCAAAGGGCGAAAGAAAGGCACGGACCTTCTCAATAGACATGATGACTTCCTCCAAACCAGTTTTTTATCATTATACCCCGACGGCAAGTCATTCGCAAGTCAATTTTGCTTGCTGCAAATGCAAAAATATGAGAAAAATGATTTTTGTGGTTTGGTTAAAACAGATAGTTTTGTCAAGCCAAATTTCTTGAAAATTTGACCAAAAATTTCGGTAAAATTATTACATTCCGTTTTCGACGAAAAGACTTTACTTTCGGGAACGGGGAGCGTATACTGTTCATACAGTTATGATTTGAGGGATAAGAGGTATATTATGGTTAGCGATTTTCCGCGGACGTTGTGTCTGCTGAGACAAGAGAAAAAAATCAGCCAGCGCAAGGTAGCGGGAGAACTGGGCGTGTCCCAGGCACTTTTGTCCCACTATGAAAACGGTGTGCGGGAACCCGGTCTGAGCTTTGTGGTGCGGGCTGCCGATTATTACGGTGTGTCGGCGGACTTCCTGTTGGGCCGTACCATGGCCCGGGACGGCGGCGCTATTCTGGCAGAGGATCTGACCGACAGCAGTGAGGAAAAGGATAATGTCCTCCGCGGTTCGGCGGCCTCCATGCTGAGTAAAAAGCTGCTGGTCAATTCCACTTCGCTGCTCTATGAGCAGGTAGGCAAGGAACGTGGCCTGGCACGGGCTGTCAGCGAATATATGAGTCTGGCGCTGTATAAGGTTTATCGTCTGCTGTACGCTATGGATGAGGCAAGCAGCAAAAAGGCTTTTGCGGCGCCTCAGAGCGTGTTCTCTGAGCTGTGTGATGCCGAAATGAAAAAGTGCGAAGTCCAGCTGCGCGTTCTGGCTGAAAAGCGGGAAAGCGTATCTCCCGATATGTCGCTGGAGCACGTTCAGCAGAATTGGCCCAGGTTGGCTCCGTCGCTGCTGTCACTGCTGCACGGTGTAGATGAAAAAATTTCTCCGGAAATCGAAAAAAATTGAAAAAAGGGCTTGATTTTTTCAAACAGATGTGGTATTATACATCTTGCGTTCGAGAGATAAACCTGATGTGCTGGTGTAGCTCAGCCGGTAGAGCAGCTGATTTGTAATCAGCAGGTCGGGGGTTCGAATCCGTCCACCAGCTCCATTCATGGTGGATAGAACGCATGGGAATATGGGAGTGTTCCCGAGTGGCCAAAGGGGGCAGACTGTAAATCTGTTGACTATGTCTACGGTGGTTCGAATCCACCCGCTCCCACCAAGATAGGTTGACAAGTTTCGAGAGAAGCTTGTCAGCCTTTTTGTTTTGCGGTATAATTTAGTATTCCAACACCTCCAATCAAAATTTAACAGCGGAAACGAGGTATACCAATGAACATTTCCTTTGACGAATATAAAGCATTACGTTCCAAACAGCGCAGCGACAGCATCTCCGAAGGCTTGGAAAAATCCTATCAGCAAGGTATGTCCAAAGTCGCCAATCGAAAATGCTTCGGCTATGTAACGGATGCCGAGGGCCATCTGGTAATTGATCTCGAAAAAGCTGAAATCGTCCGTTGGATTTTTGATGCGCTTCTTTCCGGAATCAGCTACGGCAAAATTGCATCTGCGCTTACCGAGCGAGGTGTGCTTACCGCTACTGGCGGCAGCAAGTGGAGTTCACAGGCAATCAAGGATTTACTGTCCAACGAAAAATATATCGGACAAGTTCAGCTTCGAAAAACTGTAACGGTTGACTCAAAGCAAGTTGCCAACGATGGACAAGCAGAACAATTCCTATACACAGATCATCACGAGCCCATCATTTCCACCGAGCTGTTTGAAGCAGCTCAAGCTGAAATCGCTCGACGCGCAAAAAAGTGATGGCACCATCAAGAAAACGCTCTTGCAAGGCAGGCATGTCCCACAGAAAATTGCGCGTAGCCGCTTATTGTCGGGTCAGTTCGGACAAGGAAGAGCAGCGAAGCAGCCTGGATTCCCAAATTCAATATTATCAAGAGCAAATCACCGCCTGTGAGGGCTGGGATTTTGCCGGCATCTTTTCAGATCGTGGCAGTGGTCTGAAAGACGAAGAGCGCACGGCACTTCAAGCCATGATGAAGAAATGCAGACAGGGGAAAATCGACCTGATACTGACGAAATCTATTAGCCGCTTCGGACGCAACACACTGAATACTTTGATAACAGCACGCGAACTCAAAGCCTTGGGTGTTGACGTCTGGTTTGAAAAAGAACATATCCACTTGCTAAGTGAAGACAGCGAAATGATGCTTACCGCTTACGCTATGTTTGCTCAAGCCGAAAGCGAGAGTATGAGCAGGAATATTCGGGCTGGTGTTCGCTATGGCTTCAAGAGCGGAAACTCCGGATATGCTCACTTTGCCTGTTATGGATACGAACTTGATGGAGATGGCCAACTTGTAATTAATGAAGCTCAAGCTGTGATTGTGAGAGAAATCTTTACACGCCGAGCCGCTGGACAAAGTCTATCAAAAATCTCCGAGTGGTTATACGAAAACAGGATCAAATCTCCTACTGGAAAGGATCGCTGGAGTAGGGAAACGCTCAACAAACTGCTCCACAACGAAAAATATACCGGTGATGTGTTATTACAGAAAACTTATATTAGTAATCTGCTGGATGGTGTTCAGATCAAAAACACGGGAGAGAAAGCACGGTACTTGTACCAAAATCACCACTCTGCTATAATCGATAAGGAATTGTTTGAAAAGGTAAATTCACAAAAGCATAGTTGTT